>NZ_CP049740.1:0-600000 GCF_011100465.1 Jeotgalibaca arthritidis
AATTACTAAGACTTAACTAGACTAATGACCCGTACGGGATTCGAACCCGTGTTACCGCCGTGAAAGGGCGGTGTCTTAACCGCTTGACCAACGGGCCTTGTTCTTTTAAAAACGGAGAAGGAGGGATTTGAACCCTCGCGCCGGTATGATCCGACCTACACCCTTAGCAGGGGCGCCTCTTCAGCCACTTGAGTACTTCCCCATTAAAAATATGGGCCTAAATGGACTCGAACCATCGACCTCACGCTTATCAGGCGTGCGCTCTAACCAGCTGAGCTATAGGCCCTACTTCCAAAAGCGGGTGAGGAGAATCGAACTCCCGACAACAGCTTGGAAGGCTGTAGTTTTACCACTAAACTACACCCGCATGGCGGTTCCGACGGGATTTGAACCCGCGATCTCCTGCGTGACAGGCAGGCATGTTAACCCCTACACCACGGAACCGTAAATCTTTTAACCATAATTCATTATGGAATGGAGACTAGCGGGATCGAACCGCTGACCTCCTGCGTGCAAGGCAGGCGCTCTCCCAGCTGAGCTAAGCCCCCATAATGTTGAAAATAAAATCGGGAAGACAGGATTCGAACCTGCGACCCCTTGGTCCCAAACCAAGTGCTCTACCAAGCTGAGCTACTTCCCGTAATTTTATGCACCCAGCAGGAGTCGAACCTGCAACCGCCTGATTCGTAGTCAGGTACTCTATCCAATTGAGCTATGGGTGCTTGTCAAAAAAATAAAAGCGGAAGACGGGGTTCGAACCCGCGACCCCCACCTTGGCAAGGTGATGTTCTACCACTGAACTACTTCCGCAGTTAATGCCGGCTAAAGGACTTGAACCCTCGACCCTCTGATTACAAATCAGATGCTCTACCAACTGAGCTAAGCCGGCAATATAAATAGTATTATGAAAATAATAACCATTTTATTTCATTTTTTTAAACAAAAAATGAGTCATGCAGGGCTCGAACCTGCGACCCTCTGATTAAAAGTCAGATGCTCTACCAACTGAGCTAATGACTCAACATTACGTTGATGTGTGAGTGTGACTCACTTTGTCATATTACTATGACTATGGAGGTTAACGGGATCGAACCGCTGACATCCTGCTTGTAAGGCAGACGCTCTCCCAGCTGAGCTAAACCTCCGAAATAAAAAAAATGCGCGGCAGCGTCCTACTCTCACAAAGGGAAACCCTTCACTACAATCGGCGCTAAGAAGCTTAACTTCTGTGTTCGGGATGGGAACAGGTGTGACCTTCTTGCCATCGCCACCGCACATATTGTCATGGCTGTTGCTGCTTTAGCAGTTTACAGACATGATACACTTGGGCTATGCCCACAGTGTTCTTTTGAGGTTGTTCCCTCAAAACTGAATAGTTAACACGAAACCTTTGGTTTGAAACCCATTTTACTTGATTACCGTTTTATTATTGGTTAAGTCCTCGACCGATTAGTACTAGTCCGCTCCATACATCGCTGCACTTCCACTTCTAGCCTATCTACCTGATCGTCTCTCAGGGGTCTTACTCATTTAAAATGATGGGAAATCTCATCTTGAGGGGGGCTTCACGCTTAGATGCTTTCAGCGTTTATCCCGTCCACACATAGCTACCCAGCAATGCCCTTGGCAGAACAACTGGTACACCAGCGGTGTGTCCATCCCGGTCCTCTCGTACTAAGGACAGCTCCTCTCAAATTTCCAACGCCCGCGACGGATAGGGACCGAACTGTCTCACGACGTTCTGAACCCAGCTCGCGTGCCGCTTTAATGGGCGAACAGCCCAACCCTTGGGACCGACTACAGCCCCAGGATGCGACGAGCCGACATCGAGGTGCCAAACCTCCCCGTCGATGTGAACTCTTGGGGGAGATAAGCCTGTTATCCCCAGGGTAGCTTTTATCCGTTGAGCGATGGCCCTTCCATGCGGAACCACCGGATCACTAAGCCCGACTTTCGTCCCTGCTCGACTTGTAGGTCTCGCAGTCAAGCTCCCTTCTGCCTTTGCACTCTACGAATGATTTCCAACCATTCTGAGGGAACCTTTGGGCGCCTCCGTTACATTTTAGGAGGCGACCGCCCCAGTCAAACTGCCCGACTGACACTGTCTCCCCACCCGATAAGGGTGGCGGGTTAGAGTGGTCCTGCTACAAGGGTAGTATCCCAATGGCGCCTCCATCGAGACTAGCGTCCCGACTTCAATGGCTCCTACCTATCCTGTACATGTAGCAGAAACAATCAATATCAACCTGCAGTAAAGCTCCATGGGGTCTTTCCGTCCTGTCGCGGGTAACCAGCATCTTCACTGGTACTATAATTTCACCGAGTCTCTCGTTGAGACAGTGCCCAAATCGTTACGCCTTTCGTGCGGGTCAGAACTTACCTGACAAGGAATTTCGCTACCTTAGGACCGTTATAGTTACGGCCGCCGTTTACTGGGGCTTCAATTCAAAGCTTCGCCGAAGCTAACCTCTCCTCTTAACCTTCCAGCACCGGGCAGGCGTCAGCCCCTATACGTCATCTTTCGATTTTGCAGAGACCTGTGTTTTTGATAAACAGTCGCTTGGGCCTATTCACTGCGGCTGACCTTGCGGTCAGCACCCCTTCTCCCGAAGTTACGGGGTCATTTTGCCGAGTTCCTTAACGAGAGTTCGCTCGCTCACCTTAGGATGCTCTCCTCGACTACCTGTGTCGGTTTGCGGTACGGGCAGTTGGTTTCTAACTAGAAGCTTTTCTTGGCAGTGTGACATCAGGAACTTCGGTACTTAAATTTCCCTCCCCATCACAACTTGTCCGTATAGTAGAAAGCATTTGACTCTCCACAAGACTTGTTGCTTGGACGTGCTCTTCCAATCGCACGCATTTCCTTAGCCTCCTGCGTCCCTCCATCGTTCAAACAAAAACAACTGGTACAGGAATATCAACCTGTTGTCCATCGCCTACGCCTATCGGCCTCGGCTTAGGTCCCGACTAACCCTGGGAGGACGAGCCTTCCCCAGGAAACCTTAGTCATACGGTGGACGGGATTCTCACCCGTCTTTCGCTACTCATACCGGCATTCTCACTTCTAAGCGCTCCACCAGTCCTCACGGTCTAGCTTCAATGCCCTTAGAACGCTCTCCTACCACTCAACCTATTGGTTGAATCCACAGCTTCGGTGATCTGTTTAGCCCCGGTAAATTTTCGGCGCAGGGTCACTCGACTAGTGAGCTATTACGCACTCTTTGAATGATGGCTGCTTCTGAGCCAACATCCTAGTTGTCTGTGCAACCCCACATCCTTTTCCACTTAACAGATACTTTGGGACCTTAGCTGGTGGGCTGGGTTGTTTCCCTTTCGACTACGGATCTTATCACTCGCAGTCTGACTCCCGGACTTGAATCCATGGCATTCGGAGTTTATCTGAATTCGGTAACCCGAGAAGGGCCCCTAGTCCAAACAGTGCTCTACCTCCACGATTCGTTTATCCGAGGCTAGCCCTAAAGCTATTTCGGAGAGAACCAGCTATCTCCAGGTTCGATTGGAATTTCTCCGCTACCCACACCTCATCCCCGCACTTTTCAACGTGCGTGGGTTCGGTCCTCCAGTGCGTATTACCGCACCTTCAACCTGGACATGGGTAGGTCACCTGGTTTCGGGTCTACGACCACATACTCATTCGCCCTATTCAGACTCGCTTTCGCTGCGGCTCCGTCTTTTCAACTTAACCTCGCATGGGATCGTAACTCGCCGGTCCATTCTACAAAAGGTACGCCATCACCCATTAACGGGCTCTGACTACTTGTAAGCACACGGTTTCAGGTACTATTTCACTCCCCTTCCGGGGTGCTTTTCACCTTTCCCTCACGGTACTGGTTCACTATCGGTCACTAGGGAGTATTTAGCCTTGGGAGATGGTCCTCCCGGATTCCGACGGAATTTCTCGTGTTCCGCCGTACTCAGGATACTGGTAGAGCTGCTTTAGATTTCGCATACGGGGCTTTTACCCTGTTTCGCGTGGCTTTCCAGCCAGCTTCTGCTATCCATTACAGTCTCACGTCCCAGTCCTACAACCCCAAAGAGCAAGCTCTTTGGTTTGGGCTTTTCCCGTTTCGCTCGCCGCTACTCAGGGAATCGAATTTTCTTTCTCTTCCTGCAGGTAATGAGATGTTTCAGTTCCCTGCGTGTACCTCAAACACGCTATGTATTCACGTGTTTGTAATATCCTATCAAAGATATTGGGTTTCCCCATTCGGAAATCTCCGGATCATAGCTTACTTACAGCTCCCCGGAGCATATCGGAGTTAGTCCCGTCCTTCATCGGCTCCTAGTGCCTAGGCATCCACCGTGCGCCCTTATTCACTTAACCTATGGTCAAGTTTCAGCCATTGCTGGCCTTTACTATCAAACTGTTTTCGTTAAAAAACTGTTCAACGTGTAACGCGGTAAAATGTTTTGGTTTCTTACTTTATATTTCATGTTATACTATTCAGTTTTCAAGGAACAATTGGTTTGAGAGTTAACCTCTCAAAACTGAACAAGAATGTGAACATCGGCAGGTTCCATATAATTTCCTTAGAAAGGAGGTGATCCAGCCGCACCTTCCGATACGGCTACCTTGTTACGACTTCACCCCAATCATCTATCCCACCTTAGGCGGCTGGCTCCCATAAGGGTTACCCCACCGACTTCGGGTGTTACAAACTCTCGTGGTGTGACGGGCGGTGTGTACAAGACCCGGGAACGTATTCACCGCGGCGTTCTGATCCGCGATTACTAGCGATTCCGGCTTCATGCAGGCGAGTTGCAGCCTGCAATCCGAACTGAGAATGGCTTTAAGAGATTCGCTTGCCCTCGCGGGTTTGCTGCTCGTTGTACCATCCATTGTAGCACGTGTGTAGCCCAGGTCATAAGGGGCATGATGATTTGACGTCATCCCCACCTTCCTCCGGTTTGTCACCGGCAGTCTTATTAGAGTGCCCAACTGAATGCTGGCAACTAACAATAGGGGTTGCGCTCGTTGCGGGACTTAACCCAACATCTCACGACACGAGCTGACGACAACCATGCACCACCTGTCACCTTGTCCCCGAAGGGAACGTCCTATCTCTAGGAGTGTCAAGGGATGTCAAGACCTGGTAAGGTTCTTCGCGTTGCTTCGAATTAAACCACATGCTCCACCGCTTGTGCGGGTCCCCGTCAATTCCTTTGAGTTTCAGCCTTGCGGCCGTACTCCCCAGGCGGAGTGCTTAATGCGTTAACTGCAGCACTGAAGGGTGGAAACCCTCCAACACTTAGCACTCATCGTTTACGGCGTGGACTACCAGGGTATCTAATCCTGTTTGCTCCCCACGCTTTCGAGCCTCAGCGTCAATTACAGACCAGAGAGTCGCCTTCGCCACTGGTGTTCCTCCATATATCTACGCATTTCACCGCTACACATGGAATTCCACTCTCCTCTTCTGCATTCAAGTTCCCCAGTTTCCAATGACCTTCCACGGTTGAGCCGTGGGCTTTCACATCAGACTTAAGGAACCGCCTGCGCTCGCTTTACGCCCAATAAATCCGGACAACGCTTGCCACCTACGTATTACCGCGGCTGCTGGCACGTAGTTAGCCGTGGCTTTCTGGTTGGGTACCGTCAAGGTAAGAGCAGTTACTCTCTTACTTGTTCTTCTCCAACAACAGAGTTTTACGATCCGAAAACCTTCTTCACTCACGCGGCGTTGCTCCGTCAGACTTTCGTCCATTGCGGAAGATTCCCTACTGCTGCCTCCCGTAGGAGTTTGGGCCGTGTCTCAGTCCCAATGTGGCCGATCACCCTCTCAGGTCGGCTACGCATCATCGTCTTGGTAGGCCGTTACCCTACCAACTAACTAATGCGCCGCGGGTCCATCTCCAAGTGACAGCACAAAGGCCGTCTTTCCTTCGGCTTCCATGCGGAAGCTGAAACTATGCGGTATTAGCACCCGTTTCCGGATGTTATCCCCCTCTTGAAGGTAGGTTACCCACGTGTTACTCACCCGTTCGCCACTAACGTCATAAGGAGCAAGCTCCTTAATCAATTCGTACGACTTGCATGTATTAGGCACGCCGCCAGCGTTCGTCCTGAGCCAGGATCAAACTCTCATGTTAAGTGTGGGCTCTTGTACAGAAACCCGACATGAAAAGCTGAATAGCTCTTTCTTGCTGACTTAATGTTTTTGCGATTACTATCGCGATTCGTTGTGTAATTCTTATAAATAAGAATTACCCTGCACGTTTGGTTCGTTCATTCTTTGTTCAGTTTTCAAAGGTCAAATCCGCTATCACGTGTTACGTTAAGTTCGTGTCGTGACAACTTCTATATATTAACACGGTGTTAATTATGTGTCAACAGTTTTTAAAAACTTTTTTAAAAAGTTTTTTATCGCTTGTTTGATAAGCTCTCGAAGCGACTTGAAAATAGTAACACGAAAGTAAAATAGTTGTCAACGATTTTCTTTCTTTTTTTCTTAACTCCCTGTAAGAAACACTATATCACAATAATGAAAGCCTTGTCAATTCTAAAAGTGATTAAAATAAAAAACATATCCGCTTCCTTATAAGCGGATATGTTCCTCTTCATTCTATTATAGACGTTCGTTTAATTCTTTAGCTAACTCTTCAAATCCAGGTTTACCTAATAGCGCGAACATATTTTTCTTGTAAGCTTCTACTCCTGGTTGATCAAATGGATTAACACCATTCAAGTAACCAGAAATACCTACAGCAATTTCAAAGAAGTAAATCATATATCCTAGCGTATAAGCGTTTTGTTCAGGAATTGTTAGAAGTAAGTTAGGAACATCACCATCAGTATGAGCTAATAGTGTTCCTTGGTATGCTTTTGTATTTACAAAATCAATTTCTTTTCCTTCTAAATACTTAAGTCCATCTAAATCTTCTTCTAAAGTAGGAATCGTAATGTTTTTACGAGCATTCTCTACTTTAATAACAGTTTCGAAAATGTTACGTTGCCCTTCTTGGATATATTGACCTAATGAATGTAAGTCAGTTGAGAAGTTAGCACTTGATGGGTAAATACCTTTCAAGTCTTTTCCTTCTGATTCTCCAAATAACTGTTTCCACCATTCTGAGAAGTATTGCATACTTGGCTCGTAGTTAATTAATAACTCTGTTACTTTCCCTTTACGGTATAACAAGTTACGAATCGCAGCGTATTGGTATGCACCGTTTTCTTTCAAATCTGGGTTTGAGTATGCTTCTTGAGCATCACGTGCACCTTCCATCATTGCATCAATATCCGCTCCGCTAACTGCAATTGGAAGTAATCCTACTGCTGTTAAAACTGTGAAACGTCCACCGATGTCATCAGGAATAACGAATGTTTCATAACCTTCTACATCTGCTTCGTGTTTAGCCGCACCTTTTGCTCGGTCTGTTGTTGAGTAAATACGTTTAACAGCTTCTTCTTTACCATATTTCTTAATTAGTAATTCTTTAAATACACGGAAAGCGATAGCAGGCTCAGTTGTAGTACCTGATTTAGAAATCATATTAACAGAAAAATCACGATCACCAATAACTTCAATAAGATCTGCTAGATAAGTAGAGCTAATGCTATTACCTGCAAAGAAGATTTGAGGTGTTTTACGATCAGCTGTATTTTGCACGTTGTAGAATGTATGGTTTAAGAAATCAATTGCAGCGCGAGCGCCTAAGTATGAACCACCAATACCGATAACAACTAACACTTCTGAGTCGTCTTGAATCTTTTTAGCTGCAGCTTTAATACGATCAAATTCTGCTTTGTCGTATTTTTCAGGCCACTCAATCCAACCAGTAAAGTCGTTACCTGCACCTGTACCTTCTCTTAATGCTTTATCAGCAGTTGTTACTTGATCTTGTAAATAATCAACTTCATGTTGACCGAAGAATTTCAATGCTTTTGAATAATCAAATTGAATATGTGCCATTCTTTTACTTCCTCCATCCATTTATACATTTATAAGTTATTGCAATTAACTTTTATACATTGGAACAATATTTGAATCACATTCGCTTAACAGTTCTGTTAAGTCTTTCGTTCTTCGCCATGTCACCAATCCCGATTGATTTAAGAGCGTCATTTCATCTTCAGGCCTTTCAACTAAATCAAAGACGAACAACGGTGATGTTTTATCTTGCCCTTTTATGTTAGTCAAATCCATCAATCGAATTGATTCTGAATCAACCGTTACAAACTCTAGCAAGGTTTCCATAATAATACCCATGGGAAGTTTCTCTGTTTCCTCAATTCGTTCATAAATAAATGAAGAAACACCATCGTTGTCTTTAACTAGAAAAAATGTTTCGCCTTGCTGGTTGGTTACCATAATCGTTCCAGCAACACGTTTGCTCTCTGTCATGCCTGTTCATCTCACTTCCATCAAATCTATTGGTTATCATTCATATTCGATAATCTATTTTTCTCATCAAGCTTCGCTTCTTCTATCCATTTCGGCATTTTATCTTGTAGGGTTTTAAATCCAATTTGAGGTGTATGCCGTCTTCGTCTTTGTTTCTTACGTTGCGGCTGTGTCGGTGCAATCAGTGTTTCCATCGCACGTAAGGAAAGACTTATTTTTTTAGTGTACTCATCAATATCAATGATTTTCGCCTCAACGTCGTCGTCCACTTGAATCATTGTATCTAAATCCGTTACAAACCCATGTTTGCATTCCGAAATATGAATAAGTCCTTGGGTATTTTTATCAAGAGCAACAAAGATACCATATGTCTGGATACCTGTTACTTTTCCCTTAATAATATCCCCTATTTTATAGTCCATAGTGATGTTACTCTCCTTTTTCATATATACATTCATTATAGCATGATTTTAGGAGAAAATGACAGACTGATATCGCCCTATCATTGAGTTGAAATAGTAAGACTCATTATAGTTCAATACCTAAAATGACAACATCTTCTACAGGCTTATCGTTTGCTCCTTTAGCGACACCTTCGATAGCATAAACAACATCCATACCAGCTTTCACTTGTCCAAAAACAGTGTGGCGATGATCTAACCAAGGTGTTCCACCATTTTCACGGTAATTTTCAACGATTTCTTCTGGCCAGCCGCCATCTTTCAGTTGACCTAACATATTTTCTTGAACATGTTTACTAGTCACGATAAAGAATTGGCTACCGTTTGTATTTGCACCAGCATTAGCCATTGATAAAGCACCATGCAAGTTAAACAAATCCATTGAGAACTCATCTTCAAAAGATTGTCCCCAAATACTTTCACCACCCATACCTGTTCCTGTTGGGTCACCACCTTGGATCATGAAGTCGCTAATAACACGGTGGAAAATTACGCCATCGTAATAACCTTTCTCAGCTAGTCCTAAAAAGTTCTCAACTGCTTTAGGTGCATGCTCTGGAAATAGTCTTAATTCAATGTCACCTTTTGTTGTTTTCATGATGACTGTTTTTTCATTCTCAATTGATTCTTGCAATTGTGGATATAAATTCATTATTTCTCCCCTTTAATTACCATTCTATCACATTGTATGAAAGTCATTCCACATCTTCTGTCATTTTTATTGTGTCAGTTAAAAGCTTTCGTGTTATCATATACCTATATTTCATTACTAGAGAAGGATGCTTATAAAATGATACTATTTAATAATTTCCCTTTAATATGTTCTTTAATAGCTATTATCTTTACCCAAGCAATCAAATATCCCATCGCCTTGTTACTGAAAGACAGTAAAACATCTGTTTCTATTGTCACAACAACAGGCGGCATGCCTAGCTCACACTCGGCTGGCGTAACGGCACTCATTACTGCTTTAATTTTAGAATATGGGTATTCTTCTGGTTATGTGGCGATTGCAACAACCTTTGGCGTGATTGTTATGTTTGACTCTATGGGGGTTAGAAGACAAAGTGGTGAACAAGGACTTGTTCTTGTTCAGATGATTAAGGAAATCCGAAACCTTTCGAATCAACAGGAGCACGGTTATGTTAAAGAGCCCATTCATGATACAAAAATGATTTTGAAGAAGTACCTTGGACATAAACCGTTGGAAGTCTTTGTTGGTTTACTAACAGGAGTTGCTGTGACTTTTGTTGTAAATATGATTTACGTTCGCCTAGGTTAATTGATAGATTTTGGAGGTTTTATTTTGACTAGTGAAAAAGAGATTTTTGATTTAACGATTATAGGTGGCGGTCCGGTTGGAATGTTTACAGCCTTTTATGCTGGACTTAGACAAGCAAAAGTAAAAATTATTGAAGCGCTCCCTCAAATTGGCGGTCAGCCAGGGATGCTTTACGCCGAAAAGAAAATATATGACATCGCTGGTCTGCCAGAAATTACTGGAGAAGACTTAATTAAGAACTTGAAAGAGCAAATGAGTCGCTTCGATACAACGATCCATTGTAATGAAGAAGCCTTTGACTTCCACAAGGATGAAGATGGGATTATCGAAATCCAAACTTCAAAACAAAAACATTATACAAAAGCAATTATTATTACTGCCGGGAATGGCGCATTCCGCCCCCGCAAACTTGAAATTAACCATGCAGACCAATACGAAGATGCTAACCTTCATTATTTCGTTAACAATATAGAAGGTTTCCGAGATAAAGTAGTCGCTATCTGCGGTGGTGGTGATTCAGCAGTTGACTGGGCTTTAACACTTGAACCAATTGCTAAAAAAGTCTACCTCATCCATCGTCGTCCGCAATTCCGTGCACAAGAACACAGTATTCACTTATTATCAAAATCTTCAGTTGAAATTGTAACACCTTTTGTTCCCATCGAAATAAAAGGAGACGGACAAACCTTATCCAGTGTCGTGCTACAAGAATCAAGAAAAGATAATACTCAAGAGATTGAAGTGGACGATTTCTTAATTAATTACGGCTTCTCTTCTTCAATTGGGGGATTAAAAAAATGGGGTTATGAGGTCAAAGGAAATTCGATTGTGGTCAACACTAAAATGGAAACGTCCATCTCAGGTATTTATGCTGTCGGTGATATTTGTACATACGATGGTAAAGTTAAACTTATTGCAACAGGGTTTGGTGAAGCGCCTACTGCTGTTAATAATGCCATGGCCTATATTAACCCTAACAATCGGGTTCAACCGATGCATTCAACCAGTTTATTCTAACTATGAAGGAGAGATCGATATGGTAAAAAGCGGTAGCGAATTACATCAACGTGCTCTGTTATTATTAAGTGAGCGTGGTGTGGAACTAGATGACATAGCAGAATTAGTATTATTTCTTCAAAAAGATTATGTAGAGGACATATCAATTGATTTATGTAGGGAAAATGTTCAGTCGGTTCTAACAAAACGTGAAGTTCAAAATGCTGTTATTACAGGTATCGAGCTTGATGTTCTAGCTGAAAAAGGTATTTTATCTCAACCACTTCAGGACATTTTAATTAATGATGAAGGGCTATACGGCATTGACGAAATCCTCGCCCTATCTATTGTTAATGTTTATGGCTCTATAGGCTTTACTAACTATGGCTACATCGATAAAGTTAAACCCGGCATCTTAAGCACTCTAAACGATAAAACTGATGAGCATTGTCATACCTTTTTAGATGATATTGTCGGTGCCATTGCTGCAGCTGCAGCAAGTCGTATCGCTCATGACGATCCCAATAAGAGTGACATTATGAAATAACAAAAACACCGTTCCTAAACAGAACGGTGTTTTTTGTTTGCTGACTTGGCCCAAAAATGAACAAACACTAGTCCAATTTCCAAGATAAGAAAGACAGCTATAAAACAATGCATGAAGAACTGCTGTGGCAAAGCGAGAATGATAGGATCTGTTCGCCAATCGAATAACCAGGCATCGTTATTAAAGAATAGTTCATGAAAAGTAGTAAATAGTGTTGAGAAATTTAAAGAAATAAACACTAAAACAACCACAGGTAAAACCATCATGATTTTAGTCGGTAAAATTAACCGCCATCTCATTCCCTCTTTTTTGATACGTTTGATAAAAAATATGCTGTAAAGGGCTGTTATAATCATAATAGTGTAGTCGAGTAAAAATAAACGTTTCACTTCATAAAAATGAAAGAGTCCACTTTCAGATGATGGAAAATTTGGCATATTCAATTCAGATACCCATGGAAAATTCAAATAATCTAAAAGGATACGATAATTAGTCATAATGACATCCTTAGAAAGACCGGTGGCCCGCTCAATATCTAAATAAGAGATATCAAAGGCATATAAGGGTGTAAAATTAATCGTAAAAGCAATGGCAAAGGATAAAATAAATAGAAAAATAGCCACTGAGCCAATAAAAATAAACAAGTTTGTTTTCTTCATTAGAGCACAACCCACTCTGTTAAGTCATTGACGATATGAGTTGGTTTTTCATCGATATAAGAGAGATCCTCTCGGCTTGTAAAACCGGTCAAAGTTAATATGGTATCCATATCATAATGAATCCCCGCTAGAATATCCGTATTATAATTATCACCAACCATAACGACATCTTCTTTAGCTAAACCTAAGCGTTCTAAAGCACCATCCATAATAAAGGCATAGGGCTTACCAATTACGATAGGTTCTTTTTGTGTACTTGTTTTTAAAAAGGCCGTTAATGACCCCGCTCCAGGTAGAAATCCTTTTTCAGTTGGAATGCTCGTATCAGGATTAGTGGCAATAAAAACTGCACCGTTTCGAATTGCTAAATTCGCAGTCGCGAGCTTGTCATAGGTCAGTGTTCGATCAAGTGCTTGAATAACCACATCTGCATCTTGGTCCGTTAACGCTAGTCCCTTAGACTCCGCCTCCTTAATTAGAGCCGATTCTCCAACAATAAAGGTTCTAGCCGCCGGGTGTTCTTTTGCCACATAGTCGACAGCAGCGATAGCACTGGTGTAAACATGATCTGCCGTTGTATCTATATCACAAATTTCTTTCAAATAAGCGGCCACTTCTTCCGGTGTGCGTGTCGCATTATTTGTTAAAAATAAATGCGGTATGTCTTTTGCGACTAAATTTTCAATAAATGGTTTCGCAGTTGGAATTGGTAGCGTTCCGCTATACATCGTCCCATCCAAATCAATTAAATATCCTTTATAAGCTTTAATCGTTACCACTCCCTTATCGTTTAATCTTTTTTCTCGTGAATTTTAAATGCCGTCTTTGGCTGAGCAGCTTTTTTCGGCTGATTTGGTTTCTTTTGGTTATGTTGCGGTTTTGAATCGCTATTTTTAATAGCAAAATTTTTCTTTTGTTTTTTTGCTTGTGGTTGCTGTTGCTCGTCAACAACCTTACCTCTCACTTGTCGTTTCTTCCGACGTTTGCTCTTACTTTTCGCTGGTTTATCACCTTGATCTTTTTCTAAAACAAAATATGCACAACCAAAATTACAGAACTCATACAAATAATCTTCTAAAAAGTTTATTTTTTTATCAAAAGCCGCTCGGTGATTACTATCATGGAAAAATCCTTTTAATCGAAGTTGATCATAGCCCCAGTCCCCAACGATATAATCATACTTATTTAAAATACTGTTATAACGACCTGCTAATGCTTCTGCTTGTACAGCATCACGATGATTGACCACTATGGTATAAATACTGTTCTCAATTTTGACTTTGTTTTCTTCTATCAATTCAACTTGACTTTGAGGAAGCTTTTTCTCTTCCTCTTTTTTTACCTCCTCTTCAGGAGTTGCAAGCGTCTCTAATGTTGTATCTAACTGCTCTTTTATACTATCTTTTTTCTTCTTTTGCTCACTCACGTTATCGCCTCATTTACTATATGAAATTGGAAAATTCTTCTCTAAATATTGACCTACGACATCCCTTAGAAAGTGAGGAAAAAGCAACTCACTTTCGCCTTTCTTTTCAATCAGAGGAAAGAAGGAAACATAGCGGTAATGATCGACTGTCACAAATTCAATGTTATCGTTATCTTTGATGACTGTTCCATTATAGTAGATAACTCCCATTTTGACATCAACTTTAATTCCTTTGTAACAGAGTTCACCAAATACCTTTCCTCTAAATCCCATTCCCATCACTGTTTTAATTCTTAATTCGTCGCGTTGGTCTTCCATATCGAAAACCATCCGACAAAAGTCTTTACCTAACATTTTACACCTTATTAAGCGCATCGGGTGAGGTAACATCCTGTGGAGATCGGCTTTTGTAACTACTCCTTTAGCAAGAGAGTCTAAGAATAAACCAGCATTCAATAATCCAATATCAATACTAGCAAATTCTGTAATGGCTTCAAGCCCTAATTGAACGAGATTGGTTGAATGGTACCAATCGGACTGGAATTCAATTGGCATGTCAGCTACAACTTGACTGGTTAATTGCTGAATCCCCTTCTGGTAAAGGCGGTCAAACTCACTTTGATCCAAAGGCCATTCTGCTAATTCATTACAATGAATAAGTTCCGTCTTTTTATCAATAACGTCATGATTAGGAGATACAGTCACAACGCTGTGACCAATATAAGCGCCCCACTTACCTCCTCCAGTTAACAGACAGTTGTCAATTAATTTCCCTTCTGGTAAAACATGATGAGTATGAGCTCCTAAAATCAAATCAATGTCTTGATACATTTCAGCCATATGTTCATCTTCAATAATTCCCATATGAGACAAGAGAATAATCATGTCTACTTGGGGAGCCAGCTCTTGTAATAACAGTGGTAGTACCTCAAACGATTCTTTAGGCTGCCAGCCATTGGGTAAATAACTGAGATACAATGGTGCTGTTATACCAACAAGACCGATTCTAAAGCCCTCTGGTGTAGACAAAACGAGACTTTCTTGTGCCCAATCAGGTTGCTTACTATCTTCAAGATCAACTAAATTGGCTAACAAAACCGGAAAATTAGCATCCTCATAAAGCCGGTTTAAAACGTCTTTTGTATTACCGATGCCTTCATTATTCCCTATTGTCACAGCATCAAAGCCAATTTGATTCATTAATTCAATATTAGCCTTACCATTTGTTGTTTCGGTTAAGGGATGAACTCGGTCAAGAAAATCACCAATATCGAAGATAAATACATTCTCTCCATTAGCCTGATGCTCTTCCTTTTTCTGGCGAAGAAATCGTCTTATTTTTGGCCAGTTCTCAAAATGAGAATGCAGGTCATTGATATGGTAGATATGGATCTGTTGATTCTCATTAGTTAACACTCGCTAACGCCCCATTCGTTTAAGTTAAACTTTAAAGGTTTATAACTTCCATTTTACCATATAATTTAAAAACCTCAGGCAATCCACCTGAGGTTTTTAAAAATTATTTATTCTTATTTAGAGTTTCTGCATGAATGCCTACTTTTTTTACAAGTTCGACATATTGCTCTAATTCACTTGGTTCAAGCGCTTGGAAGATCTTTTCAATATCTTTCTCATTCAATGGAAAAATCTCATCCATTAATTTGCGACCATCTTCTGTAATAGAAGTAAAAATAACGCGGCGATCTGTTTCACACGGTTTTCTAGACACCAAGCCTTTTGATTCTAGTTTATCAATCACATAAGTTAAACTGCTACTTGCTAGCAATATTTTTTTTCCAATATTTTGGATCGGTTGCTCACCTTTATGGTATAATAACTCAAGTACACCAAATTCAGAAGGATTTAAACCAAAGTTAGAGATACTACGTTTGATACTTTCTTGAACATGTTGGGACGACCGCATTAATACTGTTAATGCTTTCAAAGAATTAGTTGTACGATTCGACATATCGTTCCCTCCTATCTATGTCAATTATTTCGATTTCGAAATAATAATACCACCTTTTGTTTTGCTTGTCAAAAACAAACTTTAAAAAATAAATAATAGCAGCTACCGAACACTTTAGTTCTATAGCTGCTATTTTAATGACTTTAGCTTGGATGAGCATAGCAGATTGTTAAATCAAATCCACCATTTGCGCCAACACCCTTCATATTGTAATAAGTATTCATATAGAGTTGATTAATGGATAGATGATGATGAGCTAATGCTCGTTCAAGTTCTTTCTTAATATTTCCCCCTACTGTTTGATAGCGGAAGTTATAATCAGAACCTGTAATAAAATGTGTTAAACCATGCTTGGCTAATAATTCGGAATGCATAAAATCACCCTTACTGTTATTTAAACTTAGCGTGCTCCACCGCCGCCACCTCCACCAGCGCCGCCTCCGCCGCCGATTGAAGTTGAACCGCCACCACCATAGTCAGTTGATTGACTGGAGTGGAAGCCACCGCTTGATAAGCCTTGTGACCAAGATTGATTAAATCCTCTTGTACCATACCAATACCAATAATAATGATCGTAACTGTCATGATTATACGACTCTGATGGTTTGGGAACAAAGTTTTTGAATTCTTTAGTCAGCTCATCATTCTTATTATACAAACTATTCCAAATTAAGTAATCGTCCATTGATACATTCACCTGTTCCAACTTATCTAACTTAGTTTGACTTAAGTAGTTGTAGAATTGAATCAATTGATCAAATAATAGATCACCTTCTGGACTAGCAATTGCGATAGGTATCCGTGACCTACCTGCTTGAACTTCATCAAATTGAATGAGAGACTGTTCTTCAAGATAATGCATCGAATAGTCAGTTAAGAAGTCCGCAAAGGTTTCTACATCGCTAGCATTATCATTTGCCCATCTTTGAATAGCTGTATCTCTAACTAAACCGGTTTGATCTGCAGCTTCTAATAACATTAGCCACATACCTGTTTCGTAACGTTCTTTAGATGGATCTGCCATAATGTCATCAACGAATGATGCAAAGCTACGACCTTCTTTTTTTCGAGCTTCTTCAAAATCGTGTATAACAATATCCGTTTTTACTTTATCTTTAAACACACCTTTTTCCTCACGAGTAACCATATCAATTTTACCCTCTATTACCCACTCTAGTAAAAAGACTGAAAAATAATTTTCAAAATAACCTGTTGCAAACTGATTAAGTAAATACGCCAGCCCAGGATAATCACGGTCTTCGAACGGAACCTTATCATAAAGAAGGCCGCTATTTTTCTGAATACGTTTTGAACCAGATAGCATATCTCCTGCTTCTTCTTTTATTTTTTTCACTTTAAAGATATGTCTAAAAATGACACCTATCGTTATCGCACCACCCGCCAACATGGTTCCTATTATTCCAAATGCAATTTTATCATTGCTCTGACTTATATTTTCGACATTATATGCTGAACCTTCCTTTGCCATTTCTTCTTGCTCAGCTAATGTCATCGCTTCTGTCACTTGTGGATTAAACATCCCATCTTGAAATTGTAAAAGAACAATGGCATTTTGTCGGTTGCCGACTTGCTCATTGGCTAACCAAACAATCTTGCCATTTTCAATCGTCATATCGCCATTAAAACCAAATCCCCATAGCTTCGTATTTTCTTGACTAAAGGGTTGCGGTCCAGACAATTCAATGACTAATTGCTCGGCTGGAATATCAGAAAACGTATCAAAGTTCCAAAGTAAAGATTGACCATCTTCTAACTGTCTGACAACATCTGATAGACTATAATGCACCTCATAGTTATTTTGACCGTAGTCACCAATTCCCCATACGAGTTCTAAGCCATCTGATGTTTCGATGATACCGTATTGTCCACTTTTTTCAGCTTGGGAATCTGAAGAGTCCCAGTCAGTATTCTCATCAAATCCTGTTACATAAAAATCAAGCAATTCTGATTCTTGTAAATTATCCATCACGATATAAAGTTCCGTACCTTCGTCCATATCGGTTTGTCGATACTCAGTAACATCCACCGAACCATCTTCATTTAACTGAATATCAATACGTAAATCTAACAAACGATTTTCTGCCGATGCTTCTGCTGTTGACATCATATTCAGCATAAACGCTGAAAAGAAAATAAGCAGACACTGCCATTTTTTATCCATTTTGCCACCTACTTTTCACTATTGATTAGAAATATGGTTGATATAACTATTATACGTTAAAATTGAGCCGGTAGGGAAATCCTGTGAGACATTTTCAAAGGGCACGTAGGCATATTGGATGATATCTGTTCCAGATACAAAGAAATAAACAGCATTCAGTCCTGTGTGTTGCTGACCTTCAACTTCTTGACCCGGCACCATAATTTGACGAAGTAGTTCACCGTTAACCATACTTTCTGCAATCGTTAAAATTTGAGCGTTCGTTTGTTTCAATTCATCAACAGTATATAAGTTACCTAATACTTCGTAGGGCTGTGCTTGGTCAATATATAATTGATAAAGCCCAGGAGTCACCGATGAAAAAACAAGCGAATCGTTAATAAAATAAAAACTCAGTTCCGCTAAGAAAGAAGATACTTCGCTATATTCTCCGCCTTCTACATCAGGATAACGATAGAGAATAATTTTTTCATTTTCACTAATAACGGTTTCTACTTTCTCAATACTGCCGTCTAACATATCATCGATTTCAGCGCTGGTGCTTCCTGTTGTTGTGCCATCATCCAATTTATATGCTGCTGTAATGCGGCTATAATCTAACCAAGCTTGATAGCCATACTCATTTAAAAATGTTGTCTCGTCAACCAACAAGTCGAAAATATGAGTATTGGATTCAGAAATGACAGGTTCATCAGAACTTGACTCTACCGATGATAACTCACTCACACTCTCTTCAAATGAAACTTGTGAGCTCTGTGCAGTCTCCTCTTCTGCACCTTTAGAGCCACACCCTGCTAGCAAACTGATACAAGCCAATACAAGCAATTTATTTTTCATAACCCTTTCCTCCTTTAAAACTGTGTTAATTTAACTTTACCAGTAATCGAAAAAAAGAGTTAACGATATCCATATATTAAGCGACAAAAAAACCGAGAGCGTACAGTGTACGATCTCGGTTCGTTTATCTTATTGATTCCAAACGTCTTCTAATTGTGGAATAGAATTTTGGATTAATTCATCAATATCTTTATCAGTATTAACTAAGATATTTTCCATAATTGCGCGCATTTCGTTGTATGCTGGATCAGCATTTTCTTCAACTGGAATAGCGAACAATTCTTTTGTTGCTTCTGACAAATGAGCAGGTACTTTTGTTTCTGTTGAATTTTTGTATTCATCGCTGTTTACAACTGATTCAAGAATTGGCATGTAACCTGTCATGTTGGCCCAATACAATTGATTTTCAGCTTCAGCCAAGAACTTCATATAAGTAAATGCTGCTGTACGTTCCTCTGCAGTCGCGCTGTTGAACATGTAAATGTCTGTTCCTTGTTGCAAGTTAATTGCTTCTGGACGAGCTGCTACGTCATAATCAAATTTGCCTTCTGTATCTGCTTTAACATATCCTTCACCAGCAATTGAGCCGATAAACATTGCAACTTGTTCGTTTGCAAACGGACCTGACATATAACCATCAGACCCAGCAATACGGAAGTAGCCATCACGAACACCATCTGCATAGTAGTTAATCACTTCTTTAGACTCTTCACTGTCTAAGGCAATGTCTTTATTAAATGAAACACCTTTATTTTTCATACCAATCGCATAGTAGTTATTTAATGAGTCGAATCCAACCCCAACAACTGAACCATTTGATTTGTCATAGATTGTTTGAGATGCTTCTTTTAATTCATCGAAGTTCGTTGGTACATCAACACCGTATTCTTCTAACATATCAACGTTGTAGAACAACATTTCTGTTGATTTGTTGAAAGGAATACCATATAGCGTGTCATTGATTGTTGCACCTTCTAATAATGATGGGATAATTTCTTCTTGGTCTCCCCAACCAATTGTTGCGTCATCCATATACGGTTGTAAATCTACAAGCATCTCATCTTGTGCTGCATTCCAAAGCCAACCTGGGTATGCTTGAGTAATTGTAGGTAGATCTTTAGGAGATGGCAAAGTCGAATTAATTTTCGCTTGCATATCACCGTATGATGATTGGTTTTGCAATTCGATTTTAATATTTTCGTTTTCAGCCATAAAGTCATCTGTTAATTTAATTAATGCTTCTTCTTGCGCATTGTTCATTGCATGCCAAAATGTTACAGTTGTCTCCTCTGGCAACTCTGTTACGATTTCATCGTTGTTTGCTGTCTCTTCTCCATTGCTTCCTCCACATGCACCAAGCACTAGAGCTGTTGTTGCTAAAAACAGTTTTGTTGCCAATTTATTGATCTTCATCTGTATACTCTCCCCTTATCTTATCTCTATTATAAAATAATTTGATCGCCGCGGTTCGGCAGAATTCTGTCACCATACGGATTTTCCAGTTTTTCTGGTTTTAACGTATGGATAGGAACCAATAGCTTTGGTTCAATCATTTGAATGATTGCGTTTAAATCATCTTCAAAAGCATGTCCTGTTAATGAAAGACGAACAAATTCTACATTTGCTTCTTCCAAAGTGTTTAAGAACACGGCATATTGAGGATCGTAATCACCCAATGGCTGCGCATCACTATGAACGTATAGGCCTCCTCCTTGTAAGTTTTCAAATTTATTAACGACTTGC
Organism: Jeotgalibaca arthritidis; assembly: GCF_011100465.1. Taxonomy (NCBI): domain Bacteria; kingdom Bacillati; phylum Bacillota; class Bacilli; order Lactobacillales; family Carnobacteriaceae; genus Jeotgalibaca; species Jeotgalibaca arthritidis. The sequence continues at coordinate 20,469 of NZ_CP049740.1, forward strand.
CACAAATACTCTGTCTCATCGTTAATTAAAACTTCGTAAGGTAATTCAAGCGATGGATCCAATGCTTGAATGATTGTATCACTTTCCGCATAGTAATAGCGGACATTTATATCTCGTACTTCTTTGAGTAAGGCAGCCATATTAGCTTCCAACACAACTGTACGTGGCGAGAATTCAATTAATTTAATAAAGCGTAGGATATTAGCGGGATAACCATTAAAGGTCATCTGGCGTTTTGGATAATCAGTCATCAATTGAACAAATTTTTGAATAAGCTCCTGTTCAGTTGATACTTTAATCTGTTTAGGATCTGGTTCACGTTCTGGGAAACTAATGCTAACACCTTCCATCATCAATAGGTCCGTATGTTTTGCTAGCTTGCAGAACGTTTCTGTCTTGTCTCTATCGTAGCCATGCAAACGTAGATCGCCTGAATAAACAATGAATTGATCTGGCGTACGAATAAGTAATGCAGCAGCGCCATAAGCATCATGGTCAACAGCAACAATTTCGACGCTAATGTCACCGATTTGGATAACATCATGATTATTAAGACCGATCATCTCGCGAGTAAAGCCTTTTTCTTCAAATGGCGACGGAATTAAAAAGTCACCATTACGATTTAATGAATTCAAAATTGCTTTTGTTTCCTTCATCGTATATAACGGAACACTTGGATCAAGATAATTAATCATCTTAGAGTGATCTAAGTGGGCATGTGATAAGAAAACAGCCGTATGAGCATATTCTTTTTCATCTTCGCCCTTATAGACATAGCCTAATCGGTGGTCATATAAGCCTTTCAGTTCAGGTACCAAGCGATTGCTCAGCAATGTTTCTAAGCTTTCCTCAGTTAGACCTAACTCTGGACGATATTCCGTTCCAAAGTCAAAGAAAATATGTGAATCTTTATAGGACACTTCGATTACCGTTCCCCCAATGGTCAAAATCCCACTGTGAAAGCTAACCGTTGTTTTATCCTTTGATACCATTTTTCGCCACTCCTTGCATAATTTCTTTTCTGAAAATTAAATAAATAATCAAGATTGGAATGACTGTTAAGGTCGCTGCAGCCATTTGCAAGTGCACAGCACTTCCACTTTCAGTTGTGAAGGCAGACAGTCCGTTATTCAATAGTCGGAATTTTTTCTCGTTGGTTACGAGTAACGGCCACAAGAATGAGTTCCAGCTTGAAATAAAGGTTAAAATCCCAACCGTCACTAAGGCTGGTTTCGACATTGGTACTAATATGCGAGTAATGTACTCAATATCAGATGCGCCATCAATTTTAGCTGCTTTGTAGAAGGTACTCGAGATACTTTGCAAGTAGCCGTATAAATAGTAAATATAGAAAATACTTGTTAAGAACGGAATGATTAATGCCGAATAGGAGTTCAATAATCCCATTCTAGAAATAGTATTGTAGTTTGTAAAAATAATGGATTCATAAGGAACCATTAGTAATGAAATCATGATTCCCATTACAACTTTTTTGAATTTAAACTCTAAACTAGTTAGGGCAAATGCCGCCAGAATAGATGTGAAGACTGTTGCGACAGTCGTCACTGATGAAACAAAAACTGTATTGAAGAAATAGCGAACAAAAGGTGCCGTTTCAAATACTTCTAAGTAGTTTCCCCACTGGAAGGTTTCTGGAATAATGGTTGGCGGAATACTTGTTGCTTCACTATAAGTCATTAAGCCAGCTAGCATCATGTAAATAAATGGAAAGACGGTAATGACTGCCATGATAGCTAAGAATGTCATTGATATAACTGTTGCGACATGTTTCATGCTTATCTCCCCACTCTCTTTAATAGTTGATTCTGAATAAAGGTCACTAATAAAATAAGAAGGAATAAGATAACCGTCGCCGCCATTGCTAAGCCAGGACGACCTGCAATATGGAATTTATCATAAATATAGAAGACAGCCGTTGTCGCACTTTTAGCAATCCCGGGTTGTCCATTAAATAAGGCATAAACTTGCGTATATACTTTAAATGATGATATCAAGTTTACCGTTAATAAGAAGGTAATGGTTGGAACAAGTTGCGGAAAGGTAATGCGTCTGAAAATCTCCCAATTATCAGCACCAAACATCTTCGCAATTTTATAGTGCTCTTCATCAATATTACGTAGGCCTGCTAGTAGAATAATGATATTGAAGGCTAAACTCGTCCAAACACCAAAAATAATTAATGTTGGCATACTAAGGCTAACATCATCTAGCCAATTCAAACCTGGGATACCAAATAATCCCAAAACATAATTGACAATTCCATATGACCCATTAAAGAAATAACGGAAAACAATCCCAATTGCAATCGTACTTGTTACATATGGAAGAAAGAAGATTGTTTCAAAAAAAGATTTATGTTTTACTTTTTCAAAAATAATCCATGCCACAATCAGTGACAATAGTAAGCCAATTGGAACAACAGTAAAGGCGAACAGCCCAGTATTACCTAAAGCCCTGTAAAAAACAGGATCTGTTAAGACACGTTGATAATTTTCTAAACCGGCGTACTGCGGATTAACCAACGTTCCTTTTTGGAAACTCATAAAAAATGAACGGAATAAGGGATAAATACTAAATAACATAATAACTGCTAAAGCTGGTAGAAGGAATAACCACGCTTTAAGCTGATTTTCAGGATTATAGCCTCGTTTAAACATTAATAGATACGCTCTCCCGTTTTCTTAAAGATAAAGGCTTTCGAATAATTCAAATCAAATGACACTGAAGTTCCTTCTTCTAATTCTTCTTCAATGCTAACAATTGATTTCATTCGATCTAAACCAAGTTGGAAGTTTAGAATTCTTTCTCTCCCGATTAATTCCACGTTGGTTAGTTCTGTCGTAAATAGACCTTCAGCCTCTGTTACTAACAGATCTTCTGGACGAATTCCTAATACATAATCGCCGTCTACTAACGCTTCTTTAAAGCGACTAGCTGAAAATTGACTAACTGGGAATTGGAACTGGTCATTGACGACCTGACCGTCTTTAACGGTTACTGGAATCGTATTAATAATTGGGTTTCCTATAAATTTCGCTACAAATAAGTTAGCGGGTTCTAAATATAAGTTTTGAGGATCATCATTTTGTTGAATAACACCTTCATTTAGAAGAATAATCTTGTCACTGATTGAGAGAGCCTCTTCTTGGTCATGGGTTACGAATATCGTTGTAATGCCCACTTCCTTCACTAAACGTCTGATTTCTTCACGAATCTTCAATCGTAAACGAGCATCCAAGTTACTCAATGGCTCATCCAGCAATAATACCTCAGGGTTTTGAACTAAGGCACGCGTAATCGCTACACGTTGTTGTTGTCCACCTGATAATGTGCCTGGCTTTTTATTGTGCAGCTCTTCAATGTTCGTCAATTTCATAAATTTTTCAGCAGTTACTTTTGCTTCTTCTTTAGAAATTTTCTTTTGTCCTACTGTTAATGGAAACATAATGTTTTCTAAAACAGTCATGTGCGGATAAAGCGCATAGTTTTGGAAAACAAAACCGATGTTTCGATCTTTTGGTTCTGTTTTGACAACAGACTGGTCTGCAAAACGGATATCCCCGTCTGTTGGACTAAGTAAACCTGCGATTAGGTTCAATATCGTTGATTTCCCACAGCCACTCGGGCCTAGTAAGCAGACTAAATCACCTTTTTCTATCGTAAAATTAACAGACTTTAACGCTTCAAATCCATTATCGAAAACTTTCTTTAAATCGATAACTTCTATCATAGGACAGCCTCCATTATTCTCATAATATATTTTAACAAATCCTTGTTTGGTAAATGAATATCATTACTTTTACTAAAATACAGTTTTAAACAAGTGTTATAAAATAAGAATATCAAAGATGTAATTCTTATACCAGAATTATATTATTTGATTTTTCTAATAATCGGAATTAAAACGTTTTAATCGTGACCTCTTATGTTTTATTGAATAAAAAAGAGCTGATTCGGCCAAATTCGTATCATTTTTTAGCACAAATTGAAACATCCCCTTATTAGCTGATTCGCCTTTAAGAGGATGTTTATTCTTAAGATAGAGCACCTGACAAATGTCGATTCGGTTTACTTCCTAGTTCACGAATGAGGCGCCCTTCACTATCGTAAAGGAAGCTTCTTGCTCGTTGGACATCTGCCATTGCTAAGACTAGTCGATCCCGAAACGGCTCTGCTAGCTCATCAAACAAGTAAAACTCTTCATCTATCATATATTTTGATCGTAAAGATTGAATTTCTCCAGCTTTTTTTAAACGATAAGAACGGGATGGTAACTTTTCAGAAATTGTTCGTTTCTCAATCCGATACACATAATCATGATTCCCATAAGTAATTTCTAAAGCGCCCGAATTAGTGCGATTATAATTAACATTAGCATGCTTTTCTTTATGCAATTCCCACCACGCTTTAATGCCGTCAATCGCTTCTTCTTCAGTCAAATAGCTACCGTGTTCTTTTCGAATGTCGTTGTATCTGCCTTGCCAATAGTTCGTATAAACGGTTTGTGTCATATAATCGCTCCTTTTTTAATCTATCTTTAATGTATCAGAATTAGTAAGCGTTTTCAACTTTATAATATAAGAAAAGCGCACAAGTCCGCCTTGGCCTATGAAAAAATAGGAAATTTGACCCTGAATTGTCAGGAGACTTCACGCTTCAGCGGGTTAGTCGAATGATATGCGTTAGCGAGCAGCGAAGCGCGCAATGGGGCAAATTTATCTTTTTTTCACTAGGTCAGGACTTGGGAGCTAGACATTGATGGCTGAACTTATAATCCCCTAGTCAACTAAAAAAGACTGATTGAACGCGTGATGGTTCAATCAGTCTTTTTGATTAGATTATTCCAGTTTGTGTTTTTCAAGTAATCTAGGTGATCCATTTGCCAAGTCATGCCTAATTTGGTTTCAACGTTCGGTTTGTGATTGATTTTTAAAACAAGAGGATTCAACTCCCCTTTTAAGGCTATGATGAGTTTATCATGTGACCATTTTTTCTTTAATTTAGTTTCTTTTATATCACTGTAGGGAATAAGAGCTACTTCCCCTGATAAGCTGCCATCTAAACGGATTTCTAATAGAACGAGTTGATGGTGATCAAAAATAACAATCATGTGGTTCATGGCTAATACAGCCAATTTGCCGTAAGCGATAGATACCATCATCGTTGGATCAGCATAGGCATAAATATAATTTTGATTGAGTTCTGTCGTTGGGCTAATCGTTTTCAGCTGTTTCTTAATCAGAACTGGCCAGTCCCAGTCGGTCATCGTTAATGCCCCCTTTTTCGTATTGTTTGCTAAATGTTACTTCAAATTTTATCATAAGATTAACAAAAGGAGGCGACATCTTTATGGAATACCCACAAGATTTGCTTAACGAAGTCAGCGAAAAAACGAAGTCATTTCAATTGGAAGGCTTCTTAGGAGGAAAAGGACCTCTTGATGCGGTCGCCATGTTAGTCGGTGAAGCTCCTGGTCAAACAGAACTTATTAGTCGCATCCCCTTTAGCGGTCAAGCGGGAAAAGAGTTGGATATGGAATTGAAACAGGTTAATCTCAGTCGATCGGATATTTACATTACGAGTTCGGTGCGAAGTCGCCCGTTTAAAATAAAAAGTAAGGTTGATAAAACAGGAAAAACGATTAATAGTTACCCAAACCGTACTCCTACGAAAGCAGAAGTAAAAGCGTCAGCTCCCTTACTAGATTATGAAATCCAAACCATACAGCCCAAAATTATTGCGCCCATGGGCAACATTGCCCTCCAACGTCTTCTCGGAAATGCCTATACTATTTCAACTTATCATGGTCAATTATTAGAGAGCCCTATTTATAAGATTTCTGATGATCGTTCTCGCTATGAAAAAACTGAAGAGAGTTATTTAATTTTTCCTATCTATCACCCAGCCGCTGTTTTATATAAGCGCTCTTTAAAAGAGACCGTTTCAACAGACTGGCAAACATTAGTTAAGCTAATTAGGGAACATACTGATAAAGAATAAAATCAACCCCATGTTGCTGATTGTTATCATTTGTTATATAATTACAACAAGAATGATAATAGAGGTGATAAAATGGAGCATAAACAAGATCGTCTACTATCGACAAATGAGGTTGCTGAACGATTACATATTCATCCTAATACCGTTCGTAATATGTTACGTGATGGTCGTCTTCAAGCTATCAAAACACGCGGACGCACAGGGCAATATCGGTTTAGACAAAGTGATGTTGATTTGTTTTTAGAGTCTGAAGGTGAAGTCGAATTATTTGAACCTAGCTTCCCTGTTCAAGTTCCTACTGTTGAAGCAGTCATCGAGCAAATTGAACCCCTAGACTACTTAAGTAAATACACCAATCCCTTTCATATTTTTGGTAGTTACCTTGAGCCCCTTTCTCCTGAACGCTATAGCAAGGAATTAACGGGTAAAGCTGCTATTTGGGTAGAAGAAAGCTTACGTCAAGTTCAACTTCATTTAAGTGAATATGGTTTTGCTACGGAAATGATGAAGCAACTAGGTGTCGGTGTTTCTTTGAAAAAAGATCGTTTAGGCAAATGGTTTATAACCTGTTCCCTTATTTTTAAAGACAACGACGGTATCTATATCCTTGATGGCACCCTACAACAGTTCCATCCAGAATTAGATAAAGGCCTTGTTCTTATTGATTGGGCAGACCGAGATAGCTACTACATTGGCTTAAAGGCCATCACACAAGATAGCTTCCACCAAGCTATGCGAGATTCTAGCGGTAGAGCCTTTAAGGAATTGGTGAAGGATATTAAACGGCAGTAAAAATGAGTGCAACCTTTTAACATAGGTTGCACTCATTTTTTTATCTTTGCTGCAAAGGTAAAATTTCCTCATTCATAATATCGTTTAATTCTTTTCGAACATTCTTCCAATAACGTAATTTAGGTACTGGGTCTTCTGCTGATAATTTATACCCTTCATAATCAGATGATTGTTTAAGTTCACTTTCTCCGCTTTGTTTCTCTTTTTTAGGATTATAGTTTGCCACTACATAACTAAGATCTTCTTCTTTTACGTGCCATTTTTTCGAGAAGCCATGTACGACATTTTCCCTTGTCTTTTCAACTCTATCTTGGAGTATATAAGAAATATTTTGATCACGATATCTTTCTGGCTCTTGTAAAATATCATTCCAAAGATTTCTCATTAACAATGAGAGTTTTGGATTTGTTTGTGATAGTTCATCTAAGTATTTATTAACTTCTTGGGTTGCTTTACCATCTTCCTTAGCAAGCAATTCATATTCATCATCACCACTAGGTACAAACGCTTGGATTAACATCAAAATATACTCATAATTTATCTCTTCTGTTTTTATTGACTCTAATTCATATTCAATATCTATTTCAATAATTTCAGCATCAACGGGTTCTGTTCTTATTTTTTCAATTGCATTTACATATTTGCCTCTTAACTCTTCTATTTTTGACATCTCTATAGGGAATATTGTTCCGAGCTGATCTTCTTCAAAATTAGAATAAACTTGCACTGCTGTAAATGTCCGATCTAACGTTTGGAAAGCTTTCACAAAACGCTTCAAACCAATCTTATTTAAGCTATCTACCTCCGATGGATCATTTACAATTTCTTCAAGCTCGTTAATAGCATTAATAAACCGATCTCTTGCTTCCTCCCAAGTTGGCGCTAAAACGTCATTCTCTCCTCCATTTGAATAAAGGATCAATGCTTCTTTCACACGTTCTTCAAACGTTTTAGGTATTTGGAATGTTACAACTTGGCCATATTTTTTATATTTATTAATTAAGCGATTTGTTCTGGAAAAAGCCTGTATTAAGTCGTGTGGCTTCATCGGTTGTCGATCAATAAATAATGTTGACAAACTTGGCGCATCAAAGCCTGTTAATAATCGGTCAACTACAATTACTAAATCAAGCTGTTCTGAACGAACTTTATATCGTTCCTTCTTGCGAGCTAATCTCTCATTTACATTACCGTTATATGCGCGTAGTGTTTCCATAGAAAAATTAGTATCAAATTCTTCATTATAATCTCTAATTGATTCTTTCATCTTTTCTTGATTCGTAATCGATGCTTCTTCGTTTTCAGATATTGAATAAGTGATGGCTACCTTAGGGAAATCCGGCAGCCTTTTTTTGGTCTGCTCGCTAATGGTAACGGATGTTTTTCCTGCTTTCACTTTTTTAAATAAGTCATAATATCTCTGTGCTTGGGCAATCGATGATGTCGTTAAAATTGCACTAAATGTTTCTCCTGAGCCTTGAATGTTGAACCCTAATTTTTTACGTGACTTATTGATAATTGAGTTAATAACTTCAAGCATATGCTGCTCATTTTCATAAATACTGTTAGGCAAGCGTGCTTCTTTCTCTTCTAGATCCATCATGCTAACATGTTCTTCACTTTTTCCTTCTACTGTACTGATAATCCTATCAAGCTCATCTTCTGAAAAAGTTGATTTGTACTCTACTTGAAAGCCTAATACTGCGCTGTCATGTATCGCTTCTTTTACGGTATATTCATGCAACTTTTCTCCATAAAGTTGAGCTGTAGTTCGAGCTAAGTTACCAACTTCTTTTTTAGCATTTTCTTTAAATATCGGTGTTCCTGTAAAACCATACCACAACGAATGGATAAAGAATTCTTCAATTTCTTGCTTCTTCATTGCGCTTACTGCACGATGGCATTCATCAACAACAAATGCAATTTTACGTTGCGTTAACTTTTCATAGCGCTTTGTTCCCTCTTGCTTAGCAAATCTCTTCATCACATGATTTAACTTTTGAATAGTCGTAATAATAAGAGTCCTATCCTCTGATAATAGTTTTTTTATGAGGTCGTTGACATTATCTGTTTCATTAATTTCAATGACATCATTTTTAGAATATGACGTAAATGAGGCGGTTGTCTGTTGGTCTAAGTCTACCCTATCAACAATAAAAATTGTTTTATCAATTGATGGAATTTGTAATAAGTTTCTAGCTACCTTATAGGATGTCAGTGTCTTTCCTGATCCCGTAGTGTGCCAAACATATCCAGACTTCATTTCTCCAGATGCTTTCTTTACAGCCTCTATTGCATGAATTTGGTATGGCCTTAAAACAATTAAATTCTTTTTATCATAGTCAATAACTGTATACTGTGTCACCATTTTATGCGCCATTGGGATAGATAACACATCCTCAGCAAACTCTAAATAATCTGTTACTGGATGATTATCCCCATCCACCCATTTAGTTAAAAACTGCTCGTTTAGCTTTGTACTAGCCGAAATATAACGTGTATCCGACCCATTTGTAACTACAAACATTTGAAGAGTAGAATAAATCCCAGTAAATTTAGCTTCTTTTATATATTTTTGTATTTGTCTAAACGCATCCATATAAGGATGGTTTCTATTCTTCAACTCTATATGAATCATTGGCAAACCATTGATTAACAGCGTAACATCGAATCTTCTATTTAAATCTTCAAATGATCGTTTATCTGATTTAAATTGATTAATAACTTCGTAAGATGATATTCCACCTGCAACATCTTGACGATTAATGACTCTTAGTCGAATTATTCCTAGACTAGCATCTTCACGTTGGACTTCAACTTTTGCGATACCATTCTCTCCAGTTAACCACTCAGCAGCTTTATAAAAGCTAGAAAAATTCAACTGGTTTTTTATTTGATAAAATTCCTGTTCAGTAAGAGGTCTATCTTTTAAAATATCTTTATTATTATTTTCTAGTTTTTGGCGGAAATTCTCCCATAAATCTTCTTCAGTACGTAAGTCTTCTCGATAGGTCCACTGAGAATCACCATTTATAAGCTTATTAATTAATGTATCTTCTAATACTTGCTCAGGCGTCATTTTAAGCAACTAAAATCCCCCTCTTCTACTTATAGTCTATTAAAATAAGTATATCATTTTAGTTATGAATTTAGTGAAGAAAGTTACAAAATCATTATTATTTCCCTTGGGAACAGCGTAAGTTGGGGGAAGTAGCAGAAATTGTTGGTGGTGGAACACCAAGCACTGGAATTTCTGAATATTGGGGTGGTGATATTGATTGGTATTCTCCAGCTGAGATAGGTAATCAAATCTATGTGACAGAGAGCCAAAAGAAAATTACTGAGTTTGGTCTTCAAAAGAGTTCAGCAAAAATTCTTCCTGTTGGTACCGTTCTTTTTACATCAAGAGCTGGAATTGGAAATACAGCTATTTTGGCTAAACAAGGCTCGACAAATCAAGGGTTTCAATCAATATTGCCTAGGGAAAATATTCTTGATTCATATTTTATTTTCTCAAGAACTAATGAATTAAAAAAATATGGTGAAGTAACAGGAGCTGGTTCAACATTTGTAGAAGTTTCTGGAAAACAGATGGCACAAATGCCAATTCGTATTCCAAGTTTTGATGAACAGAGAAAAATCGGCACCTTTTTCAAACAACTAGATGACACCATCACCCTTCATCAGCGTAAATTAGAGCAATTAGAACTGCTTAAACGGGCATTATTACAGAAATTATTTCCGAAAACAGGCGAGACTGTTCCTGAATTACGATTTAGAGGTTTTAATGAATCTTGGGAACAAAGCAAGTGGATTGATACAGTCGATATGTCTACTAATATGGTTAATCCAAAGACAGGTGAATATGACAATCTACCACATATTGGTCCAGGAAATATAGAATCATTTTCAGGAAGATTACTAGATAATGTGAAATCTGTAAAAGAGGATAATTTAATTAGTGGAAAATTCAAGTTTTATTCTGGAGATATTATTTATGGGAAAATTAATCCTCAGTTAGCAAAATATGTTCATATAGATTTCGAAGGATTAGCAAGTGCAGATGCGTATATTTTAAATTCAAAAAAAGGAATGGTTCAAGAGTTCCTATACACTATTTTACAAACAAAGAATTTTTATAATTATTCAGTTTCTGTTTCTATGAGAACAGGAATGCCTAAAATAAACAGAGATGAATTAAATCAATATAATTTTCTTTCTCCTTCTAAGAGTGAGGAACAAATTAAACTAGGTGATTTGTTCAAAAAAATTGATGAGACTATCGCACTTCATCAAAGAAAAATAAACGGTTACCAACAATTTAAAAAATCTCTTCTAGCAAAAATGTTTATCTGAAAAAGCATCATATTCCCTTTCTACATGGGGGAATATGATGCTTTTTTAATTTAACCTAACATAGCTAAATGTCGTATAATCTTGTCATTATCCTGGTTCTCTAATTCTTGGATAATATGCAAGTAGGTTTCTTGAGTCGTGGACATACTGGAGTGTCCCAATCGTCTAGCGACACTGGCTATTGATACACCTGCAAATAATAACAACGAAGCATGTGTATGTCTTAAACTGTGAAGGGTAATTATGGGGATGCTGGCCTGCATGCATAATATATTCAATCGTTTGTTAATGGTAGAATTAAAAACTCTTGTTTCAACAAATATGGGTTTATCTTTTTCTAGATTTTTAACTAAATTAGAGAATTGCATTGTAATCTGCCAATCAATCGGTATTTTTCTTACTGAAGATTTGTTTTTGGTTGGTTGGAATGTCCCAACAGATGTTTTATAGTTCCATGTTTTATTAACTGTCAGTGTTTGATTAAAAAAATCAAAATCTTCTGGTGTAAGTGCTAAGGCCTCAGAAAATCTAAGGCCTGTCTTTGCTATTAATAATATAAACCAGTCCCAATTTAATTCTTGTGTAAGATTTAATTGTTTTAGTAATGCTTGTAGTTCGAATTGATTTAAAAATTTCTGTCTCTTTTCTTTTGGTTCTTTTCCTTTAATAATTATTTTTCGTGTTGGGTTTGAAGTAATTAAACCTTCTTCCACAGCATCGAGAACCGCTCCTTTTATTTGATGGTGGAAGTCCATAGTCGTTTGTTTCTCATGAGTAAGTGCATAATCATTTAGCAATGTTTGATATGTTGTTCGTGTCAACTCACACAATTTGAGATCAGGAGCCAGCTCTTGAATTTTCTTTTTTGTCATATAATATTTATTTAAAGTAATATCTCTAACCGCCCCAACTTTATATAATTCCACCCATCCCTCAAAATATATATGAAATAATTTACTTGATTCATCTTTCTTGTTCAATAAAAAAACCTCCTAATAGTATCTAGGTGCAAGACACCTAAACACATATTAGGAGATTAAGAGTAAATATAAAAATCAAATAAACATTTTTTGCAGGAGAGAGTTTTTTATTTTTGTTAAATTTTTTATTTTATTTTGATTAAGAGTAATAATGCGATCGAATTGACTAAACAATTCTCCAATCTTCACCTGTTCAGTACTGTTTTTAGTATAATAGATTACCTCACTTTTAAGGATTGATAAATGTCTTTTATAACCTTGAGATTTAGGCTTAAAGCGCTCTAACATTGTATATAAGTATTTTCCGTTAAAATCTTCTCCACTTAAAATTTTTACTCCATCAGTGGCTATAAAGAAAGGTTTTGATGGTTTATATAAAGAAACCGTATGATCGCCAAATAATGTCACACCATCAAAATTTTGAAAAGGTACGCCATTTGCGTAACCAATAATAGGGTTATCTCCTTGCTGAACAATTTCATACCTGCCATTTTCAACAGATTCAGCCAAGTACTGACGGAAAGGGTGTATTTTAAGCACCTTTTCAAACTTCTCCTGTCCCAAAGGTTCATTAAAGCCCCTAAGCCTTAGTTCAGGAATGGTTTCACCTGCTTTGGGAAATAACTTCTGTAATAATGCCTGTTTAATCAATTCTAATTGTTCTAACTTACGCTGATGAAGAGCGATAGTATCATCAAGCTGCTTGAAAAATGAACCAATCTTAGTCTGTTCTTCTATCTGAGGCACACTAGACTTTATTTGAGATAGTGTTGGAAATTGAACTCGCTGTCTCTCAATCAGCGAACCAGTTGCATATAATTTATACATTTTTATGGCTAGGGGTGACTTTAACCATATACTAAAGTATTTACTATCGAATCCATCTTTAGAAAGCATAGTAATGTAATATCCTGATACAGCAACAGTCTTACCAGTTAGATTTAAATCAACTGCACCTAATGTCATATTCATAGGATTATATATGAATTCATTGTGGTCAACTGATTTAAATTGATCTTCTTTCTTCACCAGAAACTCTCTATTATATCGTTCAGTTTTAGGTGTTAATCCATTCTCAACTGTTAAACTCCATAATTCCAGATTTGACTCTTTCGGATTGACATATTTGGATGTCTGAAAGAATACTTCTCCTAACTTACGCTGTTCCCAATCATCTTCAAACCCTTTAAACCTGATTTCTGGCGCTTTTTTAGTCACTGAAAGCACCACCTTTTGAATCTATACTTGTTAAAAATTCAATAAAGTAGTCTAATTCTTCCTGTGCCTCAGGTGTTGCGGCTGTTAGTTCTTGAGCCATTTTAGCAAGTTCTGCATTGGTTTCGGCAATTTGTCTATCAATATCAGCTAATTCTTTTGAAACTTCTTTTAAGGAGATTGGTTCCTCCTCTTCAAAAGTATCAACGTAGCGAGGGATATTTAAATTGTAGTCATTCTCTACAATCTCTTCAAATGTTGCAAGATGGGCATACTTTTCTACATTATTTCTATTTTTATAAGTTTCTAATATTTTCTGGATATGCTCTTCTTCTAGATTGTTTTGATTTTTAGCTTTAGTAAAGTCGTTTGAAGCATCAATAAAAAGAACATCTTTGCTCTCTCTATTCTTTTTAAGAATAATAACAGTTGTTGGAATGCTTGTACTAAAGAAAATATTTGCTGGTAAACCAATAACTGTATCGATTGCGCCATTTTCTAATAAGCTTTGACGAATTTTACCTTCAGCTGCTCCCCTAAATAAAACACCATGTGGTAGAACAATAGCCATAACACCCGTATCTTTTAAGTGATAATAGCCATGAAGTAAAAATGCAAAATCAGCTTTTGATTTTGGTGCTAAAACGCCATACATAGAGAAGCGAGCATCATCCAAAAAGCCTTTATCTGCAGACCACTTTGCACTATATGGCGGATTCATTAATACACCATCAAAGTTTGTTGGTTCTTCTGTTGGCCAGTCAGCATCCAATGTATCTGCATTATGTAAATGTTGGTTAGCGACGTCTACTCCATGCAGAATCATATTCATACGCGCTAAATTATAGGTAGTTGTATTTAATTCTTGTCCAAAATAATTTATCGTTCCTGGTTGGTTGGATAATTTTTTTACGTTTAATAATAGTGAACCTGATCCCATCGTAGGGTCGTATACACTAAATCCTTTTTGATTCTCTTTTCCTAACAATACAATCTGTGTCATCAATGTTGAAACAGATTGTGGTGTGTAGAATTCACCTGCTTTTTTACCAGAATCAGAGGCGAATTGACTAATTAAATATTCATAAGCATCGCCTAATGCATCACCTTGATGAGCAAGCTCAAGGCTCGCTAGTTCTTTAATAACAGCTGATATGGTCTGATTTTGCTTTTGAGGAGTTGCACCTAATTTTTTAGAATATAAGTCCACGTCTTCAAAAAGATTTTCAAACAATTCATCGCTTTGTTCAATATTTCTAAATCCCTGAACAAGCTCTTCCAATTGGAATTTACCTTTATTAACTCTTTGAACAATAGCAGTAAAAGTCAATTCTGGTTCTAAAGCATATGAATAATCATATTTTAAAGTATCAATCAGATCATCTTTATCTTCTGGGTCATTAAAGGCATCGACATATACTTGTTGAGCCTCATCTAAATTATGAACCTCTTTTTCTAACAGGTCAGCCGCATGATAAAGCATACGATCTGATAAATATTTATAAAAAATAAGTCCTAGTAGATAGTCCTTATACTCACCTGCTCCCATTTTTGAACGCAAAATATCAGCACTATTCCATAGCGCTTGATAAAGTGTTTTTGATTGTTGTTCTTGCATTATTATACCATGCTCCTTTAATTTCAATATGTTGTAGTCAGATAACTATTATTATAACTTACGCTGTGGACAAGCGGAAGTCTTCTAGCAAAACTTTCCTTTTTGTTCCCCTTTACAAATCGAACGTACGTTCTTATAATATGGGTAAAGGAGGATTGATGGTGATGTTCGATTATTCGTCTGAGAGGAGCGACGATATTTTGTGTATCGACGTGAAATCATTTTTCGCTTCTGTTGAGTGTGTGGATCGTGGTTATCATCCGCTAAGAGCTTTACTAGTCGTGATGAGTAATGCTGAAAATGATGGTGGCATTGTCTTAGCTGCCTCTCCCAAGTCTAAAGAAATTCTCGGAATTAACAATGTCACGCGTAAATACGATATACCGCCCCATCCTGATCTCATTGTTGTTCCACCTCGAATGACACGTTATATTGAGAAAAATAATGAGATTAACCAAATCTACCGTCATTTTGTCAGCGATGAAGATTTATATATTTACAGCATTGATGAGTCCTTTCTATCGATTCGCCCTAGTCTAGCCTTATTCAAGGAAAAAACAGCTTACGATATGGCCCGAACTATTCAAAAACAGGTTTATCAGCAAACTGGCCTGTATGTCACCATTGGGATTGGCGATAATATGTTACTAGCTAAGTTAGCGCTAGATATTGAGGCCAAGCATAACCGCGACTTCATTGCTGAATGGCGCTATCAAGATGTTCCCAATAAAATCTGGAAAATAAATGACTTGAGCGATATGTGGGGAATTGGCAGTCGAACAGCACTGAAGCTCAATAAAATGGGCATTCACACGGTTTACGACCTGGCTCATAGTGATTTTTATCAATTAAAAGAAAAGATGGGTATCATCGGTGAGCAGTTGTTTGCCAACGCATGGGGAATTGATCGTAGCAATATTCGCGAGCGCTATAAGCCTCTGGAGAAAAGTTATGGTAATTCGCAAATTTTGCCCAAAGACTACCTTTACCGACATGAAATTAAACTTGTCATTCGTGAAATGGCTGAACAAGTTGCGGCTCGGATTCGTAGGCGACACTGCCAAACGGGATGTGTGAGTTTGTATGTTGGTTACTCTAAATATGAAACGGCAGAAGGTTTCTCTCGTCAACTCAAAATACCACCTACTTCTCATTCTAAAAAATTGGTTGCTTATTGTTTAGAACTGTTTGACAACTATTATGGTGGACAAGCGGTGAGGCGAATTGGAATTTCCTATTCTAAACTAAGCTATAGTTCTGATATTCAATTAGATCTATTTGAGGACCCAGAAAAGCAAATCGCCGAAGAACAACTCGATTATTTGGTAGATAAAATTAGAGAAAAGTATGGCTTTCAGTCACTTGTACACGCTAGCAGTTTACTGGATGGCGCAACTGCCATTCACCGTAGTAGCTTAGTTGGTGGCCATGCTGGCGGAATGGAGGGAATTCAGTGATGAGTAAATATTTAAATGACCACTACCGCGATCGTGGTATGAAAAAATGGGCAGGCTTTTACCTGTCTGAACATTCGTTAGAGCAGGAAAAATATGCTGCAGCGCAGTTAAACATCAATAGACAAAAACCACAAATGGACCTCTACGATATTGGTCAAGTTTTGGAAGAAGCGAGGCTCAAAAACAAACAAGTCGCTATCCAACTGGAAGCAGTTGACAATGAAGGCAATTATTTTGATGATGTGGTTGGCTATCTTAAAGGTGCTGATGCCATGGGTATTTATATTAACCAAGAAAAAATCCATTTTGATGAAATCAGGCACGCCTGTTTATTAGAGAGTCGAAAATGGAGCGCACTATAAGAAAAAGCGCCAAGCTAAGAAGTGATTTCTTAACTTGGCGCTTATTTGTTATTTACGAGCTTTTCTTACTTTTAATTGTTTACCTTTAATCGTTCTGTCTTGCATTTCTGAAATGACGAAGCTACCCTTGCCATTTAGAATTTCGATATAAGTCACGTTTTCTTGAATGGTAATAATGCCAATATCGTCTGCATCCACACCCTTAATATTCGTCAGAGTCCCTACAAAATCAATGGCGCGTAATTTTTTCTTTTTCCCGCCGTTAAAATAAACTTTGGTAATGCCTTTGTTTAAGTCTTTGTTACGTGGTGCTTTTGGTGTCAGGCGACTTTGGCTTTTCTTTTCAAAGGCAGCTTGCATACGCGATACAAGACGTTGGCTCGGCGGAAAGACTTCCGTCAGCTCATCCGTTTCGTCAAAGGCATAATCACGAACCGTTTGCCATTGGTAAGTGTCTTTGTCAGACACCATGGTTAGGGCTAGGCCTTTTCGACCGGCACGACCCGTACGTCCTGTTCGATGAGTGAAGCTTTCTTTTTCAAAAGGAACATCATAGTTAATGACGTGTGTAACAGTGTCTACATCAATTCCTCGTGCAGCAACGTCTGTAGCTACGAGGTACCGTAATTTCCCTAATCGGAAATCACTCATGACAGCTAGGCGATCATCTTGATCCATGCCACCATGTAATTTATCAACAGTTATGCCCTCTTTGCTTAAGAAGGTCACTAAGTCGTCAACGGCACCTTTTGTATTACAGAAAATAATACTCGCATCAGGGTTTTCAATCGTTAGTAAATTAAGTAAGAGTTGTGGCTTATCCATGTCTCCTACTTTAATAAACGATTGCTGAATAGCTGGTTTTGTTTGCTTTGATTCTAATGACAATGCTAGACGGTCAGATTTCATATAAAACTCAGCTAATCGCTCTACTTCAGATGGCATGGTTGCTGAAAACAGCATGGTTTGGCGGTCTGTTGGTAAATAGTCAATAATCGCTTCTACTTGATCAATAAAGCCCATATTTAGCATTTCATCGGCTTCATCCAGTACAAGGCTATTCACTTTATCAACCTTCAAAGTGCCTTCTTGCAAGTGCTCGAGTAAACGACCCGGTGTTCCAACAACAATATGGCTCTTTTGTTTGAGCTCTGATTTTTGGATTTTAAAGGGAGACTTCCCAAAAACAGCTGTCACTTTAATACGTTTTAGGCGGCCGATATTTGTTAATTCTTCTTTAATTTGTAGCGCTAATTCACGTGTGGGTACAATAATTAAAGCTTGTGGCTTATTTTCTTCCCAGATAATTTGTTCGCATAGGGGAATACCAAAGGCAGCTGTTTTCCCACTACCGGTTTGTGACTGAGCCATAATATCTTTTTTAGTTAATGCTGGTGCCAGCACTTCTTCTTGGACAGCTGTTGGTTTGCGGTAGCGCAAGCTAGCTAGAGCTGTCAAGATTTCATTGCTTAGACCGAATGATTCAAATGTTTTGTTTTCCATAATGTCCTACTTTCTTTTTCATCGCTGAATTAGTATAACAGTAACGTCAGAGAAAAAGAACACTTTTAATGATACTATCATGCGATTGCTTAATGGCTTTTCTAAAGGGTATAATGGAAGTAACGATAACGATCGAGCAAATAAAGGAGTGTTGGCATGTTTTTTCTAGTTGAATCATTCATCCCGATCATCTTTATCATGGTAATTGGCACTATTATTTTCCAAGCGGTCAGAGGCATCATAACATGGAATAGCAATAATCAGTCACCGATTCGGTCTGTGGAGGCGCGCGTCACGTCAAAACGGGCAGACATTAAGCGGCACAACAATGTTAATCATGGTCCAGGAGGCATCCATCACAATCATCCGTCGACTTCGACAACTTATTATGTGACCTTTCAATTCGACAGCAACCAGCGTCTTGAATTTCGAATAAGTGGCAAAGAATACGGGCAATTAGCTGAGGGCGATAGCGGCAAATTATCTTATCAAGGTAGCAGATACTTAGACTTTGAGCGGAGATAATAAAAACAAAGAGGTTCGAGCGCTTTTAATGGCTTGAACCTCTTTATTTTTGAGAAATCCAGAGGTTCGGGCGACTTTTTAGTTCTGAACCTCTTTATTTTTGATTAATTCAGAGGTTCGGGCGACTTTTAGGCTCTGAACCTCTTTATTTTTGAGTAATCCAGAGGTTCGGGCGACTTTTAGGCTCTGAACCTCTTTATTTTTGAGTAATCCAGAGGTTCGAGCGCTTTTAATGGCTCTGAACCTCTTTATTTTTAAGTAATTCAGAGGTTCGAACAGCATTTAGGCTCTGAACCTCTTTATTCTATTTAACTAACGTTATGTTTAACCCAAGTTGCAAAGAGTTGCGGCCAAACGGCAACGGCTTCGTCACGCTCGTAATCTCCTCTGCCGCCTGTTTCATGTGTCGCTAAACTTAATCCGTGGCCTCCTTTAGGGAAGATATGTAATTCGTAAGGGACACCCGCTTTTCGCAAAGCATCTGCAAAAAGCAAACTATTTTCTGCTGGTACAAGACCGTCTTCTAGCGTGTGCCACAAGAATGTTGGTGGCGTTAATGCACTCACCCGTTTCTCCAGAGATAGCTCGTCTTTTAAGCTGGCATAATTGTCTGCCAGCAAAGCCTTAAAGGATCCTTCATGGGCAAATTCGCCACTTGATAAGACAGGATAAGCTAGCAATAAGCCATTTGGTTGCCAGTCTTCTTTCTTTCCACCTAATGCTTGCACTAAATGGTCGTCTTGCCACAAGACACCTAAGCTAGCAGCTAAATGACCACCAGCTGAAAAGCCAGCTACAATAATTCGCTCTGGATCAACGTGCCAGTCGTCACTATTTTGACGGACTAATCGTACGGCACTGGCTAATTCTTCAAGAGCTTTTGGATAAACTGCCGGTTTTACGCTGTATTCTAGCACAAACGCCTGATAACCGTAGCTCATCATCTTCACTGCGATTGGCTCTGCCTCTCGATCGGATAAAAATTCATAGCCGCCACCGGGACAAATAATAATCGCCGGCCGTTTACGATTTATATCAATCTCAGGCGAATTTTCAATAACATAGGTCGTTAAACGTGCGGAACTTTTTTCATAAAATGAATCAATTGTTTGATGAATCATGTGACACTCCCCCTAATTGGCGCACATAAATATCTTTATGCGTACCCGAATAATAAACCGTACCATCATCATCGACAAAAAGTGATGGGTCAATGCCCGGTGTGTCTAGCCAAATCGGATCAGACCATTCACCGCGAATATCGTCCGTCCAAATCAAAAAGTTCCCTTGGGCAAAATCATCATCGGCAACATTGGTACAGACCATATAAAAACGGCCGTTAATCTCCCGAATGGTTGGCGCATAAAGACCAAAGGCATTCGGAATTTTACGTGATAAGGTCATTTGTTCCGGTCGTGATAGGCCGTGACTAACCAGTTCCCAATCAATTAAATTTTTACTGTGATAAACAGGTAATCCTGGGAAAAATTCAAAGGTACTCGTTGCTAAATAAAAATCATCCCCAACACGACAAATACTGGGGTCAGGGTTAAACCCTTTAATAATCGGATTAGTATAGGTATAAGTGGTCATAGCAGACTCCTTTCATATAAAACGCTTACACCCTATTATAAATCATTTATAAAAAGATATACCATCATATTTAGACCATTCACCTTTAAAATTAGACTTTCGTACTGAAAATATATTTATTCAGATAAATTCACTACAAAAATAGTATATTTAGCCGATAACTATACTATAATAAACTATAAAAGAACCAACTCTTTTAAGATGGAGGTGTGAAATGAT
The DNA here is from genome assembly GCF_011100465.1 of Jeotgalibaca arthritidis. NCBI lineage: Bacteria > Bacillati > Bacillota > Bacilli > Lactobacillales > Carnobacteriaceae > Jeotgalibaca > Jeotgalibaca arthritidis. Next base: position 41,110 of record NZ_CP049740.1, read on the forward strand.
TAGCCAGGAGGAGTCCCTAAAAAGCATTATCGAAGAAAAACGAATACGGAGTGTCTTTCAACCAATAGTATCGCTAGAAAATGGTGATATTTTGGGCTATGAAGCACTGAGCAGGATTGTTGGCGAAAGTGCGTTTGAGAATACGGAGCAATTATTTGTGGCTGCTAAACAATATGACTTATTATGGCCACTAGACTTATTGTGTCGAACAAGAGCTTTTGAGGCTGTTCAAACCTTTATAACACCTGATTTTAATAAGAAAATATTTGTAAATATTAATCCTAATATTATGACGAACTATTCTTTAGAAGAGAGTTTTTCTAAATCGTTTTTAGAGCAGTATGGTATCTCTCCTACTCATATCATTTTCGAGATAACAGAACGAACGGTTATTGATGATATGAGTGGCTTTAAAGCGACGATTGAACATTATAAAAATCAAGATTATAAAATCGCAATTGATGACACTGGCGCTGGCCACTCCGGCCTTAATCTGATTAGTGATGTTGACCCCAACTACATTAAGTTGGATATGAATTTGATTCGCAATATTCATTTGAGTAATATCAAGAGTGCCCTCGTTAAAGGAATGGTTGAATTTTCTAAAGTTTCAAATATTAAATTAATTGCAGAAGGCATTGAAACCTATCCCGAACTTGAAGCGATCATTAAATTAGGTGTTCACTACGGCCAAGGTCATTATTTCCAAAAACCTGAAACGGCTATTCAAGCTATCCAACCAACTGTCATTAAAACAATTGAAACGCTTAACGAGAAATCGCAGCTGAGTCAACAGCATAAACAGACGATTGACAGTCTATCTACTCAAACAGATGTCTTTTCACCGGATGATACGATTGGTGAGGTCTATACTTATTTTATGAACGATCCGGAATGTTTAGCCTTAGCAGTTGTCAAAGACAAGCGACCGGTTGGGTTGATTAGTCAAAAGGCTATTTTAGAATGGATGGAAGAAGAAAACCAACACTCTACAAAAATTGCGAATGTGATGAATAAGCAATTCTTATCTGTGGACCGCTGTACACCTATCAATACGGTTTCCCATTTAGCAATGGCTCGCTCAAACCATAAAGTTTATGAGCGAGTGATCGTCACAGAAAACAATTTGTTTTATGGTACTGTTACGGTCAAAACGATTCTCGAAACACTAACCGATTAAACGAGCTAAAAGGAGCAGGGAAATGATTCCCCTGCTCCTTTTTTAGCCTTTATTTTGCTAATATACGATCAATTTCTGCTAATTCTTCTGCTGAGAAATCAAGATTTTGAAGGGCTTTTAAGTTGTCCTCCAATTGGCTGACACGCGATGCCCCAATTAACACACTTGAAACCACAGGCTGACGCAAGTTCCAAGCTAGAGCCATTTCAGCCAATGTTTGACCACGTTTCTCTGCGACCGCGTTTAATTGGCGAACCGTATTGATGGTGTTATCGACATTTTCTGCTGACAAGAATGGGCTATCTGAACGATGCGCACGAGAATCTTCCGGAATACCATTTAAATAGCGGTTGGTTAATAACCCTTGTGCCAATGGACTAAAGACAATCGCACCCAATTCTTCTTCGGCTAATACATCTGTTAAGCCATCTTCAATCCAACGATTAAACATATTATAAGCAGGTTGATGGATAATAAATGGCGTATGCCATTCTTTAAACCATTTCGAAATCTCTGCTGTTTGTTCAGGCGAATAATTTGAAACCCCAATATACAAGGCTTTTCCTTGTTTAACCAATAAATCAAGTGCTTGAGCTGTTTCAATAATTGGCGTGTTTGGATCTGGACGATGGTGGTAGAAAATATCAACATAGTCTAATCCCATCCGCTGTAAACTTTGATTACAGCTAGCGATAATACTCTTTTTAGAACCCCACTCACCATAAGGACCTGGCCACATATAATAACCTGCCTTAGACGAAATAATAAGCTCGTCACGATAAGCTTTAAAATCTTCCTTAAACAAACGACCAAAGTTTGTTTCAGCCGACCCAGCTGGTGGACCATAGTTATTAGCTAAATCAAAATGGGTAATGCCATTATCAAAGGCAGTTCTTAAAATAGCACGTTGGTTTTCGAGTGAATCAACATCGCCAAAGTTATGCCATAAGCCTAGTGAAATTGCCGGTAATTTCAAACCAGACTTACCCACTTGACGATAACTCATATTCTTATAACGGTTTTCATTTGCTTGATACATCATCACGCCCCGTTTCTTATTTGTCTTTCTCTATTATATCACTTTGGAAAGAACAGATAAAAGACTAGTCAAAGGCTAATTACCCTTTGACTGCCCCTGAGGTAATACTCTTGATGATGTGCTTTTGCATGGCTAGATAGAAAACTACCACTGGAATAATCGCTAGAACAAGCAGTGCCATGAGAGAACCATAGTCGGTATTGCCGTATGAACCTTGTAGGTATTGAATGGCGATTGGAATGGTCTTGTATTCAGTTCCTAGCAACAGGTACGGCAATAAGTAGTCATTCCAAATCCACATGGCATTTAAAATAGCTACCGTAATAACGGTTGGTTTCAAAATCGGCAGGACAACTAAGAAGAAGGTGCGTATCGGTCCGCAGCCATCAATAATAGCCGCCTCTTCAATTTCTTTAGGAACGGACTTAATAAAGCCCGTGAAAACAAAGACAGATAAACCCGAACCGAAACCCAGATAGATGAAAATAATGCCTATTGGATTGTCTAAACTTAACTGGTTGGCAAACCACGTGAGTGTAAACATCACCATTTGAAAAGGTACAATCATCGAGAAAACAAACAGATAATATAAAGATGAAGTGAATTTATTTTTAACACGGACAATAAACCAAGCTGTCATAGATGTCAATAAGACAATCGTTCCAACTGAGAAGACCGTAATAAAAATAGAATACATAAAGGCGTGCCAGAAGTTTACGGTGCTAATCCCACGTGTATAGTTTTCTAAGCCAACAAAGGTTGTTGCATTCGGTAGCGAGAACAGGTCTTCACTAATGAACAGTTTCCCCTTGAAGGAGTTAATTAAGATAAGGAAAATAGGCGCTAAAAATAGAATCGCTAGTGCCGACACAATAATGAACCAGACCTTATCGCTGAATTTTTTGGATGATGTATTCATTAGTTTTCTACCTCCTTACTACGCGTTAAATAAACTTGGGTAATGGCGATAATCCCAACGATGATGAAGAAAATGACCGCTTTGGCTTGTCCAACACCTTCCCAGCCCATACGACCGTAAAATGTCTTATAAATATTCAATGCCAACATATTCGTTGTTTCTGCGGGCGCACCATTTGTTAATGCCAAGTTTTGATCAAATAGTTTAAATGAGTTAGTTAAGGTTAAGAATAAACAAATTGTTGCGGATGGAATGACTAAGGGAATAGTCACGTCTTTTAAAATTTGTAGTTTGTTCGCCCCATCAATTCTGGCTGCTTCGTACAAATCATTTGGAATATTTTGAATACCAGAAATATAAATGACCATCATGTAGCCTATTAATTGCCAATTCATCAAGATAACCAAGCCCCAAAAGCCATATTCGGGACTATAGGTAATCGTCACACCGAAGTTATAAAGAATAGAGTTTATAATAGCTAACCACACATAGCCCAGTACAATACCCCCAATTAAATTGGGCATGAAAAAGACCGTTCTAAATAACTTCGTTCCTTTAATTGCGCCTGTCAGTAGCAAGGCTAAGAAAAAGGCGATCACATTAATCGTCATGACAGAGACGATTGTAAATTTCACTGTAAACCACAAGGCACTCATAAAGCCAGGGTCCGCAAAAGCTTTCTTATAGTTTTCAAAGCCAACCCAAGCTGCATCGACGACTGTATTAAATTCAGTGAATGATAGATAAACACCCAATACAAATGGAATTAAAAAGGCAATAATGAAGGCGACCAGTGTCGGTAAAACGAATATGGGAAAATATTTCTTTAGTGATTTGTGCAAAACCATGACCTCCTATTCAAAAAATTCATTGTTACTTTAGTTGTTTGATTGCTGTACAGCCTTCGTAAAAATAATGAGATTAGTCTTCTTAGAGACTCTAAGAAGACTAATCTATTCAGTATCATTATTGTGTTAAGGATGCTTCACGAGCCCATGAATCGATAACAGTCTCTGTTACTTCGTCCCATGTTGCTTGCTCTTGTGCATACATTAATAACGCGCTACCGAAATCATCCTTGAACTGTTCACTTGGGAATGTTGTAAATGACCACGGTACACTGTATTGCATTTCATCATTCATTGAAGCAAGGACATCTTGTGCTAATGGATCAGTTGGGAATTCATCTTCAGTAAAGCTGTTAAAGGTTGGAATGAACCCAAATTCATTAATCACATAATCTTTACCTGTTTCTGAGCTGTACATCCATTCAACAAAGTCAATTGAGGCTTGAATATCTTCTTCAGCGGCTTGGCTGTTGATTGCTAAGAAGTTTTCTGTCCCAATCGCTAGCCCTTGACTCTCTTCACCTTCAGCTCCAATATAGATTGGCATAAAGTGAACATCTTCTTCGTTTACAACGTTCCCTTCCGTACCACTAATTTGGCCCCAGCCCCAGTTCCCGTTTTGAACCATTGCTGATTTTCCTAAAGCAAATTCAGTCATTGAATCAGTCGTTGTTTTGCTTCCTAGCAATCCAGGTGCTGTTGTTGAATTGTTCAAGTATAAGTCAAAAATGTTTTGGTACTCTTTTGAGTGGGTAAAATCAATTTCACTTAAGCTATCAACATCTTTATCTTTGTATTCATAGTAAATCGGTAAGTTAGCTAAGTGAGTTTGGAAGCGCCATTGCTCACCAGATGCTAGAGATGTTGAAGAGAATACCCCTTCAATACCTAATTCATCTTTCAAGGCTGTCATATCTTCTACAACCGCTTTCAATGCATCAAAATTATTAATGTCATCAACTGATGTATAGTCTGTTTTCTTATTTGCTGAAGCAAAGTATGCGTCCATAACCGCGTTGTTGTAAATAATACCGTATCCTTCTACCGTAATTGGTAAGCCGTAGACACTCAAATCTTCTGTAATGGCTAAGTCTTTATCAACTAGCCAGCTGTATAAGTCTGTTTGACTTAAGTCTAATGTGTAGTCTTTCCAATTATTGTAGCCAATTGGTCCATTAATAAAGAACACAGTTGGCGGTGCTGATTTGGTGATTTCCGTTTTCAAGGTTTGCTCATAGGTACCACTCGCTGCCGTTACCATTTTCACTTCAATACCTGTTTCTTCTGTATAAGCTTCTGCTAAATCTTCAATCGCATCTGCAATTTCAGGTTTAAAGTTTAGATAGTAAACAGTCCCTGCATCGGCTGTTTCGCCACCGTCATTTCCTGAACCAGCATTAGAATCAGATCCACCACATGCTGCCAATAATGTTGCTGCACTCATCATTGATAATAAAGAAAGTAAAGATTTTTTCATATTAATCTCCTCAATTCTCTTAAATTTTTCCTTGCTCATATAAAAAAATAAAAGCTTGTTCATGATAATGAAATTATTGCCCTTTCCACCCCTCCTTAGTAGCAGAGCACCCGATTGGAAAACGATTACACTAAGCAAGTAGAAATAACTCGCAAAACGATGACGGCAACAAAGCCAGTAATCATCGATAGGCAAGCGCTTTCGCTATATATGAAGAATATCACTATTCATTAAATTGGACAATAAGAATTTCAGTTAAAAAAAAGACAGTTTGTCTAATTTTCCCAGTCTTATCGCATTTGATACCGATAACAGAATTTCAAAGAAAGTAGGCAAACTGTCTTACTTCTAACGATCCATTACTGCAACCAAACGACCTGTCACTTTATTATCTTCTAACAACTGAATCCCTTCTGGAATTTCATCAAATGTAATCTCTGTTATTTTTGGATGGAGCTGTCCTTTAGCAATCATATCGTAGACCGCAACAATATCTTCCTTCGTTCCACCATTACTGCCGACTAGTGTTGCCTGTTTGGTAATCATAGACGTCACATTAATGGTCGTTTCTAATTTACCCATGCCGACCAGCACCACTTTACCTTGGAAGCCAACTGATTCTAGCGCTTCCCGAGTCGTAATATCAAAGCCAGCGAAGTCAATAATTACGTCTGGCTGATAATTCGAGATTTCTTTCACATTTTCGAACACAGCAGTCGCGCCTAATTCCTCTGCCAAAGCTCTCGCATTTGGATTCGTATCGATAGCATAAACCTTCGCTCCTTTAGCCAGAGCTGCTTCCAGCGCAATCTGTCCAAGACCGCCAATCCCAATCATCCCAACAGTCATGCCCGCTTCAACGCCACCCTTTGTAAAGGTTGCGTTGTAAGACGTCATCCCAGCATCCGTTCCAGCTGCCGCTTGAGCAAAAGACACCCCATCTGGAATCAAAATTAAATCCTCTGCCGGCGCCAATACTTTGGTGCCAAATCCACCGTCATAATGATAACCCGGTGTCGTTTTACTAGGGCCAGTCGGGCAAACCGCTACCTTGTCACCTACCTTAAAGTCGCTAACCCCTTCACCTATTTCAGAAATAACACCTGCTACCTCATGTCCCATAATAATCGGTAAATCACCAAGTAATTCTAACCAACCTGGATCCCTCAACACACCCACATCAGAGTGACACAAACCTGCAACCTTGACATCTATTACAACCTTACCAGCTTCAACAACTGGATCAGCCTTTTCAATCAGTTCTAACGGTTCGTTTGTTCCTACAAATTGCCAGCCTTTCATAGCGATTCCTCCTTTTATCTTGATACATTAAGTGTATAGGAGTTATCGGGATTTTGCAACGCAGTTTGTGAAGGTTAGAACTTTTTGGTTTGGTTGCGCTGTTTGAGAGGTTCGAGGTTAAAAATCGGAGTGAAGCTCTTTATTTTGGAAAAATTAAGAGGTTCAGGCGTGGAAAGTCGCTTGAACCTCTCTTTTTTGGATAAATCCAGAGGTTCGAGAGCCGAAAGTCAGTTGAAGCTCTGAATAAAGAAGCAAAGGTAAAAAAACTCCAAAATTAATTTCCTTAATTCTCATTGACATGACTCTTAATAATGCACTCGTTTAAAAATGATAATGTTTTTTTCTCAATATTCCCCTCAACTGTCTTAAGTCTAAGCAAAGGAATGTCTGTTTTCTGCAAAATAGCATTTTTTAGTACATCTCGCTCTTGCTGCACCCTATTTTCATGACTACTACCATCAATTTCAATGACACCTATTGGATTCTTCCCGACCTTATAATAAATGACAAAATCACAACTTGCTTTTTGTTTCATAAATTCTAATTCTCTTTCATTAAATAAATTATTCTTAACTGAGACAAGCTGAATTAAATCAATCTGCATATGAAATTTTAAAGACATAAATTCTTCTTTCTTTAAAATGTCCTTTAATACGGCAGCCATAATCCGCTCAGATTTAAAATATGAATCTTTTAAATTCAATCTATCATTTAATTTTTCTAGAGAACGATCGTACTCATTATACAATAAATCAAAAGCTGAAATTACAGGACTATCATGAACATGGTCATCAGGAGCATAGTATTTAATATACCTAACTAAAGCCGCTAAGCTTCGATTGTTCCTTGTAAATACATCATCGCCAGTTACTAAAGTGAACTTATTAATCGCTCTTGAAACGGCTACATTAACTAGATGTGGATCATCTACAAAATTAATAGAGTTTTGATTATTTTCTTTCTTATCCAATACTGTTGAAAAAATAATCTCTTTGCATTCTCTTCCTTGAAATTTATGAATAGTCGCTCTAGCATACTTTTCTGGTAAATAAGCTCCTGCCAAGTTGACTTGATTATTATAGGGTGCAATAAAACCAATATCTATTTCATCAGACCTACCAACTTCAATTAGAGACTCGATTTCCCTCAAATTAGTTCGTTTTCGGGCATGATTTCCTTTAGATGTGGTAATAAGCTGAATCGAAGATTCTCCTTCATCTATAGTCATCGGTATTAGTTTATTATTATAAAATTGCTGATTACAAAACTGGATGATTTTGGGATGACAACGGTAATGTTCTTTCAATAAGGTTATTGGAACTTGATCATTAAATAACTTAACAAATGAATCTAACAAACTATACTTTGTACAATCATAATATTTAGAAGGAACCGCAATGTCTGTTTTTTCTGGTATATGTGGAAGTTGCTTACGATCACCCACAACAATAATATTTTTTGCACATCCCAAACTTAAAATACCTGGAACAATGTCTTGTTGAGATGCTTCATCAATAATGACATAGTCCAATACAGCTCCATCCGCTATTGAATTAATAATCGAATGTGTGCTACTACCAATTACAGGAAATCTCTTGATAAAATTAGAGAAATCCTTTTTGTAATTATCGCTGGTAAAACTCGAATTCAATGGAATTGTCTTGGATAATTCTTGATTAAGATATCGCATTGATTTGTCAGTTAAGTCTTCTAATAATTGTTTGAAGTTATCTTTCTTCAAATCATTCTTATACTTTTCTAATTGCTGCTCTTTTTGTTGTAGCTTTATTTCATAATAATAATACTGTAAAGAATAAATAAAATTTATTCGTTCAGTATAAGTATCTAAAAATTTAGTTCTAAATATTCGAAAATCTAATAACAGACGAACCCTCTCTTTGAAAGAAAGTTTTTTTGGAGAAAGGAAGTTCATATAGGCAAGTAAATCAGAAGTTTTCTCTGGACTCAATTTGTATCTACCAACATTCATTAAACTTCCACGTTCATTTTCCTCATACCATTCTTCTAGGTGTTTTTTCTCAATAGATAGCTCACTGATTTCTGCTATCAATTGTGCCACTATATTTTGTGTAGTTAGGCCTGTTCTCACCTTTACCAAAATCTCGTCAATTTCCTCTATAGTAATAGCTTCAGAATCCGAATTATAAAGTGGCACTTCCTTCAATGCTGAAAAGAATTCTGTTTTATTATTTGAACTCCCTAGTTTGGCAACAAGGTAATCTAATTCTTTTTTTTTCATCTTTTCATATACATTTTCAACTGCTGGATTGTTATTTGATACAATCGCCACTGTTTTTTTATTCACTAAAATATTTGCAATGATGTTCAAAATAGTTTGTGTTTTTCCAGTACCAGGAGGGCCTTCAATAATGCTAATTTGGGAAGAAAAAGCATTTTCAACTGCTTCCAATTGACTCTCATTTAAACCAAACGGAAAAATATAATGCTCCAAAGAATCTCTAATTTCGTTCTTACCATAACAATAAGCATGTAGAGCAGTTCCTTTAAAAGGAATAACTTTATTCAATTGTCTCTCTATATTTTCGGCCATAGGTTTATTCTTTGGACTAGCCTGATTAACACGCTCTTTCACAATTTTAGTAAAATAAGAAAATATATTTTCGTTTTTCAAGCTAGAATTCTCAATAATATTTACGTTCTCCGACTTCATAACATACTTTTTTGGATCATTTGGATAGTTTACAACAAGATATTTATCACCATATTCAGTCGCTTTATCTATTTGATGATAAATGTTTTCTTCGCTAGATAAAAGTCCTGCCTCTATTTCATTTTGCGGTGTAATCTTACATAAGTCTAACGGTTGTGTAAATGATTTACCTGAGGGAAAATCTACGGTCACCATCAATTGGTTTCCTTTACTCGAGAGTCTCCAGTCTGTTATTTGATTCGTTTTATCCTGTTCATTCATGTATATTGAAAACATTCGATACCGCCTCAATTATAATTTATATAAAATAAATTATATCAAACAAAAATAATAATAGATGATAAAAGAATATTTTATTTGGTTAATTTTATAATTTTTCTACGCTTAGGACATCTATACGAAAAAAATATAAAGTAATTACCTGTTTTGTTTACTAGTATTCTTAATCGTTTTTTATTTGCCATATTACTAAATTCTCTACTATGGTGAATTATAAAAACTACTCACCTAATAGTTTCAAGAAAAACTCATTCAGTGGTTCCCAATTGATATCATTTTTATCTAGTGAACTTTGAGCCTTCTCTTCTAGATTATCAATATTCTCTTCGATATATTGATTTAAGACATCTATTCTATCCACTAAATCTAGCTCGTTAATTGATTTCTTCTTTTCTAAAAGGTCATATACAATAGGCTTTAGATCAGAGCTTAATTGATCTTCAATTAATTTTTCAAACTCCATAGGTGGATTGCTATTATGTTCTAGAACCCAGTTAGCAGCTAAAATTGGTCTTAATACATAAAAATATTTTTTAGCCGTTACTTTATTGTTCTTCAAGTATTCACGATAGTTAGATTTTGCCATATTCCAATAATGATAAAGTAGCTTCTTATCAGAAAAGTAAGATGGTAATAGCTTTCTTAATTCATCAGCCTCAGACGTTTCATAATAAACGATTGGGGATGAGCACCACTCAAATAATGTAGGATTCGATTTATACAGTAATCTCAAAGCCTTTTGAATATCCCACCCGTTAATGTCTAATGTTTCATCAAGTTGCCACTCTATAACATCTCTTAGACCTTCCAATTTCAAATAATCATCTTTTTCTCGTAGATAGATGAATCTCACGTCATAATCACTATCTTTTGACTCAAAGCCCCATGCTCTGCTACCCGACTCAACCGCTAGGATAACTTTAACCTTTTCTCTTTTTTCAACTTCTTTAATTTTCTGTTTAATTATTTTATTCATAATTCCACCTTCTATTCTCTGAGATGATTGAAAAACAAATGAACTTCCAAACTCTCCCAATCTTTTTGATAATATTTTCCAAGTAACTTAGGTGATTTATTCATTTTTTAGAGTTAATATTCCTTATATTTATTGTTTAGATCTCATGTTACTAAAATCAAAAGAAGACGTAACTCAAAAGTTTGCTGATTATATCAACTTTTAAAAATGGTATTCAATAAGAATCTTAGACAAAAAATAAAAAAGCTAGAACGCTATATATCAACGTTCTAGCTCTACTTTTAGATTTTTACCCGACTGACCCTTCCATCTCATATGCAATCAGTCTGTTCAACTCAACTGCATATTCCATTGGAAGTTCTTTGGTGAATGGTTCAACGAATCCCATGACAATCATTTCTGTTGCTTCTTGTTCGCTTAGTCCGCGACTCATCAAGTAGTATAATTGTTCTTCTGAGATTTTTGATACTTTGGCTTCGTGCTCGAGTGCGACGTTGCCGTTGTGGATCTCGTTATATGGGATGGTATCTGATGATGATAAGTCATCCATAATAATGGTATCACATTCGATATGTGAAATTGATCCTTCTGATTTTTTACCGAAGCGAACTTGGCCACGGTAGTTTACTGCGCCACCATCTTTGGCAATTGATTTTGAAACAATTGAGCTTGATGTTTGTGGTGCGTTATGGATCATTTTTGCGCCTGTATCTTGGACTTGTCCTTCTCCTGCAAAGGCAACAGATAACATCGTTCCACGAGCGCCACGTCCGTTTAGGTAAACACTTGGGTATTTCATAGTCGTATGGGCACCTAAGTTACCATCGATCCATTCCATTGTGGCGTTCTCATAAGCGTGAGCACGTTTGGTTACCAAGTTATAAACGTTGTTCGACCAGTTTTGAATGGTTGTATAACGGCAGTAAGCGTCTTTCTTAACCACAATCTCAACGATAGCTGCATGTAAACTGCTCTCTGAATATGTTGGTGCAGTACAGCCTTCTACGTAGTGAATGCTTGCGCCTTCGTCAACAACGATTAAGGTACGTTCGAACTGTCCTGATCCTTCGTTGTTCATACGGAAGTAAGTTTGAAGTGGTACTTCACACTTCACGTTTTTGGGCACATAGATAAAGGTTCCACCTGACCAAACAGCTGAGTTTAGGGCTGCTTCAAAGTTATCCGTTGGTGGGACAACTGTTCCGAAGTGCTCTTTAAAGATTTCAGGATAGTCTTTTAAGGCCGTATCTGTATCAGTAAAGACAATGCCTAATTTTTCAAATTCTTCCTTCATGCTGTGGTAAACGGCTTCTGACTCATATTGAACCGTTGTTCCCGCTAGGTAAGCACGTTCTGCTTCTGGGATTCCGATACGTTCAAAAGTATCTTTAATTTTTTGTGGCACATCATCCCATGTGCGTGCCACACGGTCTGTTGCGGTTTGGTAATAAGTAATATCGTCAAAATCAAGGCCTGACAAGTCTGGTCCCCAATCTGGCAATCCTTTTTTACGGTAAACGTCTAATGCTTTTAGACGGTAGTCTAGCATCCATTGTGGCTCATTTTTTTTCTTAGAGATTTCATGAACGATCTCTTCAGACAAGCCTTTTCCGGTTGTGTAGATTATCTCGGCATCATCGGAGAAACCAAATTTATAATCGTCCACTACAGGTACTTCACTCATTATTTATTCCTCCTTTATGATCACTGGTTGTTTAGTAGTTGTTCTAATGCTTTCCATGAGAGTGTGGCGCATTTGATTCGCGCTGGGAATTTAGAAACGCCGCCTAACACTTCAGCGTCGCCTAAGTGGTGGTGTTCTGTTTCGAGTTTCCCTTGAACCAATAGCAAGAACTCTTCAATCATCGTTTGTGCTTCTGGGATGGTTTTTCCTTTTATCTGCTCAGTCATCATACTGCCGCTAGCAGTGGAAATCGAACAACCGTGTCCTGAAAACTTCACATTTTCAATTCGGTCGCCGTCCATTTGCAAATGAAGTTGAACGACATCCCCACAGGTTGGGTTATTCAATTCAATCATTCCCGTTGCTTGTTCCAATTCGCCGAAATTGCGCGGATGGGATGAGTGGTCGAGAATGACATGACGGTATAAATTTTCTAGTCTAGATAAAGCCATTAGTGAAAAACTCCTTTATGGTCTTGAGCGACACAACGAATTGGTCCACATCTTCTAAGGTATTATAAAAATAAAAACTGGCACGGGCAGTTGCCGGCGTGTCTAAGTGTCTCATTAGTGGTTGGGCACAATGGTGTCCGGCACGAATGGCAATGCCTTCCATATCAAAGGCGGTTGCTAAATCGTGAGGATGAACGCCATCTAAGTTAAAGGTAACAATCCCTGAGCGCTTGCGGTGGTCTTTTGGTCCATAAATCGTCAGCCCTTCAATATCCGCTAGTTGCGGCATTAAATGAGCTATTAGAGCTTGTTCATGGGCTTCAATCTGATCCATTCCAATCGCTTCAAGGTAATCAATGGCTGCTCCTATTCCAATCGCACCAGCAATATTAGGTGTCCCTGCTTCGAACTTCCAAGGAAGCTCTGTCCAGGTTGACTCTTGGTCATAGACGAAATCAATCATCTCGCCACCAAACTCGACTGGTTGCATTTGTTCGAGAAGCGTTTGTTTGCCATATAATACACCAATTCCCGTTGGTCCGCACATTTTATGCCCACTAAAGGCGAAGAAGTCCGCTTCTAAAGCTTGAACGTCTACCTTTTTGTGTGGTACACTCTGCGCCCCATCAACGACAATATAGCCGCCGACTTGGTGAATGAGTTCAGCTAAATCGGGAATGTTGTGGGTTGACCCCATCACATTGGAGGCATGACAAATCGCCAAAATCTTTCCTTTTTCAGAAATGATGTCCTTAGCGGCTAGGAGGTCAACGACACCGTCTTCCGTAATCGGTAAATAGACCAACTTGGCTTGCTTGCGTTTGGCTAATTGTTGCCATGGCACCACATTAGAGTGGTGTTCCATTGGTGTAATATAAATCTCATCGCCTGCCGACACAACTAAATCGCCAAAGCCACTGGCCACCCAGTTTAATGCAGTGGTCGTTCCTCTTGTAAAAAGGACTTCTTTTGTAGAGGCTGCATTGATGAATGACCGTACCTTTTCACGACTGGCTTCATAAGCTTGTGTCGCTCGTTCTGCCAGAGTATGAACGCCGCGATGGACGTTGGCATTGTCGTTTAGGTAGTAGTCTCGTAATTGATCCAAGACAGCAGTCGGCTTTTGTGTAGTCGCTGCATTATCTAAGTAGATCAATGGTTCATCATTGACAGTTTGAGACAAAATAGGAAAATCTTTTTTTAATGTATGAGAATCGAGCACTGCAATCAGTCCTTTTTTATCGCTTATCGGCTTGCGGTTAGTTTTTTGTCAATCACATCAACAAGTTCATCACGGATTTCTTTTAGTGGAATAGCTGCAATAACAGTTCCGAGGAATCCACGAATAACCAAACGTTCTGCTTCTTCTTCTTGAATCCCACGACTCAATAAGTAGAACATTTCTTCTGGATCCACACGGCCAACGCTGGCAGCATGTCCTGCGGTTACTTCGTTTTCGTCAATTAATAGAATTGGGTTAGCATCACCACGAGCTTGTTCAGACAACATTAACACACGGCTTTCTTGCTGTGCATCTGCGCCTTTCGCTCCTTTGATGATATGGCCAATACCGTTAAAGGTTAAGGTTGAACGGTCTAAAATAACACCGTGTTGTAAAATATGACCGATTGAGTGGTTACCATAGTTGGTTACGCGTGTATCAATCCCTTGAATTTGACGACCAGTTGAGATGGCAACAGCTTTAATTTCGCTGTGTGAACCGTCTCCCATTAAGTCAGAATCAAAGTCACAAATCACGTTACCGTTATTCATAACGCCAATTGCCCATTCAATAGAAGAATCTTTCGCTAAATGGCCACGGCGGTTAATGTAGGCTGACGTTTTTTCACCTAGGTGGTCAACAGCAGAGAACTTCACTTGTGCGCCTGTTTTGGTAATCACTTCAACAACGACGTTAGCTGTGTTTGCTTCTGAGCCTTCTGTTTGTAGTTTCTCCACATAAGTAACCGAGCTATTAACATCAGCAACAATTAAAACGTGCTTAGCAAATGTCTCGTTGACATGGCTGTTTTGAATGAAAAGTGATTCAAGTGGTTCAGAAATATGAACATTCTTCGGTACATATAAAAAGACACCACTGTTCATATAAGCTGCATGGTAAGCAGTCAAATTGTTTTCATCTGCTTTTACTGCTTGCGTCATGAAGTGTTTTTCAACTAGCTCAGGGTGCTCCTTCATAGCAGTAAAGATGTCCGTAAAAATAACACCTTGTTCGACTAATTCTTGTGGCAGTTGTTCAAATAAGGTTACTTTACCGTATTGAACAATCTTACCGTTATCACCTTGTGCATATTGGTGTTGCTGGCTATTAATTAATTCTTCACCATATTCAGTATCAATCTTCTCGTCCATAAGTGGCCAACGATGGAAGTTTACTTTTTCAATTGTTGGGAATGGCAAGTTTTGAGCTTTTTCCGCCATATTTAGGCGTAATTGACTCATCCAAGTAGGCTCTTCTTGGAAAGCCGAGAAGGTTTGAAGATGGTTCAACTTTTCGTCTTTCATTCTCTCGTCCTCCTACTCTTCTTCTTCGATTGTAATATCTAGTCCTAGTTCGTCACGAATACCGCGGTAGCCTTCTGCTTCCAAACGTTTCGCTAAGTTTGCATCACCAGATTTTACAACGCGACCATCCATCATAATGTGAACGTAGGTTGGTTCGATATAGTTTAATAGACGTTGGTAGTGAGTGATCATTAAGACACCAAAGTCACTGCCATCTGATAACATCGCATTAATCCCTTTTGATACAACTTTTAGGGCATCGATATCAAGACCTGAATCAATCTCATCTAATAGCGCGAATTTAGGTTCAATCATCATTAGTTGAAGAATTTCATTACGTTTCTTCTCTCCACCTGAGAACCCTTCGTTCAAGTAACGCTCTGCCATTTCTTCTGGCATGCTTAATGTATCCATATGTTTATCTAATTTTTTAATGAAATCCATCACTGACATTTTATCGTCTTCTTCACGGCGAGCATTAATCGCTGCGCGCATGAATTCAGCATTAGTAATTCCTGTAATTTCGCTTGGGTATTGCATCGCAAGGAAAAGACCGGCACGTGCGCGTTCGTCCACTTCCATCTCTAATACGTTCTCACCATCTAACAATACTTCCCCTTCTGTGATAGTATAGCTTGGGTGTCCCATAATTGATTGAGCTAGGGTAGATTTCCCTGTACCGTTAGGCCCCATGATAGCATGGATTTCTCCTGTATTCATAACAAGGTTAACACCTTTTAAGATTTCTTTATCTTCAATTGAAACATGTAAGTTTTTAATTTCTAAAGTAGACATGAACGCTTTCCTCTCCTTCTTATCTTTACAGCAATTCTCATTTCTTTATCATTGCATTATAATCATTCTAAACTAACTGAGAATGATTCGCAATAACTTCTCGCAGAAGTCTTGTATAATAGGCTATTTTTGGTTATTTATAATCATTCTTATTTACATCAGACAACAGTCTTTTTAAAACTGTTGATTTGTGGCATAATAAAAAAGACTATTATTTAAAGGAGCTGCATGTTTAACATGAAAAAAATTATTGGAATTTCTGGCAATCAACTCTTACAGGTCACAACTGCCTTTGAAGGAAATTCCGTTTCCTATACACCTCATAATTTCGTTAGCGGCGTTCAAGCTGCTGGAGCTAGTCCGCTGATCCTACCAGTTGGAAGTGAAGAAGATGCTGAGCGTTATGTAAGTTTGATTGATGGCTTAATTTTAACGGGTGGTCATGATGTCAATCCTATGCATTACGGTGAAGCACCTCACTCAAAATTACAGGCTATTTTCCCTCAGCGTGATTTATTTGATCTCGCTTTATTAAAAGCAGCTATCAAAAAAGGCATCCCTGTTTTAGGAATTTGTCGCGGTATGCAAATCGTCAATGTTTATTACGGTGGCAGTTTATACCAAGACCTAGACAGTCAATACGAGCAAACGCTCATTCAGCACGTTCAACGCTCTTCCTTTCATATTCCGATTCATATGGTCAGTGTTGAAAAGGATAGCTATATCGCTGAGATAACGGGTGAATCATTGATGGTTAATTCCTTCCACCACCAAGCCCTTAAGGAAGTTGGAAAAGGATTAAGGGTTGTTGCCAATAGCCCAGATGGTATTATCGAAGCGGTTGAGGATATGGGTTCAAATGTGGTTGCCATTCAGTGGCATCCAGAAACCATGATCCCTCATGATGCTGTCAGCCAAGCTTTCTTCAATGATTTAGTCGCAAGAGCTGAAGGATAACTAAAAAGAGAGTCATCAGGATTTTAACTCATCCTGATGACTCTCTTTTGGCTTATGATAAGCCTGATTCGTTATTTAACTGTGAAAATGCTGTTTCATCAACATCTGTTAACTTAACAATCCATGTATCGTTGCGATCTTGGCTGTTTAATTGTGAAGGATGATCAGATAAGTCTTCATTCACTTCCACGATCGTTGCATCTAGTGGCAAGGTTAATTCGGTAACAGCTTTTGCTGCTTCAACACCAATTAAGGTATCATCTTTTTTAATCTCACCTGTTGATGGTAAGTCGATAAAGCTGACTTCACCTAGATCATCTTGACCTTTATCAGATAAACCGACAACAACCTGTCCGTCTACCTTTTCAAACCAAAAACCGTCTAAACTATATTTTAATTCTGCCATTTCTGTTCCTCCTAGACCCAAATTTCACTGTATTGGTCTTCTTTGAAACCAACTGTGACCTCTTTGCCATTTGTAACAAACGGCCGGCGGATTAGCATGCCATCATTAACAAGATAAGCGACAGCCTCTTCGGTTGTCAAGTCGTCCAGCTTATCCTTTAAGCCAAGCTCTTTATATAAGTTACCGCTCGTATTGAACAAACGACGTCTCGTGATTGTTTCGTTTTCCAATAATTGCGTTAATAGTTCTTTACTCGGTGTTTCTTCTTTAATATTTTTCCAGTCATAAGCAATGTTGTTTACATCCAACCATTTCTCTGCTCGTTTACACGTCGTACATGTTGGGTGTCCGTAATAGACTAACACACACATTCCTCCCTTTTCTACATACCGTAGTGTTCTGCTTCATCTGAGAACATATAAGATTTATAGTGGTACCGCATTGACATGACCAAACCAATTCCCATCATGTTTCCTAATAAGGATGATCCCCCTTGCGAAATAAACGGCAGTGGAATCCCTGTTAGCGGTAAGAGTCCGATTGTCATCCCAATGTTTTCTAAAACGTGGAACAAAATCATCATAATCACGCCTGTTGTCATGTAGGCATAGAACTCGTTTTGCGTGTCAAAACAAATGCGAACCATTTGGTAAATGAGTAAAAAGTAAACTAAGACGACGAAACAGCCGCCGATAAAGCCAAAGTTCTCACCAATAGTAGCGAAAATCATATCCGATTCGCGAACGGGCACATAAACTTCTGATACACCAATTCCCTTACCAAACAGCTTACCTGATCCAATGGCCTTCATACTTTGAGCCAATTGGAAGGCGTCTCCTCTACTATCCGCAAATGGATCGAGCCACGAATCGATTCGGGCAAATTGGTAATCCATAAAGCCTAGTTTGATAAGGAGTTGTCGGTCGTAGACAACTAAGAAAATCAGTAGCGCACCTAAACCACCGATAATTAAGAAGACTGGCAGTAAAATTTTCCACGATACACCAGACATTAAGGTCATTCCGATAATAATGGCCATATAAACCAATACGGTTCCTAAGTCATTTTGGACCATAACGAGGACAATCAGTGGCAGCGACCATGCGGCAATTTTAGCTAACAAGAAACAGTCAGTTTTAACTGTTCGCTCTTCTGTTTCCATATTATGCTTGGTAATCACTCGTCCTAACATCATAATGAGTGAAATTTTAACGACTTCTGAAGGCTGAAAGGTAACAGGTCCAAAGGAGAACCAGCTCTTAGCCCCTTGACTAGCGGCCATCTCTCTATCATAGAAAATGAGGACTAATATCAATAAGGCCACCCCAGCAAAGTACGCAACAGGAGCCAATTTCCACAGTTGCTCCGAGTCAAAATTCATCATGATGATGGCAACAATTGTTCCAACCGCATACCAGGCAACTTGCATAATAACCGGACGGATAGCTGGACTACTACTCATTAGGTACATGGTTGAATAGAGTGTCACGATACTAATAATAGCTAGCAACATGACCGCTAAGATGATGCCATAATCAATTTTGGACACATCTTGTTTTGAATTTTTTTGTTGATTTCTCATGAGTGATTCCTTTCTTTCTAAATACAACGTCATTAAGTTATTATATAGATAAAAACCAATAAAATAAAGGTAAGAATCTTTAAAGGACTCTTACCTTTTTCTTAACGTTGCCAGTCAGAATAATCTTCTTGTCCGGGCAAGTCTTTCGTCTTCACTTTTAAACTTTCTTTGGTTAATCTTTTTCTTAAAATTTGTTTCGTTGCGAGATAGTCCTGCGCTTTATCAGAATAGACAACTGATAAATAGGTTTCACCTTCATCGAGGATAATTTTATTTTCATGGGTATAGTCATAAATAATAACGTTCAAAATGCCGCCAACAATAAATACGCTACTGATTAAGTAGAGCCAAATCATCAAAACAATAAAGACACCTATCGCACCGTTCCCAATCGCTTGACCTCCCGCAAATCGGATGTATAAGGTAAATAGTTGGGAAACACCAAGGAAGCCTATCGTTGCTAAAACGGCACCGGGAATCGCAAATTTAAAGGACCACCTAACATTTGGCACAATAAAGTAAATAAAGGACATAATCACCACTAAGACGACTAATGCAACAAGCCAGCGGAAATATTCAAAGGTGGTGATGATGCCGACGAGGTCGACTGGTAATAGATTTTGGACTAAGTTTAAAATTTCTCTACCGAAAACAAAGATAAAGGAGACCGCTCCAATTAAGAAAACAAACGAGACTGTAATCAGAAAGGAGAAGATTCGGGTCACAATAAAATTCTTACGTTCTTTAGCATTATACACTTGGTTGAGAACGCGTTGGAAAACGGTAAAGGCTTTGGATGCCGGCCAAATCGATACGACCACCCCGATTGAAACGACACCGCTACTCCCACCACTGAGATAGCCTTCTAATATAGGTAGTAAAACAGACCCCACTTCAGCCGGCACACCCATTTCTACATATTCGAGGACTTGTTCGGTTGGTATCGGCAATAGCGGAATGATATTCCCTAATGCAAGTAAAATGGGAAAGAGTGCCAAAAGAATATAGTAAGCTAATTCTGCGGCCTGTCTTCCCATTTCGGCACGCTTGAATTGGGTCATGGCGATGCCAAGTATTTTCCCAAAATCAAGTTTTTGATTTTCCTTTGATAAAGCAGCCATGTCTCTCACAACCTTTTGTTTTGTTAGCTTTATCTTACCAAAGGCTGTGGCTGAGGTAAAATGAAACGGCCGATTCACTTGGAATCAGCCGTTTTATTTTTATTCAAATACGTCGTAAATCCAGCCTTCTGGTCCTTCAATATCACCAAATTGAATAGCTGTTAGTAGCTCATACAACTTCTGTGTAATCGGTCCAACTTCCGTTTCCGAATAGAAGACATGGAACTCATCATGATTTTGAATGCCACCAATCGGAGAAATAACAGCAGCTGTTCCGCAGGCTCCCGCTTCTTTAAATTCATCCAAACGGTCGACATAAACATCACGCTCTTCTACCTTCATGCCTAATAAATGTTCAGCAATATGTAGAAGTGAGTATTTGGTAATACTTGGTAAGATCGACGGCGATTGCGGTGTTACAAAAACATCATCATGAGTAATCGCAAAGAAGTTAGCTGAACCAACTTCTTCAATTTTTGTATGCGTAGCTGGATCTAAATAAATACAATCACTAAATTCACGGTCATGAGCAAGTTGACCTGGCAGTAAACTTGCGGCATAGTTGCCACCTACCTTAGCTGCACCTGTACCATGAGGAGCAGCACGGTCGTAGTCAGACACAATAAAGTTGGTTGGTGCTAAACCACCTTTGAAATAAGGACCAACCGGCATTACAAAAACAGAGAAAATATATTCTGGTGCAGGTTTTACACCGATATTATCGCCCACGCCAATCAAATATGGTCTAATATACAAGGTACTACCTGATTCATAGGGTGGCACCCAAGCTTCGTTAGCGCGAACCACTTGTTTCACGGCATCCACGAATTTATCGACCGGCACCGTTGGCATCATCAAACGTTCACAACTTTTAATCATGCGTTTGGCATTTTCATCTGGTCTGAAAAGTTGGATATCGCCCTCTTTTGTTCGGTAAGCTTTTAAGCCTTCAAAACAAGATTGACCGTAATGGAGGGCAGTAGAGCCCTCACTAATGGTAATGGTATTATCTGTTACTAATTGGCCATCATCCCACTGACCGTCTTTCCAATAAGAGATATAGCGATAGTCTGTCTTCATATAAGAAAAGCCTAAGTTTTCCCAATCTAAATCTACGGTTTTAAGATTTTCTGCTGTCATAGTTATTCCTCCAGTTTAACACTGATATTTTTGCTAAAAAGAAAAGATGGACTGCTGCTAAGAGCGGGCCCACCTTTCACAACGAGCCCTTACTCAACAAGAAGAGGACTCTTATTTTTGTTTATCACAAAATAGAATCCTAAGGCTCAATATTCACAAAAATGACAGCTTGGAGTACTAAGATGCTGTTTTTAAACATGTTTTTTCTAGTCATTGCCATTATACTATTTTGCATCTTAGTTCCTCCTCTCGTCATTTGACTATTGATTATGTAGCTATTCTATATTTCTAATGAGAATAAGTCAATGGTATTTCTAATTATTCTCTAATTTTATTAATTAGCAGGGTAATCGACATACTCATTGGTAATAATATCCAATTCCTGTACATTTCCTGTTTCATTATCGTATCGGAAAAATCCTCTTGAGCTAGCCGCTGCGTCACCATTTTCACGAATATTAATAGTCACGATTTCTCCTTCTACACCATCAATCAGGTAAAGGAAGTCATCACCTTCTTCTAAACCAGTTAAATCTGAAATCGCTGTTTTTGCTGCTTCAATTTTTGCTGCT
The DNA here is from genome assembly GCF_011100465.1 of Jeotgalibaca arthritidis. Classification (NCBI taxonomy): domain Bacteria; kingdom Bacillati; phylum Bacillota; class Bacilli; order Lactobacillales; family Carnobacteriaceae; genus Jeotgalibaca; species Jeotgalibaca arthritidis. The sequence continues at coordinate 63,057 of NZ_CP049740.1, forward strand.
TCGTCATGGTTTAATTCCGTGTCAGTTGATTCGTCAGTTGATTCAGCAACTGATTCACTTTCAACTGCACCGTTCGTTGATTCTTCAACCGATTCAACTACCGCTTCTGAGCTACTTTCTGCTGAACCCACATTTGGATCAGTTGTATCGGTACAGGCTGCTAATAATAAAGTCGCACCTAATAATAGTGAATATTTTTTAATATTAATCATTCAATCCCTGCTTTCTTTTTCTTATTATCGTTTAGCTGTATCACTTTCGAGCGAAAGAATACCTTGATAGTCGGGGTGTTTCATATCAAATTCAGATACGTGGGCCGGTCCTCGCATCACTTCGCGAACCACATTTAATAGACCATCTTCATTAGCCTTTATTTTCCATCTGACGAGCTGAATAATCTCGCCATTTAATTCCAAGGCCGTAATAATCGTCGGATAAACACAACACCCAATGTTAAAGTAAGGCAATGTAGCTGTCTTTGGAAATTTAAAGCGATGAGTATGCCCACAAATGAGCATCATCTTGTTTTCCGCAATCCACTTGGAATAATTTTTTTCTATTTTGTGGCGGCGATGAATATTTTTAACGGGACTCACTGGATTTCGAATCCCAAAGGCATGTAGAAAGCGCCAAAAATATTTCAACGACAGCATGGTTAACATCCAAAATTGATCGTTGGGGGCATCCCCTTGATGACCGTGAACAGTAAAAATTTCTTGCCCTGTCTTCTTGTGTTTTAAAACAAGGGCTTCAATCGGCTTCAGGTCTTTTAGAAAATCAAAAAAAGTCTCCGAATACTCATCGTAGTTGCGGTAGTAATGCTTTTCGACATAGTGCTGATGCTTCATATAGATATTGTGATTGCCATACATCATAATAAAACGATCATCATCGTAGAATTTCTTAATCGTTGAAAAGACTTCTGGATGGGCGTTTTTGATGTGTTTGACATCTTGATATTCCCACAGTTCATCCCCATCACCAGCTTCGACATAGGTGTACCCATTTTTGTAATAGTAATCAATGGCGTACTGAAAAATATTGCGGTTGCGAGTGAATTCGTCTGATAAACTGCCATCGCCTCGGTGTTGATCACTGATGAATACATATTTAGTCGTCTCATCAAAGACTTCCACCCTTGCACCTTCATAGGCAGCTGTTAAGCGTTGTTTGGTAAACATAGCTTTCACTCCTCATCTACTCTTTTCTTGCGAGTAACAATAAAGCTCTTAGTTTAATTATACGTGAAGAATGATTAAAATAAAAATATGTCGCAAAAACTTGAGAAAAGCTTAACCTGCTACACGAGAGATTTTTCCATTCGAATATGTCCTACTGGCGCAGATAGCATAATATAAGGTTCTCCAACGGTATGGTAGCCCTGCTTTTCATAAAAGCCTTGCGCTGATAGTCGTGCTGCTAGATTAACCGATTTAGCCCCTTGGCTGTGGCCTATTTTTTCTAATTCGTTGAGTACTAATCGACCAATCCCGCCTTGTTGTTGTCGTGTATCCACGCAAATGTAGTCAATGTGATAGTCTTTATTTTGTAGTATCGCAATTCCTACGCCTAATAAAGTGGTGTCGCTAAATGCACCAATAATAACGGCTTCTTCTTCATTCGTTAAATCTTCGTCGTAAATGGATAGGCCTAGCGGTTCTCTCATTATTGTATTTCTGAGTGCTATCGTTTCTTGGTAGTCGGGACTTCCGTAAGCCAGTTGTTTTAATAAGACCATCATATCCCCCCATATATCGTTTAATGGTAATTATACGCCATTATGCTGGAAAAAGTGACTTATTTGACAAATTAATGCTTTACGGTATAATTAATTGTACTCAATATGAGTAGCCCTTAATCTGATTAAGGGGATGTTACGGATTCGACAGGTATAGGTCGAGCTTTTGACGCGCTTCGTAGGTTACGGCTACGCAAAAACGTTCCAGTTAAATATAACTGCAAAAACAAACAATAACACTTTAGCTTTCGCTGCGTAAAACCAGCTAGCTAAGATCCTCTTGGTATCGTCCATGTACTCAAGTAAGGGTCTCAAACTTAGTGGACTACACCGTGACTTTCCACCTGGAGGAATCGGAAGAGACTAATCAGGTTAGCGTTGTGTAACGCCTGTTAAACGGCTAACACGAGGCGAACTCCAAATTGTTTAACTATGAGCGTAGACTTGGAAGTGCCGATATATTTGGACGCGGGTTCGACTCCCGCCATCTCCATACTATTCCAGAGCCGTCTGGAATGCGAAAGTCCTTGATTTTTATCAAGGGCTTTTTTGTTTGCCCTCTTTTATAGGAAAAGCGGTCTTTGCAAACGATTATTCATTTGCAAAAACCGAAATAAGCTGAAAAACGGTAGTTGAAAACCAATTTTCGTTTGCAAAAACCGAAATAGCCAAAAAACCGGTCTTTGAAAGTAAATGATCACTTTCAAAGACCGGTTTCGTTTTTATTCGTCTGTTTCTTTATCAGATGGCAAGATTTTATGGCTCGTAGGCTCATCATTGCCACCCGGTGTATTGTCTGGTGCGAAATGTTCAGTACTATTGAATTTTTCTAAATGATAGAAGCCATCATAGTAACTGACAACTGAAATACTGGCATTATCTAAATGACGATCGATTTCGAAATCTGGAATAAGAGCATGGATTATGTTTCGAATGGTCATCCCATGAGAAACAATCAAAATGTTTTGCCCAGAATCGCGATGCTTATCAATTAACTTGATTAAGCCACGTTCGACACGCAACCAGAATGTTAAGTAGTCTTCTGCTTCGTGGTACGGATCCATTTTGCGCATTCCGTTTAATTCTTTAATAACAGATGTGTTATCTGAGTAATCAATCCCATTTTCAAATCCTAAAAACTGGTGCAGCTGCGCCCATGTTTCGGTCGCATCCAAACCTTCATATGAACCAAAGAAAATTTCTCTAAATTCAGGCATTGCTTTCACACTCGGTGTGTCTTTGTGTTCATTTTCATTTAAAATGATTTGTGCTGTTTCAAATGTTCGTCTTAAGTCACTGCAGTAAACAGCATCAAACTTGATGTTTGCTAGTCCTGCTCCACTGCGTGATACATCGCGTTTCCCTCTATTAGTCAAAGGAGCGTCTGACCAACCTTGCATGCGATTGTACTGATTTAAGTAGGTCTCGCCATGTCTCATAAAATAAAATGTGACTCCCTTAGTCATCTTACACCTCTTTAAAAATCTATTTCGTTTTGACAGTTTCGACAATACGTCCTTCTTGATAGGCCAACAATAATTTTTGTAAATCTTTGACTTGTTGGGTTAAACGCACGCCGACATCTGTTTCACGTACTGTTTTTCGTTCTAGTTCTTTGTCCACTACTCGACGTGTAGACACAATATCAATTTCATTAAGCAATGCGTCCGTTACCGAAGTAAAGGGTTGATGAGAAACGAGTTGCATACCAAATGAATTATATAATAAGGTATAGCCCGCTAAACCGGTTGTATCTTGGTAAGCTTTTGAAAAGCCACCATCGATAACGATAAGCTTACCATCAGCCTTCAGAGGATTTTCCCCACGCTTTTCTTTAACTGGCGTGTGGCCATTAATAATATGACCTTTTGACGGATCCAAATCAAATTCTCTTAAAATCATTTCGCAAGTTGCAACATTGTCCCGCTCTTTGTAGTAGATATTTTTCTCTTCAAGATGGGTTGCTTTATCTTTGATATACAAGCGTTCAAAGGTCGTCATCTTATCTTTTCCGAAAAGTGACGAGGCCTTTCCTTCCCATTGATACCAGATATAATCAAGATTTTTTTGGTTGCTTAGGCCTTTTTTACGGTTTAAGTAGCCTTTTCTCAAAATATCTTCGTATTTATCTAGCAAGTTTTTTCCGCTATATGACTTATTATTAATCGTCATCTCCATAAAGCTGCCATCTTTATTAAGTGGTACACAGCCATGGAACAGCAGGTTATCATTATATTTAAGATAGAGGCTTCCCTTGCTGTATAGAAATTGGGTATGCTTGTGAAGGCGTTCTGAGTTCATAAAGCCGTCTGTCAACCGTTGAATCACCACTTCTTCTTCAGCAGTGAGTTTGTAGGGATCGTTTGGATCAATCGTTGGAAAGTAATCACACGTTAATGGGTATTCCTTACCATCTAGACGAATGGTTCCTTTTTCGTAATCAATATCAGACAGTAACAAGCGATCATTCATTTCAAATTCAGGATGACGCTTAATGATCTCGCCTTCCAACTTAAATTGGATAATCGAAATCGCTTGATTCATCTTCGCAATTTGACGAATTTCTTCTGGATAAATTTTTTCTTCCGAGTCTGGATTGATTTTTGGCATAAATGGTTCGTAACGATCTTCTGTATAATTCATTTCTGAAAATAGCATCAACGACCGCAATGAGATTCCGTAAGCATCTTCGATAATTTCAAGATTATCGTAGCGCGCACAAATCCGAATTACATTCGCTATACAAGCTGCTGAACCACTCGCTGCACCCATCCATAACACGTCATGATTTCCCCATTGAATATCTAATTCATGACCATCCATTAACGTATCAATAATACGGTCTGGGTATGGGCCACGATCATAAATATCACCAACTACATGTATATGGTCAACCACTAGTCGTTGGATAACATGGGCAAATGCAGAAATTAATTCTTTTCCTCGTTTTAAAGAAATAACCGTCTTAATAATCTTATCATAGTAGTCTTCTTTATTCGACATTATCGTATCCTTGAACAAGAGCTCCTCAATAATATAGGCATAATCACTTGGCAAGGCTTTTCTAACTTTAGAACGGGTATATTTAGACACAACAAAGGCACAGAGTTCTGTAATGCGTGTCGTTGTCAAAATAAAGAATTCTTCAATTTCTTCCTGACTCTCAAGTGAAGCTACAATTAAATCTATTTTCTTATCGGGGTAATAGACAATGGTAGCGAGCTGATTCATTTCCTTGGTGCTTAAACGGCCTTGGAAAACCTCTTTAATTTTTTCTTTAACGTTACCTGATCCATTTCTAAGAACATGTTGAACAGCATAATATTCCCCGTGCAAATCACTAATGAAATGCTCGGTCGCTTTGGGTAAGTTCATGATCGCTTCTAAGTTGATTATCTCGGTAACCGTATCGGCAATCGTTGGATATTCTTTCGAAAGTAATCGCAGGTATTTATCTGTTTGAACAATCATGGTCTAACCTCCATACAATCATCGTTATATTTATCATATCTTTTAAACCGTCAAATGAACAGTCTAAATTAGACATTTGATGAAAGTATTTTAATAAATACGCATTTTTGTCACAAAAAAAAGAGAGTAGTTTTCATAAAAACTGCTCCCTTTCCTTATTCTAATAACGATTCTTTAATGCACGATCGACTTCGCGTTTCATATCTTTTTGTTTTAGCGACTCACGTTTATCGTATTTTTTCTTACCTTGAGCGACACCAATTAACACTTTTGCATAACCATCTTTAATATAAACTTTCAATGGAATTACGGTAACCCCTTGTGTTTTTGTTTGATTAGCTAAGTAATTGATTTGCTTTTTATGCAGTAAGAGTTTGCGTGAACGAAGTGGATCATGGTTAAAAATGTTTCCTTGTTCAAACGGACTGATATGTACATTTTGCAAAGTCGCTTCTCCATTACGGATGGACACATAGCCATCTCGAATGTTAATACGAGCATTACGAATGGATTTAATTTCAGTGCCTTTTAAAACCATCCCTGCTTCAAATGTTTCCAGAATACTATATTCGTAACTGGCCTGTCTGTTTTGGGCAAGAACTTTTCCGTCTCCCTTTGGCATCACTTCTACCTCAATTTCTGCTTCAAAATTTTTTAACGTTTCTTTTTAGAACGTTTTTTCTTTTCCCCGCCTTGTTTATTGGAAGTCTTTTCTCGTGATCCACCGTTATCTTTCCGTTTTTTACGGTGACCTTTCATACCTCGGTCTTGGTTGGATCTCGGTTTACTCTTCCCATTCTTCTTACGGCTAGGTGTTTGTATCTCTTGATTATACACTGTCAATTCATCATCTTCAACTAAGGCGAAGTCAATCTCACGTGAATCAACATCTGCTTTAGTTACTTCAATGCGAACTTTTTGACCAATTCTGAAAATCATACCTGTTCGTTCACCCAGTAGCACCATATGGCTCTCTAGGTAGTTAAAATAATCTTGCTTCATATTCGAAATATGAACCAAACCTTCAATGGTATTTGGTAACTCAACGAAGATACCAAATTTAGTCACTGAACTAATGACACCTTCGAATTGTTGGCCAACTTTATCAACCATAAATTCTGTTTTCTTCAGAGAGTCAGTCTCACGTTCTGCATCCACTGAGCGGCGTTCTGTTACTGAACTTTGAACAGAAATGTCAGACAGTTTTTGTTCCCACTTATCACGTTGTTCAGCGGTTTGCTTGTCAGTCAGATACATGCGCAACAATCTGTGAACAATCAAGTCGGGATAACGTCTGATTGGTGATGTGAAGTGCGTATAGTCTTTAGTCGCCAAACCGTAGTGACCAATTGGATTAGTATCATATTTTGCTTGTTTCATACTCCGTAATAAGACGCTGGCAACAACGGCATGGTATGGTTCATCTGCCGTTTTTTGTAAAATGTTTTGCAGTTGCTTTGGTTTAATACTTTCGTTCGATCCCGTAACCACCATTCCAAATGTCGTCACGAATTCCATAAATCGAAGCATTTTAACAGGATCCGGTTGCTCATGAATCCGGTAAATAGCCGGTAGTTTACGACGCGTAAAGTGTGCTGCTACTGTTTCATTGGCTGCTAACATAAATGATTCAATTAGACGTTCGCCAACACCACGTTCCACAACTTTAATATCAAGAGGATGGCCTGCTTCATCAACGATTATTTTTGATTCGGTCGTATCGAAATCAATCGAGCCGCGCACTTTCCGTTTTTTCTCTAAAATCTTATGAAGGCCGCCCATATCTTCAAGTAAATTAACATACTCGATAAAGACATCGCGTGTTTCTCGGTCACGGTCTTCTAAAATGGCGTTTACTGCTGTATAGGTAAAGCGTTGGTTTGAGTTAATGATTGACGGGAAAATATCGTATTTTACGACATCGCCTTTATAATCAATCTCCATCACACACGACATAGCCAAGCGGTCTTCATGCGGTAAGAGCGAGCAGACACCATTTGATAGTTTCTGCGGTAACATTGGTACCACACGGTCTGTTAAATAGACACTCGTTCCGCGCTCAAAAGCCTCGCGGTCAATCGCTGAATGTTCAGTTACAAAGTAAGAAACATCCGCAATATGGACACTTAGTTGATAGTTGCCATTGGCTAAAATAGACATTGAAATGGCATCATCCAAATCCTTAGCATCTGCCCCATCAATCGTAATGGTCACTTGGTCTCTTAAGTCGCGGCGATTCGTATATTCGTCCTCTGGTATCTCAAACGGAATGGCTTCTGCTTGTTGAATAGCATCCTCTGGGAACTCTGTCGGAATCCCTAGTTTATAAAGGATGGACAAAATATCGACACCAGGTGCATTTTTATGTCCAATCTCTTGAGTCACGATACCTGTCATCGCAACAGGATTATCACTATTTGGATACTCTACAACTTCGCTGACAACGATGCTCCCTTCAACGGGATGAAGACCTGTTGGCTGAACATACAAGAGCATCTGTTTAATTTTATTATCTTGAGGGACAACATAACCTAAATAGCCTGTTTCCTCTCTTCTTGGTGCATCGTAAGGGAAAAACTCTCCGACTATGCGGTTGGTTTTCCGTGCAATGATTTTAGTGATTTTACCTTCTGGACCTTTACTATTCCAAGGCTCAGGCTTATGGGTAATCACAACTTCGACTTGATCGCCTTCCATGGCACTAGCCGTCTGCTCTTTTGAGATGTAAATATCATCTTCAGCTGGATCATAATCAACGAAGCCAAAGCCGCGATCATTGGCGCGGAATGTTCCGACTAATGTCGCATCATCTCGTTTAATTCTAAATTTCCCTTCTCGGTTTAAAACAATTTGCCCCGCTTGTTCAGCTTTAGCAATTGCTTTTACTAAGTTATTAAAGCTTTTCGAATCATCATAGCCTAGTGCTACGCTTAATTGCTTCACTGAATAACTGTCGTATTGATGTTCTTGTAAGTAATCAATGACTTGATTAAGAACATGTTCTGTTTGTGTCATACGTTTTCCTCTTTCCAATTTAGCTTGTCAAGGTAGTTGATGACGGATGTTTCAAAATCGTGGCGCTTTGATCCTACAGTAATCACGTGGGTTGCTTCTGGGAAAAATTGGAAGTCAACTGTTGCATGGTTAATGGCGTCTCGCAAGACACGGCCATTCATATAATCAATCAATTCATCCTTACCTGAAGAAGCAATATAGTAACTACCGGTAATCTTATCTAAGTCTGCCTGAACGATATCGGTAAACTCACGTATATCAGCCATTTGTTGACCAAGCTTTTCTTTAATTCTGTCAATATTCCCCTCAATTTCTTCTGAGGTTTTGCCAATGTGTTTATTAAATGTACGATAGTAATTAACGAATGCAGCAGGTACTTTGCTATCACCAATATTTAAAACAGGTGAGTTAAACGATCCGCCTCCGATATAATTGCCAGTTTCAAGCAAACGTGTTGCAATAATACCACCCATGGAAAGTCCCATAACGGCAATATCTTCGTAGCCCTTTGAGCGTAGAAAGGCTGTTGCTGCTTCACCATCTGCCAGCCACTGTTGGGGACTGCCTTCATCTAGAATATCTTCAAACCGCTCTGTCGCGTGTCCAGTGAATTGAGGAGAGTATACGGTATAGCCTTTTCTCTCTAACGTTCTGCCAAGCATCCGAACGTCATTCGAGCTGCCTGTGTAAGCATGTAGTAACAAAACTGCTCGTTTCCCTTTTTCAAAGAAAAATGGTTGTGGTAATTTTATTTCTTTCATGTGATAACTCCTCTGCTCATATTCTACGTTTATTGTACGTTAGATTTCAAAAAAATCATACTAAATAGAAAAAGGACTCGAACAAAAGTCCCAGTCCTTTTCTCTTAAATTCATCGTATTATCTTTAATTTGAAGACAAATAAGCTAGTGCAATAGCTAAACCAATAAATAGAAAACCTAATACAGCTGTTACTCTTCTCAGACCAGCTTCAAAGCCTCTTGCTTTTTGTTTTCCAAATAACTGCTCTGCTCCACCGCTTAATGCACTTGCTGCATTAGTTTTAGACGGTTGTAACAAGACAGAGATAATGAGTAAAATTGATACAATGATTAAAGCGATTAATAAGACGTCGTACAATGGTGGACCTCCTTTAAATACTACCGCTTAGTATATCATAATTGAGCACGTGATTCTAGTAGTTAATCTATTTTTTACCCTTTTCTGTTTCCAACTCATGCAAGAATAATCCACTCAATAACTTTGGCTCAAACCAAGTTGATTTCGGTGGCATCTGCTCACCTAGATCAGATACCGTCAATAATTCGTCCATTGATGTTGGATAAAGCGAAAAGGCAATGCTAGCGTCTTTATCCGCTAATTTCATTAAGGTTGCTGTATCGTGAATACCACCAATAAAATCGAGACGTTGGTCTGTTTTGGGATCAGTAATATCAAAGATTGGTTCAAATAAGAAATTCTGTAATAAAGAAGCATCCAAACCATCTACATAGTTTTCAGGTCTCTTGTCATCTTTAATCGTTAGCTTGTACCATTTCTTATCGATATACATACCGAAGCTACCTTTTTCTTGTGGTTGGTATTGCGCATCATCTAAGGCTTCAACCGTAAAATAAGTCTCGATTTTTGCCCAATCGCCATCCTTCAATGGTAAATGAACAAGACGATTATATGGCAAGATCTCCAATTGAGATGTTGGGAAAGCAATTCCTAAGAAATAATTAAGCTCTGCGTCATCTGCTGCATCAGGGAATTCTTCACGTCTTTGTTTTGTAATTTTAGCTGCTGCAGCCATACGGTGATGACCGTCAGCAATATACAATGCCTCAATATCATCTCTAAAGTAGTTGGTAATTTTTTCAACTAAGTCATCTTCGTCAATTTTCCAGACGTAATGCTCCACGTTATAGAAGCTTTCAAAGCAATAAATCCCCATATTGCGGTTTTTAAAGTCCAATAATAGGTCATTAAGTTCGCTGTGGTCTTTGTAAGTTAAGAAAATAGGACTTGTATTGGCATCAAGTGCATCATTATGGCGAATACGGTCTATTTCTTTATCTGGACGTGTTTTTTCATGTACTTTAATCGTTTTATTGATATAATCATCCACTGAAATTGCCATTACAATACCGTATTGCGATTTACCATTACGTGTCAAGCGATAAAGGTAGTAGCTTGGTTTTTCTTCTTTTACTAGCCATCCTTTTGATAAGAAGTCTTGATAATTTGTTTTTGCCATCTCATAAACACGGTCATCATCAACAGCAACATCATCTGATAAGTCTACTTCTGCACGGTCAACTCTTAAAAATGACTTGGGATTATTGCTAACTAGTTCTTTTGCTTCTGCAACATTTACCACATCATATGGGAGACTAGCGATTTTATCGACATCATAATTATTGGGACGAACGGCTTGGAACGGTTTAATCTTTACCATAAATACTGTTACTTCCTTTCTATGATACGCGTTTTTATTACACCTGATATTTCTTGAATTTGACCGGTTACCTCTTCTAACAAGGACATTTCAACCTCTGGAATATCAATAACCGTATAGGCGTAATTACCACGACTCCTGTTCAGAATATTATCAATATTAACAAAATGTTTGGCTAAAATTGCTGAAATTTGACCAATCATATTAGGAACATTACGATTGACAATGGTGATACGTAGTGGTGATTGTAATGGTACATCAATCGTTGGGAAATTCACAGAATTGATAATATTTCCTGTTTCTAAGAAGTATTTCAATGTTTTGACTGCCATAATTGAACATTGTACCTCTGCTTCATCGGTTGATGCGCCTAAATGTGGGAACATCATAATTTTATCGTTGTCAAAAAATTCTTTTTCGGCAAAGTCGGTCACGTATTTAGACAATTTTCCTTCTTCTAATGCTTCTAACAAGTCTTCCTTAACAATTAATTCATTTCGAGCAAAGTTCAATAATACAGCGCCGTCTTTCATTTGGTTAATAAATTCTTTATCAACATACCCTTCTGTATTAGCATTTACGGGAATGTGAATTGAGATATAGTCTGAATCTCTCAATACTTCTTGTAATGTTTTCGCGTTTTTAACACGTCTTGATATATTCCAAGCTGTTTCAACTGATACATATGGATCATAGCCGATAACATCCATTTTCAAATGATAAGCATCTGTCGCTAATAAAGAACCGATTGCGCCTAGCCCAATTACACCTAACGTTTTGCCAGCTAGCTCTGTTCCTGAAAATTGCTTTTTACCAGCTTCTACTTGCTCAGAAATATCATCGCCTTGTAGTTCTTTCAACCAGTTTATACCTCGGTAAATGGGGCGAGCCGCCATAATCAAACCAGCAATAACCATTTCCTTAACAGCATTAGCGTTAGCACCTGGTGTGTTGAAAACGACAATTCCCTCTTCTGAAGCACGTTCAATTGGAATGTTATTCACACCTGCACCTGCACGCGCAATCGCTAGTAAGCTCTCATTAAAGGTTAAATCATGGATTTTTTTACTTCTTAATAAAATTGCTTCTGCATCTTGTGTCTCATTTAAACTGTATTCCTTTTTATTCAGAAGGTCTAACCCTTCTGTTGCGATCATATTAAAAGTTTGAATGTCTCTCATCATGCTTATTTAGCTCCTCTGTTTTCTTCGAATTCTTTCATAAATGCAACTAGTTCCTGAACACCTTCTAGTGGAAAGGCATTATACAAACTCGCGCGCATACCGCCTACTGAACGGTGACCTTTTAAGTTAACAAAACCGCGCTCTTGTGCTTCTTTTAAGAAGTCTTTTGTTAAAGTGTCATCTGTTAGTGTAAACGGAATATTCGTTAGCGAACGGAATTCTTTTTGAACAGGTGATTGGTAGAAATCAGACTCTTCAATCGTTTGATATAAAAGACCCGCTTTTTCTTGGTTTGTTTTCACCATTTCACTAACGCCGCCTAATTCGATTAACCACTCGAATACTAATTTTGCCATATAAATCGCAAAGGTTGGTGGTGTATTATACATTGATCCTGAGCTGACATAGGTCTTGTAGTCAAGCATAGTTGGAATTCCTGGGGTATCTTGTAACAGGTCTTCACGAACAATGACGATTGTTACGCCTGCTGGACCAATATTTTTCTGTGCACCAGCGTAAATCAAACCAAAGTCGCTGACATTGTAGTTAGCAGATAAAATATTTGAAGACATATCGGCTACGACTGGTACGTCACCGAATGTTGGAATAGTTTGGTATGCTGTTCCTTCAATCGTATTGTTTGTTGTAATGTGAACATAATCTAATCCTTCTGGAATTTCTGTAACTTCTGGAATAAGGGTATGTTTGTTTTCTTTTGTGTTTGCTAAGATAACAGCTCGGTCACCAATTAGAGCTTCTGCTTCTTGATAAGCTTTTTCCCCCCATGAGCCAGAGACAATATAACCAGCCTTACCATCTTTCAAAAGATTCAACGGTATAGCAGCGAATTGAAGCGTTGCCCCACCCTGAATAAATAAAACTTTATAGTTATCTGGAATAGCCATTAATTGGCGTAAATGAGCTTCTGCATCATCAATAATAGCTTGAAAAAGCGAGGATCGATGACTCAACTCCATTACGGACATGCCACTATTTTCATAAGATAGTAATTCGTGTTGAGCTTTTTCTAAAACAGATTTTGGTAGGATAGCTGGACCAGCCGAAAAATTCCATGTTGTTTTCATCATATCGCCTCATTTGCTTTTTCTAATATTTTTTTAATTCTATTTTCATAAATTATTATAGCAGATTTTAACAATTAAAAAAGGGTAAAAGAGAAAGTTACTAAAAAAAGTAATATTCGTTAATAACAAATTATATTTTTTTGCCTTTTTGGAGTTAAATCATTATTTTAGTTGATTTTAACATAAACCTCTTCTTATTCAAATTTATATCATTTCAGCTATTTCCGAACACTTTTAAATACAAACCTAAAAAATGTTCGACAAATGCAAAAAAGCTCTACCTGCATTTTCATGCAAGTAGAGCTTTTTTAACTTAAAAGGTTATTATTTGTTTTCTAGGTTGTAGAATGCTTCTAGACCTTCGTAAACAGCTAGTTCACCTAATTGATCTTCAATACGTAATAATTGGTTGTATTTAGCGATACGGTCAGTACGGCTTAATGAACCAGTTTTGATTTGACCAGCATTTGTTGCAACAGCGATATCAGCGATTGTTGCGTCTTCTGTTTCACCTGAACGGTGAGAGATAACAGCAGTGTAACCAGCTTTTTTAGCCATTTCAATTGCTTCAAATGTTTCTGTCAAAGTACCGATTTGGTTAACTTTGATTAGGATTGAGTTACCGATGTGGTTTTTAATCCCTTTGCTTAAGATTTCAGTGTTTGTTACGAACAAGTCGTCACCAACTAATTGAACTTTTTCGCCTAGGCGTTCAGTCAATAGTTTCCATCCATCCCAGTCATTTTCGTCCATACCATCTTCGATTGAGATGATTGGGTATTTGTTAACTAATTCTTCTAAGTAATCTACTTGTTCAGCAGCAGTACGTTTAGCTCCGCCTTCACCTTCGAATTTAGAGTAGTCGTAGATACCGTCTTCGTAGAATTCTGAAGATGCACAGTCAAATCCTAGGTAAACATCTTTACCTGGTTCTAGACCTACAGCTTTAATTGCTTCAAGAATTGTTTCAACACCGTCTTCAGTTCCTTCGAAACGAGGTGCGAATCCACCTTCGTCACCTACAGATGTTTCTAGGCCACGAGCTTTAAGGATTGAAGCAAGTTTGTGGAAGATTTCAGCTCCCCAACGTAGTGCTTCTTTGAATGTTGGTGCTCCAACAGGAAGAATCATGAACTCTTGGAACGCGATTGGTGCATCAGAGTGAGATCCACCGTTGATAATGTTCATCATTGGAGTTGGTAAAACTTTAGAGTTGAACCCACCTAGGTATTGGTATAGAGGTACATCTAGGTAGTCAGCAGCAGCGCGAGCTACAGCGATAGAAACAGCTAGAATAGCGTTTGCTCCTAATTTACCTTTGTTTGGTGTTCCATCTAATTCGATCATAGTTCTATCGATAGCTAGTTGGTCACGTACGTCAAAACCGATAACAGCGTCAGCGATTAGCTCAACGTTTTCTACAGCTTTTTGTACACCTTTTCCTAAGTAACGATCTTTGTCGCCGTCACGTAATTCTACAGCTTCGTGTTCACCAGTAGATGCTCCAGACGGAACCATACCGCGTCCGAATGCGCCGCTTTCTGTGTATACCTCAACCTCTACTGTTGGGTTACCGCGTGAATCAAGAACTTCTCTAGCCAAAATATCTGTAATGAATGGCATTTTTTTCTCTCCTTTTTATAAAACAATACTTGGTTTTACATACTAATTTTAGACAACTTTTACTAAGATTGCAACCACTTCTTACAATCATTGATTACTTAATAATCAATGATTCACCAGTCATTTCTGCTGGTTTCTCAACATTCAATAAATCTAACATTGTTGGTGCTACATCGGCTAGTTTACCGTCAGTACGCAATGTCACATCTTTTTTCGTTACAATAACAGGAACAGGTACAGTTGTATGAGCTGTATGTGGTGTTCCTTCTGGTGTAATCATTGTATCTGCGTTACCATGATCAGCAAAAATAATTGCGTAACCATCGTGTGCTAAAATACGATCAACGACTTTACCTAGGTTTTCGTCAACAGCTTCAATTGCTTTAATTGTTGGCTCTAACATACCTGAGTGTCCCACCATGTCTGGGTTTGCAAAGTTCAAGATGATAGCGTCGTACTTGTCTTCGTCAATAGCATTCGCCATTGCATCGCCTAATTCGTAAGCACTCATTTCTGGTTTTAAGTCATAAGTAGCTACTTTTGGTGATGGAATCAGAATACGGTCTTCGCCTTCATATGGATCATGCTTACCACCATTCATAAAGAATGTCACGTGTGGGTACTTTTCAGTTTCAGCAGCATGTAGCTGTGTTAAGCCTTTGTTACTCAACACTTCAGCAACCACGTTTGTTAATGGAATTGGCGGGAAAGCCACTTCTCCAATAACAGAATCTTGGTATAGTGTCATTGAAACAAATTTAACATTTTCCGGACGTACGCCACGATCAAATTCTGCCCACTCTACATTTGTAAAGGCATTTGATAATTGAATCGCACGGTCTGGACGGAAGTTAAAGAAGATAACAGCATCATTATCGTGAACTGGCGCAACTGGTTTGCCATCTTTAACAATGACACTTGGCATAACGAATTCATCGGTTACATTGTTTGCATAGCTTGCTTCTACAACTGCTTGAGCAGATGTAAATTCTTCACCTTTTCCAAGGACAACAGCGTCATATGCTTTTTCAACACGTTCCCAACGTTTGTCGCGGTCCATTGCATAGTAACGACCTGAAACTGATGCAATTTCGCCTACTCCAAGTTCTTGCATTTTATCTTCTACTGTCTTGATATAACCAGGTGCAGCATGAGGATCAACGTCACGTCCATCTAAGAAAGCATGTAGGTAAACGTTTTTGATTCCTTTTTCTTTTGCACTCTCAAGCAAAGCAAGTACATGGTTAATGTGACTGTGTACACCACCGTCAGACAACAAACCAAATAAATGCAAGCTTGAGTTATTGTCAAGCGCATGGTTGTAAGCAGCTGTTAATGCTGGGTTTGTTAAAAACTCACCATCACTAATTGCTTTATCGATACGTGTTAAACTTTGGTAGACAACACGACCAGCACCAATATTTGTATGTCCTACTTCTGAATTACCCATCTGGCCTTCTGGTAAGCCTACAGCTAAACCAGATGCTGCCATTGTTGCATGAGGAAATTCGTTCCAGTAGCGGTCAAAATTTGGTTTATTTGCTTGAGCAACAGCATTACCAACTGTTTCGTCACGCTTACCAAAGCCATCAAGAATGATGATTGCTACAGGTTTTTTAGTCATTATTTTACTGCCTCCAATAGTTGCAAGAAAGATTCTGCTTCTAAACTTGCGCCACCTACAAGAGCACCGTCAATATGTTCTTGACCCATGTATTCTTGGATGTTTTCTGGCTTAACACTTCCACCGTATTGGATGCGAACTTTATCTGCTGTATCAGCGTCATATAAGTCACGAACTGTTTGACGTACAACGCCACATGTGTCGTTAGCATCTTGTGATGTCGATGATTTACCAGTACCGATTGCCCAGATTGGTTCGTAAGCAATAACCAAGCTAGCTACTTGACCAGCAGTCAAATCTTTCAAAGCGTTAGTAATTTGACCTTTAATCCAGTCATTTGTTTCGCCAGCTTCTCTTTGTTCTAGTGTTTCACCACAACAAACGATAGGTGTCATGTTGTTACGGAAAATTGCATGTGCTTTTTTGTTAATATCTTCATCTGTTTCGTGGAAGTATTCTCTACGTTCAGAGTGTCCGATAATCACATAGTCAGTTCCTAATGCACCAAGAGCTTTCGGGCTGATTTCGCCTGTAAATGCTCCTTCTTCTTCAAAGTAGCAGTTTTGAGCAGCAACTTTAAGGTCAGTACCTTTGCTATCTGAAATCATTTTTTCTAAATACAAAGCTGGTGATCCAATCACTGAATCTACTTTGTCATTTGATGGTACGGCATGTTTAACTGCTTCGATAAACGCGTGCGCTTCTTCAGCAGTTTTATTCATTTTCCAGTTACCAGCGATAATTGGTTTACGCATAATAATCCTCCTACTTGATCTTACAACGGTTTTTATTTATCAGAAATTGATGCAACACCTGGTAGTTCTTTACCTTCTAGATATTCTAGAGAAGCACCGCCACCTGTTGAAATGTGAGTAAAGTCTTCAGCAAATCCTAATTGCATTGCTGCAGCAGCTGAATCTCCCCCACCGATGATTGTTACAGCATCGTCTAATTTAGCGATAGCTTCACAAACACCAATTGTTCCTTTAGCAAAGTTGTCTAATTCGAATACGCCCATTGGACCATTCCATACAACTGTTTTAGCGCCTTCTAATTCTTTAGCAAACAGTTCTACAGTTGCAGGACCAACGTCTAATGCCATTTTATCTTCAGGCATTTCATCTGCAGAAACAACACCTGCTGAAGCATCGTTGCTGAATGTTGTTGCTAAATGAGCGTCGATTGGCAAGATTAATTTGTCGCCTGCGCGAGCAATTAAGTCTTTAGCTAATTCTACTTTGTCAGCTTCTAATAGAGAAGTACCGATTTCTTTACCTTCTGCTTTAGCAAAAGTATAAGCCATACCACCACCGATAATAACTTTATCAGCTTTTTCTAGTAGGTTTTCGATAACACCAATTTTGTCGCTTACTTTAGCTCCACCAAGGATAGCTACGAAAGGACGTGCTGGCTCGTCAACAGCGCCACCGATGAATTTGATTTCTTTATCCATCAAGAAACCTGCTGCTGATTCTAAGTTTGAAGCGATTCCTACGTTAGATGCGTGAGCACGGTGAGCCGTTCCAAATGCATCGTTAACGAACAAGTCACCTAGGCTAGCCCAGTATTTACCTAATTCAGGATCGTTTTTGCTTTCTTTTTTACCATCAACGTCTTCAAAACGAGTGTTTTCAAATACTAAAACGTCGCCGTCTTTTAGATTGTTGATTGCTTCTTCTAATTCTGCACCACGTGTTTGTGGAACAAATGTTACGTCTTTACCTAATAATTCTCCTAGGCGTGTTGCAACTGGTTTAAGAGACAATTTAGCTTTGTCTTCTTCCGTTTTCACTTTACCTAAGTGAGAAAATAGGATAACTTTTGCGTTATTTTCTAATAAATATTCGATTGTTGGCAATGCTTGAACAATACGGTTATCGTTAGTAATTTCGCCGTCTTTCATTGGTACGTTGAAATCTGCACGAACTAAAACTTTTTTACCTGTTACAGCTAAGTCTGTTACAACTTTCTTTGTC
The DNA here is from genome assembly GCF_011100465.1 of Jeotgalibaca arthritidis. Classification (NCBI taxonomy): domain Bacteria; kingdom Bacillati; phylum Bacillota; class Bacilli; order Lactobacillales; family Carnobacteriaceae; genus Jeotgalibaca; species Jeotgalibaca arthritidis. The sequence goes on from NZ_CP049740.1 coordinate 81,213, forward strand.
ATAGGATGACCCCCAGTTTGAGTTTTCATAAAAAAAGCAGGGAAGCGCGATGCTTCCCCGCTTTTCGTTCTTTACGATCCGCTATCGGATTAATTCAAATCTTATAGGTTAGTAAAGTATTCTAAAGTACGAACTAATTGAGCAGTATATGACATTTCGTTATCGTACCAAGAAACAGTTTTAACTAATTGTTGGTCTCCAACTGTCATTACTTTAGTTTGAGTTTCGTCAAACAATGAACCGTAAGTCATTCCTACGATATCTGCAGAAACGATTTGATCTTCGTTGTAACCGTAAGATTCGTTAGCAGCAGCTTTCATTGCAGCGTTAACTTCGTCAACAGTAACTTTTTTGTCTAGAACTGTAATTAATTCAGTTAATGAACCAGCAGCTACAGGAACACGTTGTGCAGCGCCATCAAGTTTACCTTTAAGTTCTGGTAAAACATCACCGATTGCTTTAGCAGCACCAGTTGTGTTAGGGATGATGCTTTCTGCAGCGGCACGAGCACGACGGAAGTCACCTTTTGCATGTGGAGCATCCAATGTGTTTTGGTCACCTGTGTAAGCGTGGATTGTAGTCATAAGACCTGAAACGATACCAAACTCATCGTTCAATGTTTTAGCCATAGGAGCTAAACAGTTAGTCGTACATGAAGCACCAGATACGATAACATCGTCTGCTGTTAATGTTTCATGGTTAACGTTGTAAACGATTGTTTTAACATCGCTACCTGCAGGAGCAGATAATAGAACGCGTTTTGCGCCAGCTTCGATATGAGCCATTGCTGCATCTTTACTGTTGAAGAAACCAGTACATTCTAATACAAATTCTACACCTAACTCACCCCATGGGTTGTCAGCTAGGTTTCTGTGTGAGAAGATTTTAACTTCTTTACCATTGATTGTGAATGAGTCTTCGTTAACTACAACTTCACCATCGAAACGTCCTTGTGTAGTGTCATATTTTAACAAATGAGCTAACATTTTTGCGTCAGTCAAGTCGTTTACTGCTACCACTTCGATACCTTCAAGTTCTTGGATACGACGGAATGCAAGACGACCAATACGTCCAAACCCATTAATTGCTATTTTTGTTGTCATACTAAGATTTCCTCCTTTAGGATAATCAGTTTTTTTATTTTAAAGGGTATCCCCTTTTAAAATCGAGTTAGCGGCACCTTCATCTGTTACAAGCCATGTATGATCAGGTGCGATATGTGAATAAGCTTTAATCGCTTTTGCTTTTAATTCTCCTCCTGCTATGGCTATCGCATAGGGAATTTCTTCGACGTCTTCCATTTGAAGACCAAACCGTGATAAACGAGAGGTGATATTTCCCTTTTCATCAAAGTAACACCCAAATGCTTCTCCGACTACTTCACTCTCATTTAACCGTTCTTTTTCGTCAGCTGACATGCGCCGACGTTCCATCATAACTTTAGCATTTCCGATGCTATATAACAAGCAATTCGCACGTTTCATCATATTAATTGTATAACGAATGGTTGGTTCATCTTTCAATGAATCCAGTGCCTGTGCACTTAGGTTATCCGGAGCAAATAATGCTGTATTTTCCCCACCTGTTGCTTGCGCCATCAGATCACTCACAGAGTTGGCTTGAATGGACATCACTTCACCTAAGCCGCCTCGTGACGGAACAAAAGTGAATTTACGATTGTCAGATAGATTTGTTGTCATGTGTCTTGCCATAGTAGCCATGGTACTTCCACCTGCTACTGCAACGATGAATTCACCTTCTGGTAAAAGCTCATCGAACATTTCAACCGCTGCTATTCCTAACTGGTCGAGTACGTCCGGGTCATCATCAAGGTTTCCCGGGATAATACGACAGAGTTGTAATTTCAGCCTCTTAGCTAGTTCCTCTTCTTTTTCATTCATCTTCATAAACTGATCAACGGTTTGTTCAAGTTCAAAAAGAATCTTCTTCCCTTTAAGAGTCAAGGTCATACCAGCCTTGGAACTAGAGATAATACCGTTTTTTCGTAAAAAATCTGTTTCTGTGCGTAAGGTACGTTCAGACTGATTCAACTTTTCCGATAATGCTCTTCGTCCAACTGGTGCGGACTCTCGAATCTCTTTCAAAATTCGATAACGAGAATGAAGAACTGATAATAAATCAGGAACTATTTTCTGTAAGACGGAAATGGAATTCTTCATATAATCCCCCATCTCTAATGTATTGGACGATTTAAGTCCAACAAAGAAAAACTCTTCTTTTAAAAAATATCATTTTATTTTTTGTTGAAAAAAGGAGAAGTAATCTGCATTTATTAACCTTACGCATTTTATTCTAACAATTTTAATAGCATTTGACAAGCCTTTATACTTTTAACTTTGTTTTCTTACTATTTTTTAATAGTTACATTGGTCAATAAACGTCCCAACGAAGCTGTAAAAAAAAAGACAGCCTTTTTATTTGGCTGCCTTAAACAAATTAAGCTAAATTTTTAGAGCTTGTCATCACTTCATCGATAATACCATATTCTTTTGCTTGATCAGCACTCATATAGTTATCACGGTCAGTATCTCTCTCAATAACTTCCATTGGTTGTCCTGTTTTTTCAGATAAAATCTTATTCAAACGTTCACGTGTTTTTAAAATGTGTCGTGCAGCAATTTCAATTTCAGTTGCTTGACCTTGCGCACCGCCTAATGGTTGGTGAATCATAATTTCAGCATTTGGCAAGGCAAAACGTTTACCTTTAGCTCCTGCTGTTAACAAGAAACTACCCATTGAAGCTGCCATTCCCATTGCGATAGTTTGAACATCTGCCTTAACAAAGTTCATCGTATCATAAATAGCAAGACCTGCTGATACAGAACCACCTGGTGAGTTGATATAAATATAAATATCTTTTTCTGGATCTTGAGCATCTAAGAATAATAATTGAGCGATAACAGAGTTAGCTGTGTTGTCGTCAATTGGGCCGCTCAACATAATGATACGGTCTTTTAAAAGTCTTGAGTAAATATCATAAGCGCGTTCACCGCGTGATGATTGTTCGATAACTGTAGGTATTAAATTCATGTTAGTTTCCTCCTATACGATAATTTCTTTCTTTACATTTCTCATTGTATAACAAAGGTCAAATAAGGTCAATAATTAAGTGTCGCTGTTTGACCTTCCTAGAAAGAAACTTATTCTAACCTATTTTACCAAACTTTTGAAAAAATTATAGGAAATTCGCTCGAAAAAGAAACAATCGAATGTTTTTTCGATTGTTTCTAGTCAGTCCTTATAAGTTTTCGATTAACAAGTCTCCAAATTGCGAACAGCTTACCTCAGTTGCGCCATCCATTAGACGAGCAAAGTCATAGGTTACCGTTTTATTTAAAATGGTTTTTTCAAGAGCAGCAATAATCAAATCGGCTGCTTCTCCCCATCCAATATGCTCTAACATTAAAGTTCCAGAGAGAATAACTGACGATGGATTAACCTTATCAAGACCTGCATATTTCGGAGCCGTCCCATGTGTTGCTTCAAAAATAGCATGCCCAGTCAGATAGTTAATATTCGCTCCAGGCGCAATACCAATACCGCCTACTTGCGCAGCAAGAGCATCTGAAATGTAATCCCCATTCAAGTTCATGGTCGCCACAACATCAAATTCAGCTGGACGCGTTAAAATCTGTTGAAGGAAAATATCTGCAATGACGTCTTTGACAATAATTTTACCGGCAGCAACAGCTTCGTCTTGCGCTTTGTTCGCTGCATCCGCTCCATCTGCTGCTTTAATCCGATCATACTGTTGCCAAGTAAAGACATCATCGCCAAACTCATTTTCAGCTAGGTCATATCCCCAATTTTTAAAGGCGCCTTCTGTGTACTTCATAATATTACCTTTATGAACGAGTGTGACTGTCGGACGATTTTCCTTAATGGCATAGCTAATAGCTGCTCTAACCAAACGCTCCGTCCCTTCTTTAGAAACAGGCTTAATACCAATCCCACTTGTTTCAGGGAAACGAATCTTGTTGATGCCCATTTCATTAATTAAGAAGTCAATTATTTTCCGTGCTTGGTCACTATCCTTCTCAAATTCGATACCGGCATAAATATCTTCTGTATTCTCTCTAAAGATAACCATATCTGTTAATTCAGGTTGCTTTAACGGTGATGGTACGCCTTCAAAATAACGGACAGGCCGTAAACAGACATATAAATCAAGTACTTGCCTTAAAGCAACGTTCAACGAACGGAAACCGCCACTAATCGGTGTCGTTAAAGGTCCTTTTATAGCAATCAAGTATTCATCAATCACATCTAGGGTCTCTTTAGGTAACCATTCTCCTGTTTGGTCATATGCTTTTTCTCCTGCTAGCACTTCCTTCCAAACAATTTGGCGTTTCGCTTGATAAGCTTTCTCAACTGCTGCATCAAAAACTCGTTCAGCTGCTTTCCAAATATCTGGTCCGATCCCGTCTCCTTCAATGAAGGGAATAACAGGATAATCTGGGATCACTAACTTGCCATCAACAACTTTAATTTTTTCTCCATCTACCATAAACACTTATCCTCCTTGGTTACTATCGCTTGTCAATTGGAATATAAACTTGACCACTTGGGCCAATATAGCGTGAACGCGGACGAATCAAACTATTGTTTTCGCGCTGCTCCTTAATATGTGCTAACCAACCCGATACACGGCTCATAGCAAAAATCAGCGTAAAGAGATCACTTTCAATTCCCAACACATGATAGACCGTTGCAGAGTAGAAATCGACATTGGGTATTAACCCTCTTGCATCACGGATATACTCTTCAATTTCGACTGATATATCGTACCATCTCGCATCTTCCGTATCATGAGTCAGTTGATAAGCCATTTCTTTTAGATAACTTTGACGTGGGTCTACTGTTTTATAAACACGGTGGCCAAAACCCATGATTTTTTCTTTAGAATCTAACTTTTTCTGTAAATATTCTGCAGCTGTTCCATTGTTATAAATCTCTTCTAGCATATCAAATACTCGCTCGTTAGCTCCCCCATGAAGCGACCCTTTTAACGTGCCAATAGCAGTAGTCACACAAGAGTATACATCTGATAAGGTTGACGCTGACACACGAGAAGCAAAGGTCGATGCATTCAGTTCATGATCGGCATGAAGAACAAGCGCTTGATTTAATGCCTTTACCTGAGTTGCTGTCGGTTCTTCACCCGTTAACATATAAAGAAAATTAGCAGTAAATCCTAAATCATTTCTCGGTTGAATCGGATTCAACCCTTTACGAAGCCTTGAAAAAGCAGCAACAATTGTTGGCATTTTCGCTTGTAAAGATAAGCTTTGAATCTTAGCTGATTTTTCTGAATTTTCTTCAGCATAAGGATCAAAAACCCCTAACAAAGAGACCGTCGTACGTAAAACACTCATCGGATGAAGATTTTGTCGTGTTTGAATTCTTAAACAAGCTTCTACTTCACCTGAAATACTCGACCAATCTTTCAATTCTTGTTGAAAAGTTGCGAGCTCGTCTTGAGTCGGTAAATGACGGTACCACAGTAAAAAGATAACCTCTTCGAAACTAGCGTCATTATTCATTAATTCTTGGATGCTATAACCCGCGTACGCCAATTCATCATCAATGATCGAACTGATTTCGGTATCACAAGCATAGATATTTGCTAAGCCGCCTACAATTTCCATTCTTTCACCTTCAATTCTTTCGGGATTCATGTCTGCATGGTTTCCAATTTCTTACGGACAACCATCGGAAGAATACCTTTATGTTTGTAATAACGAATATCTGCTTCCGCATCGAAACGTACAATTGCTTGGAAGTTAATTTTTTCGCCATTTGGATGAAGCGCTCGAACATTAACAACTTCACGAATACCAGTTTCTCTTGGCAAATCAACAGAGAAGCTTTCTTCACCCGTTAAACCAAGTGTATCTGCATCTTCTCCTTCTAAGAACTGAAGAGGCAAGACACCCATCATCACTAAGTTTGAACGGTGGATCCGCTCATAACTCTTGGCAATAACAGCCTTTACACCTAGTAAACTTGTTCCCTTAGCAGCCCAGTCACGCGAAGAACCCATACCGTAATCTTCACCAGCTATTACAACTAGCCCAGTACCGTCTTCTCTGTATTTCATAGCTGCATCATATATCGTCATAATCTCGCCAGTTGGCCAATAAGTGGTGTAGCCACCTTCCGTACCTTCTGCCACTTGATTTCGAATCCGAATATTTCCAAAGGTTCCTCTCATCATGACTTCATGATGACCACGACGCGAACCGAACGAGTTAAAGTCTCGAAGCGAAACGCCATTTTCTTTTAAGAACTTACCAGCAGGTGAACGCATACCGATAGCGCCGGCAGGTGAAATATGGTCTGTCGTAACAGAATTCCCAAATTTAGCTAGCACACCAAGATTAACTAATGGTTCTATCTCGCCTGCTTCTGGACTCATATCTTCAAAATAAGGCGGGTTAGCAATATATGTTGAAGCCATATCCCACTCATAGACATTTTCATCAGTGGTTTGGATCGCATTCCAGTCTTCGTTAGCATGGAAAACTTCTGCATAATATTTTTGATAGAGTTCTGGCGTAACATATTTGTCAATGTAGTCATTGACTTCTGTTGCTTCTGGCCAAATATCACTTAAAAAGACATCTCGCCCGTCTTTGTCTTTGCCAAGTGCTTCAGTGGTTAAATTGATATTCACATTACCTGCTAAGGCATAGGCCACAACTAAAGGCGGTGATGCTAGATAGTTGGCTTTAGTTAGAGGATGAATCCGTCCTTCAAAGTTTCGGTTACCACTCAGTACAGAAGATACTAGCAAATTACCTGTTTGTATCGCTTCTTCAATTTCTGGTAGCAAAGGACCTGAGTTCCCAATACACGTTGTACAACCATAGCCGACTAAATTAAAACCTAACGCTTCTAGATACGGCATCAGACCAGCATCTTCTAGATAGGCTGTCACAACTTTTGACCCTGGAGCCAGCGATGTTTTTACAATTGGCGATACTGACAGGCCTTTTTCGGCAGCTTTCTTCGCTAATAAAGCTGCGGATATTAAAACAAAAGGATTAGACGTATTTGTACAACTTGTAATAGCGGCAATAACAACATCACCTGTTTTGATTACATGTTCTTGACCGTCAATGACACACGTTGTTGATTTTTCTAATTCTTTTAAATCTAAGCCGAAACCTTGGTTGCCTTCTGGCCCTTCTAAAGCGGCTTGAAAGGATTTCTTCATATCAGATAAAGGAATTAAATCTTGCGGACGTTTTGGTCCAGATAGGTTTGAATCAACTTCTGATAAATCAATTTCAATGACATTTGAATATACAGCCTCTACCTCTGGTTTATAAAAGAGATGATTAGCTGTAAGAACATCTTTCACAAGAGTTATGGTTTCATCCGAACGTTTTGTCAACGCCATATACCGTAATGTTTCATCATCAACTGGGAAGAAGCCACAGGTCGCCCCGTACTCAGGCGCCATATTAGCAATGGTTGCTCGGTCAGCTAACGTTAGTGATGCTAATCCTTCTCCAAAGTATTCAACAAATTTACCAACGACATTTGCTTGTCTAAGAACTTGGGTCACTTTAAGAGCTAAGTCTGTCGCAGTTGCGCCCGCTTTTAAATCACCAACAAAGCGCACGCCAATTACATCTGGAATTGGAAAGTAAGAGGGTTCATTTAACATACATGCCTCTGCTTCAATCCCACCAACTCCCCAGCCCAATACACCGATTCCATTGATCATAGTTGTATGAGAATCCGTCCCAACCAAACTATCTGGAAATGCCCACAGTTCACCCGTTTCTTCTTTAGAAACAACGACGTCTGATAAATACTCTATATTAACTTGGTGAATAATCCCTGTCGCTGGCGGAACAACACGATAGTTAGAAAAAGCATTCTGTGCCCACTTCAAGAACGTATAGCGTTCTTTGTTTCGTTCGAATTCTAGGGCAGCATTAAAGGCTAATGCTTCTGGCGTTCGGTAAGCATCAACTTGAACAGAATGGTCAACGACTAAGTCAACTGGAATCTCTGGGTTAATTTGGTCACCTATACCACCGAAGCGAATGAGCGCTTCTCTCATAGATGCTAGGTCAACAATAACAGGAACACCTGTGAAATCTTGCAGAATAACACGCGTCGGTTTAAATGGTATTTCGCCATCTTGCCGATCTTCTGCCCATTTTGCTAGTTGTTCAATGTTCGTTTCTGTTATATCGATACCATCTTCTTGTCGTATTAACGATTCCAACAGAATACGAATGGTGTAAGGAATCTTATCAATTGATACACCCAAAGCAGTTGTTACTTCAGCAATATCAAAATAATGGTATTTTTTTCCATTAGATGTTAATTCCTTCTTACTCAAATCATGATACGAAGTCATAGCTCCACTCCTATTCCTCAATAAGCATTAAAAAGTATTATCATTATAACCTCATAGTTTCTCATTGTAAATTCATTTTTATACGTGTATTCTAACTATAGTTTCATTTAACGTTTGGAAGAATGCTTACTAACGTTGTTATATCAAGTTTTCACTGTCCTTTTCATCAAAAATTATAGAGCATAATATTTTTAAAAATAAACCGTCATTTTGTTAGATTTTATAACACAGATTGCTTTTTTAATTGTTTTTTGATGATTTATCACAAAATCTATGTGAGGATATCGAACAAAAGGACAAAAAAAGACTACCTATCGATTAGGTAGTCTTTTTTGCCGATATTTTGCCGATATTATTTTAAAAAAGTCCTTTTCATACTATTGTGTCATTTAGAAACCTTGTTCTATCAACACTTTTGACGACTTTTCGCAAACCATCTTTTCTATTTACGTCTCCTGAGGGAATCGAACCCCCATCGCAAGAACCGGAATCTTGAGTGATATCCATTACACTAAGGAGACACAATAGTATTATTATAGCAAAGGTTAACCTTATAAACAATCATTTTCAAGAACTTTGACAATGAAAAACGCCTAAAAAAACGGTTCTCTGTCAAATCGTGTTGGTGACCCTATAATAGTCAAAGTGAGATTTAAATTCTCACTTTGGCTTTTTCTTTTTGTCTAGCTTGTTCGTCTTGATAGCGTAATGCCTTGGGCTCAAAATGATTGATAGTCAAGCGGAAACTGACCAGAATACGCGCACGGAGATTCGTGTAATTACGATAACCAAACCCAGATCGCTTTATGGTCTTAATTTTATTGTTAATACCTTCAATGGCGCCATTAGAAAGGGTATAAAAACAGGCATTGCTAATACCCACTCGATGTGTCACTAACGTTTGGACGGTGGTACGGATCTTTCTTGGTAATATCTGTTGTCTAGTGTCTTCTAAAATCGTGCTAAATTGTTCAAAATCATGCTGATAAAGGGCGAAACGGAGATGATTGACTAACATGTAAACCTGACGCAACTGTGGATCAAGGGACAATAAATAATCAACCATCATCTTTTCAGTCATCAGACCGTCATAAAGACGATGGGTTCGGTAATCACTCACATTTAATTCCCAGTCATTTTTTAAAAGCAACTTCCATTGTTTCTTTAACTTACGGTAATCCCTCGGGCGTTTACTGTAGAGATTATTCATCACACGAATACGATGTGTATTGAGTGCGCGATTGAGATGCTGCACGATATGAAAGCGATCAATGACAATTTGGGCGTTTGGAAAACACGTTTTTACCACTGCCATATAAGGCGAATACATGTCCATCGTGACCGTCTTCACGCTATAACGAGACTCTTTTGGATACCGTAAAAAATAATCAATGAGATGATCTTTTCTTCTGTCTTCAACGACATCCATTAACCGATGGTTTTGAGCATCAATAAATAGAAAACTCATCGCACCTGAGACAGCTCCAACTGACTTAAATTCATCAATAGAGAGATGTTGAGGCAAGTAGAGATGCTTAGAAGCTAGCGGTTTCGCAACCTGTCTAAGCACACGAATAACAGTACTCGTCGAAACAGACAAGTGCTGAGCTACCAATGTCATGGACTGTATTTCACGCAGCTCCATCGCAATAGTTTGTTTAATAATAGTGGAGATAAAACAATGGCGTTCAACCAGAGTTGTTTCAGCGATAAAAGTCTGATGACAATGCTTGCACAAGAAACGTTGTTTCTTTAGGCGTAGAAGAAGTGGCTGAAAATTGATGTGCGTCAGCTTAATGGTCGATACTTTTGTTCCATTCTTGATGATATCTTGATGAGATTGATTTAAAACACCACAATTGACGCAACAACGCGGTGTATAGGTCAATTTCCCCTGTATAATCATATGATTGATTTGGTTTAGTTTTTCAAATTCTACAGGAATATCTTCTAAAATAATATTTGGGTCTTTTATTCCGAACATTTTTTTAATACAATGAATTTGGGTCATGTGAATCCTCCTATTATTTGGTGTGGTAACTTAATTATAGGGGTTCACTGACCTTTTTTGTGTTTAAAAATAGAAAAAGGTGTTAGTGAATCATTTGAACTGCCCCCTGTCAAGTAGACAGGTAAATAAACAAAATCTTTGTCCCATGTATGATACTGTTCATGCATGGTTTTTTTATGCCGGAATGCTTAAGCCCATTTTTAATGTCACCCGTTGGGTATTATAAAAACCAATATATTGTTCAATATCACGCTCTAATTCTTCAAAGCTCATATAAGTCTTCAGCCGATACATTTCTTCTTTGATAATGCCCCAAAAGTTCTCCATTGGACCGTTGTCAATGCATTTTCCCACACGAGACATACTGTGGGTGAGTTGATGTTTCTTCACAAAATTATTAAAGTCGTATGACGTGTATTGATATCCCCGATCGCTATGAATAAGCGTTTGGGTTGATATAATCTTGTCTTCAATTTGGCGAACTGTATCACGAACTAAGGCATTATCATTACGTTTCGATAGTTTAAAGGCTACGATCTTATTTTCGCCATAATCCAATATGGCACTAAGATAAGCTTTGGCGTTCTCTCCATACTTAAATTCAGTCACATCGGTTAATAAGACTTCCATCGATTGATAGTCCTTTCGGAATTCTCTATTGAGGACATTATCGGCGATATGTGCAGGATTGTGGGGCTTGTAACGATATCGTTTCTGACGGATAACAGCTTTCAAGTTCAGTAATTTCATCAAACGATAGACACACTTATGGTTTACTTTAGCGTTCATGAAGTGGTTCAGATAGATAGTTATTCGACGATAGCCATAAATACCTTTATGCTTTTCATAGACTTGAAGGATTAATTCAACAAGCTTTCGAAGCCGTTTTTCCGACGCAGTCGGCTTGCGTTTCAACCACTTATAATAACCCGCTCTGCTCACACCCAAAGCATCACAGAGATGGATTACTTTGTATCCTTCTTTTTGTAGTTTCTTGATCGTTTGGTATTCCGCTTCATACCTCGTTTGCGTGACATCAACTCTCTTTCCACTTCTTCTAACTTTTTTAACGCTACGTTCTCCGTTTCTAGATACTCATTTCGTGCTCTTAAAGCTGCATTTTCAGCCCGGATTCTTTCTTCTTCCGTTTGAACAGAGTTTGGTTTGCCGCGACCTCGTCCATCTACTAGTCCGTCAGGACCATGCTTCTTATATTTTTGAACCCATGAATACACGTTATTGTAGGATACCTGATACTTCTCAGCAGTTTTTTTATAAGATAAACTATTAGCTAGGCAGTCTTGGACTATTTTGATTTTTTCTTCTTGTGTTGATTTTTTATCTGTCATCGTATACACCTCGGATTTTGGAGAATAGCTCCTCATTTCTTCCCCTTTAGTATACTTGTTTATCCAGCTCCTGACAGTATCAACTTTTGGGATATTATATTTAACAGCTAGCTGACCTATAGGTAATCTATCTTCTAAATATTCTTTCACGACTAAGTCCTTAAATTCTTTGCTATATTTATTGGACTTAGATTTAACTTGAATCCCACTAATTCCATGCTCTTGGTATCTTAAGACTTTATCCCAAAAGGACGTCCAATTAATTAATAAACCATAGGCTTCTTTTAATTCTTTGAAACTGATTCCTTCATTCAGATACATCAAAATATATCTTTCGATTTCTTCAGTTGTATGTTTACTGTTTGAACGCATAAAAATCCCCCTAAAGTAATTTTACTTTTTTAAGTGTCTACTTTAGGGGGAGCATATCAATTTCGATTCACCAACACCATATATTATAGAACCAAAAAAACAGCCCCAAGTCGCTCTATAGAATGACTTGGGGCTGTTTGGCTTTTATGACGCATTAAAGGAGCACATAATAAAGAACGTTAACGCTTCTCTATTCTTATTTAACATATTCCAATATATGTTCCCAAGTTTGGCGATCGAATACCTGCATGGCTTCGCCATCACCGAGAACGCTATAACCGATTATTAACCCCAGAGCAAATAAACCAACTGCTAATGCCACAAAAATAATAATCGTGAATAATGATTTAAAAATAGGTTTAAAATCAAACTTCATATTTAACGTCCTTTACTGTTAGTTTCTTTGTGTTAACCTTCTAAACCAGCTCGGTCCAAATTGGCGGCTACGTTTTTGCTTGCCAATGTTCTCAAGTAAAATACCTGTTCCTAATGCAACAGAGTCCAATGAATCTGGTGATGTAAAGACTGGTACGCCTAATTCATCACTGAATAATTGTTCAATGCCTTTAATCAAGGCTCCACCACCGGTTAAGACAATACCAGTATTAATGATGTCTGCTCCTAATTCTGGTGGTGTAATTTCAAGAACTTCCTTAGCCTGCTCTACAATCAACATTAACGTATCATGCATAGCATTGTAAACTTCTTCTGAAGTAATTACAATGGTTCTCGGAAGTCCAGTAACCATGTCTCTACCACGAATTTCCATACTGTCTAGTTTCTCTGGCAACAATGCTGTTCCAACATTTTTCTTAATTTGTTCAGCTGTACGCTCACCAATTAATAAGTTGTGCTCACGTTTGACATAGTTCATAATATCTGAATCTAATTTATCCCCAGCTGTTTTTATTGAACTACTTGTTACAATACCACCAAGTGATAGAACTGCAACATCACTCGTACCACCACCCATATCGATAACCATGTTACCGTTTGGTTGGAAAATATCTAGACCAGCACCAACAGCTGCAACTTTAGGTTCTTCTTCAAGGTAAACATTTCTACCGCCGCTCTTCTCAGCCGCTTCAATAATTGCTTTTTGCTCAATTGTCGTAATGTTAGTTGGACAGCAAATTAAAATATTTGGTTTTGTTAAAAGACCCTTTACATTCAAGCGATCAATAAAGTGCGTCAGCATTGCTTCTGTAATATCAAAGTCAGCAATCACGCCCCCTTTTAATGGACGAATGACACGAATATTAGATGGCGTACGTCCTACCATTCGATAAGCTTCTGCCCCTACTGCTAATACACGATTTGTTGTTGTATCAACAGCAACAACTGAAGGTTCATTTAAAACAATCCCTTTTCCTTTAACATGGACTAATACGTTTGCTGTTCCTAAGTCAATTCCTATATCTTTAGCCACATTGTTCCCCTCTCACTCTGTAAAAATATCGTCAATCTCATTTAATTTGCTACAAATAAGGCATCTAAGTCTGCACTTGAAAGAACATGATCTTCTTCGTTCACACGTTCAATCTCAGCACCTAGCCCTCTTAATTTAGCATCAAATCCGTAATAACCACGGTCTAAATGTTTTAAGTTTGTTACGCGCGTATAGCCCTCAGAGACTAAACCAGCAATAATCAAAGCTGCTGCTGCACGTAAGTCAGTTGCTGCTACTTCTGCGCCTTGGAATGCAGAGTTACCGTATAATAGCACTGTTTGTCCTTCGATTTTAAAGTTAGCATTCATGCGTCTTAATTCTTCTAAGTGCATGAAGCGGTTCTCAAAAACGGTCTCTGTCATCGTACTTGTTCCTTGAGAAACAAGTTGAGCAATTGTCATTTGCGCTTGCATATCCGTTGGAAAACCTGGATGTGGCATCGTCTTCACGTCAGTTGATTTCAACTGTTTTGGTCCAATAACTTGAATACCATTTTCTTTCTCTTGAATAGTAACACCCATCTCTTTCAATTTAGAAATCAATGGTTTGTTATGTTCAGCAATTGCGTCTTCTACGAAAACATCTCCATTACTGACTGCAGCAGCTACCATAAATGTACCTGCTTCAATACGGTCAGGAATAATGCTGTGTTCTACAGCATGCAATTCTTCAACACCTTCAATACGAATTGTTTCTGTTCCTGCTCCGTAAACGCGTGCACCCATGCGGTTCAAGAAATTAGCTAAATCTACAATTTCAGGTTCGCGTGCCGCATTTTCTAATGTTGTTGTTCCTTCAGCAAAGACAGCGCCCATCATCAAGTTTTGAGTTGCCCCAACGCTTGGGAAGTCCATATAAATACGCGCGCCCTTTAATTTGTCAGCATACGCTTCAACAAAGCCATTTTCAATTTTAATGGTTGCTCCCATTGCTTCGAAACCTTTTAAGTGCAAATCAATTGGACGGGTTCCAATTGCACAACCGCCTGGAAGTGCTACTTTAGCTTTCCCTAAACGACCCAACAACGGTCCCATTACAACAATAGATGCTCTCATTTTGCTAACATATTCGAATGGCGCTTCCCAACTAACGTCGCCAGTTGCATCCAATTCAATTGTACGTTCCTCTTCATTGAAATCAACATCAATATTTATATTTCTCAATACATTATTAATTGTATAAACATCAGATAAAATAGGAACGTTTTTAAGAGTTGTTTTTCCCTTAGAGGCTAAAATTGTTGCAGCCACAATAGGTAACACAGCATTTTTAGCGCCATCTACTTTTACAGTTCCTACAAGACGATTACCGCCTCGAACAATCATTTTTTCCATTTTTAAAAATCCCTCCGAGAATAAGTGCGTGATAATGTGAGGCCGTTTTTAATCGCCTTTTCAATTTATATCGTAATTAAACATTTTAGTTTGTTATTAATAAGGATAGGCTTCTAGATATTTGAAGAAAGTCTAGAA
The DNA here is from genome assembly GCF_011100465.1 of Jeotgalibaca arthritidis. NCBI lineage: Bacteria > Bacillati > Bacillota > Bacilli > Lactobacillales > Carnobacteriaceae > Jeotgalibaca > Jeotgalibaca arthritidis. The sequence continues at coordinate 96,268 of NZ_CP049740.1, forward strand.
AGAATGAGCTGCATGTATAACCTAACGCAATTGACAGCAAGACATATAATACTCTCGCTTCAGGGACGTGGTTTTTTCGAATCCAACTTTCTATTCTTACTGCTTTCATAGCATAAAAAGACAAAAAAATAAATAACATATGAGAAAATAGCTCCAATAGACCAAACACAAATAAACTGTTCATCTACCCACACCTCCTCATAGTCTCAAACTATACTAACACAAATCGATGAAAAAAAAAACAAGTATAAAGTTTCTTAATAACTTTAATAAAAATGACATCATTTTTACACCTTTCCTTTTATATGAGACTCTTATATAAAATAGTAAAAAGACTTTATTACAGTTTCACGATAGAAAGTGACTTCTTTTTTCATAAATTAATGTCTTGTTTCAATTCTATAACAGCGATGCGAATAAATAAAATAATACGATTATTGAATTTGAAAAAGCCAACCTGTTAGAAAACAGATTGGCTTTTGCTTATATTCTTTTTTCAGAGACGCCTATACGGTTAATTGCTCTAGAAAGAGCAACTCTTGCTCTTTGAAACTCCATTTGGTTTTTCTCGTCTCTAGCTTTCATCATTTTTTGCTCGGCTTTTTTCTTAGCTATTTCAGCACGATCAATATCAATATCTCTCGCACGTTCCGCTGTATTGGCAATAATATTGACTTCGTTATCACGGACTTCCATGATTCCTCCGTTAATTGCAATATAGTTTTGTTGAAAGTCATCCGTCACACGGGTTACTCTTAACTCCCCAATCTTTAGCGGCAAAATAATCGGCGTGTGATTCGGCAAAATGGTAATGCCACCATCTGTTGATTCAGCATGTACCTCTTTGGCATGATGCTGAAAGATAATACCTTCTGGTGTAATTACATTCACATTCAAAATAGCCATTCTCTACACCCCTTTATACCCTAAGCTTTCTGCTTTTTTTAGAACATCCTCAATGGAACCCACGTTTCGGAATGCTTCTTCTGGGACTTGGTCATATTTACCTTCTACAATACCTTTGAATCCTTTAACGGTTTCCTTAACTGGTACAAACGACCCAGGAACGCCTGTAAATGCCTCTGCTACGTGGAAGTTTTGCGAGAGGAAGAATTGAATACGACGCGCACGCCCTACTAAAGTCTTCTCTGCATCTGACAATTCGTCCATCCCTAAAATCGCAATAATATCTTGCAATTCACGGTAGCGTTGTAAAATTTGTTGAACTTGTGTAGCAATTTCATAGTGTTCTTCTCCAACAATATCAGGAGACAAGGCACTTGAAGATGATGCCAATGGATCAACTGCAGGATAAATCCCTTGTTGTGTTAAGCGACGTTCCAAGTTAGTTGTTGCATCCAAATGGGCAAATGTTGTTGCTGGAGCAGGGTCAGTATAGTCATCGGCTGGTACATAAATCGCTTGGATTGATGTGATTGAGCCATCGTTTGTTGACGTAATACGTTCCTGTAGTTGCCCCATTTCAGTCGCCAAGGTTGGTTGATAACCAACGGCTGACGGCATTCTTCCTAATAATGCAGAAATTTCTGAACCAGCTTGCGTGAAACGGTAAATATTATCAATAAATAATAGTACATCCTGTTTCTCTTGATCACGGAAATACTCTGCCATCGTTAAACCTGTTAAGGCTACACGCATACGAGCGCCAGGTGGTTCGTTCATTTGACCAAACACCATAGCGGTACGTTTACCTACACCAGATTCTTGCATTTCATGGTAAAGGTCGTTCCCTTCACGCGTACGCTCTCCAACACCAGTAAAGACGGAAATCCCACCATGTTGGTCAGCCACATTATGAATCAATTCTTGGATTAGAACGGTTTTACCAACACCCGCTCCACCAAACAACCCAATTTTCCCACCTTTTAAATATGGCGCTAGTAGGTCGATAACTTTAATTCCTGTTTCAAGAATTTCATAACTACTACTTAATTCATCATATTTCGGTGCTTCTTTATGAATAGATTCACGCGGATAATCATCTGCAAAATCTTCTTTTAAGTCGATCGGTTGTCCTAATACATTAAATACTCGGCCGAGTGTTTCTTGACCAACTGGTACCTTAATTGGATGAGCTGTATCAATTACTTCTAACCCTCGTTGTAAGCCATCAGTAGATTGCATCGAGATTGTGCGGACAACCCCTTCACCAAGTTGCAGAACGACCTCTAGTGTAATGGTTTCAATTGTCCCATCTAGTTTTTTCTTATCAACCAATAAAGCATTATTAATATCTGGTTGTTCATTATCTAGCGGAAATAGAACATCTACTACAGGGCCTACGACTTGAACAATGTGTCCTGTTCTCATTTATTCATGCATCCCCTTTATCATTAATCGAGTGCTTGTGCACCGCCAACAATTTCATTAATTTCTTGAGTAATGGCAGCTTGTCGCAATTGGTTATACTCCATTGTCAATTGATCAATCAAGTCTTTTGCGTTATCTGTTGCACTCTTCATGGCCGTCATACGTGATGCATGCTCAGCAGCTTTTGCATCAATAATGGCACCATAAATTAAACTTTCCGCATACTGCGGTAATAATACTTCTAAAATGTCACCTTCAGTTGGTTCAAACAGATAATCAATTTCATGCTCTTCTACTTCTTCATGATCTAAATCACCTAAAGGAAGCATCATTTCCACATGAAATTGTGATGTCAATGCATTGACATGATGATTATAACAAACATACAGTTCATCAAATACAGCATCATGGAAATGCTTCACTGCTTGCGAAACCACTTGCGTGACTTCATTAAAGGAAGGTTGATCACTTAAATCGCTAACGACATATTCAACATGAATCCCGCTTTTTTTCAAATCATTAGCAAGTGTTTCACCAATTGAGATAATGACGTATTCATCAGATGTTTGATGGTCTTGTAAAATCATATCACGTGTTGCTTTCAGTATAGAACTGTTATAACTACCAGCCAGCCCTTTATCTGATGAAATAATTAAATAGCCGGTCCGTTTAACGGGTCGTCTAATTAACAAGTCATTAAAATCAATGTCTTGCTGTTCTTGTGCGGCAACATGACCATGTTCTTCAAGAAACATCAGCTGAGAGCCTGCAATATGTGTCACAATTTCTCTAATTTTTTTCGCATACATTTGATAGTTTCGAACCTGTTGTTCAACACGAGTTAGCTTAGAGGCAGAAACCATCTGCATCGCACTAGTTATTTGACTGGTTTTTTTAGTTGATGCAATTCTTTTTTTTATATCAATTAAAGAAGCCATTTTCTCACCTCACTTTAGAAAACAACTGGCTACTTTGATGTCCATTCTTAATTATGAGGAACAAAGGTCTCTACAAAATCTTTTATAACTGCTGATAATTCTTCTTCATCTGGCAATGATTTTGTTTCAACAATATGTTTCATCAAACTTGAATGGCTAATGTTCATGTAATTAAACAATTCTTTTTCAAATCGTTTTAAATCTCGAACTGGTACGGTATCCAGGAATCCATGTGTCAAGGCATATAAAATAACAATTTGATTTTCAACAGCAATCGGTTTATGCAAGTCTTGTTTTAAAACTTCCACAGTTCGATGACCACGGTTTAGTCGTTGTTGTGTTGAAACGTCTAAATCAGAACCGAATTGTGTAAAGGCTTCAAGTTCACGATAAGAAGCTAGATCTAAACGCAATGTACCGGTTACTTTCTTCATCGCTTTTACTTGCGCTGCCCCACCAACACGAGAAACAGATAGACCTGCTGAAATAGCTGGTCGAATACCAGAGAAGAATAAATCGCTCTCCAAGAAAATTTGTCCGTCTGTAATTGAGATAACGTTCGTTGGAATATAAGCTGAGATGTCTCCTGCTTGTGTTTCAACAATTGGTAATGATGTAATTGAGCCACCGCCCATTTCATCACTTAACTTAGCAGATCGTTCTAATAAACGTGAGTGCAAGTAGAAAACATCCCCTGGATAAGCTTCACGGCCAGGTGGGCGTTTCAATAGTAATGACATTTCACGATAAGCAGCTGCTTGTTTTGATAAATCATCATAAACAATTAATACGTGTTTCCCTTGATTCATAAACTCCTCTGCCATTGCTGTTGCAGCGTATGGCGCAATGTATAACATTGGAGCTGGTTGTGATGCACTTGCTGATACGACAATGGTATAATCCATCGCACGTTGTTGTCTTAACATTTCTGTTAGATTACGTACGGATGATTCTTTTTGTCCAATTGCCACATAAATACAAATAACATCTTTTCCTCTTTGATTAAGAATAGCATCAACAGCGATGGTTGTTTTCCCTGTACGACGGTCTCCAATGATCAACTCACGCTGACCACGGCCGATTGGCACTAAAGCATCGATCGCTTTTAATCCTGTTTGTAATGGTTCTGCTACAGATTGGCGGTCCATAACGCTTGGTGCTTCACTCTCAACAGGGCGTTTCTTAGTCGTTAAGATAGCACCTTGTCCATCAATTGGTTGTCCCAAAGCATTCACGACACGACCAATTAGAGCGTCTCCAACTGGAACATCCATAATACGTCCAGTACGCTTAACAACGTCACCTTCATGAATGGTCTCAAATTCACCAAAAATAACAATTCCGACGTCATCCTTTTCCAAACTTTGTGCCATACCAATGGCACCATTTGAAAATTCTAGGAGCTCGCCACTCATAACGTCTTGTAAACCAGTCGCTCTAGCGATCCCATCACCGACATAGGTCAGTTTTCCAATTTCTTCCATTTCTGGAACAGATTGAAAAGAGCTGATTCGTTCTTTTATCAAAGAATGTAAATTATCTTTATCTATCGCCACATTCTTCACCTCTTCAATCTCATTGGTCTTCTAATAGATATTTTTTCATTCCGTTTAGTTTTGTACGAAGTGTGTTATCAAATGCATAATTATCAGATTCTAATTTAACTCCGCCCAACACTGATTCATCAACAACCTCTTTGACATACAGGTGATGATTTTCAACTTTTTTACGAAAGGCCTTAATGATACGATCACGTTGCTCATGAGTGAGCGCCACTGCTGATGTAATGGTAATATTTACCGGCTTCCGATCTTCACGATGCAGCTCATCAAACAAATTAATCGCATTAACGTAAGCTGCTGTATCAATATCAGATAAAAATGCTAATGATGGCTCTGATAAGAATTGAACCGCAATTCGTAATTTTTGTTCAATAACAGCTTGGTCTTTCTCTTCCTCCATAACCTCAAGTAGGTTATCGCGAAGTTGGTTTAGTTCATAAGCCATTTTGTTGGCAACTTCTGAACTCTCAATGTTGTTATAAAAGGTTGTAACGAATAGTTTCAGAGAGGAGTCTTTAATGATTTCTCTTTCCATATTAATCTTCCAATCCTTTTATAAATTCTTCAATCAAGCGATTTTGATCGTCTACATTCAGTTCTTTACCGATAATACCTTCAGCAATACTAATTGACATTTCACTAATTTCTGAACGAAGTGATGTAAATGCTTGTTTACGCTCTAAATCAATTTCTTTTTCTGCTTGAGTACGAATTCTACGAGCATCTTCCTTAGCTTCTTCAACAATTGCTCTTTGCATTTCTGTTCCTTCAGCTTGTGCTCGTGATAGTGTATCATTTGCTTTTGTACGTGCTTCACGAAGTTGTAATTCAACCTCTGCTAGTTGCTGTTCAGCACTTAGGCGAGCTGTTTCTGCTTTATCAAGATCAGCATTAATCGCTTCTTCACGTTGAGCCAACATATTCATTAGTGGCTTCCACGCAACACTTTTAATGACAACAAATAATAGTAGAAACGAAATCAATGTTACCAGTGAATCACCCAATGTTGTCGAAGCTCCTAAAATTAAGCCTAGTGTCACATTCTCTCCTCCTCTATCAATTTATCTGTTAATTGGTTATTGGAAAATAAGTAAGAATGCTATAACTACAGCCATAATTGGCACAGCTTCAATTAACCCTACACCGATAAACATTAACGTTTGTAATCTACTTTGCAATTCAGGTTGTCTAGCAATCGCTTCGATTGTTGTTGAAATAACCTTACCGTTCCCTAATGAAGCTCCGATGGCTGCTCCTGCAACCGCAATCGCTGCTGCTATAAAATTCATATTAATTTCTCCTTTGTTTTAAAAAACTTATATTATTATTACTCTGCTTCAATTTTATGCGATAAATACACCATTGTTAGGGTTGTAAATACAAAGGCCTGAATAGACCCGATAAAAATTGAGAATCCTTGCCAAACCATTTGGAGTGGTATCCCCACTACCCATGTCAGTGGTCCTGCTGCATTTGCTAACGAAGCAATCAGCGCTAGTAAAATTTCACCAGCATAAACGTTCCCATACAGACGTAAAGCTAACGTCAATGCATTTGTGAATTCTTCTAGTAGCTTAATCGGCATTAGAACCGGAACCGGTCGAATGTAACTATTCATAAAATAGTCCTTGAAGCCCTGCTCTTTTGCTCCAAAATAATGCGTTAAAAGAAGTACCATTAAAGCAAGCGCCAGTGTTACCACGGGACTCGCTGTTGGACTCTTCCAGTAAGAGTAGCCTCCAATATTTAAAATTAAGAATAACCCCAAGACATTCGCAACCCATATGAAAAGGAATAGTGTAAAACCTAACAAGAAAAATTGTTCACCTGTCTTCCAGTCCATTGAGCTTGCAATCATGTTCTTTACGAAATCAGCTATATACTCGATAACGAGTTGCCCTTTTTTCGGACGTAGCGTTAGATTCCTTGTACAAACGTAGCAAAATAGAAAGACAATGAAGCAGGTAGCTGCCACACTAATCAGAATATTTACGCTAAAGCCAATCCCCATGAATTCAATCACTTTCGATTCATGTTCCAATCGTTTCACCTCTTTTCATTTCTATACAGCTAGAATAAGCCCTCCAGTTTAATCACTTCCATTGTCCATGAAAACGGCAGGGTTCATTTGCAAAACCATAATACCACGCTTAACCAAAATAATCAAAAATATTTATTATTTTTTTACGTATACCAATCAATATATTGAAAATCCAACATTGTGTAACTAAATATTGAACAACAAAATGATTATTTTTATTTTGAAAATACTTTCACATTTGCAATATATTGAAAAAAACATGCCTTCTCCACACAGGAAAAGACATGTTTTTATTAGACTATTTAGTTCCAAATAGACGGTCACCAGCATCTCCCAAGCCTGGAAGAATGTAACCAACTTCATTTAATTTTTCATCCAATGCTGCCGTAACAATTTCAACGTCAGGATAAGCTTCATTTAAAACTTTCACACCTTCTGGCGCTGTTACTAAGCAGACAAATTTAATATTTTGTGGTTTTGCGCCACGTTTAATTAATGCTTCAATTGCCGCAACGGCAGATCCACCTGTTGCTAACATCGGGTCAACAACAAATAATTGACGTTCTGCAATATCTGCAGGCATTTTTACGAAATACTCATGAGGTTCAAGCGTTTCTTCATCACGGTACAAACCAACATGACCTACTTTAGCTGCTGGAAGCATTGCTAAGAAGCCATCAACCATGCCTAAACCAGCACGTAAAATGGGAACAATGGCAACTTTTTTTTCCGCTTAATGTTTTTTGAACAGATTTAACAAGAGGCGTTTCAATTTCTACGTCTTCTAAAGGCATGTCTCTTGTTACTTCATAAGCCATTAGCATCGCAATTTCACTTACAACTTCACGAAAATCTTTCGTTCCTGTGTCTTTTTGTCTAATAATGGTTAATTTGTGTTGAATCAATGGATGATCCATAACTGTTACTCGTGCCAATTATATTCCCCCTCAAAATTTCACTTTTTCTATTGTATAGCATTACAATCATTTTGGCTAGAAATTTTATGCACTTGGCGGGTATTATTTGACTTATTTTCCAATGTGAAGTGGAAAGGCCTGTGTCAATTGACGCACGTTGTTTTTCACTTCATCTAGAACAGCTGGATTATCTTGATTAGAAGCTACTTTTATAATTAACTCTGCTACTTTTGTCGATTCATCTTCCTTAAATCCACGTGTTGTAATCGCTGGTGTTCCAATTCGAATACCACTTGTTTTTGTAGGGGGTAGTTGGTCATATGGAATCGCATTTTTATTAACAGTGATACCCACTTCATCTAATAGTATTTCCAATTCTTTTCCATTAATGCCGTAAGGGGAAACATCTAATAGTAACAAATGGTTATCTGTCCCGTCGCTAATCACGTTAAACTGTGATTGTTTAAAGGCATTTTCCATTGCTTTAGCATTTTTAACAACTTGATTAATATAATCTTTGTACTCTGGTTGTAGGGCTTCAAGGAAGGCAACTGCTTTAGCAGCAATGACATGTTCAAGTGGTCCACCTTGGATACCAGGGAAAATAGCAGAATTTAATTTTTTTGCGTACTCTTTTTTCGCAAGGATTAAACCACCACGAGGGCCACGTAATGTTTTATGAGTTGTCGAAGTAACCACATCAGCGTATTCAACAGGATTTTGATGATAACCTGTTGCGCACAAACCAGCGATGTGAGCCATATCAACCATCAATTTCGCGCCAACTTCATCAGCAATTTCGCGGAATTTTTTAAAATCAATATGACGTGAATAAGCACTTGCTCCTGCTACAATTAATTGTGGTTGTTCTTTAATAGCAATCTCACGAACGGTATCGTAGTTTATTGCTCCTGTTTCTTTATCAATACCATAAGAAATGAATTGGTAGTTCTTACCACTAAAGTTAACAGCAGATCCGTGTGTTAAATGACCGCCATGATTCAAGTCCATACCAAGAATTTTATCACCTGGTTGAACCAATGCCATATAAGCAGCCATGTTAGCCTGACTTCCTGAATGTGGTTGAACATTAGCATATTCTGCGCCGAATAATTCCTTAGCTCGTGAAATAGCTAAAGATTCAATAACATCGACAAACTCACAGCCCCCATAATAACGTCTGCCAGGGTATCCTTCTGCATATTTATTTGTTAAAATGCTGCCCTGTGCTCTTAAAACATCCACTGAGACCACGTTTTCTGAAGCAATTAACTCAATTCCTTCTTCTTGGCGATTTTTTTCTTTTTCAATTGCATCAAAAATTTCTTTATCAAACACTCAACATTCCCCCTGAACTCCTTTTTATTAAAGGATGATTAAATTTATCTTTAGTATATCACAGTTCATTTTAGCTTAATAGAATAATCTATAAAAAAACACACATTATTATATAAAGATGCGTTTCCAGCTGTCGAAAATCAAAAATAACCGAACATAATTAAGTGATTACGCTTGAATTGTTCGGTTAAGCGAAAAAGAGCTAGGAGTTTCATCCTAGCTCTTTCTTTTTATTTAACAATTAACATACGATCTAAGCCATTAATATCTTTTTCAATTGAAACCTCTTTATCTGGAAAAGCTTGTTGATAGAGTGATTTCAATTTTTCACCCTGCTGGAAACCAATTTCCATAAATAAACAACCGTCTGTTTTTAAATGAAATGGCAGTTCGTAAGCAAGACGCTCATATAGGCTCAAGCCATGATTCTCAGCAAACAAAGCCGTGTGGGGTTCGTATTGGAGAACAGACGAATCCATTAAGTCTTTTTCATCGTAACCAATATAAGGTGGATTGCTGATAATGCAATCAAAGGTTTCAAGCGACACAGGTTCAAGTAAGTCTCCCTTTAAAAAGCGGATTTCTACTTGATGTGTTCCAGCATTTTCAATAGCCACTTCTAATGCCTTCTCAGAAATATCGGTCGCTGTTACCTCATCTTGCGGGCGTTCCTTCTTCATCGTAATTGCAATAGCACCTGATCCTGTTCCGATATCCAAAATACGCAAAGGTTTATCCTCGGCTACTTTATTCAAATGACTAAGTGCGCGGTGAACCAACTCTTCTGTTTCTGGTCGCGGAATAAGCGTATCTTGAGTGACTTTTAAGGCATAGTCGTAAAACCATTCTTTACCGACGATGTATTGCAATGGCTTCCCCTTGATAAACTCATTAAGATCATCTAAATACTGAAGATAAACTGATTCTTCCATTGTATGGTTGAGATGACGAATAAAGTCTGTCTTCGTCCAATCCAATCGGTCTAGGAGTAAGCGTTCTGCGATATAAGTATTTAATTCTAATTTTTCTAGGTATTTCACGGCACTTTGAACAACTTGCTGATATGTTCGCGTACTAATTGATTCCATTATTTAAGTTCTCCAGTTTTTCAGTTTGATCAGCGAGGATTAAAGCATCGACGATTTCATCAAACTTACCACTTAGTATTTGATCTAGTTTTTGAATGGTTAGACCAATACGGTGATCTGTCACACGGTTTTGAGGGAAGTTGTAGGTACGAATCCGTTCCGAACGATCCCCTGTTCCCACTGCAGATTTTCTATTTGCGTCATATTCAGATTGTGCTTCACTAGACATTTTATCAAAAACACGTGCACGCAAAACTTTCATTGCTTTTTCACGGTTTTTCAGCTGTGAACGCTCATCCTGCATGGCAACAGCAATACCGGTTGGAATATGAGTTAACCGAACAGCAGATGCTGTTTTGTTAACGTGCTGTCCACCGGCACCACTTGCATGATAAATATCGACACGAATGTCTTTATCAGCTAAGTCTAGCTCTACTTCTTCCATTTCTGGCATAACCACAACTGTTGCAGTTGATGTATGAACACGACCTTGTGATTCAGTTGATGGCACACGTTGTACACGGTGGGCACCACTTTCATATTTCAATTTAGAGAATACATTTTGCCCTTTAATCATAAGAATAATTTCCTTATAACCACCAATGCCCGTAATATTAGCATCCATGACTTCTACTTTCCAACCTTGATTCTCAGAGTATTTGCTATACATTTCAAACAAATCTCCTGCGAATAAAGCCGCTTCGTCCCCACCAGCAGCACCACGAATTTCCATGATAATATTTTTGCCATCATTTGGGTCTTCAGGTAACAGTAGAACTTTAATACGTTCTTCAAGTTCAATGCGTTCATTTTTCAGTTCAGATAGTTCTTCTTTTGCCAATTCAACCATTTCTGCATCTAATTTTTCAGAGAGCATCTCTTCTGTCTCAGCAATTTCTTCTTCCATTTTTTTGTAGCGTCTAAATACTTCTACTTTTGGACGTAAATTTGCTTCTTCTTTCGTTAACTCCATCAAACGTGCTGTATCCGAAATAACCTCAGGATCACTTAATAGTTCTCCTAGTTCTTCGTAGCGGATGATGAATGCATCAAGTTGATCAAACATCTTTCTCAAAACCCTTCTATTTTCAAATATAAATCGTTTGCTGCAGCCTACAGTTCTGGATGGAAATAATGGTTACGACAAACTGGAATATACGATTCATTGCCGCCAATTTGAATTTGTTCACCTTCATAAACAGGTTTACCATCTATAATACGCATATTCATCGATGCTTTTTTATGGCAATACCAACAAATTGTTTTTATTTCTTCAAATTTATCTGCATAAAGCAACAAATACTTCGATCCTTCAAATAACTCATTTGTAAAATCGTTCTTAAGACCAAAAGCCATGACCGGTATACCTAACTCATCTACAATTTTAGCTAATTGTAATATATGGTGTTTAGCTAAAAACTGAGCTTCATCTAAAAGTACACAGTATGGTTTCTCCTTCTCAGATTTTACCACTTCATAAATATCTGTGTCCTCGCGAATAGCATAGGCTTCCCTACGAAGACCAATTCTACTTGCGACATAGCCAACTTGATCACGGTCATCGATAGCACTAGTAAAAATTAATACTGGCTTATTTTGTTCTTCGTAATTGTGGGCAACTTTTAGAATTTCAATTGTTTTCCCACTATTCATCGCGCCATATTTAAAAAATAATTGTGCCATTTTACACCTCATCAACATTTTACATAGTTATTATCTTGTAATATAATAGTAAGAAATAGCTTTAAAGTCAATCATCCAGTTTTATTTCAACAGAATGTTAAGAAATATTAAAAATTAACGATTATCGACCTGTTCGTGCTATCGTCGGCTTTCAGAATAAACACGTTTTATGCTATGATGTCAAAGAGAATTTTTGAAGGAGAGATACATTTGAGTATAAGGGGAGCATTGGCCATTTCGGTCGGAAAAGGAACACAATGGGCACTACGTAAATTTACTAACGGCGGAAGCAGTTTGCCTGGTAAACTGGCAGCTAAAATTGATCCAGCTGTATTGGCACAATTATCAAAAGACTATGAAGTCGCAATCATTACTGGTACAAATGGTAAGACACTAACAACTTCCCTAACCTACCATGTTTTACAACAAAAATTTGACCGCGTTTTAACCAATCCAACAGGTGCAAACATGGCACAAGGGATTATTTCGACATTTTTAGATCCGCAACCAACAAAAGCTGGACAAAAGAAAATGGCGATTCTCGAAGTCGATGAAGCAAGTTTAATTCATGTGACTAAATATATTAAACCAAAAATTATTGTGAATACGAATGTTTTCCGTGATCAAATGGACCGTTTCGGTGAAATCTATACGATTTATCAAAAAATGGTTGATGGTGCTGCACTAGCTCCAAATGCAACTATTTTAGCTAATGGTGATAGCCCTATTTTTAATTCTAAAGATATTGTTAATCCACAAATTTATTTTGGCTTTAACCATCAAGAAGATGGCGAGACAATGGCTCACTATAATACAGACGGTGTCTTATGTCCCAACTGCCAAAATATTTTACATTATAAATTTAATACTTATGCAAACCTTGGCAAGTATTATTGTCCGAATTGTGAGTTTAAACGTCCTGAGTTGAAGTACGCGGTGACAGCTGTTGATCATTTGGATTACCAATCATCAACCTTTGAAATCGATGGTCATCCGTTTAAAATCAATGTTGCTGGACTCTATAATATTTACAACGCTCTAGCTGCTTATTCAGTAGGTCGAGAATTTGGCCTAAGCGTTGAAGAGATTCAAAAGGGATTCTCTTCTGCTGAACAAAAATTCGGTCGCCAAGAAACCATTAAAATCGGCAGTAAAACGATTATTTTAAACCTAATTAAAAACCCAGTGGGATTAAACCAGATTATTGATTTGCTTGATTATGAAACAGATCCCTTCTCACTTTCGGTTGTTTTAAATGACCGTCCAGCAGATGGTACTGACGTGAGCTGGATTTGGGATGGCGATTTTGAAAAACTAACGACTCATCATATCGAAAGCGTTAGCGTAAGTGGTATTCGCCGTGAGGAAATGCAATTGCGTTTGAAAGTTGCAGGACTCTCTGAAGAAGAAATGACGAGCTACGATACAGTCGGTTCTCTTATTGATTCTTTCCAAAATCAACCGACAGAAAAAATTTATGTGATGGCAACTTATACAGCTGTTCTTAACTTACGAAAAGAATTAGCAGAACGTGGTTACATCAAAGAGAGGATGAAATAGTTGAAACTACGCATTGGTCATTTATACGGAAATCTATTAAATACATATGGCGACAACGGAAACTTACTGATGTTGCAATACTGCGCTAAACAAAGAGGCGTTCAAGTCGAAACTGACATTGTGAGTTTAAATCAACCCTTCAATCCCAATGACTATGATCTTGTCTTCTTCGGTGGCGGTCAGGATTATGAACAATATATCGTTTCAAAAGATATCCAAGCAAAAGCTGATGCTATTAAAACCTACATTGATAACGATGGTGTCTTACTTGCCATTTGTGGCGGCTACCAATTATTAGGTCACTACTATGTCGATGCTAAAGGTAAAAAAATTAGCGGCATTAGTGCTATTGATTACTACACTTTGAACCAAGATAATAATCGCTTTATCGGAGACATTACAATCGTTGATGAAGAGACAGGCGATACTTACAATGGTTTTGAAAATCACAACGGTCGGACATTCTTAGGTGACGGTGTTCAGCCTTTAGGTATTGTTCAAGTGGGTAAAGGAAATAATGGTGAGGATAAAACAGAAGGCGCACGTTATAAAAATGTTTTCTGCTCTTATTTCCATGGTCCTCTATTAGTTAGAAACAACCATTTAGCAGAACGTATTGTTGATTTAGCTATTAAAAACCATCAAAAAAAGAACTTATTAGCATAAGAAAAGCGGACAAGTCCGCCTTGGCCTATGAAAAAATAGGAAATTTGACCCTGAATGAGCAGCGATGCGCGCAATGGGGCAAATTTATCTTTTTTTCACTAGGTCAGGACTTGGGAGCTAGACATTGATGGCTGAACTTATAATCCCCTAGACTATAAAATAAATCCGTCAGGAAGAAAATTCTTCTGACGGATTTTTATATACTTTTTTATTGATCCAGTAATAATCCCCAAAGGACCATCGCTAACGTTAGAATCACTATGCCTAATGTGAACGCCCAAGCCTGCCATCTGGCTAAATTTACGGTCGTTCCAATACCGAAGCGTTTTTCGACAAAAATAGCTGCGTCATCGGGATTATAATAAAACATTCCTGCTAACCACTTATCATCATCTTCGGGATCTTGGTAGTATTGGCTAGTCTCATCATCATTGTCAATTTTTAGTTTTTCACCAGCTTGACCGTACTTAAGAGATAAATAGATCGAACTAGCTATGGTAAAGACTAAGAAGGTAAAAATAGATACCATCGCAATCCAAATATAAGTTTCATCCAACAATGTAGTTGTTAGAAACGAGACTGATATTAATAGCTGTGTCAATATCGAGAGTGCAAAGAAAAAACGCGTCCATGCTTGGCGAAATAGCTTACTCTTTAGACTGGACACAAGTGGCGCCAAAGGAGAAAGTTTTTGACGTGATTTAATAAAGGAATAATAAGCTAAATATAAGATAGGAACCATTAGCATTTGCAGGCCAGGAAATGCTAAAACCGTGACGTAAGACTTCATTACAAATTGATTAGCTTGAAACTGCGAATCAAAGTTAATCGGGATTTGATTGGGTATACGATCATAATTCAATAAAGCAATCAAAGTAGTCATCACAATAATAAAGAGTTGCCACAAAATGACAGCACGACTGGAAATTAATTTTAAGTCTTTATGAAAATTAGTATCAATAATAACGGTCTTCTTTATGTCGTTTGTATCATTAATAAACTGTTTTTTCCAAGTCGTTATTTTCTTTCGATAGAACAGATACAGAGCAAATGATATCGCCATAAATAAAAAGATACTCACTATAAGGTAAATCGATACCGCAACCTCAACCGCTTCACCCTCAAAAACAAAGGGCATGACTAACATCGGAAGTGCAAGTAACACACTGATCACAACATTAATCGTGACATAATTCTTAACGAGACCTTTTAAAAAAACTGATTTTAACTCATCGACTGGCACACTAATGCCAAATGGCGTTGCCCTTCTACTAAAGTAAGGCGTTAATCCAGTCGTCACCCCCATAGCAATGACAGTAAAAACCATCAATCCAATAAATAACCACATCCTAGTTATCCCCCTTTCTTAATGCTACCGTGAGTTCCGACAACCATTCTTGAACTGTTTTCTCAGAATGATTATGAACGAGTATATCCACTAATACATCTTCCAAACGTTTCTTCATTTCATCCTCTTGCTCTTCGTCAGTTTGACGATTAATTTTCGGACTCACGACATAACCTTTTTTACTTTTTAACAGCAAGCCTTCTTCTGTCAGAATATTGTATGCCTTATTAACGGTATGCATATTAACACCTAGGTCGCTCGCCAAAACACGAACACTCGGCAAGTCATCCCCTGCGACTAAGGTTTCTTTGACGATGGCTTTTTTTATTTGGCTAGTCAATTGGGTATAAATTGCAATCGGACTCGTCTGTTCAATTTCTAAAAACATTTCAACCACCTCAGCTCTACTTGTTATATATCAAGTATAACACATATCGGTTGAATTTCAATAAATCTGTCGAGTGAGAGAAAAAAAGATGCTCAGTTGACAGTTTTCAAGCTAATTATGTCGACTGAGCTTAAAAAAATTGCCTACTCGACACTTTATTCGTTTTTTATGTCGAGTGAGGCAAAAAAAACATCTCAGTCTACAGTTTTACTTGTATGTAAAAAAACGTCAGAAGGTTTTCAACCTTCTGACGCCTAGTTTATGATTATTAAGATGCTTCGTTAAATTGACTGTTATATAAATCGGCGTAGAATCCGCCTTGTGCCATCAATTCATTATGGTTACCTGTTTCCATAATGTCTCCTTGGTTCATAACGATAATATTGTCAGCGTCACGAATAGTAGATAGACGATGGGCAACAACGAAACTCGTTCTTCCTTCAAGTAATTTTCTCATTGCTTGTTGAATCAGAATTTCAGTTCGCGTATCAACACTCGATGTCGCTTCATCAAGAATTAGAATTTCAGGATTTCGAATGAAGGCACGTGCAATCGTCAATAACTGACGTTGCCCTTGTGAGATATTACTTGCATCTTCATTCAGATAAGTTTGGTAGCCATCAGGTAATGTTCGAATAAATTCATCTGCATGAGCCATTTTAGCTGCTGCATAAACCTCTTCATCCGAAACACCTTCTCGAGCACCATATTTAATATTATCGAAAATAGTACCATGGAATAACCATGTATCTTGAAGAACCATGGCAAAGTGGTTACGTAATTCGTCACGGTCAATGTCGCGTGTATCCGTACCATCTAAGCGAATGCTTCCTCCTCTAATATCATAGAAACGTTCTAATAAGTTAATGATAGTTGACTTACCTGCTCCAGTTGGTCCAACAATAGCAATCATTTGACCAGCTTTGACACTTAAATTAAAGTCAGTCATCAAGTCAGCTGAATCGCCATAACCAAAGCGAACGTGTTCAAATGTTAATTTGTCATCTGTTTCAACTTTTGGTTTATTCGTTTTAGTGATTGGCATTTCTTCTTCATCTAAAACTTCAAAGATACGTTCTGTTGATGCAATAATAGATTGAATGGTATTTAAGATATTGGTTAATTGTTTCATTGGCTCTGAGAATTGGTTGGTGTAAGTCAGGAATGCTTGTACATTACCTAAACTCATTGCCCCATTTGCAACTTCCAATCCCCCTAAAACAGCAACAAAAACATAACCTAAGTTTTTAACCATGTTCATCAATGGCATCAGAACACCTGAGACAAATTGTGCTTTAAAGGAAACCTTAAAGAGTTTTTCGTTCTGTTCTTCAAAGATTTCAATGGACTTTTCTTCTTGGTTGAAGGCAATAATTTCAGTATGTCCTGAAAAATTCTCTTCAATTTGTCCGTTTAATTTACCTAATTCTCGTTGTTGCTTACCAAAATACTTTTGTGATTTTGGTGCAATACGCGAAATAATGAAGGCACTTAACGGAACTGTAATTAAGGCTACTAAACTAAGTTTCCAACTAATGGTTAACATCATAATCAAAATCCCGAAAAATTGAACGACACTAATGATCGCTTGGTTAACAATTTGAACGAGCTGACGCGCGATATTATCCACATCATTAATAGCACGACTCATAATGTCACCGTTACTATTGCTGTCATAATAAGAAATCGGAACACGTGACATTTTTTTCTTGAAGTCTTGGCGCAAGTCATAAACCGTTTTTTGAACAATACGAACAAGTGTAAACTGTGCAATGTAGCTCAAGACTGCATTAGCAACGTAAAGGCCAAACAGTAATATTAAAATACTTTTAATCGTATCAAAGTCAATCGGGAAGCGAGCTATACCATCTGCTCCTTCTTGAGACCCTTTCATCACACCTTCAAAAATAACCGTTGTTGCACTACCTAAAACTTTGGGTGTAAAAATTTGTAAAATAGTAGCAGTCCCTGATAGTAAAAAGGCGAATAATAGTAGCCATTTTTTCAATGACATATATTTAAGCAGTCGTTTAAGTGTTCCCCAAAAATTTTTAGGTTTGACTACTGCTCCTCGTGGTGCATTTCTCATTCATTTTCACCTTCTTTAAATTGAGATTTCATAATTTCTAGGTACGTTTGATTGTCTCTTACTAGGTCATCATGCGTGCCTTGACCGACCACATTACCGTTGTCTAAAACGATAATTTCATCCGCTTCCATAACCGTACTGATACGTTGCGCAACAATAACGACTATCGCATCATCAATATCTGTCTTAAGAGCGGCACGTAATGCTGCGTCTGTTTTAAAATCAAGAGCAGAGAATGAATCATCAAAGACATAGACATCTGGACTTTTCACAATTGCACGTGCAATACACAAGCGTTGACGTTGTCCACCAGAGAAGTTGGTTCCTCCCTGTTCAACTGGAGAATCTAAACCGTGCTTAAGACCTTTAACAAAGTCTTTGGCTTGTGCCACTTCTAATGCTTTCCATAAGGCATTATCGTCTGCTTCTGGATTACCAAATAGTAAGTTAGAACGAATAGTTCCAGAGAATAAATTAGCTTTTTGAGGCACATAAGCAATGCGTTCATGAATATCATGTTGTTTTAAATCTTTCAAATCACGACCATTTAATGAAACAACACCATCTGTTGCATCATAAAAACGCATCATCAAGTTAGCAATTGTTGATTTACCAGACCCTGTTCCTCCAATAATAGCCAATGTTTGACCTGTTTCCATTGAGAAGTTGACATCCTTTAAGGCCGCACGTTCAGCATTTGGGAAGGCATAAGTCACATGTTCAAAGGCAAGTGTTCCTTTTTCTGCTTTTGTATGACTTTCAACAAAGCTGTATGGGCCATCTTGAATAGTACTTTCAAGGTTTAACACCTCATTGATACGTGCTGCCGAAACTTGAGCGCGAGGCACCATTGATAAAATAACTGACAGCATCATAAAACTAAACAGTAACATGGATGAATAGCTAATAAAGGCTACTAAGTTCCCTACTGGCATATTTCCAATAGCGATGAATTCCCCACCGATTAAGACGATAGAAATATTTGTCACACTTAACACCAGTGTCATCGTTGGCATTAGTAAACTCATAATCGACATGGCCTTTACGTTGTTATCCATAAAGTCTTTATTCGCTTCTGCAAATCGTGCTTCTTCATAGTTACTTTTATTAAAGGCACGAATAACACGTACTCCCGTTAATCCTTCGCGGAAGATGAGGTTTAAACGGTCTGTCTTACTTTGAATCAGTTTAAAGAGTGGAATAGCCGCTCTCATAATGAGGAATAATAATACAATTAAAACGGGCACAGATACAAAGAAAATACGAGCCAAGTCTGGATTTTGTGTATAAGATAAAACCGCTGCTCCAATTCCCATTATCGGTGCAAACATCATCATTCTCAAAAACATCATAAAGACTAATTGAACTTGCTCAACATCGTTTGTAGAGCGTGTAATTAATGATGCGGCTCCAATATTATTCACTTTATCTTTTGATAAATACATGACTTTTTTATAAATATCACCACGAATTTGGCGACCTACTCGTTGCGCTTCTTGCGCAGAAATATATACCCCTACAATAGCAGCAGCAATCGTAATAGCTGTTAGTAAGAGCATTTTTATACCTGTACTCCAAATATGATCCAAGTCACCAGTTGCAATACCTTCATTGATAATACTTGATGTCATATTCGGAAGATTTAATTCAGCAAAAACCTGAATAATAATAAATAACACAGAAGCAAGAAATGCTTTCCATGACATTCGTTTCCCTAATTCAATCATAGAGAACCTCCTCCATTGTTTCTATTTTTTTCGAATACCATTTTCCAACCACGATAAGCGGTTGTTAATCATCCTAAACGCTTCTTCTTCTGAAAGGCTTTGGATAAAGACTTTAGACAGTGTCCAATGAATCATTTGAAAAATATATTGAACAAACTCATATAATTCCTCTTCACTACTAAAGCTCAAACTTGATTGGTCGATATGATCAACTAAGTGTTTATACCGACAAACAAGGTCTTTGCTTTGTTTATCCTCTGTCTCTTTT
Source organism: Jeotgalibaca arthritidis (assembly GCF_011100465.1). Lineage (NCBI taxonomy): Bacteria > Bacillati > Bacillota > Bacilli > Lactobacillales > Carnobacteriaceae > Jeotgalibaca > Jeotgalibaca arthritidis. The sequence continues at coordinate 116,212 of NZ_CP049740.1, forward strand.
TCAAATATATTGCTACTTCTTCTGTACGACATATTGACGAAGAAGTGATGGTAAAACTGTTTATAGTCACTATGAACATAATAGTGATACAAAAACTTAAAGGTTAATCGTAATCCTTCTATCACATCGCCATTAGCTTGGACAAAACAATTCAAAATCCCTTCATTTTGATCTTTCTTTAAAAGATCAAGACAATAGAAATATAAATCTTCCTTGTCTTGAAAGTACTGGTAAAAACTCCCTCTTGAAATATCAGACTGCTGAATAATCACATTAATAGAGACCTCTTCTAATGGCATCTTAGAAAACTCATCATAGGCGGTCGACATTAAACGTTGACGTTTTTCATCTGATAAATTGAAAAAAGTTTTTTTAGGCAAACCCACACCTTCTTTCTATAAAATAAAAAAGTGACATCTTGTCACAACACATCCCCCCATTTTATGACAAGCTGTCACATGTGTCAAATCATATGCACAAAAAAAAGTGAAACGAAGTTTCACTTTTTTACTCTTCTTCTATTAAGTTAGATGCTGGTGGACTTTGGCTCTGCTCATGATACAAGCCAGAGTAGCCCTTATACCACTCAAATACGTGTAAGAAAACAACTTTTAAAACTGCATAGCCTGGTATACCGAGTACAAATCCGACTAAGCCGAATACTTTACCCGCCGTTAGTAACACAATCATAATGGTAACCGGATGAACAGATAAATTGCTCCCTAAAATTTGAGGTGAAATCACACGGCCTTCAATAAACTGTTCAATACTAAAAACAATCAGTACTTGAATTAACATAATCGGTGAATCAACTAGGCCTACAATAATAGCCGGAACCATAGCCAAAAAAGAGCCCAAATAAGGAATGACATTTAAGAATCCAGCTAGAACGCCAAGCACGATTCCATAATTTAACCCAATTATCGAATAACCAATGACAAACATTAAGCCTACGAAAAAGGCAACTGTAATTTGACCGCGAACATATTGACTGATTTGTAAATTAATTTTCGTCAGTAAATCCTTAATTGTTGAACGGTGGCGGGTTGGTAGGAAGGCAAGGATCTGGTTTGGAAACTTATCGCCCTCTTTTAATAAGTAATACAAAATAATCGGCATAGTAATCAGACCAACAAATACATTCGTTACAACGCCTAGCACACTACTAATTCCTGAGAAGGTATTGGACAGGAAGTTATTTGCCCACGATGATAAGGCATCAAAAATACTGGTATTAATCTCTTTAAACTGTTCTTGAAAAGAACGGAACCAGTCGTAGGTAAACAAATTGTTAAACAGCTCATTAATCTTAACCCAGAACTCAGGAATATCATCAATGATCCCTATCGTTTGCTCACGAATAACTGGAATTAAAATGGCTACTCCCCAGATGATTAATAAAATAAGAACGAGAAAAGCCATCCAAATTGCGGCTGTTCGATTTATTTTTTTCTTTTCCAACCAGTTCACCAATGGGTTCATTAAATAGTATAAAATGCCACTTAAAATCAATGGAAAGCCAATTACACTAAAAAAACTAGCTACCGGTTGAAACAGATGTGAAATTTTTGAAAAGATTAAAATGATTAATAAAATCAATAAGACAATCAATAAGGTCGTTACAATCTTATTATTTAAAAACCATCTTTCAAACCAAGATGTTTTCGTCACTTGGGAACGATGATTTGTTTGTTTTTTCTCCATTCCACTCACTCACTTTCACTTATTGATAAGTAATTGTCATTCCTGTCTCAATATGAGGCAATTGATGAGGAGTTAAGTAGACACTTGTTTCAATAAAGTTGTCTTCATCGAATTCTTTGAAAACAAGAGTCACATGCCCTAGCGCACGTAAATTAGCACTTACGTTTTCACCTACAAAGGTTATGGTGTAAACTTGGTCACCAATCGTAATAGTATGATTCAGTTTTAATTCAAAATCAGCATCCTTTTCTTTAAAGGACTGTAGAACTGATACATTTTTTATTGCAGGAGATGCATCTTCTCCAAATAAAATTAGAATATTTTCTTCGGTACTAACCGCTTCTTTTCCGATATGGACAATTTCGCTAATCATAGTTAAAAAGCTCCTTTATACGATGATACTGTTATTCTATCACAATAGTCGATAAAACAAAGTACCTGAGATTTTTTTGTTTTTTTATTCATTATAAAGCGTTTTTCTCGCATAATTTGATATACTATCACTAAGACTTATCCCCAAGGAGGAATTAATTGATGGAACACACATTATACCTAGGTTCTTATACAAAAAAAGCGAGTAAAGGGGTACACCAAATTACCCTTAATACAGAAACTCAGCAATTAGTTGACTACAAATTGATTGCAGAAGTCGATACACCAACTTATTTGACTTTTTCTGATGACAAAAAAACCATGTATACCATTTCTAAAGAAGAAAATGGCGGCGGGCTAACCGCTTTTGATTTAGATGAAAACGGAGATTATGTGAAACGTGCAGCAACAACTTCTGAAGACTCTGCACCTTGCTACATTTCCTATGACCAAAAACGCGGCTTATTGTTCACTGCCAACTATCACGGTGGTTTTGTCACTGTTTATAAAGAACAAGAAGATGGTCGTATCGTTCAAACAGACCGCAAACACCATCAAGGAAGTAGCGTTCACGAAAACCAAGCATCACCTCATGTTCATTACACAGATTATGCACCAGGTTCACAAACACTACTTGTCTGTGACTTAGGAACAGATACAATCGTCAGCTACGATGTATCTGATGCCGGCGAATTAAGCGAACGTGCCACTTATACAGCAAAAGCGGGTTCAGGCCCACGTCATTTAGTTTTCCACCCAAACAACAAAACTGTTTATTTAGTTTGCGAACTAAGTAACGAGATTGAAATCTTAACTTATGACGAAGCAACTGCTTCATTTACATATGTTGATCGCGTAGCGACTATCCCTGACACACACACATCATTTAACAGTGGTGCAGCGATTCGTGTGAGCAATGATGGTAAATTTGTTTACTTCTCAAATCGTGGTCATGATTCAATTGCAGTATTTGCAGTTTCTGAGGATGGCCAATCATTGGAATTACTAGAAATTGTTCCAACTGAAGGAAAAACACCGCGTGACTTTAATTTTTCACCGGACGAATTATATGTGATTGTCGGTCATCAAGATTCTGATAACTTGACATTATTCAAACGTGATCAAGAAAGCGGTCGTTTAACATTGCTAGATAAAGAAACATATGCAGCAGAGTGTGTTTGTGTGACATTTTAATAGTTAATTAAAATAAGTGTATGGAAGTAAAAACTTCCATACACTTATTTTTTTTATAGACTAGGGGATTATAAGTTCAGCCATCAACGTCTAGCTCCCAAGTCCTGGCCTACTGAAAAAAAGATAAATTTGCCCCATTGCGCGCTTCGCTGCTCGCTAACGCATATCATTCGACTAACCCGCTGAAGCGTGAAGTCTCCTGACAATTCAGGGTTAAATTTCCTATTTTTTCATAGGCCAAGGCGGACTTGTCCGCTTTTCTTATCTTATAAATGTTGAACGCTACCGACTGCTTGTTTAGCTTGAACATCAGCATGTTCGTCTAGAACAAACTCTTTTACCTTATCCATGTTTGTAATGACAACAACCATAGCATTATCTTTACCAGCCTCAGCTAATGAAGCTAAATCACATTTTGCTACTAATGTATCAGCAGTTAGCGTATCGCCTTCACTGACAAATGTCTCGAAAGGTTTACCATTCAATTCAACTGTATCTAATCCCATATGAATCAGAATTTCAATCCCGCTTGCCATTTGAATACCAATCGCGTGTTTCGTTGGAAAAACACTCAGTACCTTCCCTTCAACTGGTGAATAAATATCACCATCTGTTGGAATAACAGCATAACCGTCTCCCATCATTTTTTGAGAGAATACTGGATCAGCAACTTCTGTAACCGGAACAATTCTTCCGTTTGCAGGTGCATACAATGTCGCTTTTTCGACTGGTGCAACTGTTTCTTTTTTATCTTTCTTGAAGAAGTTAAACATATTAACGCCACCTTTACATATATTCATTTCAATAGTTTGATCTCTTCTTTTAATTAATGATACCACAAGTCATTTTATTTTCCTATTGATGTTGTTTGCTTTTTCGACCCATATATTTGAACAAATTATGATAAGTGAGAATGAGAGTCATTTACTATCTAACAAAATCATTAATCTTTCTATTTCTTTTTGTTAGACTTAAATAAGAAAGAATAGGTGATTGAAATGTTAAACGTCTTAAAAAGAAATAAAAAAATGGTAGCAACTCTCCTAAGTGGTATTTTAATTTTAATTGGTTTTTACGCTCAAACTATTCAATTAGATACAGAATCAGCCTTAATTTTTATCGGTGCTTTTTTAATCGGTGGCTATTCGCAAGCTAAAGAAGGCATTATTGATACCGTTAAAAATAAACGCTTGAATGTAGATGTGTTGATGGTTTTGGCTGCCATTGGTGCCTCATTGATCGGTTACTGGTTTGAAGGTGCCTTATTAATCTTTATTTTTTCTCTATCAGGTTCACTTGAACATTATGCGCAAATGAAAAGTAGCGATGCCATTCGGTCATTAATGACTATTGTTCCACAAACTGCTCAACGCTATCAACTAGATGGGAGTTTAGAGCAGGTGGATGTTAACGAATTAACGATCGGTGATCGTGTTTTTGTAGCTAAAGGAGAAAGTGTTCCTATTGATGGCTTATTAACAAGTGCATTTGGCATGTTCGATGAATCTTCTATTAATGGTGAGTCTATGCCAAGTGAGAAAACAAAGGACCAACAAGTTTATGCTGGCAGTATTAATCTGCAAGAAGCGGTTACGATTACCGTTAATAAACAAGCAGACGACACATTGTTTGCCCAAGTTATTCGTCTAGTCACAGAAGCTCAAAACACCCCTTCTAAAACTGCTCGCTTGATTACGAAACTTGAAAATTACTATGTATCAGCTGTCCTTATTTTTGTCAGCCTCATGTTATTTATTTTTTATTTTGTTCTAGACTGGGGATGGAGTGAATCCTTTTATCGCAGTATGGTTTTACTAACTGTAGCATCGCCTTGTGCCCTTGTTGCATCCGCAGTCCCCGCTACACTATCCGCCATTTCTAACGCTGCTAAAGCTGGAATCTTATTTAAAGGTGGGATCGCTATTGAGAATCTTGCCTATTTAGATTGCATCGCATTTGATAAAACAGCTACATTAACAAATGGCAAACCGGTTGTAACGGACTATGCTATTGATGACTGCTATGACGAAGAGGAAGTACTCAGTATTGTCTATGCCCTTGAAGAAGGATCAACGCATCCCATTGCTGCAGCATTTATCAACTTTATTGAAGAGAGACCCTTTCATACCCTATCTCTCCTTAATAAAATTGATTCAACCGGTTTTGGTTTATCGGCACATTATCATCAGATCGACTGGCGAATAGGAAAAGCTGATTTTATTGACGGTGTAAATCCTTTTTCAAAAGAAACACAACGCTTATCCGAAGAAGGAAAAACATTAATTTATTTGGCAGCAGATCATCAGATTATTGCCTATTTCGCCTTACTCGATACGGTCAAGGAAGAGGCAAAGGACGTTATTCGTTTCTTCAAAGCACGAGGCATCCAAACCGTTATGCTGACGGGAGATCAGTTTTATACGGCGCAAGCAATTGCCCACGAACTCGAACTAGATGATTATTATGCCAATTGCTTGCCCGCTGAAAAGGCAACGTTAATAGACGATTTACAAAAAAAGTACAAGCGTGTTGCTATGGTCGGGGATGGCATTAATGATGCACCCGCACTTGCTCATTCAGACATTGGGATTGCATGGGCCAAGGAACGGATATCGCTATGCAAACAGCTGATGTGGTTCTCATTAATAATAGCTTAAGTCTCCTTCCCTATTCCGTCTTATTGTCCAAACGTTTAAGGAAAATCACCCTACAAAATATTGTTTTTTCTTTGGCTGTGATTATCGTTCTGATTACTACTAACTTACTTCAATTGATTAATCTTCCGCTTGGTGTCGTTGGCCACGAAGGAAGCACCATTTTGGTTATTCTAAACGGTCTCCGTCTGCTCGCCTTTAAACATAAAGAAAGTCATCAGGATAGTTAAACCTCCTGATGACTTTCTTTATGACTTATTTTCTTTTCTTCTCAATAAACTCAGCAATTCGTCTAACACCTGCATGAAACGTCTCTTCTGAAGTCGCATAACTGAAACGAACATGGTTTGGCATTCCAAAACCACTTCCAGCAACAAGACCCACGTGAGCTTCTTCTAAAAGGGCCATGACAAAATCATCCACATTATCATAACCGGTTAATTTTGACGCTTCCTTGCAATCTGGAAACAGATAAAAGGCCCCTTGTGGTTTAGCGTGCAATTTGAAGCCCTCTAATGACGCAACGAGTGGGTAGGCATGATTGAGTCGGTCTTCAAATAAGGCTTGGTTGTATTTAAGAAAATCGGTTGCATTGGTTAAGGCAGCTAAAGCAGCATACTGACTAATTCCAGCTGGGTTCCCACTCGTCTGACTCGCTATTTTATCTAAAGCTTGAATAATCGTGGTGTCTGCCATCGCATAACCCATTCGCCATCCTGTCATCGCGAATGCTTTAGACATCCCATTAACAACAATGGTTTGTTTTTTGATAGCCTCTGACAGTGACGCCATAGATGGACTTGTCGCACCATTAAATACAAGTCGATTATAAATTTCATCTGAAATAATAAAAATATTATGCTTCACACAAAAGTTTCCTATTGTAGTCAACTGTTCCTTATTAAAAACCACACCAGATGGGTTGGACGGTGAATTTAAAATAAGCAGCTTTGTTTTTTTAGTGGTATAACGTTCCAGAAGTTCTTCTGTTACTGCGAAATCATCATCTATACGGGTTTCTATGAAAACAGGCACACCACCTGCTAGCTTAATTTGCTCGCTATAACTCACCCAGTAAGGTGTTGGAACAAGTACTTCATCGCCTTCATTAATTAGACTTTGAAAGAGGTAATATAAAACTAACTTAGCTCCTGCTGAAACGAATATTTGATCAGGTCTGTAGTCAATGTCATCATAGCTTTTATGGTATGTCGAGATTGCTTCTCTCAATTCGCTAATACCCGCACTAGCTGTATAATGATGACCCTTTCCTTCGTACATCGCTTGATTAGCCGCATCTAAAATATATGCTGGGGTATCAAAATCTGGTTCCCCTACTGTAAGAGAAATCACATCAATGCCCGCTTCCTTTAGCTCTCTTGTCTTTTGAGTTGCCGCTAATGTTGCGGATAGTTGAATCTGGTGAATACGATTTGAAATCAAGCAAATCACCCCTTTTTAGTATCAATACTGTCTGTTATCACACTTACTATTTCTTCTGTAGAAAGTTGATCCGTTTGAATGACATATGAAGCTGCAGCTTCGTATAAAGAAAGGCGTTTTTCAAGCAAGGCTTGAACAGTGTCTGTCTCTTTAGCTTGTGCAAGCGGACGTATATTGGTTGTATCTTGAATAATTCTCTGCCAAAGTGTCTCAAAACCAGCTTGTAAATAAATAACACAGTCATGATTTTGAAGGAGTTTTAGACAGTCGGCTGTTTCCACACAGCCACCACCTGTTGAAATCACTACGTTTTGATGGTGGTATTCCTTTAATGTCGCTGCTTCAATTTTTCTAAACGCTTGCTCGCCATATTGATCAAAGTAAGTCGCAATTGGCATATTAATCTGTTTCGTTATTTCTGCATCTAAATCTATAAAGGGTTTATTCAATGCCTTAGCTAATTGTATGCCGACACTTGTTTTCCCAGCACCCATAAAACCAATTAATATTTCAGCCATCACGCACCTTCCTTTCTAGGCCTGAACGAGTCTAGCAATCTCATCAAAGAAAGTCGGATAACTGATATTTACACAGTCCGCATCTTTCATATGAACCTCGCTTTGTGTTAATAACGCTGCGACTTGCAGCATCATCCCAATGCGATGGTCACCAAAACTATCTACTTCTGCTCCCTGTAATGAACTGCCTCCATGAATAATCATGCCGTCTTCCGTCTCATTAATGTGAGCATTCATCTTGTTTAATTGAGATGCTACCGCATGAATACGATCCGTTTCTTTTACTTTTAATTCTTCAGCATCTTCAATGACTGTATCACCTTCTGCCTGTGTTGCTAGAAGCGCAATGATCGGAATCTCATCAATTAATCGCGGAATCATTTCACCATTAATAGTAGTTGCTTTTAATTGGCTCGTTTGAACACGAATATCCGCACTAATCCCATTTGGACGCATGCTAATGGTTATATTACCACCCATATCTTTAATGACATCGATGATACCTGAACGTGTTTCGTTAATGCCTACATTTTTTAAAAGTAAGTCACTATTTGGTACAATTAAACCGGCAACAAGGAAAAAGGCTGCTGAGGAAATATCACCTGGCACTTCAATGGTTTGTCCTTTAAGTGTTTGTCCACCTTTTAGGCGGATTTCTTTCCCGTTCACATCGATTTGACCGCCGAATTGTTGTAACATTTCTTCTGTGTGGTTACGTGACCGTTCCTTTTCAATAACAACCGTCTCACCTTCAGCCTGCAAGCCAGCTAGGATAATGGCGGATTTCACTTGAGCGCTCGCAACTGGCATCTCATAGCGAATCGCTTGTAGGTGATCAACCGGTTCAATTGTTAGCGGCGGTAATTCGGTCCCTTCATGGCCATGAAGCTTTGCTCCCATTTGGCTTAAAGGCGTAATGACACGTTGCATAGGACGCTTATTTAAATACTGGTCACCTGCTAAAACACTCTTGAAGGGTTGTCCAGCTAAAAGTCCCGCTAACAAACGAATCGTCGTGCCAGAGTTTCCAACATCTAGTAACTCACTTGGAGCAGTGAGTCCATTCATTCCCTTACCTTCTACAACAATTTTCTCACCGTCATCATGAATGGTCGCACCTAACTGACGCATAACTTGAATCGTGCTCAAGCAATCTTCTGCCCGAAGAAAGCCTGTAATTCGAGTTTTACCTTCAGCAATCGCACCTAGCATAATACTACGGTGAGAAATAGACTTGTCGCCTGGTATCGTTAATGTTCCCTTTAGTTGTTTGGCATGGTGAATTAATGGTCTCATTTGTTTACTCCTCTTCTATCCACATATCCGGGTTTTTGCTGTATTCACGATAATCGCTAACTGCTTTTTTCAATTCATCAAAACTATCGTTAGGGAATTTTTCTAAAACAGCTTGAACTAATTCTGTCGCAACAACGGCTTGCGCAATAATACTTGCTGCTGGAACAGCGGTTGTATCGCTTCGTTCAATACTTGCTTGGTATTCTTCTTTTGAATAAATATCAACACTTTGTAGTGGACGGTAAAGCGTTGGAATTGGCTTTTTGACACCTCTAACAATGATTGGCATCCCATTTGTCATACCACCTTCAATACCACCCAAATGATTACTTAAACGGTAAAACCCTTGCTCTGGTGTATAAGCAATTTCATCCATTACTTCACTACCGTAACGTCTACCTACCTCAAAGCCGTCACCAAATTCAACACCTTTGAAAGCATTGATACTGACCATTGCTTGCGCAAGTCTAGCATCAATCTTTTTATCCCATTGAGTGTAACTTCCCAAACCAACTGGCAATCCTTCAGCAATAACTTCAACGACGCCACCTAATGTATTACCAGCTCTCTTCGTTTCATCAATCTTGTCTTTTACTTGTTGTTCTTTATCAGCATCGACCATTTTTACAGGTGATTGGTTAGCACGATCTCTAATTTCAGCTAATGGCATTTGTGACACATCTACTTGCCCTTTAATCCCACCAAGTTCGCAAACATAAGCAACCACTTCAACACCTAGTTGCTCTAATAATTGAGTTGCCACTGCACCAATCGCCACACGCATAGTCGTTTCTCTGGCAGAAGAGCGCTCTAAAACGTTTCTTAAGTCTTTATGGTGGTACTTAATTCCGCCTACTAAATCAGCGTGTCCTGGACGAGGACGGTGAACAACACGACTCTTCTTCTCTTTCTCTTCTTCAACAACTTCTGCACTCATGACACTTTGCCAGTTTTTATAGTCTTTATTGACAACGGATAGGGTCACAGGTGATCCTAAAGTTTTCCCATGGCGTACGCCTGCTGTGACTTGAATTTTATCCGTCTCAATTTTCATACGGTTTCCACGACCGTAACCTTCTTGGCGTTTAGCCAATGCTTGGTTAATTGCTTCAATATCAAATGGCATTCCTGCCGGCAATCCTTCAATTATCGTTGTTAATACTGGTCCATGTGATTCTCCTGCTGTAATAAATCTCAACATATCCATTCCCCTATTCTATCCATTATTTCGATTCTAATATTGAAAGTACATCAGCAACTGGCATCATTTCGCCTGTAAACAGCTGATAATTGAAACTGGCTTGGTAGACTAACATATGAATGCCACCTAACGTCTGACAGCCTCTCTTTTTCGCTTGCTTTAAAAATAATGTTTCTCTTGGTTCGTAAACGATATCGCAAACAAAGCTATTGGGATTTAACCAGTCACTATCCTTTAAAATAGACTGATCTTGATGAGGTGACATCCCAACTGACGTTGTTTGAACAACAATATCTGCTTCCCACAATGCTTGTTTGAGCTGCTCTTCATTCTGCTGATCAAGTAAGTTTATCTTTATAGTTGGATAATCGGCCTCTAATTGCCCGATAACGTCCTTGATGGCTAATGGCCGCTCCAAGCCGCGAGCAATAATTGTCACTTGCTTAGAGCCTTCAACAACTGCTTGCGCAAGAATCACTCTGGCTGTACTGCCTGAACCAAATAAAACAATTTTTTTATCAACTAACTCTTGTCCTTGTGCTTTAACAGATCCCCAAAAGCCCTTGCCATCCGTATTGTAGCCTGCCCACTGATTATTTTCTTTTACAATCATATTGATGGCTTGCACATAACGCGCAACGGGATCCAGTTTACTCACACACTGTAAAGCTTCCACCTTGCCTGGCATGGTCACGTTAATCCCTCTAGCACCAAGCGCTTGTAGCTGTCTTATTCGGTCAACTGTTTCTGATTCACTCGTTTCAAATGCTAGATAAACCATATTTAAGCCAGCATGGTCAAAGCAGTAGTTATAAATCGCTGGTGATTTTGAATGTTTAATAGGCTGTCCAATCACCGCAGCTAGTTCTGTTGTTGCACTAATATCACGAATCGATGTCATATGTTTGCCACTCCTTATCAAACCAGTCTAAGAAATACTGAACATCGTAATGAAATAAATCAGCCTTTCCAAATTCAGTCGGAAAAACAATGGTAATATCTTGATTTCGTCTCTTCTTATCATTAATCATCGCTTTAGCGAGCTCTTGACTGCTATAATGATATTTTTCATTTAGCAAATGATATTGCTTTAGCAAGTGATCAAATGTCTGTTTATAATCATCTGCAAGTTGATTGTCTTTATAAGCCATTTGTAGAAAAACAGACATCCCTTGTGCAATAGCCCGCCCATGGCTGATGTCATAATGGCTGACTTGTTCAAAGGCATGGCCCAATGTATGACCGTAGTTTAACAGTTGTCGTAAGCCATTATCGAACTCATCTTCAAGGACAACTTGTCGCTTCATTTCAACACATACCTTAACCATTTCGATAATATCGTCATCGCTAGCTTGAAGAGGACGCGGACGATTGATCAGAGCCTCCAAAAGACTAGGATTCATAATCATGCCGTACTTAATCAATTCACTACAACCATCCTCAAAAACCGATGGCTCCAAGGTTTGGAACGTATCCACATCGCAAAGCACTACCTTAGGATGATAAAAGGCACCCACTAAATTTTTTCCTTGTGGTAAATCAACGGCCGTTTTACCACCAACTGATGAATCAATTGCTGCAAGAAGTGTTGTCGGGATTTGAATAAAATCAATTCCTCTTAAATATATGCTAGCGACAAAACCAGCTAAGTCCCCAATAACGCCTCCTCCTAAAGCAATCACCATATCTTGTCTTGAAAAGTTATATTCAGCGAGTTTTTGGACCAATCTCACCACATTATCCATTGATTTTTGCGCTTCACCGGCTGGAAAAGCTACCACATGAATTCCAGCGGTAATATCTGATAAGGCTAATTGAAGTTGGTCAACATAGCCATGACTCATAACTGTTTCATCTGTAATAATCATAACGTGCTTATTTTCAACAAAAGCTGCTAAATGGCGGTCAGCCTCTCTTAACAACCCCCTGCCCATTTTGACATCATAGGGCTTATCAACCCCTATATGAACGGTTTCCATGGTGACACCTTCCTCTTCTTAAGCGTGTAGGTCTTTCATAAATGCGTGTAACTTCCATACTTTTTCAGTTAACGCTCTGTATTGTTCTGGGTATAACGATTGATCACCATCACTCGTTGCATTGGCTGGATCGGGATGAGTTTCGATAATTAAGCCATCCGCTCCGGCTGCAACAGCAGCTAGTGACAGAGATTCAATAATATCTCGTCGTCCCGCTGCATGACTTGGGTCAATAACAACTGGTAAATGACTGACTTGTTTGACGACCGCAATAGCCGATAAATCTTGTGTATTTCGCGTTTCTGTTTCAAAGGTTCGAATCCCTCGTTCACAAAGAATAACGTTCTCGTTACCTTCTGACATAATGTATTCTGCACTCATTAACCATTCTTCAATGGTTGCCGACAAACCTCTTTTTAATAGAATGGGTTTATTTGTCTTCCCTAATTCTTTTAGTAAGTCAAAGTTTTGCATATTTCGAGCACCAACTTGAAAAAGGTCAACATCTTCAAATAATTCAATCTGACTGATTGCCATCACTTCCGAAACAATAGGCATATCCAATTTCCCACCAATTTCATGCATCATGTCAAGACCTTCTTTACCTAAACCTTGGAATGAATAAGGAGAGGTACGGGGTTTAAATGCGCCACCACGAAGGGCATTACCACCTGCTGCTCTGACATAAGAAGCTGTTTCTTCTAATTGTTGGTAAGTTTCAATCGAACACGGTCCACCAATCATAGCGAAATGGCCGCCGCCGATTTTTATATTGCCAACATCTATGACACTGTCTTCTGGATGCAATGCGCGACTAGCTTTCTTGTATGGTAACTGAGCTAACTTATTTTCTGTTTCTTCTAATGTGATGATCATATTTTTTCCTCCCTATTCCTAAAACAAAAAAGTAGCCCAACGACAATGATCCCTATCCGGTGATCATCGTTGCTAGGCTACAGAGATTATTATCGTCATTATGTAAATACTGTTATGAGAAATGTTCGATGTAGTTATCCTATTTGTGTGCAACAAAAATCACTCTTACCTTTAAAAAAGTAAAAGTAAAAGTAGTTAAAATATGTAAATGCTGCACGTAGAACTAACTTCATCTTAACTTCCCCCTAAATGTTTTAGTGCTACTAATTTATCATTATATTTTAATGTTGTCAACAACTATTCTAATTTACGTTTCATTTTCGATTTTCATTGCTTTTTTTTATTCTTCTTTTATCATTAAGATAAGAATTGAAAATGAAGGAGTTTGATTGAATGTTAGAAAAGGAACGCCAAGCCATTACTGAAATTGATAAAGAACTAGTTGCTTTATTTGAAAAACGTATGCATGTCGCTAAAGAAATCGCTCTTGTAAAGGCAGAGAATCATTTTCCTGTTTATGATGCTGTTAGAGAGGCTGCTGTCATTGACGGTGTCTTGCAACATTTGTCGGACGACGGCCTAAGAGAAGAATTAACACAATTTTATAGTGATCTAATGACTATTTCTAAAAATTACCAATCTAAATTTATTCAATAAAAAAATCTGGGAAAATTTCCCAGATTTTTTTAGTTAAAGAATGAATCATAGATGGCCTTAACAGCCTTCTCTTCATCTTCTTCGATAATACCGAACATTAAACTAATTTCTGATGCGCCTTGGTTAATCATAACCAAGTTGACACCAGCGTCTGCTAGGGCTTGTGTTGCTTGCGCTGTTGTTCCGACAGAGGCAACCATACCTTCCCCTACAATCATGATTAAACAAACATCCCCTTGAACATGAACGTCATCTGCTCTTAGCTCGTTTTTCAAACGGTATAATAGTGCTGCCTGTTTTCCAGGCGTTAATTGATCTTTTCTAATAATAAAGGTAACTTCATCAATTCCAGATGGCATATGATCAATACTTAAACCAAGTTCCTCAAAAATTTGCGTTGATTTACGGATAAAGCCTAGCTCTCTATTTAACAAATATTTGCTAACATGGATACTAACAAAACCATTTGAAGAGGCAATCCCTGAAATAATATGTGATGTCTTAGGACGCGTCCGCGTAATTTTAGTTCCTTTACCTTCAGGGTTATTGGTATTCTTCACATGAACTGGAATACCGGCATGGAAAGCTGGTAACAAAGCTTCATCATGGAACACTGAGAAACCAGCATATGATAATTCGCGCATTTCAGTGTAAGTTAAATGGTGAATTTTTTCTGGATCAGGCACATGATTAGGATTTGCTACATAAATCGCATCGACATCTGTAAAGTTCTCATAAAGAGTCGCTTGAACACCATTGGCAACAATCGCTCCTGTAATATCAGATCCACCACGAGAGAATGTAATAATTTCATCGTTTTCGTTGTAGCCAAAGAATCCTGGAATAACTAATACTTCCTCTGTATCTCTTAGTTGGCTAAGGAAGTTATAGGATTCTGGCAAGATACGTGCATTACCAGGTTGACTTGTTACAAAGATACCCGCTTCTCTTGGATTTAAATAACGAGCTGGCAATCCTGATTTTTTGAAATAAGCTGCGATTAGTTTAGCATTGTTATCTTCTCCACTTGCTTTAAAGGCATCAATTTGCAAGTCTGTTGATCGAAATTCTGTTCGTAACAATTTTTCGAAATGATTTTCAATTTCAACTATTACTTGCTTATCGAGTTCTAGCTCTTCCGCAATATCAGCATAACGGCTAATAATATCTTCATAGACTACCTTATAAGATGACTGATTTTGAACCAACGTTGCCATTTTTATTAACTGATCGGTCACTTTCTTATCGTCTGAAAAACGTTTCCCAGGAGCTGATACAACGACAATACGTCTTTCGGGATCATCTTGAACAATTTTTAAAACTTTTCTAAGTTGTGTTCCATTCGCTAAGGAACTACCTCCAAATTTTATAACTTTCATCGCAATACCTCATCATTTTTCTTTTTCTAATCTATTTTTCATTTTAACAGTATCGTTAGGATAGCATGACACGGCTATAATCGCAATGGTAATTTTAGAAAAGAGTGAAATAAATGTAATCATTTTGTAGTCGAACTGTTTCAATCATTTTTTAACTTTACATGTATAATGGTAATAGAAATTAAAAAAGGATGAGCTTATTTGAAGTTAAAAAAAGCAAGTAAATATTTGTGGTTTATTTTTCCTCTTTTTATCGGTTTTATGCCCTTATGTCTGAGCAAGAAGAATTTAAAAAAGAAACATATCCCTTTAGCTAATAGCCATCCGCTTGATAAATATAACGGAAGATGGGCTTCTGCGGATAAACGCTCTACTATTGTCATAGAGTCTGATTCGGCAGTTTTAACAAATGACAAGCCTTTTCAATTGGCTTTCCAAGAAATCAGAGATAATCAAATTGTCTTTAAGGACCCGTTCGGTTACGATGTCATCATTGAAGATCATCAACCACAATCAATTAAGTTATTTGATGAAGCCGAAGAGGAAATTGTTATTTATTACAAAGAATATACTGACTAATTAAAAAAGCGATAGGAAAATAACCATTTCCTATCGCTTTTTATGATCCTTTATTCTGCTGGTTTTACTTTAGAGTAGATCGGCGTTGCATCATCCACTTGAGGCTCAATTTTCCAAATCTCATCTGCATATCGCAAGATTGTATAGTCAGAAGAGAACGGCCCTGAATGCGCAATATTTAAAAGAGCCATCTTATTCCACTTGTCTCTGCCTAAGAAATCAATATCAGCCTGTGTTTGGGCGTTGATATAAGAATCAAAGTCCTTCAATAAGAAGTACTCGTCATTAAATTTAACTAAGCTATCAAAAATATCCTGTCCTTCATTAAAGATGCCTGGAATAGAACCGTCAATTAACATATTTAAAACACGCTTCACACTGGCATTTCCTTCATAGATGGTTCGAGAATGATAACTTTGAGTTTGATAATATTTTTGAACCTCTTCGTTCTTAAGGCCAAAAATATAAATATTATCTTTGCCAACAGCATCATGGATTTCAATGGTTGCTCCATCCATTGTTGCCATCGTAACAGCACCATTTGCCATCAATTTCATATTACTTGTGCCAGAAGCTTCCTTTCCTGCTAGTGAAATTTGCTCACTAATATCAGCAGCTGGAATAATTAATTCTGCTAAGCTGACTCCGTAATTTTCCACAAAAACAACCTTAATTAAGTCTCTAATTTCTGGATCATTATTTACCATTTCAGCTACCGCATTGATTAATTTAATAATTTGTTTGGCATAATGGTAACTTGGCGCAGCCTTTGCTCCAAATATAAATACACGTTTTGGTAGAGCGATATCAGGGTTGTCCTTAATACGATTATAGCGTTCCAAAATATGCAAAACATTTAATAATTGACGCTTATAAGCATGGAGACGCTTGATTTGAACATCAAAGATGGCCGTTGGGTCAATCTCAATCCCCATCTCTTTCTTAACGTAAGCAGCAAAACGTTTCTTGTTTTCTAACTTTACTGTCTCCAGCCTGTCTAAGACTGTTTTATCATCTGCATGGGCTTTGAGTAAAATGAGTTCTTCTGGATTGCATTTCCAATCTGTTCCAATCGTATCGTCTAATAGCTCTGTTAAAGCCGGATTAGACAACTGTACCCACCGACGTTGCGTAATCCCATTAGTCTTATTATTAAATTTGTTTGGATACATGAGATAAAAATCATGCAATGTTTCATTAATCAGAATATTCGTATGTAGTTTAGCCACACCATTAATACTATGACTACCTATGATAGCAAGATTAGCCATCTTAATTTGATCGTGGTCAATAATAGCTGTTCGATAGGTTAATTCTTCACCATACAGCGGTAATTTCTTCTCAATGTGACGGTGATTAATCTCCACAATAATTTGGTAAATACGTGGTAATAAATGAGCCATCATATCAACTGGCCAGCGTTCCATCGCTTCTTGAAGAATAGTATGGTTGGTATAACTAATTGTTTTCTTAGTAATTTCCCAAGCTTGATTCCACGTTAAGCCTTCTTCATCAATTAAAATACGCATTAACTCAGGGACAACTAGCGCAGGATGAGTATCATTAATATGAATACCAATCTTGTCAGGCAATAAGCTCCAATCTTCATCCAATATCTTAAAGTAACGAATCACACTCTGGACACCTGCAGATGAGAAGAAATACTCTTGTCTCAATCGTAATAGTCTTCCTTCGTAATTAGAGTCATCCGGGTACAGAACTTCTGTAATTTGATTAACCGCATCACGTTCTTCCTCTGTTCGGAATAAATATTCTTCACCATAAGGGATCTCTGCCGACCATAAACGAAGATTATTAACAACACCATTTTTATAGCCAACCTGAGGAACGTCATAAGGAACAGCTAGAATATTTTGGGTATTTTCGTAACGCGGATAAAGGCGACCTGCTTCGTCTGGTTCAAGATAAACTTGACCACCAAAACGAACAATAACTGCTTTATTTTCTTTACGCACTTCCCAAACGTTACCGTTTCTCAGCCAATTTTCTGGTAATTCAATTTGGTAACCATCAATAAATTTTTGCTTAAAGAGACCATATTGATAACGAATACCGTTTCCATGACCTGCTAATCCTGTTGAAGCAATAGAGTCCATAAAACAAGAAGCTAAGCGACCTAATCCACCATTTCCAAGTGCAGGATCTGCTTCTCCTCGGCTCACTTCATCCAAATTGAGACCGAGTTCTTTCAATCCATCTTGAACAGTTTTCAAAACATCCAGATTAAGTAGGTTGCTCTTTAGCATTCTTCCTGGTAAAAACTCCATGGAGAAATAAAAGATTTGTTTCGTTTCATTCGTTTTATAATCAGAAATTGTTTGTTTCCAGTTATCCATATAGTAATTGCGAATGACTTCACCTAGGGCCAAAAATTGTTCTCTCGGTGTTCCCTCATCGTAGCTATAAGCATATAGCTGTTCAAACTCTTTGACAAAATCCTTTTTAAATTGCTGAATACTCACTTTTCCCATTTTACTCCTCCTCGTAACAGCTTTAGGTTACTGACATAGCGACTGATACAATTCGATATAGTGTTGACTTGGCTGTTTCCAACTGAAGTCTTTTTCCATAGCTTGTTTCATTAATAACTCCCAAGCTTGTGGTTGTTCTTCGTAAACATCAAGCGCACGATAAATCGTTCCTAACAAGTTATAACCGTTAAATCCATAGAAACTAAAGCCGGTTCCTTCTCCAGTGTAGGAGTTGTATGGTATGACGGTATCTTTTAAACCACCTGTTTCATGAACTAGGGGTAATGTGCCATAACGCATGGCAATCATTTGCGACAAGCCACATGGTTCAAAGGCTGACGGCATTAAAAACAAATCAGATGCCGCATAAATTTCCTGTGCTAAAGCAACATCAAAATCGATGAGCGCTCTAAATTTATCAGGATACTCATTTTGGAAATATCGGAATGAATCTTCAAATTGAGGATCTCCTGTTCCTAAAATAACCACCTGAACGTCTCGACTTCCCATTAATTCTTGCATTTTTTCTTGAATCAATTGGAAGCCTTTTTGATCGGTTAAGCGGCTAACACTCGCTAACAATGGAATAGACTCGTCTTGAGGAAGTCCTAATTTTTCTTGTAAAGCCAGTTTATTCTTAACCTTTCCTGAAAAATCGGTTAATGAAAAATGATGTGGAATTAAATTATCTGTTTCAGGATTGTTGATGTCATAATCAATGCCATTAATAATCCCTCTGATCTTCCAATTGTTGTATTGCAAGACACCTTCTAATCCTTCTCCAAACTCAGGTGTTTGAATTTCGTTAGCATAAGTCGGACTAACGGTTGTCACATAATCAGAGAAGTTAATACCGCCTTTTAGATAGTTAACATTATCACCGTACTTCACGCCATCTTCATGAAAGATATTCATACCTGTTCCGAAAACGCTCGATAAAATTTCAGGCGAATAAACACCTTGGAAACGAATATTATGGATGGTAATAACTTTGCGAATATGTTGATAGGCATCAATCCAATGGTACTTATCAACTAACAGCACGGGAACCATGGCTGTATGCCAGTCATTCACATGGAGTATGTCTGGAATAAAATCAATTTTTTCCATCATTTCAATAATCGCCATCGAAAAGAAACCAAAGCGTTCCCCATCGTCCCATTCACCGTACAGGTTACCTCGGAAAAAATAGTCTTGGTTATCAATAAAATAATAAGTGACACCCTCTAATTCTATTTTTTTTATTCCACAGTAGACGGTTTTCCAGCCTACTTTCATATCAAAATGGAGCACGTCTTCTGCCATGTCTTGATAGTTTTGAGGCATATTGCTGTAAAAAGGGAGAACAACACGAATATCTACTCCTTGTTTTACAAGTTCTTTAGGTAAAGCATAGGCAACATCACCCAGCCCCCTGTTTTAAAGAAGGGGGCTGCTTCAGCTGCTGCGAATAAAATTTTCATCTCTCACTCATCCTTTAGCTGTCACACGTTTATTTTTTTCAATGACAATCAGCTTATCTTTTGTTCCCTTTAATACAACTCCTGGTTCAATGGTGACATTTTTATCCAAAATACAATACTCTAAGATTGCACCTTTTCCAATTTTTGCACCTTGCATGATTAGTGAATGACGCACTTCTGCATCTTCCTCAACACATACTTTTCTAAAAACCAATGATTCTTCAACTGTTCCGGAAATAGAACAGCCTGTTGCAACAAGAGCACTATTCACATTCGCTTTAGGGTAGTAATACGTTGGTGCTTCACTTTTTGCCTTTGTAATAACGGGTTGACCTTCACAAAAGACTTTATCGTATTCGGCCTTGTCTAGTAAGCTCATATTAGCTTCAAAATAAGCCTCAATTGAATCTAAGTTTGACATTGGCCCTTTGTATTCATAAGCATTGACATTGAGCGATGGCAAGTAATAGGCAACTAATCGATCGATGTCCATATGGATTCCTTCACGATCAGCTCTTTCAATGATATCTAAGAGTGTTTTGACAGATAGTAGATACATATTCATACTCTGCCCAACAGTCTCTTGTGGGTAATTCCAATCTAAACTTGAAATCAAGCTCTTCAATTTATGTTTACTGTCTGCAATCACAATTTTTTCATAAGGATGGTCTTTAACAGCATCAACAGGAACCGTCTTATAGATAAGCGTTACGTCATCAGCTTGACTAGCATGAAAAGCTTGAACATTTTTTAAATTAACTTTAGCGACAATTTTTCCACCTGATACAAAGACATATTTAGCTAATGATTTGCGTAGAAATGCCTTATGATTCGCATAAAAATTATCATCTTCAAAACTTTCGTCACCCATTAACTGTTTCAGATAGGTTTGGGAGAATGTAAAAATCCCACCACGAAGTTTTGATTCTAATCCCCAAGCAGCGCCACTTCTAATGTGGTCATAAATAGATCGGCCACTTCCACCAATAAAGAGACCAACAGAGTCAACCCCACCGTGACTAATGCTAGAAAGTAAGAAGTCGATCACACGATAACGTCCAGCAAATGGCAGGCCTGCTACT
Source organism: Jeotgalibaca arthritidis (assembly GCF_011100465.1). Lineage (NCBI taxonomy): Bacteria > Bacillati > Bacillota > Bacilli > Lactobacillales > Carnobacteriaceae > Jeotgalibaca > Jeotgalibaca arthritidis. Next base: position 137,101 of record NZ_CP049740.1, read on the forward strand.
GGTCTAAATCGTGTTAAAGGTTGTAAATCTTTACTACTTGAATCTGTTAAGCTTAAGAGCGCACACATACTATTTGTTTTCATTATCCGTTCCTCCAATCACTTCAGCGTATCCGATGACTTCTATCGCACCTTTTTTACCAATTATGCGGCTACCATCTTTAATTTCTGCTTGTTCACCAATAATGGCATAGGCAATTTCAACATTTTTTCCTATTTTCGCATTAGCCATAATAATACTATCTGATATTTGGCTATCTTGGCCAACTTGGACATTTTGAGAAACAATTGAATTTTCTACCAAACCATCAACATAACAGCCATCTGCTACCATCGCGTTGGTCACTTGCCCGCGTTCAGAAATATATTGTGGCGGTGCAATCGGACTTTTCGTATGAATACGCCATTCGTCATCACGAATATGCAGGCTGTGATCTGGGTTTAAAAATTCCATATTCGCTTCCCAGAGACTCTCGATGGTTCCAACATCTTTCCAATAACCATTGAAAGAATAAGCAAAGAGCTTTTCATTATTTTTTAGATAGGCAGGAATGACATCATGCCCAAAATCGACCATTTGTTTCCCATTTTTTTGGTCTTCAACCAAATATTTGCGGAGTTTATCCCATGTGAAAATATAAATACCCATTGAGGCTAAATTGCTCTTCGGCTCTGCAGGTTTCTCTTCAAATTCAACGATGGCATGGTCTTCATCTGTATTCATAATTCCAAAACGAGAAGCTTCTTCAATAGGTACGGGAATAACCCCTACTGTTAAGTCAGCTTGGCGCTCTTTATGGGAATCAAGCATTGTGGAATAGTTCATTTTGTAAATATGGTCTCCTGATAAAATCAGAACATATTCAGGATTTTGAGAATCAATATAAGGAATGTTTTGGGTGATGGCATTAGCTGTTCCTGTAAACCAGTTTTCGCCTTCGGAATTCGTATAAGGTTGTAAAATAGTCGCATTACGGTTGTGTCCACTTAACCCCCAAGATTCACCGTTACCAATATGGTCATTTAATTCAAGCGGTTCATATTGAGTGACAACACCAACTTGTTCAACCCCAGAATGCGCACAGTTACTTAAAACAAAATCAATTATTCGGTAACGTCCACCGAATGGTACTGCTGGTTTAGCTGTTTCACGTGTTAATTTTCCTAGCCGTGTTCCTTGTCCACCGGCTAAAATCATTGCGATCATTTCATTCTTCATATTTGTCAGGAAGATGTCTTCCCTTCCCCTCCTTCTATTTTTTACTTACACCATAAATACGTTTTGGTCTGATGTAGAGCGTTCCTGAAGCAGGAACAGTCACTTCTATTGTATGGCTGAATTGCTTATAGTTTTGTTCTGTCGTTTTCATGTCCGCTTGTTTAGTCGTCCAAGTACCACCAAATTCTTTCATTTCCGTGTTTAACAATTCCTCATATGTGCCTTCATAAGGAACACCTACGACAAATGACCGTCTCTCGATAGGTGTAAAATTACTAATAATGATTAAGAAATCACGTTCTTTTTCTGATTTTCTAATAAACGACAAGATGGTTTCAGCATGATTATCTGCATCGATTATTTCAACACCTGTATAAGAATCGTCGATTTCATGTAAAGCTTTCTGTTCTTTATAAAGCTGATTTAACTGTTTGATGAAGAATTGGTATTCGGTATTAAACGGCTGCTTAAGAACACCCCACTCTACCTCTTCATGGAATCGCCATTCTAAAAACTGACCAATTTCATTTCCCATAAAGTTAAGTTTCTTACCAGGATGAGCAAACATGTAGGCTTGTAAACTTCTTAGACCAGCAAATTGATTGTACCGATCACCTGGAATACGACCGAGCAAAGAACGTTTACCATGAACAACCTCATCATGAGAGATCGGCAATAAGAAGTTCTCATTAAAAGCGTACATAAAGGAAAAAGTGAGTAAATTAAAATGGTCCTTACGATAAAGAGGGTCAATTGAAAAGAACTTCAATGTATCGTTCATCCAACCCATATTCCATTTATAATTAAAGCCCAATCCACCCATTTCAACCGGTTTTGTGACATTTGCCCAAGATGTGCTCTCTTCGGCAATCATTAAGGTTGTGTCATCATAACCAAACGCTACGGTATTTAATTTCTTCAAAAAATTAACGCCTTGTTTATTGTCATTACTACCATCTTCATTAGGTGTCCAAGGACCTTCATCATAATCCAGGTAAAGCATGTTAGATACAGCATCTACTCTAATACCATCAACATGGCACTCTTTAATCCAGAAAATAGCATTGGAAATTAAGAAACTATGAACTTGATTCTTACCTAAATCAAAATTTAAGGTGCCCCATCTCACATTATTGGCCCGATTGATATCATGGTACTCAAAAGTCGGGCTACCATCGTAATAGGCCAGTGCGTAGTCATTACGACAAAAATGTCCTGGTACCCAATCAACAATGACACCTATACCATTTTTATGTGCCTCTTCTACAAAAGCTTGAAAGTCTTCGACTGTTCCATATCTAGCTGCAACAGCATAGTAACCTGTTATTTGATAACCCCATGATGCTTCTAAAGGATGTTCCATAACCGGCATGAATTCAATATGGGTATAGCCCATTTCTTTCACATACGGAATTAATTCAGCTGCTAACTCTTTGAAATTATATGAACGACCGTCAGGATGGCGGCGCCATGAAGCAAAATGAACTTCGTAGATATTAAGAGGTTTTTGATAGATTTTTTTTCGCTTTTTATTGGCCTGCCATCTGCCATCTCGCCATTTTCTATCAGGTAAATCGCTAACGAGTGAGGCATCTTTTGGAGGGACCTCAAAGGCATGAGCATAGGGATCAATCTTTAAGAAATGGCGGCCATGTTGGTCTTCAATCTGGTATTTATAGCAGTCTCCTTCTGTGGCTACTTGTGTGAACACCGACCAAGCTCCCGTATCACCTATTTTTTCCATTTCTATGCTTTCCCATTGAGAGAAATCGCCTACTAAACACACATTCTTCGCATGAGGTGCCCAAACTGTGAAACGCCAACCATCTAACTGATCTTCAAAACTACGTTTACTTCCAAAAACGTGATAACTCTCAAAATGATTACCATGATTAAACAAATAAAGTTCTTCTTCTAAATCTTGATAGATATTTCTTTTCATATTTACATAGCTCCTTTCTGCAAAAAAATGATGGTTTTACCACTTCTTTAAATGATAATGTCATTAAAATGATTATATTCATATAATAACACTGGAAAATCATTTCTGCTAATAATCTTGCAATTTTCATAGTCTTTTAACGAACAAATTGATAGGATTTGTTCACAGTTTTTTCATATAACAGCTTTCTAGTCAAATTGAAAGCACATTCAATATGTTTTTATCGTTTTTACAATATATGTATAGTCATGTAGATATCTCATGTATACATCACTAACATTTTAATGAGTTTTCTCCTCAAATGTTAAGATTTATATTTTTAATCAGTACAAACAAAAAAAGCAATAGCCATTATATGGCTATTGCTTTTGAATTGATTTATTCAAAAAAAGTTCATGCAAAATACGACCATCTGTTTTAGTTGGATAGTCCAGTCCAATCGCATGTAGAAAAGTTGGCCCTTCATCAATTAAGCGCGCACGATCAAGCCGCGCCTTTTCGTCTATACCTGGCCCCGATAAGAGCATCATAGTTGTGTAATTTTTCTTTTCAGGATGAAAGCCATGAGTTGCCTTCAGTAGCTTTCTACCTTTAACCGTCTTAGCTGTGCTCTCCATAAAAGGATAAGTAACATCATCAGCAAAATAGTAGCCTTTTTTGGCTTCAATCATAAAGATACAGTTGGAATCTGCTCCGTCCCACTTCATATCATCAGCTGTATAAATGTTATCAATTCGAGAATCAATACCTTTTAAAGCATCCAAAATCATCTTATTGGTAATAGACGGATCATTTCGGTAAATATAAGCTGCACCATCTGCAGACTTCACAATCACCTTCCATGATTTAATGGCATTTTTACGATTAACGGTCAGCCAGCCTTTGTCTAAAAACAAATAATTAGGACGTACAACCGTATGAGTGTCAATCTGATAATGATCTCCTAATACCGCAAGAATAGTATCCTCATAAGTCCCTGCTTCTTCCATAGCAGCTAACAATCGGCCTAATCGTTCATCCATTCTAATAATCGCTTCTCTAGCTTGGTTACTACGAACCCCGTACTCATGTCGCATACTGTCTAAGTCAACTAAATGAATCGCCATTAAATCTGGCTTCTTATTGATAATAGTATCTACCGCGACAGCCGTTACAAAATCATCTAATTCAGGTTGATCAATTCCATTTCTTAAATGCTTATACTTTTTATTCATTTCAAGGACATATTTTAGCGTAGAGGCATAAGCAGAAACCATGACTTGATTTTGCCACGGTTTATTAGGGAAGATTTCAGCGATATTATAATCAATTGACTTACTTCTCCCAGTTACTGGCCATAAAATAGATGCTGTTGTGTAACCTGCTTTTTTCGCAACGTCAAAAAAACTTGGTGTTTTGATTTCATCTGCATACCAATACCAGTCAGGATCTAAACGTTCTGGCTGTAAATGAGTATTATTAATAATACCATGTTTATCTGGATACATACCTGTCGCAATGGATGTATGTGCCATATAAGTAAGCGATGGATAAACCGTCCGCACACCCGTTACTTGAGCACTTTTAGCCATAATACGTTTAAAATGAGGTAGTGTTGCTGCATACTCCAAATCAGCATCACCAAACGCATCCAAAGATATCACACAAAGTTTCTTTTTAGTCATTTTCCAGCCCTCCTCTATTAAGATAATCATAACACAAGAACACCTAATATTGGCTATAAAAAGAAGGAGCATTTCTTATCGAAATGCTCCTTTCATAACTATTTACCTTGGTCTGAAGGCGGTGTTTCTTTTTTATCTTCGGCTTCTGTTGGCTGTTTTACTTTATTTTCGACAGGTTTTATTGACGGTGAGCTTGTACGTTTACGGTTTGCCAATCGCTCACGTTGTGCCACTAATGCTTTTTCTCTTCTTTCTTCCCTTTTCTTGTAGAAGCTTGTTTGTTGGAACCAATGGCTCACTCCCATGAAAAGCAACAGTAACAAGCCAATAATAATTAAGAATGGCAAAGCATAAACCAACCAAATAACCGCATCTTGTAACCAATAATAGAAAACAAAAATAGAATCTAGTACTGCTTCTTTTAACCGCGACCAGAAAGATATGCCACTACCGCGTGTCTCAGACAAACGTTGTCGTTCAGAAACGGTTAGATAAACTTCGGTATAGGCAATTAAATCATCCATCGATTCCAGTTGCGTCTGTAAACTCTCCCGTTCAGCGATTGTATTACTTAAATTATCCTCAATTTGCAGAATTTGTTCAATCGTCGTTGCTTCTGCTAATAATTCCGTTAAGCGCGTTTCCTTTTGATTCAATACTTCAATCCGTGCTTCTGTATCACGATAAGTTTGGGTCACATCTTCTGATCCAATTTGCTCACTTACCTTCGTTGCCTCCATTCCCTCAAGCCCTTTTAAAAAGTTACTTAAGTTTTCTGTTGGCACACGCAAGGTGTATTCAACACGTTTGTACTCTCTTGCATCAGGTCCAAATGTGCCTGATGGCGAGTAACTTGATTCATAAGAATATTCAATATATGCCTGGTGAGCATTAATTGTCTCTTGAATATGCGATAGTGTTTCGCTAAAGACTAGTGTTTCATAATTCAAAGTTACTGTCTTAATGACCTTTTCACCGATTAAATTCGATTCCCCATCCAAACTATTTTCTTGATAGTCACCAACCATACCAGGCGAATAACTATTCGTGCTCCCACCTTGGTCAGTACAAGCCGATAAAATAAATGCTAATAAAACAATAATGACACTAAGGCCCTTCTTCATGTTTTCTCCTCCTTTAAGTAACCCTTATTTCATATTAATTATAGCAGTGTAGCTATCGTTTAAGAAACAATATGAGTAGAAATAGAAAAAGAGCCACCACTCATTAAAATGAGTGATGGCTCTTTATTGCGGCATGATTACTCATGGATAAAGAATGGTTCACATCCATCTTTATCATACATCCACTTCCTGTGGTGTGCTAAGCACGTATGTCCCGCATCAACTGCAATGATTAACATTGCAAGTCGCCTCGTCGCATAAAAATCATTATAGCACCTTCTTATAAAAAAGAAAAGCTTTATTTTCAAGAATTTTGACTAGCTTTAAAAGTGATTTCTTCTTGTCTTTCAAATTAAACTCCTTTATGCTAGGTAAGAAGAGAATATAAAGGAGACCATGTCCGATGAAAGAATGTTATTTTTGCCAAAGTATTATCCCCGAGGATGCGACGGTTTGTCCGATGTGTGATTCTGACTTAACACAAGTTGAAAGCAAAGCTGTAGATGCAACACTAAATCCTGAACCTTATATCTTTAATCAAGAAGTTAAATCAAGAAAATTAGAAAAAAGCTTTAGTTTTACAAAACTAGCTCATGCAGTCGTTAGCTATGTGAACTACCATATTCATCGTTTCTCAGACCCCATTAGTGTTTCTGAAACGGAACATACAGCAGGTTTTGGCTATGTGTCCATTTTACTTGCCTCGTTACTCTCAGCAAGCATTGTCACCAAGGTCGTTGGCGCATTAGATGAGGCCTATCATTTTATGATGTCAATTTCCATTTTACCTACTCTGACTGTCAAATTTCAGCCTATGCAGTGGTTCTGGAAAGCGAGCGTCTTTTTTGTCATTTACTTCCTACTGCTAGCATTCTTTAGCTTCCTATTCAAAAAAGCAGCCGCGACTGAGCGGGTTAATTTTAATCACTGGGTAACGCAATATACAGCTAGCAATACCTTTTTCTTTTTTGTATTAATCATTACTTTCCTTTTAGCTTTGGTTTTACCTCTAGCGCTAGCTATTCCATGTCTGTTAATTGTTATCTTGCATGCTATTTCCTATGTTATTTCATTTATTAGTAGCCTGTTTACAATGGAACGGAAATCGACGGTTAACCGCACCTTTTACCAAAGTCTAGTTGGAATCAGTATCCATTTCTTAATCATGAGTTTTATCGCTTATTTCTTAATTAAATTGTAAAAAAAGCAGATCTGGGAAAAATCCCAGATCTGTTTTTAGTTATCTAATGTAGAAAATGCATACGGTACAAGTTCGTCAACCGTTACTTCCTTAATATCATTATTACCATTGGTCAAGTAAATGGGTGTATCTGCTTGGCAGAGTTCTACCATTACTTGGCGGCAAATACTACATGGTGTAATGTAATCCTTTGTATTAGCTGATACTGCAATCGCTACAATATCTTCCTTTGAATAGCCATTAGCAATTCCTGTAAACAAGGCTGTTCGCTCCGCACAATTGGTTGCTCCAAATGATACATTTTCAACGTTTACGCCTTGAATAATGGTGTCATCCTTGTAAAGAACTGCTGCACCAACTGGGAAATGTGAATAAGGAACATAGGCACGTTCTTTAATCGTTTGCGCCTTTTCAACTAACAACTTAATTTGATTCTCTTGAATTTTCAACGTTTGAAAGTCCTTTCGAATAGATGTGATGTTTATCCATTATACCTTATTTCAAATAAATATACCGCTAAAAATTAAAAAGATTCTAGCTTTTTAATAGCTTGAACAAGATTTTCAGCATTAACTGGATAAGGTAAGTTATGAACCGGTAGCTCTGGCAAGCTAGCACGATTGGCAATATCCGTTAAATCCTCATCTGTTAAATAATCCAGTTTCATATCAGCTAATGATATCGGAATAGCCAAGCTAGTATAAAACTGACGTAAGCGGGTAATTTCATCCCATTTTTCTTCCAAGGATAACTGCACTAGAATACCATAGCCCACTTTATGGCCATGAAGAAAGTGATGTGCTTCTGGATAAATTGTAAGAGCGTCATGAATTTCATGAGCAACTGTTGTTCGTGCCAAGTCATCACCAAATCCTCCTACTAACCCACTAATAGAAATAATAACCTCACTCACTGCAACAAAATCTGCCGTTAAGTGATTTTGATCAAGGTCCTCAAGTGCTTTCCCACCCTTTTCCAAGATGGTTTGTTGGCACAATTGCGCAGCTGTCTGAGCCATAGTTAAGAATGGTTGTGTTTGAAGATGAGGTTGACTTAAAATTTCATCTGATTCGTACCATTTAGCTAACGTATCTGCCATACCTGCAATAAAGTAATCCCTCGGCGCATCAAAAATTAAACGCGGTTCAATGAGTAAAAGCAAGGCTTGAATAGGAAGGACATCCAAGCGATCAAAGCTGCCATCTTCATGATAAAGAACACTCACCGGTGTCCAAGGTGCACAATTACTTGCTAAAGTTGGGACTAAAACAAATGGGCAACGATTAGCTAAATAAGCGGCATACTTAACCGTATCCATTATTTTCCCGCCACCTACTCCAATAACAACATCAGCATTGGACTCTTCAATCACTGTTTTAATGCTATTTATTGTCGGATCCGTACACTCGCCACTGAATTGGTATTCTTCAATTGAAAAGTTAGACCGGTAAATACTTTTAAAATAAGGGCGTGCTTTCTTCCATGATAAGTTTCCGTGAACAATCAGTATTTTTTTAGCTTTCATCTGGTAAAGTTGATGTGTTAATTCGTCAATGGCGCCTTCTTCACAACGATATTGCTGTGGTCCCACCCGAACGAATGACAAGGGCTGATTTTGCATCTGTGACATGCCTCCAAAACATTTGTTTTTATTACTTCCTTATTATAAAACAATTCTTCCATAAAATCTGTATTATCTTATGTTATTATAGGGCTATCATTCGTTTTTTCAAAGAAAGGAGCCTGTCATTTGAGTATGTTTGCTATTCTATTTAATCAGATGATGACGATGTCATTGTTGATTGCCTTTGGATTTGTACTTGTTCGAACGAAAGTGATAAACAGTGAGGGAGCGAGACAAATCTCCACTATTTTAGCCATGTTTGTTATGCCAGCATCTATGATCGCTTCATTTAATGCTAATTTTGATTTAGCTCGTTTAAAATTATTTGGTTGGGCCGTAGTTGCAGCACTCGCTACAATTATCGGTCGTATTTTTATCAATCAATTTATTTTCAAAAAAGACCAACGTATTGAAAAATATGCAGCAACTTTTGCAAATTCTGGTTTTTTTGGTATTCCCATTGTTATCGCACTTTTTGGTCATGAAGGTGTCTTTTTCTTAACGCCATATATTATGTGTAATAATATCTTGCAGTGGACGTATGGTCGCGCACTCATTTCAGGCGATAAAAAAGCTATGACTCCAAAGAAAGCCTTCACTAATCCTGGTATGATTGGGGCTGTCATTGGTCTTACTATCTACATCAGCCAGCTTCCCCTTCCTCAATTTATGTGGACGGCGGTTAGTAATGTCGCCTCCTTACAGACTGCACTAGCCATGATGATTATTGGTAGCTACCTTGCTAATAGTGACTTGATGACCATTTTTAAAAATAAGTCGGCCTATTTAACTGTCTTTATGCGACTAATTTTTACACCGCTTGTTGCTATTTTAATGATTTATCTGTTACCAATTAATAACTTTGAAGTAGAAATCGTCTTGACGATTGCTTCGGTAGCACCAGCAGCAGTTAATACGGCTATACTCGGTCGTTTGTTTGGTGGCGACTATGAATACGGCGCTAGAATTGTTGTTCTGACTTCTATATTCTCTATTTTTACGATTCCATTTATGATGCAGTTTGCAGAATTTATTTATACCTTATAAAAAAAGCTGTCCCCATGCGAAGGGACAGCTTTTTTCTAGTTAAATAGACCGGTTATCGCTTGCCAAATATCCTGGAAGAATTTAGCAATTTTATCCATAACGCCATTTTTTTCTGCTTTCGTAATTAAGTCAGAGACTTTGTCTTGTACACTATTTGCAAGGTCAGTTAGTTGGTCTTTTACTTCTTGCGAATCAATAGCAGAGGTTTGTTGGTATTTCTCAAATAAATCTAGCAAACGATCAAATTGCTCTTGAGTCACATAATCGCCTAAATTAGCATTAGCCAATGCTTCATTAATAATACGTTCAATATCTTCGCGGGTAGCTAGCTCACCTTGGCTTTCTTTCAGATCAGCTAATGATTGTTTAATTTCAATAATAGCTTGATCAAGTTGCGAGCCATCAAATCCTTCAACACCTTCATTTTCTTGAACGATTTGGTTCGTTGTTTCCAATTCTTCTTGAGCCACTTCCATACGGTCTTGTTCTAATTCTTCACCATTTGCATCAAATGCTTTATAAATACCTGTTAAGGCACTCTCACCTGTTACACGACTCACACTCGCCACACTAATCTTAGCGTCTGAAACCCCAGCTGTGATAGCGGCGTTGATGTATTGATCTGCTGTAATTTGAGTGATATTTTCAGGCGTTTGAATAACGACTTCCACACCCTTGCCTGCATCTTGCTTCTGCACAATAACAGATGAAATCATCGCTGATGTGTCCGTTTCACCATCGTTTAAATAATGCTGTAAATCCTCACCCGTAACAGCAAATGAATGAACATTATCAGGATTTTCAATGTTTAGCAGGGTCATCGTTTCTTCAATCTGAGCTTCTGACAAGCCTCCGCCATATACGAAAGTTGGTTTGCCCCATTTCTCATTAACAACCGTCGTATCAATACCATTTGAACTCGCTTGAGTATAGATAGGGAATATGGCACTACTTCCCATAGTTAATAGTGTTGTCAGTAATAATAATGATTTATTTCTTTTTCTCATTTTTCCTGACCTCCTTTTCTCCCTCATTTTAAACTAAATCTTCTTTTATTTCCTCAGCCCTGAGGCCGATTAAGAAAAGTTTAAAAAAGAAGAGGCCTTAGCCTCTTCTTTTTAGTGTTTTCCATACAATTTGAGCCAACCAAAAATCAACCATACTGTGAATCACTGTCCCAACACCAACGAGTAACATCACTGATGTGAGCAGTCCTTTATCGTAGTACGCTGCAGTTAAATTACCAGCAAAATAAAAAATACTAACCACAATAACTTCACAAGTCGCATGTAATAATCCAATTAATAAGTTAAATAACCAGCTCTTTTTAGTATCTATAATAAGTTCAGGCTTAGCTTCCAGATACTTAGCGCCAAGAAAGGCAAAAATCATATGGCTAGCTGCTCGCAATGCAATCACAATGGGAAATCCACCTAGAACAAATCCCATTGCTGTACCAAAAGCAACCGCAAGAGCGACATAGGGAGATATAAACATGGCAATAAATGTAGCCACATGACTTGCCAATGTAAAGGAGGCTGGCTCCAAAACAATTTTTAAGGGGGAAATCATAGGGATTAAAATGCCAACCGCAATTAATAAGGCGGCCGTTGTTAGTGTTCCTGTGCGTGATCGTTTATTCATAAATTAAAACCCTTCCTTCACATGTCATATTTACAGGTGTCAAGACACCTGCCCCATTTATTATAATACGACATATTAAAAAGTCAACACAGTTTTACCGATACCAAATTATTGATACAGGATACCCACCTTTTTTAAAGCATCTTGAATCTGATCAAAGGTTTGCTTGTCCTTGCATTTTACAGTGTGAATGTGAATACCGTCAGTCAGTGAAGATAACATCTTACTTTTATTGTTCACCATATCAACAATAAAGGCATCTACATCATGGATTGTTTTTATTCGCAAGACACCTGATAACAATCCATAGAGCGGGTGCTCAACTTGAACATCCAACACTTCCCCACCATGTCGAACAATAATATCTAACTCTTGACGGGTTTGACTTTCTGAGTGTTGACACACTAGCTTGGCTGTAAAGCCATTTAAAATAACGTCTTTGTCTCCGTATAAGTAGCCTCTTGGTGTTGATAAAATTTCATTCCCCTCAGCTCTTAACAAAGCAATGTCGCCCACAATAATTTGTCGACTCACTTGAAATTCATCTGCCAGTTGCCTTGCTGCAACTGGATTCGTTTCATTTTCTAAAATGGAAATAATAGCCTCTCTTCTTTTTGAAGCGCTCATAGGATTACCTACCTTTTCTAAAAAAATACGTTCTCTCTATGTCCTATCATACCATGTTGAGACTGACATTTCCCTTACATTCCTTTATAATAGTGTTACACATATTAGTAGAAAGGATGGTCGCATGGTTGACTTAGTTAATATTAGCAAAGAGAATATTGACGCTTGCTTAGCTCTATCACCACAAGCATGGCAAGAAAAATATAGCAAGTCCGTGGCAGAACATTTATCCCGTGCTTACATCGAACCCGAAACACTCATTCCATTAGCAGTTCAATTAAATAAAACAATTATCGGTTTCCTTATTTTCAGATTCGAAAACAATAAAAACCGTATTCGCATTGTTGATATTTTTATCGATCAATGGATGCAAGAAAAAGGTTATGGTAGACAAACTCTCATAAGCTTTTTAGAATTAGCTGAAAATTTTGAAAACTATGATAAAATATATAGTCTGGTCGACATGGGCAACTTAGAAGCGCGGAAAGCTTTTGAAGCTGCTGGTTTCATGCGTGGCATCGTCGATATCGAAAATCGACTAAACGAAATGATTTTTATTTTACGTTAGAAGGTGAAAAAATGAGAGCTGATCTTTATGAGGCTTATCAAGAATGGCGTTCTGGTATGCTTGATTTTCAAGATGACTTAAGTTGGGAAGAATCTGAGGAAGCAGACTTTGCTGTTTGGGATGCTGCAGACCACAATGCCAGAGACGATTTCAACTTGTTCTTAGCGTCAAAAGCACTTGATCAAGTGAGTTTTCAAGACATGAAGGCAATGGAAATTCAATATGATGCGGAAATGTAAATAATGTTCCGATAAAGCTTATAAACTCAAGGTTTATAAGCTTATTTTTTTTGAAAAAAATCAAGATATTTTGATTGACTAATCCCACTAAAAACCTATAATAAGCATTATTTTAGAGGAGTATCAAAAATGGAAAGCAAAACATCCGACAATCAGCAAAATAAATTAAAACTTGCTGGATTACTTGTCACAATCGGTATTGTCTATGGCGATATCGGTACATCACCATTGTATGTTATGAAATCACTCATTAGTGGGAATGGTGGATTGGCTTCAATTTCTAAGTAGTTTATTTACGGTTCGCTTTCACTCGTCTTTTGGACAATCACGCTTCTTACCACTGTCAAATATGTTGGAATCGCTCTGAGAGCCGACAACCACGGTGAAGGTGGTATTTTCTCTCTTTATGCGCTCATTCGTAAAAAAGCGAAATGGTTGATTATCCCCGCTATTATCGGCGGCTCGTCCCTTTTGGTTGATGGTATTTTAACACCAGCTGTTACTGTTACAACTGCTATAGAGGGGTTGCGAGGTATTCCATTTTATGTTGATACGTTTGGTAGTAGCCAACAAACGGTTATTATCATTACCTTAATTATTATTAGTTTTCTATTTTTGATTCAACGCTTTGGTACCGAACTAATTGGTCGCTTTTTTGGTCCCATTATGTTTTTATGGTTTTCTTGTATGGCTGTCGTTCTTTACTTCCAAAACTCTCATCATATGGAAGCCGCTTATGGATTAGCTATTACGATTACCATGTTAATGACGACGATTTTACTTTACAACTACTTAACAATGAAGCATATTTCAAAATTCATTTCTATTCCTATTTTATTATTTTTCGGTGGTTTAGAACTCGCCTTTTTCGCATCGAGTGTAACTAAATTCTTCCATGGTGGATTTGTTACCGTGATTATGGCACTCCTTATTATCGGTATCATGATGGTTTGGAACCGAGCATTTAATATTGAGCGTAATGTTGCAAAAGAAGTGCCACTAAGTGACTTCATAGACCGTATTAAAGCAATTAGAGATGACAACTCTATTCCGATGTATGCCACTAATTTGGTTTATTTAACGAGCAAGGCTAGACCTGGCTATGTGTATAGTAAAGTCATGTATTCCATCTTCGATAAGCAACCAAAGCGCGCTCAGGTGTATTGGTTTGTCAATGTAGATGTAACTGACCAACCAAGAACGATGGAATATGTCGTTGAAAAATTCGATACAAACTACATTATTAAAGTCCAATTGCATCTCGGTTTTAGAATTGAACAACAAGTCAGCACTTACTTGCGTCAGGTCGTTATTGATTTGATGAAAGCTGGTGAAATAGAAAATCAACCGCAGCCTTGGACAACTGCTGAATCAAATCGGAATGTGGGAGACTTCTGTTTTGTTCTTGTTCGTGAAGAGCTTTCCACTGACTCAGAACTATCTTCTCTCGACCGCTTTGTGATGCAGATTAAATTAACCATCAAAAAAATTGCCCTATCACCGATTAAATGGTTTGGCTTAGAGTATACAGACGTCAAACTCGAAACCGTTCCTCTTTTAGTTGGTAAACGTAAAAAAAACACAACTCAAACGTGTGTATCATTAATCAAAAAAAGCGGGTTGTGGAAGTGTAGAGGCCCCCAAAAGTTAGACCAAAAATCTAACTTTTGGGGGTTTATTTTTATGGCAAAATATTCACTAGAATTTAAATTGGAAATTGTAAAACATTATCTGGGGAACTATGGTGGCTACCTAGTGGTAGCAAAGAAATATAATATACAAGAATCTATTGTAAGAAGATGGGTTAATAGCTATCAACAATTTGGAATCGAAGGACTGAAACGTAGTAAGAATCAAACTCATTACTCTGTTGATTTTAAGCTTAGTGCTGTAAAATTATATGAAACAACAGAGATGAGTTATCGAGAAGTAGCCAATTCATTAGGGATGAATAACCCTAGTTTAATTTGTAATTGGCGCACTACTATCCTCAAGAAAGGCGTCGATGGCTTATCAGAACAGAGAGGTAGGCCACCGAAAATGGGTAGACGGAAGAAAGCTGATAAGAAAGTATTTCAGGATCCAAAGAATATAACTAGAGAAGATGTAAACGTTGAGCGTCTGAGACAACTTGAAAACGAAAATCGTGATTTGAGAATCGAGAATGAATTTTTAAAGGAATTAGGGAGATTGCAGGAAGCAGAGAAACAGCAACAAAGAAACAAATAGTTCAAGCAATCTACAATCTCCATAATATTAATAAATTCAAATTAGTTGATATTTTGAGAGTAACTGGCTTTCCAAAGGCAACTTATCACTATATTAGGAAGCAATCTAAACGCCCAGACAAGGATAAAGTTTACAAAGATGCTTTACTAAAACTAAGAGAGAAAAATAAAGATTATGGGTATAAAAGACTGACTCCCGAGTTAAAAAAATTAGGTTATCACATAAATCGGAAGAAAGTATTACGCTTAATGCGTGAATTAGGCATTCTTGTAACTGCCTTCTCACACAAAAGCAGAAAGTATAAGTCTTATAAGGGGACTGTAGGGAAAGTAGCATCAAATCGTTTAAAACGACGTTTTAACACATCAGTTCCACATCAAAAAATTACGACTGATACAACTGAATTCAAATACTATTATATGGACCAGTTAGGCAACACTCAGACAGGCAGACTTTATTTAGATCCTTATATGGATTTATTCAATAGCGAAATCATCAGTTTTCAAATAACAAAACGGCCTAACGGTGAAAGTATGATGGAAGCTTTGAAGACAGCTATAGAACGTACAAATGATTGCATATTCAGAAGAACGTTTCATTCAGACCAAGGCTGGGCTTATCAAATGAAACGGTATTCAAAAACTTTAAAAGATAATGATATCTTCCAAAGTATGTCTAGAAAAGGGAATTGTTATGACAATTCACCAATGGAAAATTTCTTTAGTATACTCAAACAAGAAATGTATTATGGTCAAACTTATCATAGTTTTGAAGAATTGGCTGAATCAATTACCACCTATATTAACTATTATAATGAAGAACGAATTAAAGAGAAACTAGGATGGCTAAGCCCCGTCCAGTATCGCAGCCAATATACTAATTCCATTGTCTTTTCATAGTTTCACATAAAGTTTCAATCTATCAAGAGTCGCTCCGCTACTACTCTTGACAGATTGAAATTTATGAGAAGTATTGTCGACAACAGGAATTAAGCCAAATTGCATGTATTAAAAAAGAGTTGACTAATCGGTCAACTCTCATAAAATTTAGTCTAACTTTTTGGGTCCACTATAAAGAAGCTAAATTCCACAATCCGCTTTTTATTTAAGATATTGCCTTTAATTCTTCATAACGTGTCGGCTGCCAACCTTCGTTAGCCACCCAAGATAAATAGACTTTATAGATTTGTCCACTCGTTGAATCAGTGAAAGTCACCGTTACCTTTTGTTCATCGTTATTTCTTCCGATCCAATTCACAACCATGTTAGCTACTGAAACACCTGTTGTTTGAGCGCTTGCTTCTTTCATCTCTGCCCAATCAACACTTGTCTCATCAAACTGAGTAACATGTGGTTCACTTTGTTGTGTTCCAATTGGCTCCCAAGTTCCAACATAAGCTCGAATAACATTCGAATCATCCGAAGGCACTTCATTGATTTCTGAATCATCAACCGAGTCACTCGAAGCTTCCTCATCATCACGCGTTTCTTCCTCTTCGTCGGAGGTTGTCTCTTCTTGGTCTGACTCTTCTTCGTCAGATGAATCGTCTAAGTGTGACGATGAGCTATCCTTTGGCGGTATAACAAACGATTGATTATCACCATTTTGTCCGAACTGACCAGAATCTTTGTCTGATCCTCCAAACAAGAACTCAAATCCTAATATTAGAGCAGCTACTACAACTAAACCAATCGATAATTTTTTTATTAAAGGTGATTGCTTATTTTTTTTATGGCGATTAACACGCGTTTCTTTTTCTTCAGACATCATTCTTCTCTCCCTCCGCATTATACTCTAGCATATTATAACACGTCATAAGTTATTAATTTGATTACGAGACTATTTCATTACATTACAATTTATTTTGCCGTTTCACTTTACTAATAACAATTAAGCGAGCTTGTAAACTAAATATCGCATCCACTACAAAAATCGCTAAGGCAATCGCACCTGATACCATAACTGCCTCTGTTAATTGCATCTCAGCATGGGGATAATCCCCATTTATAAATGAAAAAACGGCTCGATACACTGCTTCCCCCGGCACTAATGGAATAAAACCAGGTAAAAAGTAAACCGTTGCTGGTGTTTTTAAATAGCGAGCAAAATAATGGGATAAAAACGATACCACTACTGCCGCTAATAATGTTGAGGGAACTTTTTCATAAAACTGGCCTGCCAACAAGTAAACAAACCATGCACTTGCTCCTGTTAAAGCGGCGTATATTAACGAGCGTTTAGGAGCCTCCAAAAGAATGGCAAAGAAATAAACAGAAATAAAAGCCATCAGCGATTGCATTACAATCATCATTAGCCTATCCCTCCTACTACTAATCCTGCACCAATTCCAAGTGCGATAAAGATGGCAATCACAAACGCTTCAAGCACTTTTGCACCACCAGACATATAATCACCCTTAAAAATATCCCGAACCCCATTTGTCATGGCAGTACCAGGTAATAATGGCATGATTCCTGCAATAATTAATAAATCAAACTGGATATTAAAGGGCAAGACGCGTTGCATAAAGGTCGTCAGGACAGCGATAGAAAAACTAGCAACCATGTCTAGAATAAAGGGTCTAACCATCCATCTTCTTCCATAATGTGTAATGCATGCAATCGATGCAGATACTGGCATTAAGAAAACAAAGTCAAAGAAAGTTCCACCATACATTAAGAAAATCATTTGCACAAAAATAAAGGTTGCCAAATTTTTACGAAATGAATTGTATTGGATATCATCAATGTTTTGCAAAAATGAATAAGCCTCTTGAATCGTAATCGCACCTTCTGTAAATTTACGTGAGACATCATTAACCCGTGTTATTTTATTTAAATTAGTCGTTCGATTAGAAATGCGCTTAACGACCGTAATAGCATCCATATTTGAATTATCAAGTGTCGCAATCAAACCTGTTGTAATCGCAATAGCGTCAATCATTTCCAGGTCTGTTTTTTGAAGAATGCGTGTAACGGTCTCTTCCACACGGTAGGTCTCTGCATTACTTTCCAACATAATCTTGCCTGCTAAAACGGCAGTATCCATATATAATTCATAATCCATTTCCGGCATTTGATCACGCCCTCTCTCTTACATTCTGTTTTAGTATAACGCATTATCACTTTTCTTTCCTTATTTTAAAATTGCTTTTAAGGAAATGTTATCTTTTGACTTTTGATAGAAAGAAGCATACCTTATTGTTAGAAAGTAACCATATGAGGAGGATAAATAATGGCTAACATTTTGATAACCGGTGCTTCTGGAAATATTGGCACAGTTTTAACAGAACATCTAAAAGATAAACACGACTTAACCTTAGTTGATGTCGATCTCACTGATTTTCCTGATCATTTAAAAAATGGCTCGCGTTTAAAAGAAATAGACCTGATTGATCCTGAGAATGTCACTGGTTTACTAGACGGTATTGATTATCTGATTCATCTTGCTGGAGACCCTCGACCCGATGCAGATTTTTACGATTCTCTATTAGATTTAAATTACAAAGTACCCCATAATATGTTTAAAGAGGCAGTTAAGGAAGGCAGCTCTGTTAAACGAACTATTTTTGCCAGCTCTGTTCATGCCATAGGCGGCTATCCTGAAAACGTCCAAGTCAAAACGAGTGACTACCCTCATCCTGAAGATTTGTATGGCGTTTCTAAAGTCTATATGGAAGCTCTAGCTAGCTATCATGCCTATAAGTATGGGAAGGAATTTATTGGAATTCGTATCGGTGGCTTTGACAGCGATATTAGTCCCGGCGTAGCGAATGCTGATGGATTAGCGACACACCTTTCAAAAGGCGATATGTGTCATTTAATAGACTGTTGTTTAACAGCTGACTTAAAGCAACCCTTCCTACTAGTCAATGGCGTTTCTAACAATCGCTTCCCTCGTATGGATATTTCCCAAGCTTATTTTGATATTGGTTATGAGCCAAAAGATGATGCTTTTGAAATCCATGAGAATGGTCATTATGATTTTAAAGAAGAAGAACCGATTAAGATTGACCCAGAAGACTAATTTTTGAAAGGTTCACAAAATGAGCTTTTCTTGCTATCATAAGTAAGATCTTTTAGTTAGAAAGGACGATCTTACTGTGGCAAAACGAAAAAATAGTCAAATCCAAAAACGTAATATTCAACCTAAAGTAACAAGCGTATTCGATTCATCACGCTTGACGCCTGCTGAGGAGCAACTTCAAAAAGAGAACGAGAATACCTTCCTATTTACCATTATTGGGATGTTTTCAGGGATGGTCATTGGTCTTATTTTAAACCAAATGACGTTAGGCTTTATCATCGGTATCGCTATTGGAGCGGTTATTGACTTTATTATTAATCGCCAAAAACAAAAGAAACTGATGGCTAAACAGGATAACACTGATGAAAAATAAGACAGTTCTTGCTAAGGTGTTGCATTAGCAAATAGTCTGTGATAAAGTATGACTTAACTGAATAGAACACTTATCACAAAGGGGTGCCTTCACTGGCTGAGACTGAATGAAAATTCTAACCCTTCGAACCTGACTTCGTTAACACGAGCGTAGGGATTGTGTGAGTAAAGAACACGTTATGTATTCTTCTCCTTTGTAGTAGGTCTGTTCCATTCTACAATAAGGAGGAGATTTTTTTATGTCAAAAAATTTAAATATTTGGATTGAAGGAACCATTATGGCTGCCTTAGCAACCGCCCTTTCTTTCGTACCTTTAGATATTGGCCCTAGCTTTTCTATAACAGTTGGCCAACCTGTTTTGATCCTTTATAGTTTACGTCGTGGACTCGGCCCAGGATTTGTAGCAAGTTTCCTTTGGGGAGTCTTACACATTTTCGTCGGTAACGCTGATATTCTTACCCCTCTTCAAGGATTTATTGAGTATTTTATCGCCTTTGGGTTTTCAGGATTAGCGGGACTTTGGTCTACTCAAACTAAAGAAGCTATTGCGGCAAAAAACTGGGGCATGTCAACCATGTATATCACTATCGCTACTCTAGTTGGAGTCATTGGTCGCTACTTCTGGCATACGATTGCAGGCTATTATTTTTGGGGACAATATGCACCAGAAGATTGGAGCCCGTGGTTCTACTCTATCGTCTTGAATGGTGCTAGTGCATTGGCTACCGGCCTCTTTACCATTGTAGTCCTACTAGTTGTTTACAGAACCACACCCCAACTTTATACAGCAACTAACAGAAAGCATGGGTATTAACATAGAAAAAGCCTGTCCAATTTGGACAGGCTTTTTACCTATTCTGATTTTTATGCGGCCAAGAGGACTTGAACCTCCACGGGGTTGCCCCCACCAGCCCCTCAAGCTGGCGCGTCTGCCATTCCGCCATGACCGCTCTATAAACATTACAAGTAATATTATACAAATTTCTCATATATATTGCAACTGTTGTTTAAAGGGTGTTGTATAAATGAAAAGCGGTCTTTGAAAGCTATTTTTTGTTTGCAAAGACCGCTTTAGCTGTATTTTTTAAGGAAAGTTACACCGAGTGTTCCTAATCCAGTATGGGAACCGATTGTTGCGCCTACTGGGCGAGCAACAATGGCTTTGGGAGAGAACTTATCAGCAATAGCCGCTTCTAGCTTTTCTTTTGATTCTAAATCATTGCTATAAGCGATACCCACTGTCTGCAAGGACAGCTGATCGGCTTCTTCATCTAAAATATCGAGAATACGTTTCACAACGCGTTTTTTCCCTCTAATTTTTTCAGCAACTTCTACAGCCCCATCTACTAAAACAAGTACGGGATTAATTTGTAAGAGTGACCCAATTGAGGCAGACGTTTTAGAAATACGCCCTCCCTCTGCTAAATAATTGAGGTCAGTAATAGTAAATAAGGTCATCAAATTATCCGCCATAAATAATAAGCGGTTTTCAATAGTATCTAAATCTTTTCCAGCTTGTAAGTAGTCAACAGCTTCAATGACAATAACGCCTGTACCGATTGAACCACTTTTAGAATCGACAATTCTCAAGTCAAAGTCTGGGTAATCTTCTTTAACTGCGCGATAAGCTAATAAGGCTGTTTGGTGAGTTCCTGATAACTTCGACGACAAGCTAATATAAATACCACTCTCTCCTGCTTTTGCCATAGCGGAAAATTGGTCAACAAACTCAGATAAAGAAACCTGACTTGTTTTAGGGCGAATACCGGCTAAAATACTGTCGTAAATTTTATCAGTGGTTATTTCAAAAATATCGCGGTACTCATCTTCCCCAATGGAGATTGTCAAAGGGAAAAGGTGAATATTGTTTTCTTCTATATAAGATAGACTCAAATCACTTGCGGAGTCACATAAAATTTTCATCATCGTTCTCTCTTTCATTTATAGTTAATTTACATTTTAACTCATTATGTCGCTTTTGTGTACTGTTTATTTGTTTGAAAGTATAAGCTTGCCCTTGCACTTGCCACAAACATAGCGGCTCGTATCAATTTTTCTTTTCCGATGATACGATTGTTGGCAATCTTGGCAGAGATAAAGCTTGGTTTGCTCGAGTTCATTTTGGGTTCTTAAATTCTTAACGTAGCGGGTGCCGCCTGTCTTAGCTAGTAGATGTTTAAAATCTGCATCGGCATGCTTATAACCCTTCCCCATTAAATGGAGGTGATAATGGCAAAGTTCATGTTTAATGACAGCTAAAAATTCATCCATCCCATGTAATTCTAAAACACGAGCGTTAAATTCTAAATGGTGGCTCGCCAATAAATAGCGACCACCTGTGGTACGCAGTCGATTGTTGAACGTGGCTTGATGCTGAAACGGCATCTGGAAAAATTCTAACGAAATGGATTCAACAAGCGCTTGTAAGTCAGTTTGATTCAATGCAATGTGCCCCTTTCACATCGAACAATGTAACAAAAAATAACGATCTGTTCAACTCCAATAGGATGAGGAACAGATCGTTATATATTTATTCTGCTAATGCTTTAACAATCGCTTCATTAAAGACTGGTAAATCCTCTGGTGTGCAACTAGTAATGAGGCCGCTAGCGTCAATGACTAAGGCACTGTCTTCCCACTCTGCTCCAGCATTTTTTAAGTCAATGCCAACTTGTTTAACAGAGGTCATTTTTTTGCCTGCAACAATTTCTGCATTAATCATTAATTGCGGTCCGTGGCAAATCGTGAAAATAGGTTTCTTCTCAGTGTCAAAATGACGAACAAATGCGAAGAAACGATCATCAGCTCTTAATTTATCCGGTGAAAAACCACCCGGTATCAATAAGGCATCATAATCAGGAGGGATCTTTTTCTCTTCAAGAAGTTGATTATGCCATTATGGAAATTAACGGCCAAGTCTCTGTTATGAAAAAAAATGGCATTTCGGGACACTTCACGTACTTACTGATAGATGAAGGTGTTTTAGAAGATAAGGCATTAGCTGCCATTGAAAAAGATAGTAAGTGGCTCTATGATCAACTAGCTGAACTCGGCAGTTATCATGTTTCCGATATTGTTTATGCCGAATGGTCCCAAGATTATGGCTTTTACATTCAAACTTACGATATGACTTTAAATAGGACAATCGATATTGATGGCTAGAAGCCACGTAAAAAGGAGCTAGAATCTTCTCTAGCTCCTTTTTCGTCTTTAATTTTTTTCGTTCAACATGGTTAAAGCGATACGACCTTTTTTCAAGTCCACACCGTCAATCCATACTTTAACAATATCACCGACACTAACGACATCGGACGGGTGTTTCACAAATCGCTGGCTCAATTTTGAAATATGCACCATACCGTCTTGTTTAACACCGATATCAACAAAAGCACCGAAGTCGACCACATTACGAACGGTTCCTTCTAGCTCCATGCCAACCTTCAAATCTTCCATCGTTAAGACGTCTTGTCTTAATAGAGGCTGTGCCACCGCATCACGGAGGTCTCGGCCTGGTTTCGTTAGTCCTTCAATAATATCTTGCAAGGTTTCTTTTCCTAAGCCCGTTTCTGCCATGACAGTCTGGCGGTTTAAATCTGCTAGCGCTGTTCGTGCTGCATCCGTTCCGACATCCTTTAAGTCTAGTCCTGCTAATGCTAGAACTTGTTTGGCTTCTTTATAGCTTTCTGGATGGATATCGGTATTATCAAGGATATTTTTCCCACTGATAATACGTAAGAATCCTGCTGCTTGTTCGTAGGCTTTTGGTCCTAAACGAGCAACTTTTTTCAATTGCGTTCTACCTGTAAAGATGCCGTTCTCTTCTCTAAATGCAACAATGTTATTAGCGATTGTTTTATTTAAACCAGATACATGTTGTAAGAGTGGCGCGCTAGCTGTATTTAGGTTGACCCCAACTTGGTTTACTGCGGTTTCGACTACAAAGTCTAGCTGATCAGTCAGTTTCTTTTGCGATACGTCATGTTGGTATTGGCCAACACCAACAGACTTCGGATCAATCTTCACTAACTCCGCCAGTGGATCTTGTAGACGTCTTGCGATGCTGACAGCACTTCTTTCTTCTACTTGGAAATCTGGAAATTCTTGACGGGCAATATCACTAGCCGAGTAAACAGATGCACCCGCTTCATTCACAATCACATAATAAACCTGACGTTCAATTTTTTTGATTTGTTCAGAAACAAATACTTCTGATTCACGGCTAGCTGTACCATTACCAATAGCTACCATTTCAACGCCATACGTTTCAACTAAAGTGATAAATTCTGAACCAGCCGCTTCACGTTTATTAGCTGGCGCAGGTTTATGAGGATAAATGACTGATTTAGCTAGGACTTTACCTGTTTCATCCACAATGGCTAACTTACAACCAGTACGGTAAGCCGGGTCAAATCCCATAACGACTTTACCTTTCATTGGTGGTTGTAGTAAGAGATTTCTTAAGTTGTCGCCAAAGACATGAATAGCTTGCTCCTCTGCAACTTCTGTTAGCTCGTTACGAATTTCTCGTTCAATAGCTGGACCAATAAAACGGTTATAGGCATCGTTTATAGCTTCTTTTACATAAGGAGCTGTCACACTATCAGCGCTCGCAATCATTTGTTTATGAAGGTAAGCTTGTATTTTTTCAGCATCGACTAATAAATTTACTTTCAAAATGCCTTCTTTTTCACCACGATTCATGGCAAGCATACGGTGAGGTTGAACGGTTTTAACCGTTTGAGAAAAATCATAATACATTTCGTAAACTGCTTTTTCATCTTTATCACTATCTTTAGCTTTACTTGTAATTGAGCCATTCTGTTTAGTAAATGAACGGATTTTCTCACGGAAAGCTGGATTGTCACCGACAATTTCAGCTATAATCTCATGTCCGCCCTGTATAACATCACTAACATTTAAAAGCTCATGGTCTTCTGATAAATATTTTTCTGCCTCTGTTTCAATTGAAGCACTTTGAGGGAACGATAATAACCACTCGGCAAATGGTTCTAATCCTTTTTCCTTAGCAATAGCAGCTTTTGTACGTTTCTTTTGTTTGTAAGGCCGATACAGATCCTCTACTTGCTGCATTTTTTGGGCAGCACGAATGTCTTTCTCTAGTTCCTTCGTTAATTTATCTTGCGATTCAATTGTACGAATGACTTCTTCTTTTCTTGTTTCAAGGTTCAATATATAACTATGGCGTTCTTCAATCTCACGGATTTGAACTTCATCCAATGTTCCTGTCATTTCCTTACGGTAACGCGCAATAAAAGGGACCGTGTTTCCCTCTCCTAATAAGCGCAAAACCGTATCAATTTGTTTCGTTGA
Source organism: Jeotgalibaca arthritidis (assembly GCF_011100465.1). Classification (NCBI taxonomy): domain Bacteria; kingdom Bacillati; phylum Bacillota; class Bacilli; order Lactobacillales; family Carnobacteriaceae; genus Jeotgalibaca; species Jeotgalibaca arthritidis. Next base: position 161,958 of record NZ_CP049740.1, read on the forward strand.
ATACTGCTTGAGTTCTGTTTTTAGTAAGTGTAATACCATTTCGTTTGTAGCTTCAGACATGTGTGTGACTTCCTTTCAATCTACTGATAAGTTGTTGCTTGAATAAGGCCATTATCGTCCTTTTGAACACCATAATGGTGAACGATCCCAGTTTTATCTAAAACAAGACCATGTAGGATACCTCCAAATACAGCACCGCCATCAATACCAATTTTATGATCGCTTTGCCAAATTTGAAACTGGCTCTCATCTTGATGGAGACTAGGGGTAGGCGTATGACCAAAGACGATCGTTTTTCCAGTTCGGTTTTCGCCTTCATGAAAAGGCTGACGAATCCAAATAAATTCGTGAGGCTGAGTCATTTTCCAATCATCAAGTGTCAAATCAACACCAGCATGAACGAATACATAATTTTGCCACTCTATATAATAAGGAAGATTCTCAATAAATTCAGCTAACCACGGTAATTGTGTCATCACAGCTTCTGCCATCACGTGAGCCTGAGTCACAGTGACCAGGTCTTTACCAACGATACTCTCAATAGTCTTTAACCCACCATTCATCATATATAAGGCAGCCTTTTTTTCTGGTTGCTGTAAAAAATGGCGTAACATCTCCTCATGATTACCTCTCAGGCATAGGGCTCGACCTTCTTCAACGAGTTGGCGAACACGTTCAAGGACCTGTAAGGAGTTTTCTCCTCTATCTGTTAAGTCACCAATAAAAATGAGGTCTTGTTGGCTTTCATCCCAAAACGTTAGTAATTTCTCTAACATTTCATACTCGCCATGAACATCACCGATAACAAATCGTTGCTCTTTCATTCATACACCTCCCATTTTTAGCTAGCTTTTATTTTACCATAAAGACCCTTTTTATTCACTAACACCCAAATGCGAACATTTATTATGATAAATATATTAATCATTAACATTTTGTATTGAATTAGCTGAGGGTCTTGGGTATAATATAACAGTGCTAAAGCAAATATGAACGTTAAAAAGTCTATCATCTGCTTTTAGTAACATTTCTATAAAAGGAGCTTTCTATCTAATGGATAAGTTTTTTAAGTTAAAAGAACACGGTACAACAGTTTCGACTGAAATCGTGGCTGGTTTTACAACGTTTTTCGCGATGTCATATATTATTTTTGTTAATCCGAGCATTCTGTCATTATCAGGCATGCCATCGCAAGCAGTTTTCTTAGCAACAATTATTGCCGCTGCTATTAGTACATTAGTTATGGGATTATTCGCTAACGTGCCTTACGCATTAGCTCCAGGTATGGGGTTGAATGCCTTCTTCACTTACACAGTTGTTTTTGCACTAGGATTTACTTGGCAAGAAGCACTCGCAATGGTTTTCCTTTGTGGTGTGATTAACGTTCTTATTACCGTTACTCGAGTTAGAAAAATGATCATTAAATCAATTCCTGAATCGCTACAACATGCGATTAGTGCTGGTATTGGTGTTTTCATCTCATATATTGGAATTAAAAATGCTGGTTTCTTAGAATTTACATCTGATGCTGGTACTATGCTTTCAATTAATAATGGTGCTTTTGATCCAACGTTAGAAGTCTATGAAGGTGGCGTTAACACTGTTATTACTAGTGGTGGTATTGTTCCAGCTCTTGTTAACTTCACACAAAGTCCTGCTCTACTTGCTTTAATTGGTGTTGTTCTAACGATCATCTTAATGATTAAAAATGTTAGAGGTGCCATTATTATCGGTATTATCGTAACAACTCTACTAGGTATCCCAATGGGTGTTGTTCATATTTCGTCTGAAGTATTAGCTGCTAACTCATTAGGTACTGCTATTTCAGAATTAGGCGTAACATTCATGGCTGCTTTTGGTAAAGATGGTCTATTATCTTTACTATCTAAACCAGCTGAATACCCACTAATTCTAATGACTATTTTTGCGTTTAGTTTATCTGATACATTTGATACATTAGGAACATTCATTGGAACTGGCCGTCGTACTGGTATCTTCTCTTCTGAAGATGAAAAAGCACTAGAAGAAGGTTCAGGTTTCTCTTCAAAAATGGACAAAGCTTTGTTTGCAGATTCAATCGGTACAATTTTTGGTGCTATTTTTGGGACATCAAATACAACAACATTCGTTGAAAGTGCTGCTGGTATTGGTGCTGGCGGACGTACAGGTTTAACAGCTGTTGTCGTTGCTATTTTATTCGTTATTAGTGCATTCTTTGCGCCTTTAATCGGTGTTGTCCCTGCTGCAGCAACTGCTCCTTCATTAATTATTGTTGGGGTATTGATGATGGCATCGTTCAAAGATATTAACTGGACAGACCTTGAAGAAGCAATTCCTGCTTTCTTCGCTTCAATCTTTATGGGATTAACTTATAACATTTCTACAGGTATCGCTGCTGGATTCATTTTCTATGTGATTGTCAAAGTTGTTTTAGGAAAATCAAAAGAGATTCACCCTATTCTATGGGGATCAACTATTCTGTTCTTGATTAATTATGTGATTATGGCTTTCCTATAAAATTTCAATCATTTATTTCATGTTTTTTAGTTGCTAACCGAACATTTTATGGCTATAATGAGTTAAGTGTTAATCGGAATATCTCCATAGGGGAGTAACTAGCAGCTCCGGCTGTGGTAACATCAACAATAAGTAGAGTTTCACTATTCTGCTGGTGTTATCTTAAATGGTGAGACTTATGCATTTTGAAAATACCCGTAAAGGGTTAGTTCAGCGTGCATAGGTCTCTTTTCTTTTTAACACAAATAAACAAGAGAGAGGGAAAAATAGTGTCAAAAGAACAATTGCGTGAAAACTTCTACGCACAAGATGTTGAAACGGTCAAAAATAAATTTGGCGTTACAGCTGACGGATTATCCGAAGTAGAAGCTAAGAAAAGATTTGAGGAGTACGGTGCCAATGCCTTAGAAGAAGGAGAAACAAAAACTCTTCTTCAAAAATTCTTTGATCAATTCAAAGACTTTATGATTCTTGTATTATTAGCTGCTGCATTTATTTCAGGTGCACTTGGCGAACTTTCAGATGCTTTTATTATTTTAATTGTTGTTGTCCTTAATGCGGCACTTGGCGTTTTCCAAGAAGCTAAAGCTGAGGAAGCAATCAATGCGCTAAGACAAATGGCCTCTCCAATGGCACGTGTCAAACGTGGCGGAAGCGTTGTTTCAATCAAGAGTGAAGATATTGTCCCTGGTGACCTTGTTCTTCTAGAAGCAGGAGATGTAGTTCCTGCTGACCTACGTTTAATCGAAGCAAATTCTTTAAAGGTTGAAGAAGCTGCTTTAACAGGTGAATCTGTTCCTGTTGAGAAAGAAATGATTCTTGTTGAAGATGATGCCCCACTTGGTGACCGTGTTAACTTGGCATTCTCAAGTACAAATGTTACTTATGGACGTGGTGCTGGTGTCGTTATTGGTACTGGTATGAATACTGAAGTTGGTCATATTGCTAACATGTTGGCAAATGCTGAAGAAAGCAAAACACCACTTCAAGAAAACCAAGACCAATTAGGTAAATCTCTAACAGTTCTTATCCTAGCTATTGCTGCTATTATGTTCGTTGTTGGTTTATTAAATGGTCGTGATTGGTTAGAAATGTTACTAACTTCAATCTCTGTTGCAGTTGCTGCTATTCCTGAAGGTCTTCCAGCTATTACAACAATCATCCTTGCTCTTGGTACCCAAAAAATGGCTAAGAGAAATGCGTTGGTTCGTAAATTACCAGCAGTTGAAACACTTGGTGGTACTGAAGTAATCTGTTCAGATAAAACGGGTACATTAACCATGAACCAAATGACTGTTGAAAAAGTTTACTACAATGGTCAAATCCATGATGTTTCTGATGACATCAGCCTATCTATTCCTGTTATGAAAGTTATGAACTTTGCTAACGACACAGAAATCAGTAACGATGGCCGTCTAATCGGTGACCCTACTGAAACTGCTATGATTCAATTTGGTATCGACAAAGGTCTTAAACTAAAAGAAGAATTAGTTAAAGAACCACGTGTTGCTGAAGTACCTTTCGAATCAGACCGTAAATTGATGTCTACTATTCATGAGCAAGCTACTGGAAACTACTTTGTAGCGACAAAAGGTGCTCCTGATGAATTGCTAAAACGTTGTACACACATCGATGTTAATGGTGAAGTAAGAGAAATGACTGACGCAGATCGCGAAAGTATTCTTGACGCTAACCACTCTCTAGCTGTTCAAGCACTACGCGTGTTAGCTATGGCTTACAAATTTGTTGATGCTGTTCCTGCTACTATGGATAGTGCTTCAGTTGAGCATGACCTTGTATATGCTGGTATGATCGGTATGATCGACCCTGAGCGTCCAGAAGCTGCTGCTGCTATTGCAACTGCTAAAGGTGCTGGTATCCGTACAATTATGATCACTGGTGACCACAGAGACACTGCTCAAGCAATTGCTACTCGTTTAGGAATTATTGAAGAAGGACAAAGTGGTGCTGTATTAACTGGTGCTGAATTAAACGAGCAATCTGAAGAAGAATTTGCGCGTAATGTAGAGAAATACTCTGTATACGCACGTGTATCTCCTGAACATAAAGTTCGTATCGTTAAAGCATGGCAAAACCATGGTAAAGTTGTTTCAATGACTGGTGACGGTGTTAACGACGCTCCTTCATTGAAAACTGCTGATATTGGTGTTGGTATGGGTATCACTGGTACTGAAGTTTCTAAAGGTGCTTCTGACATGGTACTTGCTGACGACAACTTCCAAACAATCGTTGTTGCGGTTGAAGAAGGACGTAAAGTATTTGCTAACATCCAAAAAGCAGTTCAGTTCTTACTATCTGCTAACCTGGGTGAGGTTCTATCTCTATTCGTTGCTACTTTCCTAGGTTGGACAATCTTAGAGCCTGTTCATATTCTATGGATCAACTTGGTTACTGATACATTCCCTGCTATCGCATTAGGTCTTGAAGACGCTGAAGCGGACATCATGGAACAAAAACCACGTGGCCGTAGCTCGAACTTCTTCTCTAACGGTGTTGGTGGAGCAATTATCTATCAAGGTATCCTTGAAGGTGCTATTACACTATTCGTTTACTGGTGGGGTTCTTCAAACCCAATGCTTGAACACACAGGCGAATTAGCTCATATGGATGCTGAAACAATGGCATTTATTACATTGGGTATGATTCAATTGTTCCATGCATACAACTCTAAATCTGTTTACAAGTCAATCTTCCAAGTTGGAATTTTCAGTAACAAAACATTGGTATATGCAACAATCCTATCAGCTGTCTTGTTATTAGGGGTTATCTTAACACCTGTCTTGAACACATTCTTCGGAGTTTCTCAATTGACTGGCTTACAATGGGCTGTTTCAGTTGGTTCTGCATTCGCAATCGTACCAATTGTAGAGATCGTAAAAGCTATTCAACGTGCAATGGGTAAAAAATAATCACTCATAACAAAAAGACGCAAGGAAGTTAATCTTCCCTGCGTCTCTTTTATGCTTTTATTTAAACGTGCAGTTTGGGTCATGGTCATTGATGATACCTATTGCTTGCAAGTAAGAATAGATGGTGACACTTCCGACCCATTTAAACCCTCTTTTTTTCAAATCTGCCGTTATATTATCTGATAAGTCTGACTGGGTTAAACGCTCAGTAGACTGTCTCATAAGTGTTTTTTGGTCGGTAAAGGACCAAATGTACGTATCAAACTGTCCGAATTCTTCTTGGATAGCTAAGAAGGCTTTGGCATTTTGGATGCTTGCTTCTATTTTTCCACGATGGCGAACAATTGCTGAATTAGCCATCAGTTCTGCTATCTTTTCTTCTTGGTACTCTGACACAGTTAGAACATCGAATGAATCAAAGGCCTCTTCAAAAGCGGTCTTTTTTGATAGGATAATTTGCCATGATAAACCTGTGCTAAAAGTTTCTAAGACTAACCATTTAAACAAGTCTTGGTCATCATGACAGGCTTTTCCCCAAACTCTATCGTGATAATCGAGATAGAACTCTGGCTTCCCTTCTACCCACTCACAACGTTTCATAACGGACCTCCTTAACGCATCGTGACAAATTCTTCTGCGCCAGTTGGATGGATGGCAACGGTATTATCAAAATCAACCTTTGTAGCGCCCATTTTAACCGCTACAGAGAAGCCTTGAATCATTTCATCGACTCCGAATCCAATACCATGTAAACCAATCACTTTTTCTTCATCACCTAAGCAAACCATCTTCATGCGTACAGGTTGGCGATGAATCGTGACTGCTGTATACATAGATGCAAACGTTGAGGTATAGACTTTAATTTGGTCACTGCCATAAGTCGCTATTGCATCCTCTTCACTTAGTCCAACTGTTCCAATGGGTGGATGACTGAAAATAACTGTTGGAATATTATCGTAGTTTAATTTTTCATTTGGTTTATTATTAAATAAGCGCTCTGATAATCGTCTTCCTGCTGCAATAGCAACGGGCGTTAGCATCACATTGCCGGTCACATCTCCCACTGCGTAAATAGAGGGCTGGCTTGTAGTTTGAAATTCATCTACTTCAATAAAGCCATGTCTATCTTTCTTTACACCTGCTAAATCAAGATTTAATCCATCTGTATTAGGTGTACGGCCAATTGCCCAAATAATTTTATCGAAGCTGTCTTCTCTACCATCTTCTAATACTAGCGTTAATTGGCCATTTTTTTCTTTTCTAACTTCTTTAGGAATCGAACGAATATGGAGTTGTGGGCCGTCCTTCTCCATTTCTTGAACAAGTGCATCTATAATAAAGGAATCATAACTGCGTAATGGACGATCATGACGGACAAATAAATGCGTATCAACACCTAATGTATGTAGCACTCCAGCCAACTCAACCGCAATATAACCAGCTCCAACTAGAGCAACCTTTTCAGGTAATTCTTCCCATTCAAAGAAATCATCTGATGTTTCACCATACTCAGCACCTGGAATACTTGGAATAGCTGGTTTAGCACCACTAGCAATTAAGATATGTTTCGCTTTAATCGCTTCCCCGTTTACTTCAACCGTATGAGGGTCTAAAAAGCGTGCATATCCTTCAATCACTTCAACCTGTCTTCTTTCAAATCCTAGCTGATACGAATTTCGTGACCGTTCAATATAAGCATCTCGGTTTTTTAACAAGGTTTTAAAGTCAAAGGATGTTTTTTCATGGGTAAAGCCATAATCTGGGCCATATTTTTTAATAGCATCGGCAACTTCTGCCGCATACCACATAATTTTTTTAGGAACACATCCTATATTAACACACGTTCCTCCAAGTAGATTCCCTTCAATTACAGCTGTTTTTGCACCATATTCAGCAGCACGGTTCATTGTTGCAATACCACCGCTTCCTCCGCCAATAGCTATAAAATCAAATTCTCTCATAACATTCATCCTTCCACATTTCATTTTTTTCTAACCAGACACAAGCAATAGTCTGTGATGCTGCTACGACTGCCTTGTAACGCCCGTGATTATCGTAGGCACGAAAAAATAGCTTGCCTTCTTCGTTATAACCATACGCATAGACTAAGAGCCAATGATTTTTATAGGAACTATTCAATAACATATTCGTACCCACTATGACAGGTCCAGCACCTTCATCTAATAATTTGGGAACCGTTCGTTCAGCTATCAGAGCAGTTTTAACACGCCATTCTGGTATATCAGCTAAGAGACGCCTAATACCAAAAGCAAGATCCCAAAAATAAGTCCCCTTATAGGGAAGTAAATCATCAATAACTGTCTTCAAGCCATTTAATAACACATCCCGATTTAATGATTGTTTTGTTTCTTGATAAATGGCATCATGAATCAAAACTGCACTGCAATAAGTGCCACAGATGCCAGGTTTTTGTTTATTGATCCAGCTACGATATTTGATAAACCGAGATGGTGGCAGTCCATGCCAATGTTTGGGTTCGTTGCTTACCTTTTTATATTTCCCCATAGCTTAATTTACACTCCCCTACATTAATCCTAAAAAATGAAGTAATACACTAGCTAAGCCACATAGAAAAATAATAACAATTGAACCTACTCGATATTTCCTCAAAGTGATGAAGGCAATAGCGATCATAATCATTGCTGCAATATTTACGGTTATCGTTTGTATTCTGAGGCCTGATGTTTGAAAAACGGCTGTTATAAATAAACTAAATCCTGCTGCTGTAATCAAAGCGACTACCGCTGGACGAAGACCTGCTAAAACCCCCTGCATAGCATCGACATTTCGATATTTATCATACAGCTTTGCTAATAACATGGCGATAATAATTGATGGCAGAATTGTTCCGGCGGTTGCAACCAACGATCCCATAAGACCACCCGTTTTAGTGCCAACAAAAGTAGCTGAATTAATAGCGATTGGTCCGGGAGTTATCTGTGAAATAGTTACAATATCAAGATACTCTTGGTGTGTTAATAAAGCGTATTTATTTACGACTTCATTCTCAATCAAAGGAAGCGATGCATAGCCACCACCAATTGCAAAGAGACCAATTTTAAAAAAAGCGACAAACAAATTCCAGTAAATCATCTATTAACGCCTCCTTCTCAATCGTAATATGTTATTGATAAACCCCAATGTTCCAGCTACAAAAATAATTAAAATGACATTTATATCAAAAAAGACAGCAGCCATAAATGAGCCTATAAGAATAAGCGTGGTCACCCAATCTTTCATTTTAAGAACATCTTGTATCATTTTATAAACAACATTAGCAATAACTGCTACAACACCAATCTGCATTCCTACCATTAAAGCTGAAATTAACGGATTATCACGAAAAGCTAAATAAAAGTAGGAAATAATTGTAATAAGGAAGAGTGGTGGGCTAACTGTTCCCACTACTGTGACAATTGCACCTGAAACACCAGCTATTCTGTAACCAACTAATATAGATGTATTGACGGCTAGTGCACCTGGAATAGATTGCGCGATTGCTACAAGATCAAGCATTTCTTCGGTTTCAATCCATGCAAGTTCTTCAACAAATTTTTTCTGCATTAAGGGGACAATGACGTAGCCACCACCTACAGTAAATGCGCTTAAAACAAATGTCGTTTTTAATAATATCCAATAGGTCTCTCTTGTTTTTTCGTTTCGTTGCACATGATGACCTCCATAAAATTGATTCATATATCAATTTTAGCATTGTTGTATGTTATTGTAAAAAAACCTGTTTGAGCAAAATGGCCGAATCTATTGACTAAATATGATAAACTAAACGCAAGGAAAGGGGTTTTAAGTAATGAAACTAACATTTACAGACACCGCTATTGAAGCTTTAAAGAAACGTGACATGACCCAATCATTGAGTTTATTTTACTATACCGATTCGGATTGCGGATGCCCAAGTTCAGGGATTTTCGCATTAAGAAGTCATGATGATTTGGATACGATTTATGATGCGATTGTCGAAACAAATATAGGTGATATCATTGCTCAAAAATGGGCTCTTGTCTATTTAGATACTGACAATGTGATTGATTATAAAGAGAGTCAAGGAACATTTATTTTAAAGAGTGAACGTGGCTATTTAAATATGAATCTACCAGTTGAAGACAAGCGAAAAGACCATTAAAAAAATCCAGACCTACTGCCGTATAGCAGCATGGACTGGATTTTTTACTTTAATTAAATAATACCGTAAACAAGAACAGCTAGAATAGCTCCTAGGATCGGTCCAACAACTGGAATCCAAGCATATTTCCAGTCTGAATCACCTTTGTTAGGGATTGGTAGTAATGCGTGAGCGATACGAGGGCCTAGGTCACGAGCAGGGTTAATCGCATAACCTGTCGTACCACCTAATGATAACCCAATTCCGATAATTAAAACACCAGTAATCAAGTTACCTGCCCATGGGAATGTATCGTAGTTAGAGAATGATAAAATACCAAACATTAATACAAATGTTCCAATTGCTTCACTGATAACGTTGCTAATTGGGTTGTAAATTTCTGCTCCAGTAGAGAACGTTCCTAAAATAGCACCTTGATCTTCAGTAATGTCATAGTGAGATTTGTATTGTAGCCAAACAAGCACTGCACCAGCGAATGCTCCAAGCATTTGAGCTACGATGTAAGGTAAAACTGATCCCCATGCTAATGATCCATTAATAGCAAAAGCGATTGTTACTGCAGGGTTTAAATGAGCTGGACTCATGTAACCTGATACGAATGCACCAATTGTTACTGCGATACCCCATCCAATTGTAATAGACAGCCAACCCGCTCCATTACTCTTTGTTTTGCTTAGTAAATTACCTGCTACGATACCGTTTCCAAGTAATACTAAAACTAAAGTCCCTAGGAATTCTCCTAAAAATTCTACTCCCATATTCTTTTTCTCCTTATGAGATGGAAGTCTCAGCCCCTATTTAAGAGGCTGATCCTCATCTTTTTTATTTTTTTAAGCTAATTTATTAGTTTGCTGCTTTTAATTCTCTTAAATCACTTTCAGCCAAAACACGGTCCAATTCAGCAAGATGTGCTGCTTGTTCTTCTTCGCTCCAGCCTAGGTATTTCGCCATTTCATTTGCAATCGGTTGGATTAAATCATCCATTGTTTCGCGCATGAATAGCAAGTGATTTGTTCTTCTTAAGAAGTAGTCAACTGGTGTTAATACCATTTCTTCACGCATTGCATAGTGAAGAACAAGTGTATCACGTAGTGTTAAGCCTTCAACAGCCTCAAGTTCGTTTGCTAAATTAAAGACACGAGGTGCGTTTGAACCAAACACATTGGCAATGTAACGTGCATCTGCAATATCTAAGCCACGTTTCACACCAAGTTGTGCGAATGTTTCTAATTCGGATTCAACGTTAGCTGGGTTTAATTCGCCGCCTGAAACTGGGTATGTTTTTGAATTAATGAGTCTGTAGTGACGGCTGTGTTGCTCTGCTAATATCTCAATGATTTTACGCATAGCACCTTCTGCCATTTTACGGTAGTCAGTTATTTTACCACCTGCTAACGTTACTAAGCCGTTGTCATCAATATCAAGCGAGCTTCCGCGAGAAATAGATGATGGATTTTTCTCTGATGTATTGCTTTCTATTGCAAGAATTGATTCTGTTACATCATCACGACTCGCTTCTTTGTTTAAATAACGGCTAACTGTTGAAATCAAGTTATCGAAACTTTCTTCTGAGATTGAACCATTATCACCACCATTGTAATCAGACGCATTATTTCCTGAAATAAGTGGTCTTAGGCCTGCCCAGCTGCTTTCTATATCATCTAGTGTAATATTAACATCTGGGAAGCGGTTATTAACGATTCCTAATAGGTAGTCCACGTCTTCTTGGGTTACAATTGGGTGTTTCAAGTCACCCCTGTAATCTGTATCCGTTGTACCGAAGTAAGTTTTGTTTTCGCGTGGAATAACAAATACCATACGGCCGTCGCCTAAACCAGTATCAAAATATGTTGCATTAGGTACTTTAATTTTGCTGTTATCAATCACAAGGTGAACACCTTTAGTTGGGCGCATTTGTTGGATTTGTTGTTCATCGTTATCTAGGTTACGAACAACATCACTCCAAGGTCCTGTTGTATTGATCACGATACGAGCTTTAATCTCGAAATGATTTCCTGTGAGAACGTCCTCAGCTTTTACACCAATTACTTTGCCTTTTTCATCTTTCAAGTAGCCAACAGCTTTCACACGGCTAGCAACTAATGCACCATCTTGGTTAGCACGTTTAATATTTTCAATCACTAAGCGTGCATCGTTGTTACGATAGTCTAGGTATTCCCCCCCACCTAACAAGCCTTCTTGTTTTAACTGAGGAGCACGTTCTAGAACTTCTTCTTTTGTTAGTTCTTTATTTGCTAATGGTGTGCCTGTTACACCAGCTAACAAATCATACAAGTCCATTGCAACTTTCAAGCGGAATTGGCTGAATGTTGAGCCTGGCTCATCATAAACTGGTAATAGCATACGGTCTGCTTTAGGAATATGCGGTGCAATTTGTTGAACGACTGCTCTTTCTTTTACAGTATCTGAAACAACCTCAACATCAAATTGTTTCAAATAGCGGATACCACCGTGAACTAATTTAGTTGAACGGCTACTTGTTCCTTCTGCAAAGTCCTGCATCTCAATTAGACCTGTTTCCAATCCACTTGCTGCAGATTGCAAAGCAACACCTGCACCAGTGATTCCCCCACCAATGACTAGTAGGTCAAGTGTACGATCTTGCAACTTTTCAATTGCCCTTTGACGTGTTTCTTTTGAAAATCTCATCATTTAATCTCTCCTTATTCAGACTCTAGTTCTTCATCTTGTGAAAACACACGGGTTGCGTGAACAGCTTTTTTCCATCCACGGTAAAGTTGTTCTTTACGCGCATTATTCATCGATGGTGTAAATGTTTCGCCAGCTTCGTTTAGTTTTTTGATTTCTTCTAAATCTTCCCAGAATCCTACTGCTAAACCTGCTAGAAACGCTGCTCCTAGGGCTGTTGTTTCTAAATTTTTAGCACGAGCAATTTCAATTCCGATAATGTCTGATTGGAATTGCATTAGGTAGTTGTTCATCGCTGCTCCACCATCAACTTTTAATACTGGAATTTTGATGTCTGTATCGTCTTGCATTGTATCGATAACATCACGTACTTGGTAAGCAATTGATTGAAGAGTTGCCTTAACAAAATCTTCTCTATTCGTTCCTCGCGTCACACCAAATACGGACCCTCGTGCATTTGAATCCCAGTAAGGCGCGCCTAAACCAGTAAAGGCTGGTACAACATAAACTTCATCATTATTAGTTGATTGACGAGCAAGTGCTTCTGATTCTGCTGAGTCTTCAATCATCTTCAGACCATCACGTAACCATTGGATTGAGCTACCCGCAATAAAGATCGACCCTTCAAGCGCATAGTAAATTTTGCCATTGATTCCATAACCAATCGTTGTAAGTAAATTATTTTTAGACATTTGTACTTTGTCGCCAGTATTCATAATGATAAATGAACCTGTTCCATAAGTATTTTTTACCATACCTGGTTCAAATGCTAATTGTCCAAACAAGGCTGCTTGTTGGTCACCAGCCATACCACCAATTGGTACTTCGCCACCGTAAAAGTGGAATGGTATGGTTGTTCCGTATATTTCTGAGTTTGATTTTACTTCAGGTAATAGTTGCGTTGGGATGTTTAATAATTCTAAAATTTCTTCGTCCCATTTCAATTCCTTAATGTTGTATAACATTGTTCTTGCAGCATTTGAATAATCAGTTACGTGTTTAGCACCATTCGTTAATTTCCATACTAACCATGTATCGATGGTTCCGAATAGCAATTCGCCTTTTTCAGCACGTTCTTGTGCTCCTTCAACATTATCTAGAATCCAACGAATTTTTGTTGCTGAGAAGTAAGCATCAATGACAAGACCTGTTTTCTCATGAATCATTTTAGAATAGCCAGCATTTTTTAACTGGTCAGCGATATCAGCTGTTTGACGAGATTGCCATACAATGGCATTATAAATCGGTAGACCTGTCTTCTTATCCCAAATCACGGTTGTTTCACGTTGGTTTGTAATCCCAATACCGGCAATTTGTGTCGGTTTAATACCGCTTTCAATAAATGCCCCTGCAATAACAGATTGAACAGATGTCCAAATCTCATTGGCATTGTGCTCTACCCAACCAGCTTTTGGGAAAATCTGTGTAAATTCCTTTTGGTAGCTACTAACTTTCTCTCCTTTCTTATTGAAAATAATCGCTCTTGAGCTTGTTGTTCCTTGGTCGATGGATAAAATATACTTTTCCATTGAAAGACCCCCTGTTTAATTTTATGGATGATAATGCTTTCATTTGTATAGACAGTTTACCGTTTATCTGCTTGGTGTAACTATCGTTTTTTTTAAATTTTTTAAAAAAAATGAGAGCACTTTCATGAAAGCTTTACTGTATCAACGCTAAAACCAGTTTCTAACAGTGAGAAACTGGTTATTTTTTATAGACTAGGGGATTATAAGTTCAGCCATCAATGTCTAGCTCCCAAGTCCTGGCCTACTGAAAAAAAGATAAATTTGCCCCATTGCGCGCTTCGCTGCTCATTCAGGGTCAAATTTCCTATTTTTTCATAGGCCAAGGCGGACTTGTCCGCTTTTCTTACTTATTTTTATCAGATAAATAGCGATCAATGAGCGCTTCTAGTCGTTGAATATCAAATGAATTAGGCGCTCCCTTTAAAAAGTAATAGGGAAAATGATAGCTTTGATCGTAGACATTCGAAATAACAAGATCAAATTTCCTTTTTCTTTCAAATGGTTCAATCAAAACTAAGCGATTAACTTCGAGAGTCTGACGGAGCACTGATAGTACAGGTAATCGCTTCGTTTCAGACCCCGTCAAATCAACTCCAATCATCAAACTGCGAGGAGTTTGATAAATAACAAATGATAAGACTTCAATCAACCGCCATTTTATTTTGATGTATAAGTCGCCTAAAGCTTGTATCTTTTTTTGATAAAGGTCTTCTACAACTGACTGAATAATCTTCTCAGCTAAATCGGCGTACTCTAGATACATACTGCTCGCAACAATGGATAAATCTTGATTGGTTCGATAAGCGCGATCAAGTAAAGCGCCTTTAAAAAAATACAATTGACCTAGCACTTGATTAAGGGTATACATTCCCTGTTCACTTAAGTTTTCTTCTGAAGAAATAATCGTACGGACGACTCTTAATCCTGTCGTTGTTGCATCGCTCACTGGTCCGCCATAGCCGAGTTTGCGCTCCATAACATGAGGAGGCAAAATAGACATAGACGTCACAAATATAAATTGACACATGGCCTCTTCTTCTTCAATTTCTAGAGCATATCGGCTTAAATAGCGCAACATTTGTTGGCGTACTTGTTGGTAAAATCGATGGGGTAAATAGACCGTCATTAACTGCTTTAAGTGTTTAAAATTTTTCTTTCGAATACCTATCCGCTTTTTGGTAATTGAAAACCATAGGCCTAGCTTAAACTGGTTTGTTTTAGATATTTCACTCGCCCAAAATTGTTGCAGCGCATCCATAATCTCTGTAAATTGCGTTAACCGAAAACGGTGTGATAATTCTTTTTTAGGTATCGTTAGCCAAAAAAGTTGGTAAAAGAAATAACGAATCTGATGCTCTTCGCCTTTTAAACGGCCATTTTTGATACTAAGCCCAAACTCCTCTAACAAGCTATTGAGAGTCGACAGCTGACGGTGCAGTGTTGCTTCACTCACTAATAAGGCTTGAGCCAATTTTTGAACGGTAACTTCTTCGTACTGATAGAGATAGGTTAGAATTTTATTTTTGATTGAAAAAGGTAATAAGAGCTGGATGAGGTCTTCTTTAGTAACATGGTCACCCATCTGAAGCATGAGACGGTCATTTTCAAACTGAATCGACAGTTCAAACTGATTAGTTTGTGCTAATTCATTTAAATCGTCAATATATTTCAGTAATGTCGAACGTGATAGTGACGTTTTAGCCAACACGTCCTTTAATTCTGCCTCAATAGGTTGATTCATGAGCGTTGAAATAAGCATCAACTGGCTCTTTTCTCTCTTTTCAAATAGATCCTCTAGCTGCATCCTCATTCACCTCTTTCACTCGTTTTTCATAACATGAAAAAGCTGCTGCATACAAAACTGGATTAATCACAGACACCATAGAATAATACAGGCAATCTTGAAAAGCTAAATCACGATCAGTCATAGCTGCCTTTATTGCAATTGCAATGGTATCAGCTAAAGGCAAGATGTCAGTTTCTGAATAGAGCTGTGCCCCTAGCAACTGCCCACTTTCTTTTTTTACAATCAATTTAATGGTAACTGGAACTTGGTTGATATCTTCTTGTTGATAAATGCTTGTTCTAATATTGTGGTAAAGCTTGGCTTCTTCCTCCGTCAACCCCACGCTTGCCATAAACAAACCAAACAGCTGTGAACCAACAATACGAACAACATCCGTCATTTTCTCATTCATGCCTAACGCATTCATAGCTGCTAATCGACCAGTCATAATGGCATTATTAACAAAAGGAAGATAGTAATCCCTATTTGTTCCTGCATATGGCACACGAATTAAATCGCCTACTGCATAAATGTGGTCCGCACTAGTTTGCAAGTAATCATCAACAACGATTGTGCGATCGAGATGTGTTTCAAGTTTTTCTTCTATTAGTTGGCTGTTCGGCCGAAAATTATTGGCTAGAACAACATGATCTGATCGAAGTGCTTGTTGTTGAGTTGTGAAGGTAATCAAGCTACCCTTCTCTTCCTTAATCGCTTCGACTTGTTGATTTTTATAAATCGTAATACCACGATTAATTATCCGTTTTTCCAATTCCTCTACCATTTCTGGATCATAATATTTAAATGCCAAGCTCTCAAACGCTTCAACTATGGTCAGCTTTTTTCCAGCCGAATGATAGGCATCCGCTGCTTCTAGCCCTACTTGTCCACCGCCCACAATTAAAATATGTTTAGACTCTTCTAACTTAGCTTGGCTGTCTAGACTTGCAGCCCATGACTTAGTCGTTAAAACACGAGGGTGGTTGGCACCAATTATCCGCTCGGATGTTTGTCTCGCTCCCATCGCTAGAATTAATTTATTAAAATGAATCGTCTCTGTCTTTTCTTGATAATGAACCGCTAATTGTCGATTTTCCGTATCAATATCAACCACTTCATGTCCTAATAATAATTCAATGCCATTAACAACTAAACTTTCTTTATTCACCATCATTTTGTCATTAATCTGTTTTATTCTTCCTTTTAAAACCATATTAATACTACTCGGAATAAATCCCAATTGGTCTTCTCTGTCAATAAGTATGACCTTTGCAGATGGATTTAGTCTTTTTAAGGTTAAGGCACTGGATATGCCTGCAAAAGACGCACCAATAATCGCTATTGTTAATTGACTCATCACTGTCAATCCCTTCATCCTGTAATCGCTCTTATTATTCATCACTATCTTACCAATGTTTTCACTTCGATAGAATAGCGTATGCTAGAAATTGATAAACTTCTAATAAAAAGGTAAGTCATTAAAGGTGAAGAGTGACTAGAATCAAATTTTTATCGTCCTATTCACTCTAAATAAGAAAAGCGGACAAGTCCGCCTTGGCCTATGAAAAAATAGGAAATTTGACCCTAAATTGTCAGGAGACTTCACGCTTCAGCGGGTTAGTCGAATGATATGCGTTAGCGAGCAGCGAAGCGCGCAATGGGGCAAATTTATCTTTTTTTCAGTAGGCCAGGACTTGGGAGCTAGACATTGATGGCTGAACTTATAATCCCCTAGTCTATAAAAAATCAGGAAGCATTTAGCTTCCTGACTCCATTTAAATCATTATTCATGTAGTTCTAAAGGTAATTGATCGGGATCTCTGAAAAAAGTAAAGCGTTTATTATCCTTTTCATCAATCCGAATTGCTTCGCACGAAATACCATGACTCTCTAAATGCTTAATGGCCGCATCAAAATCCTCTACTTGAAAGCACAAATGTCTTAATCCGGTTGCTTCTGGACTAGTCGGACGTTGTGGCGGATTTGGAAAAGAGAATAATTCAATTTGGCTATTACCTAGCTGCAAATCTAACATATAAGAGTCTCTTTCTTTTCGATAGGTTTCTCTAATAACAGGCAACCCAAGTATTTCTGTATAAAAGTGTTTTGAAACTTGATAATCAGATGCGATAATCGCAACATGGTGAATCTGTTTAATATTCATAGTGGCTAACTCCCCTTTTAAAGTTTAAGAGATTTCACACTTAGAAATTGCCGGTCATCATCGTATTGACACTCTAAATAACCACTAAATTCCAACTCCAGCGTTTCGGGATTCAAAATCATCATCCCTATTTTATCATCCATTTCAACATCCCATTGAATCGTTGGCTCATATAAGAGGATAGACCCATCATTAGAATTTTTCTGAACATCTATATAGGCCCATTCAGTAAAAACTTCTGGATCAATCTCAACTTCTTTCTTCAATATAAATGATTCTGTCGCAATATCATAAACATGAACTACAATGGTTTTTCTATCTCTTACAAAATAGTATAGTTTACCATCTTGTCCATGTCTAATAGTCTCTTCATTATTTAAAATGGCTTCATTGTCAAAAAATAGCTCCTTAAAGCTTTGACTAACTATATTGTAGGAATATAGGTGATTTTCTTCTAACGTATCAGTTTCTTCATTGTAGCTTCTTGTTTCAAGAACAAAATCACCCTTTTTTTCATCTACTAAAAATAACTGTGAACTTCCCCAATCGCTAATATCTCCCGTATTAAACTGATCAATCACCTTAGCTGCTTTTGTATCATAGACATAATAATTATTATGATCATTATAACCTTCTGGATCAGTTAGTAAAACATCTAAGAGCAAATAGCCTTGCCACTCATAAATACCATAAAACACAACATTTTGAACAGCTTTCTCAAATTGAACATTAAATTCTTTAACAGTGATTTCGCCACTTTCCTTGTCTAACTCTTCAATATCAATTGATAACTCGGTTATCGCTTCATAACGACGACTACTATAAAAATCTTCGACATAATAAATGCTTGTGTCATTTTCAGCAAAATTTCCTAAATAAAGTGTTTTTCCTCTCATAAAAGACGGATAAGATTCTATGTACTGAGCGATTGAATCTTCATAGTTAAAATAACTACTTTTCATTTGATTATGTTCATCTAATGCCACTGTATCTTTTTTAATAATGATTGGCTTCCTCTGATTTGCTGTATACGAAACAAGATCCGCCTTTAAAACCATATGGTCTACTCGACTAGCATCACCTTCGAGGGTCGTAAACTGAACGTGTCCTAGATTATCTACTTCTTTGGAAGAAATATAGAATATTGTTATGGTAATGAGTGAACATAATACGACAAGCAAAGTAATCCATTTCTTTTGGTTCATCCTATTCTCCTCCTAAACTGATATTTTCTTTTCCAGTAAATAACGTCCAACAAAAATAGCTCCAATACTAATGCCTACTGATAAGACAATGATTAATAAAAGCCACTCAATTGGAAAAAGGTTAAACTGTAGTTCTACATAACTAATATAGATAACAGCTGAACAGGCAAGAATGATTGTCGCTGCACTGCATAATAAGCCCACCCATTTGTAACTTCTCTCCACTAAAATAATAAGGAACAGTACGGATAATGACCCTATGCCAACCGCATAATGAAGAATAAGATCAAGAACATAATTCGGTAAGATTATTCTTAACAATTGATGGGATTGAATAATCTGCCATACTGAGTTAGTTTGAAACACCTCTTTTGGGATCAGCAAGCTTAACAAACCCTGTTCTAAATAAACAAAAATAAGTTGCAAAGCCAATAAGATGACTAACATCACTAGAATAGTTGCTAACTTAGATAGGTAAATACTGATACGGTTACCTGGTAAACTAAGTAGGCGGTAAAAGAAGTTGTTTTTTCCAAACCAGTCTCGGTACCAGATGACAACACAGTAGCCTAGCAGACAAACAATTGCCAACATAATGGAAAAATAAAATATACTGCTCTCACTTATGTTATTAATCATACTAATTGGGCCATAGTCTCTAACGTAGTCCACAATATTCCCTTGCGATTCTCTTTTAAAATACGTCAAATTAGTTTTAAAATGGAAATATGTTAAAAATACTTGACCGATTTGTAAGCCAAAAATGGCAATAATTAACGCTATAAAGCCATATTTAACGCGGTCTAATTCATGAATGAGTAAATTTATAGTCTTATTCATCCTTGATAAACCTCCCTCATGACATCAATAATTGCTTTTCCTTCGTTTTCACGCATGTCCTCTGCATAAAAATCACGTTCAATTTTCCCCGCTTGAAGCATCACAATGCGATCAACTAAGACTTCAATTTCATCAATGTGATGGGTCGCAATTAAAACACCCTTACCATCGACAAACTGGCTAGTAAAGACATCTAGAATTTGTTCGCGAGCAAACACATCGACACCTGAAAAAGGTTCGTCCATTAAGTAGTAATCAGCATCTTGAGCAAGTCCTAGTAAGAAATTCGCCTTGGCTTGGTTACCTTTGGATAGATTTTTTAATTGGTCCTCAGGATTTAATCTGAAGAATGTGAGTAATTCATTTGCTTTCTTTTGATTCCAACGCTCATAGTAAATACTCATAAATTCCATGGCTTCTTTAATGGTCATTGATATTGGGACTGTTAAGCTATCCGCAATATAAGCAACCTTTTCAAAATCATTGTTGGTGATAGGTTGGTTATCAAGCATGATGTGTCCCTTATCAATCGGCATTAACCTCATAATACTATTCATTAATGTGGTTTTACCGGTCCCATTAATCCCTGTAATACAAGTGACTTCATTAGGTTTAATTGTAAATGACACACCATCTAATACTTTTTTTCGTCCAAAACGCTTGTAAACATCACGTATTTCAATCATGCTTAGTAACCTCCTCATAACGGTCATGAATGAGTACAGAAATTTCTTCAGAAGATAGACCGAGCTGTTTAGCTACTGACAGAAACTCATTTAAAGCAGAATCAATCAACTCAATTCGTAGTTTACCAATCGCCGTATTATCTTCTGTTATTCTACTTGGTGAGTTACCTTCTGTATAAATCAATCCCTGTTCCTCCATTTCCTTATAAGCTCTCTGAGCGGTGTTAGGGTTTATTTTAAATTGGGCAGCTAGCTCTCTTCTCGATGGAATTTCACTACCAGCTGCAAAGTTTCCAGCTGCAATCTGTTCTTTGAAATACTGAATAACCTGCTCATAAACGGGGCTTCGCCTATCGAATTCCATTTCTTCCCCACCTTTCTTTCTATGTATCAACCACTTAATACACATCTCTTGTTAACTGTATTATATGCACCATACACCCAACTGTCAATTAGATAATAAAAAAACGGGCTAGAAGTAAAAACTTCCAGCCAGTGTGTCATCCTGTATTATGCTTCTTCTTCGAATTTTTCTTTTTCAACTTCGCGGTATTCTTCCATCTTTTTCTTAAACATATCCGCTACTGAAGGAGGTGTGTAAGAAATTGCATTTGCACCTGCTTCAATGGTTGCTAAAATTTGTTCGTCTGTTCGACCACCTGTTGCAATAATTGGGATTGTTGGATAGTCCTTGCGAATGTTCTTCACAATTTCAACCGTATTCGCCCCACCACTCACATTTAAAATATCAGCTCCAGCATCAATTTTTTCTTGAATATCAGTATAGTCCGACACAACCGTTGCAATAACGGGAACATCAACCATATTATTAATCATACGAATCGTTTCTACAGGTGTTGGTCCGTTTACAACGACAGCTGTTGCACCTAACGATTCAGCAAATAAACTGATATTAGCTGAACGTGCACCATTTGTTTTGCCACCGCCAACTCCAGCAATTACAGGCATGGCTGCCACTGATGTAATGGCTTGAATAATACCAGGATGTGGTGTAAACGAATAAACGGCTAAAACCGCATCTGCATCTGTGTTACAGATAATGGCAATATCCGTTGTAAATAAAAAGGACTTTAATTTTCGTCCATTTATATTAATACCACTACATTTTGTTATAACCTCGGGAACTTCTACAATGTCTTTACGGAGGTCACTAATAACACCAGGAATATGTTTCTTTTCTCTAGCCATAAACACGCTCCTTTCTTTCTTTTCATAGTGTTATTATAGTTGATATTTCCTGAACTGACTAGCATTTGGTAAGTGAATAATGTTAAAAAAGAAGAAAGAATTGACCAGTTTGTGATCAATTCTTTCTTCTTAAATTAATTACTCGGCAAAGTAATTTACTTTAATTTGACGGGCTGCACGCGTTTCATCTAGTCTAGTGACTGGTTGAGTATGAGGTGCTTCTTGAACTAATTCAGGCGTTTGACGGACTTCTTCCGCAATCGCAAGCATTGTTTCAACAAATTCGTCTAATGTTTCTTTCGATTCTGTATCCGTTGGTTCGATCATCATCGCTTCTTCAACGATTAATGGGAAATATACAGTTGGCGCATAGAAATTATAGTCAAGCAAACGTTTAGCAATATCAGCTGTTCGAACACCTAATTTCTTCTGAAGCGTTCCTGATAATACAAACTCATGCTTGCAAATATAATCATATGGCAAGTGATAGGTATCTTTCAAGCGAGCAGCTAAATAGTTGGCATGGAGAACTGCACTTTCTGATGCTTTTCTCAATCCTACTGGTCCCATTGTACGAATATAAGTATAGGCACGAACAAGAACACCAAAGTTACCATAATAAGCTTTTACGCGACCAATGGTATCTGGAAAGTCAGTAACAAGTTCGTAGGTCTTTTCCTTTTTCTCAATTCTAGGAACGGGCAAAAATGGGATAATGTGTTTTTTAACACCCACAGGGCCAGCACCAGGTCCACCACCACCGTGAGGCGTTGAGAAGGTTTTATGCAAGTTTAAATGCACAATATCGAATCCCATTAAACCAGGTGACGTTTTAGACATGATCGCATTTAAGTTGGCACCATCGTAATAAACTAATCCGCCTGCTTCATGGACAATCGCTGCAATTTCAACAATGTCTTTTTCGAATAGGCCTAGCGTATTTGGATTGGTTAACATTAATGCCGCTGTGTCATCGCCAACCTTTTCTCTCAAAGCAACTGTATCAACAAGTCCCTTGTCATTAGTTGGAATACTAATCACATCGTAACCAGCGATATTTGCGCTCGATGGGTTAGTTCCATGAGCACTATCGGGTACAATGACTTTCGTTCGTTGACTCTGACCATTTTTTTCATGATAGGCACGAACCATCATCAGTCCTGTCCACTCACCATGAGCACCAGCAGCAGGTTGAAGCGAAACAGCATCCATGCCAGTGACAACTTTTAAGTCTTCTTGTAGCTCATGCATCAATTGCAAGGCACCTTGAACCGTACTAGCAGGTTGCAATGGATGGATGTTTGCAAAACCATCTAAGCGTGCTGTTACTTCATTTATTTTAGGATTGTATTTCATCGTACAAGAGCCTAATGGGTAAAAACCATTTTCAACACCAAAGTTTTGATGAGAAAGCTGCGTGTAATGGCGCATTAACTGTAGTTCACTCACTTCAGGCAAGCGAGCGGCCTCTTTACGAACTAAGTGGGCTGGCAGATGGTCTGCTAATTTTTTTTCAGCTACATCTGACTGAGGTAAACTATAGCCAACTCGGCCTGAACGACTTAATTCAAAAATTAATGGTTGTTTATTCATGACGTAACCCTCCTAAAATAGCAACAAATTGATCTAATTCAGCTTTTGTTCGCTTCTCTGTTGCACAAACTAAAAGATGGTTAGGTTTCTTGTAATCATTCGCCAATGAATAACCACCAATAATACCCATTTCTAATAACTTAGCATTGGCATGGTCAGCTGAAAATGGTAATTCCACAACAAATTCATTGAAGAATGGACCATCATTCATAATTGAAAAGCCCTTTTCTTTCAATTGATCAGCTAAGTAGCCTGCTTTATTTACATTAAGTTGTGCCATGTCTTGAATGCCTTGCTTGCCTAAAGAAGACATGAAAACTGCTGATGCTAGTGCATTCAATGCTTGATTTGAGGACATATATGAGGTCGCTTTTTCACGACGAATATGCTGTTCACGACTTTGTAAAGTTAATACAAAGCCACGCTTACCTTCTGAATCGACTGTTTCGCCGACCATTCTACCGGGAACACGGCGAACATCTGCCTTGTTTACAGAGAAGTAACCACAATGTGGACCGCCATAAGACATTGACAAGCCAAATGGTTGCGTATCTCCAACAACAATGTCAGCTCCTAAATGTCCCGGTGCTTCTAATAAAGCAAGTGCTAATGGGTTAGCTAGTACAATAAAGCGTGCTTTACTATCAGCTAATAAGTCTTTCACAGCTGCCAAATCTTCAATTGTTCCAAAGAAGTTAGGATATTGAATGACTACAGCAGCAGTGTCATCATTCAATTCTTTTTTCAAAGCTTCTAAGTCTGTATTATCTTTTAAAAGGGGAATCGTAATCATGTCAGTTCCTCTACCCGGTGAAGCAGTTTCAATCACTTCACGTGCTTGAGGATGAACAGCCTGCGAAATTAGAATGCGTTTTTTCTTAGTTGCCGCTTGTGCTAAGCCAACTGCTTCTCCTAGAGAAGCAAAGCCATCGTATAATGACGAGTTCGTTACTGCCATTCCTGTTAATTCACTAATCATCGTTTGGAATTCAAAAATAGCTTGTAATTCACCTTGACTCGCCTCAGCCTGATAAGGCGTATAAGCCGTATAGAATTCTGACCGTGAGATAACCGCATCAACAACAGATGGAATCATGTGGTCATAGCTTCCTGCTCCTAGGAAAATAGGCATTTCATTTGAACTTGTATTCTTTGCTGCTAGCTGTTGCATATGACGCAATAGCTCTCCTTCAGATAGGGGCTGTGGAATAGCAAGCTCTTCAGTCATTCGAATGTCTTGCGGAATATCTGCAAATAAACCGTCAATGGTTTCGACACCAATCGTTTCAAGCATGTCCTTAATATCTTCTTCTGTATCAGGTAAATAACGGAAGAACTGATCAGTCATTACTTATTCCTCCTCCACAAATGTTTGGTAAGCTTCTAAATCCATTAATTTATCAAGTTCACTAAGGTCAGATAAGACAATTTCAATCATCCATCCATCTTCCATAGCAGAATCATTAACTGTTTCTGGGCTGTCATTTAAAACATCATTTTGTTTTGTAATTTCTCCCGATACAGGTGCATAAACATCTGATACTGACTTAACAGATTCAACCGTTACAATGTCATCGCCTGCTGCAATATCGCCTAGTTCAGCAATAAAATCAATAAAGACAATATCACCTAATTGGCTTTGTGCATGGTCTGTAATACCTACTCGTGCAACGTTTTCGTCAATCAGTGTTACCCATTCATGTTCCTCTGTATAATATGTTTTTTGTTCTGCCATTTTAATTCCTCCTAAGTGTTTGTTAATTTAGAAATGTTTTACTCGTTACTTTAGCTGCCACAGTTTTATTTCTAATTTCAATTAGAATATCTGTTCCAATTTCACTATGATCACTTTGTATTAAAGCCATACCAATCCCTTTTTTCAAAGTTGGTGACTGTGTACCGGATGTCACTTCTCCAATCGGATGACCATCCTGATTCAATACGGTGTAACCATGACGAGGAATGCCACGTTCTGAAACTTCAAAGCCAACTACTTTATGAGTTGTGCCTTCTTCTCTTTGTTGTCGTAAAGCTGATTGACCAATAAAAGCTGCTGCTTTTTTGGTTTTAACAGCAAATCCTACTCCAGCCATAATCGGCGAAATATCTTCTGATAATTCTTGCCCATATAAAGGCAATCCTGCTTCGAGTCTTAGGGTATCTCGTGCACCTAACCCACAAGCTAATCCGCCAACAGCTTCACTGGCTTTTAGTATTTCTTCCCATACGGCAGTTGTGTCTTCCGCAGGCAAGTAAAGTTCAAACCCATCTTCCCCCGTATAACCTGTTCTTGATATAAATGATAAGCGGTAATCCGCAATACGTGCATCTTCAATAAAACGATGACGGCCTATCTCTGACAAAGGTTGGTCTGTTAATGACTGGAGCGCACTTTCTGCTAAAGGTCCTTGTACAGCAATCAGACCAATTGCAGCTGTTTTATTTTCAATCTGCGCATCCTTGGTTAGATAGCTTCCCATCCATGTCCACACGCGATCGGCGTTAGATGCATTTGGCACCACCACAAATTTTTCTTGATTAAAGCGATAAATCATCACATCATCAATGGCACCGCCATTTTCTTGACAAATAATATTATATTGCACTGACCCATCAGTCATCTTACTCACGTTATTAGTGACTAAATGATTCAAATAGGCTTCTGCTCCACTACCGCTTACCTCAATTTCCCCCATATGAGAACAATCAAATAATCCTAATCGCTCTCTTACAGCCTCATGTTCCTTAATGATACCAGTAAACTGAATAGGCATTGCCCATCCACCGAAATCAACAAGTTTCACCTGATTTTTTTGATAATAATCAAAAAGGGGCGTTTGTTTTAGCTCAGTCATTTCTTCCTCCTCCCATCTGCTTCTCAGCAAATAAAGTCTTTATTCTATTGTGATTTACTCTATTTTAGCATATTCTATTAATGAAGGACTAGACGCTATGTATCAAAAAAGAGATTTACTTCTCCATTTCATACACATTTTCTATTGTAGGACAAATTGTTTCATAGTAAAATAGTAAAATAACATTTTCTTAAATTTATGATTAGATTTCAATTAAAATCATTTTTCTGTTAAAATGGATAAATATCAAAATTATTATGGTAAGAGGTGGAACTGTGAAAAAAGTATTAGTAGCTAACCGTGGTGAAATTGCCATCCGTATTTTTAGAGCATTAAGCGAGTTGGACATTTCAACAGTTGGTGTATATGCACAAGAAGATGCTGGTGCTGTTCACCGCTTTAAAGCTGATGAAGCGTATCTTGTTGGAGAAGGCAAGAAACCAATTGAAGCCTATTTAGACATTGAAGGACTTATTAAAATCGCAAAAGACTCCGGTGCAGAAGCCATTCATCCTGGCTATGGATTCCTATCTGAAAACATTGACTTTGCACGCCGTTGTCAAGAAGAAGGTATTATTTTCATCGGTCCTAAATTAGAACACTTAGATATTTTTGGAGACAAAATTAAGGCAAAAAAAGCTGCTGTAGCTGCGGGTATTCAAGCGATTCCTGGTTCTGACGGCCCTGTCTCATCAGTTGATGATGTCGTGGCATTTGGAAACGAGCATGGCTATCCAATTATTATAAAGGCCGCACTTGGTGGTGGTGGACGTGGTATGCGTGTCGCTCATTCCGATGAAGAAGCAATTGAAGGCTTTAACCGTGCTAAAAGTGAAGCTCTATCATCATTTGGTAGTGATGAAATTTATGTTGAAAAATACATCAGTAATCCGAAACATATTGAGGTTCAAATTTTAGGGGACTTACATGGCAATGTCGTTCACCTTTATGAACGTGACTGTTCAGTTCAACGCCGCCACCAAAAAGTGGTTGAAGTTGCGCCTTGTATCAATATGTCAGACGACCTACGTAATGAGATTTGTGAGTCTGCTTTACAATTAATGCAGCATGTTGGCTATGTGAATGCTGGAACTGTTGAGTTTCTCGTTGAGGGAGATAAATTCTACTTCATTGAAGTTAACCCACGTGTTCAAGTTGAGCATACTATTACAGAATTAATTACAGGCATTGATATTGTTCAAGCCCAAATTCAAATTGCCCAAGGACTTGATATCCATAAAGATATTCAAATTCCTGAGCAAGCTAATATTCCATTGATTGGTGCAGCTATTCAGTGTCGTATTACAACAGAAGATCCATTGAATAACTTCTTCCCTGACACTGGGAAAATTAATACCTACCGTTCTCCAGGTGGTTTCGGAATCCGTCTCGACTCGGGTAATGGTTTCCAAGGTACAGTTGTCACACCTTTCTTCGACTCATTGCTCGTTAAGGCTTGTGTACATTCCTTGAACTTCCAGCAAGCGATCAAAAAAATGGACCGTGCGCTGACAGAATTCCGTATTCGTGGCGTTAAAACGAATATGCCATTTTTAAGAAATGTGATTCGTCACCCTGAATTTATTTCAGGCGATGCGAAAACAACTTTTATCGATTCAACACCTGACTTGTTTGTTTTCCCGAAAACATTGAATCGTGGGAATAAAACACTGTCTTATATTTCTAATATTACTGTCAATGGCTTCCCTGGTATTCCTCGTGGCGAAAAGAAATTCTATGAAACACCACGTTTACCAGAAAATATTCAACTACCTGAGAAAAAAATCATTACAGCTAAAACGATATTAGATGAAAAAGGCGCCGATGCCGTAAGTAAATGGGTATTAGAACAAGAAAATGTCTTACTAACTGATACGACTTTCCGTGATGCTCATCAAAGTTTACTAGCTACGCGTATTCGGACAAACGATTTATTAACTATCGCAGAATCAACACAAGCAGGAATCCCACAATTGTTCTCTAACGAGATGTGGGGAGGCGCAACCTTTGACGTGGCCTATCGCTTCCTAAACGAAGACCCTTGGGAACGTTTAGCCCGTTTACGTCAATTAATGCCGAATACTCTCTTCCAAATGTTGTTCCGTGGATCAAATGCTGTTGGTTATCAAAACTATCCTGATAATGGCATTGAAGCCTTTATTCAAGCAGCAGCTAAAAATGGCATCGATGTTTTCCGTATTTTTGATAGTTTAAACTGGACGAAACAAATGGAGAAAAGTATCCAATTTGTTCGTGATACGGGTAAGATTGCTGAAACGGCTATCTGTTATACAGGTGATATCAACGATCCAACTGAAACAAAATATACTGTTGACTACTACAAAAATATGGCGAAAGAATTGGAAAGTTTAGGTGCCCATATTATTGCTATTAAAGATATGGCTGGTTTATTAAAACCACAAGCAGCTTATCGCTTAGTATCAGAGCTGAAAGAAACAATTTCCTTACCAATTCATTTACATACTCACGATACAAGTGGCAATGGTATTTATACATTGGCTGCTGCAACACGTGCTGGCGTTGATATTGTCGATGTTGCACAAAGCGCGATGAGTGGCACAACTAGTCAACCTTCGATGAGTAGTTTCTACTATGCACTTGAAGGAACAGAACGTGCGCCTGAATTAAATATTAATAATGTTCAACAAATTAACCGCTATTGGGAAGATACACGTAAATACTACGATATTTTCGAAGCGGGTATCCATACAACGTCAACAGAAGTGTATAACCATCAAATGCCTGGTGGTCAATATACTAACTTGCAACAACAAGCAAAAGCTGTTGGTTTAGAAGACCAGTGGGATACAGTAAAAGAACGTTATTCTGTGGTTAATGAAATGTTTGGTGACATCGTTAAAGTAACACCTTCTTCAAAAGTAGTCGGCGATATGGCCCTATTTATGGTTCAAAATGACTTATCTGAAGAAGATGTCTATGAAAAAGGGCTTGAGATTGACTTCCCTGCTTCAGTTGTCAGCTTCTTCAAAGGTGACTTAGGTCAACCAGAAGGTGGCTTCCCTGAAAAACTTCAAGCAATTATCTTGAAAGATGAAGCACCGTTAACTGACCGACCTGGTAGTCTGCGTGAGCCAATTGATTTTGATGCACTTAAAAAAGAATTGGCTGATAAAATATCATGGGAACCGAGCGATGAAGACGTCCTTTCTTACTTAATGTATCCAGAAGTATTCCTTGGCTACGCACAAACTCATGACGCTTATGGTGATATTACAAAACTTGATACACCAACTTTCTTCCACGGCATGCGCTCTGGTGAGCAGATTGAAGTAACCATTGAAAAAGGTAAAACCTTAATTGTCAAACTCAACCAAGTTGGTGAGCCTGACGCTGAAGGTAAACGTGTCGTTTACTTTGAATTGAATGGTCAAGGACGTGAAGTCTTAGTGAAAGATGCAAGTATTACATCAACAAAAGCCATTCGTAAAAAAGCTGAGCCAACGAACAAACAACACGTTGCCGCAACTATGCCAGGGTCTGTTCTGGAATTCTTAGTTAAAAAAGGCGATCGTGTCCGCAAGGGTGACCCTTTAGTTATCACTGAAGCAATGAAGATGGAAACAACGATTCGTTCTTCTGCTAATGGTGTCGCTGATCAGTTCTACGTTATCGAAGGTGATCAAATTGATGCTGGCGATTTATTAATTGAGATTGCTAAAAAATAGCAAAATTGGGTTCACTCATTTAAAATGAGATGAGCCCGATTTTTTTATTGAAGGAGTTTTGCCTGTTGAATAAGCATTTTTATGAACATAAAACCCAATATTATGAGACTGACCAAATGAGAATTATCCACCACTCGAACTATATTCGTTGGTTTGAAGAAGCCCGCATTGACTTTATGGATCAAATGGGAATGAGCTACGACCAAATGGAAAAAATGGGAGTTATCATCCCTGTTCTTTCTGTTTCAGCTGACTATAAATCCATGGTTCGTTTTGGCGAAACAGTTATTATTCAAACAACTATTAGCTCGTATAACGGTGTGAAGCTGGCTTTGGATTATCAGGTTACTGATAAAGAAACAGGTGATTTGCGAACAATGGGTTCAAGCCTACATTGCTTCCTAAATGAAGCTGGACGTCCTGTTTCATTAAAACGAAGAGCGCCAGTCATTCATCAACTCTTTTTAGATGCTAGTAAGTAAAAATAAAACCAAGTAATCGAGTCAGTTTGCTCAATTACTTGGTTTTATTTTCTTCTAATATTTCTACAAAATGATCTGTTAAATTCGCGGTAAAGCCCCACAATGAATGCCCATTCAAATCATAGAACGGAATCAGATGTTGGCCAGTTTTAAATTGATAATTTTTCCCATTTGGAATACGGTCAAAAGGAAAATCTTCTGGATGATTTAATTGATAATCGGACACATAATAGGTTGGACGATTTTCTAAAAAATAGGATAGAGGAATCGTAAAAATGCTAGCAACTTCAGCTTTACTAAACTGAATTGAGTCAAATGGCTTATCAATGACACCTACAAAACAATGGATGACTGCAAACTCACTAACAATGTAGTCAATTTCTCCCAATACACGAATATCTGATTGTTCAACATTCAATTCTTCCATGGTTTCACGAACAGCTGCTTCTTCGAAACTCTCATTGGCTTCAACTGCCCCACCTGGAAATGAAGTTTCACCCGGTTGGGAAATACGTGTCCCTCTCACTTCATATAAAATATGCCATTCACCCTCTCGTTGAATCAAGGGTAACATAACTGAGAAAAAACGTTGTTTGCCTAATGGCTGACACGGACGATTTTTTAATAAGTCTTCTATTTGATCTAACATGCTGCACCTCCTCTGTTAAGAGTATTATAGCAAATAAAAAGAGATATTTCAAATTCGAAACATCTTCTGCAGTCGCATAAATAAAGGCATCTTCTTTCTCTTAATCACTCGATCTGCTTCTGTTGATTGATGATGGGACAATACTTCAAAATTTAGGACGCTTTCTGAGACACGCCAATACGACTGATTTTCAATTTCTGATTGATTCAATCCTACTATTCCTTTCAAGATTCGTCGACTAATTCAATACCTGCCATTATTCCCTTATCTTCAATCGTCTGTAAGGGATATGGGCATAAGAAAAAAATAAACTGCGTTGGTTATCATTGAAATGGTTGCTCTGAATCCAAATATAGTTTTTTGGAAAACTCCGACCCCAATCCTTTTCGATATAGCCCTTTCCAGTTGATGTCATCATCTTCTAAGTGAACTGAAATGAGACTTTCGCTAAATAAATTATCCGCAATTTTAACGACGAATGGGTCTTTTTGATAAACAAAATCATCTAAAGAAAAGCGACTATAGCCTGTTTTAGTGATTGATTTCCCTTCATTATTTTTTGAAACAAAAATGTATTGTATAAAGCTATGAGAATCCTCTTTTGTCACACTCATCCCCACTATTAAGCTGAGTGCCGTTTGTTGATTAGAGCTAACTTGTTTATAGTACCAGCCTTCAAAGTAAGGGCTTTTATTTTTATCTCCTTGGAAAGGCAAAAGATTCTTTCTCCACATGTCTGATACGCCACCTTCTTCGTTTCTCTTTTCTTCACTATGATGGACATCCGCCTTTATTGTCAAATAATAAGCCATAGTTCCTTCTTGAGTCTCCAAAATAAAAATAAGCGTCTCGGATTATTGTCCGAGACGCTTATTTAGCAGTTATTCTGTTAATTGAATACTTCTTACGTTTGTTTGTTCTACTTCTAAGATAACCCTATCCCCTGCTTTTATAAAAGGCAATTGGTTATAGAGACTAACTTTAGCGGCATAAACCAGATCAAGATTATTATCTAGTGTAAAATAATAATGAGTTTCACCATTGATGACGACAGCTTCAATGGCACTGATCTCACCAGTAACTTCTTCTGTTACAACAATCTCATCGTCATCTGCTTCGTCAGTAATCGTAACAGTCTCGCCGTTATAAGCATTCCAAGCTAGTTGTAAGCTATTACCGACTCCAACGCGTTGGTAATTCAAGGCATCAACAAAGGCATAGAGTTTAATTAAACCAGCTGAATCTTTTAGTGACAACTGGTAAACCGGCTTGCCATTCATATTAAAGAGTAACGGGAAGGTACTTTGATATTCTTTTTCCTGAACAGATCCTTCCGCACTCTCCATCGCACTCCATTCAGTTGCGGTAGAGATATTATAACGATAGGATTCTTTTGTACGTGAATTAACTAGTAAAAAGCCAATGTTTGACTCATCAGAAGCAACAGACGTTATGCCCGTATAAAGATATAAGTCATCATTCATCACTAAGTAATTATAACCCTCAGCATTTTGAATAACGCCGCGCTTAGTAATGACACTATTCCAATATCCGCTTTGGTATTGGCCGTTATAGTTGATTTGATCCATAATTAATTCAGCTGGGAAGACACGGTCTACCCATTCCGGAATAGCTGCTAAATCATATTTTTCAATATCACCGGTTGCGGCATCCACGACAAAGGCACCTACAACATCTTTAGGGCCAAAGAAACTAAATTGGCGCTCAACAATCGGTGCAATGTAGTAAGGATGGCCTGTTTCATCCACCTCAAAAGCTGGTTTCTCAAATAAAGTTGTCGGGTATCTTAAAAAGATATGACGGCTAATATCATCATTCAACAAACCAGAATGAGAATAACGAATGGTTTCATCTAAATCAACTAAGTCAGCCTCGCCTGTTACCATGTTAACTGAGACATAGTGTGGAATACCGTCACTACGGTTGCTAAACCAACGCCAAGCATTCACATACTCCAATGGCGACACACGAACTGATTCGCCCTGATAGGAAATCTGTGTAAATTCG
This sequence comes from Jeotgalibaca arthritidis, assembly GCF_011100465.1. Classification (NCBI taxonomy): domain Bacteria; kingdom Bacillati; phylum Bacillota; class Bacilli; order Lactobacillales; family Carnobacteriaceae; genus Jeotgalibaca; species Jeotgalibaca arthritidis. The sequence goes on from NZ_CP049740.1 coordinate 194,970, forward strand.
TCAGCAACATTAAATTGAGACACCAAATCCAACACTTCACCGATCTTACGGCTTCCCAATCGTTCTGCCATATCACGGTCAATGGTTGGAATTTGGTTGGGGTTATTAATACTAACATCTTCTTCAAAATTTCCTTCTTCATGAGTGATTAAACCAGCATAATCTTTCGATCTAAAAATCGGCAAGCCAATCACACTTCCCACTAACAATGCTAAAACGCCCAATGCCATTAGTACGCCATTTATCCGAATAACACCGACACTCGTTTTAGGGTTTAGCGTATAAGCAAGGAATGCACTAATAGCAAAATAAATGAATAAGTTAATCCAAAATTCTAAAGATTGAAACGTTAATGGTGTTAGAGAAAAATACCAATAAATGATAAAACCAATCAATGGAACACCATAAGCTAAAGCCGTTGTTTGCCACTTTTTCATTAATTTTTCCACCTCTTTCTATAAAAATTATAACATAGTTCATTGTGCCAACGTTATTTTTATAAGAAAAGCGGACAAGTCCGCCTTGGCCTATGAAAAAAAGAGACCTAGCGGCCTCTCCTCTTAGTCGTTATTTCGTTGTCGTTCCTTTTCAACATCTAGCTGGTTGTCTTCGATAAAATCAGAGATGGTTGTCATAAAAGCTTCCCCATAATCTTCCAATTTACTCTGCCCGACTCCATGCGTATCTAAAAATTCTTCCTCTGTTAGAGGGAGTTTAGCTGCCATATCAATTAGTGAGCGGTCAGTAAAAACAATAAAAGGTGGTTTGCCAATTTCACTCGCTATTTCAGAACGTAAGTGGCGTAATTCGTCGAATAAAGATTCATTATAATCCTGAACATCTGCCCGATCTTTTTTAACTTTTTTGGGACTCTCTTCCACTACTTTTCGTGTCATTAATAAGGTCGTTTCCGATTTTAATAATTGGTTACTTTTTGCTGTGAGTGTGAGAATGGGATACTGATTGCCTGATAGCGCAAGGTATCCTTCACTGATGAGCAATGATATAATGTCTTTAATCATATCATCTTTATAATCAGACATAATTCCGTAAGTAGACAACTGAGTAAAATGCATACTTCTAATACGCTCGTTGTTTTTCCCTCTTAAAACGTCCGTTACCATCCCTGTTCCAAAACGTTGATTCATGCGGTAAATACAGGATAGGATTTTTTGGCTCTCGACCGTCACATCCATGGTTTCCGTTTCACCATTGCAATTCGAACATTGATCGCAAGCTTCCCAACTTGGCTCTTCATCAAAATAATTTAAAATATATCGTCTTAAACATTTACCCGTTTTACAATATGAAATGATGCGGTTCATTTTTTCTTTTGCGTGGGGTTGATTTCCCTGCTCAATTAAGAACGTATTCGTAATAATATCCTGACTCGAATAAAGGAGAACAGCCTCAGAAGGTGCACCGTCTCGTCCGGCACGTCCTGCTTCTTGGTAGTAACTCTCCATATCTAGTGGCATATTATAGTGAATGACTTTACGGACATTTGATTTATCAATTCCCATTCCAAAGGCATTTGTCGCGACCATAATTGATTTGCGGTCATAAATAAAATCATCTTGGTTTTTATTCCGTTCTTCTGCTGGAATACCCGCATGGTAATAGGTAACTGAGAATCCTTTTTTAGCCAAGCTATGGTAAACAGTCTCCACATTTTTCCGAGTATTACAATAAATAACGGCCGACTCCGAATCACTCACATATTTTAACAAGTCAGCTGATTTCTTCTTAGTCGGAATAACCGAAAAATACAGATTTGGTCGATCAAAACTGGCAACATATTCGTGCGGTTGCTTTAGCATTAACTGGCGCTTGATGTCTTCTTTTACTGTCGTTGTCGCTGTAGCCGTAAAAGCCGCAAATGGTACAGGGTAGTCCATACTATCTCTTAAGCGAGGGATATTTTGATAGCTCGGTCTAAAATCTTGACCCCACTGCGAAATACAGTGCGCTTCGTCAACTGCAATCAAGTTAATCTGCATGTTTGAAATGGTCGCCATAAAATGATCACTATCTAATCGCTCAGGAGCAATGTAAAGTAAGTCATAATAACCAAACATAGCTTTATCCATCGTATCTAAATAAGTATGTTTGTCCATTTGACTGTTAATATAGCCTGCTCGTACACCTATGGCTTGTAGGCTGTCCACTTGATCCTTCATCAATGAAATGAGGGGCGAAACAACGAGCGCTGTCCCCTGCATACAAATGGCAGGAATCTGATAACACAAAGATTTCCCGCCGCCTGTTGGCATGATGGCTAGAACATCTTCGCCATTCATAATAGCTTCAATTATATTTTCTTGCCCTGGTCGGAAAGAATCAAAACCATAATGTCTTTCTAACACGTTTTGTATTGTTTTCATTCGTTCCCTCCATGATTTTCTACTTATCTAGTATACATGAAAAACAAAAAATTTCACTGATCCTCGTCTGATTAAAATAAAAGGAGTGAGTTTATGGCATCTTATGTGGTTTTACTGCGTGGTATCAATGTTGGTGGCAAGAATAAGATTCTGATGGCAGACTTAAAAAAGCTATTGGTTGAAGACGGATTTGAAGCCGTTCAATCCTACATTCAAAGTGGAAACTTGATTATCCAATCGTCCTTATCAGCTGAAACGATTAGCCAGCGAATCGAAAATTTGCTACCGATTCACTTCAATCTCGATCGCTCACTGATTCGAGTACTAGTCATTCCTAGCCAAACCTACCAACAGATAATTGCTGCAGCACCAACAGATTTTGGACAAGACCCACTGTTCCGCTATGATGTTATTTTTTTAATGGGTGTCTCTATCAAAGAGGCCCTGTTGCAAGTCGAATTAAAAGACGGTGTGGATGAATGTTGGCCTTTTGAATCCGTCATTTTCTTTAAACGACCCGGTCCACAACACACTGATTACACTAAAAGTGCACTCTCTAAACTGGTTAAAAAGCCCATTTACCAGTCCATGACCATCCGTAATTGGAAAACAGCCACTCGCCTTCTCTTCCTCCTTGAAGAACATATTATGCTAGAATAAAGAAAAAAGGAGTGAGTATGTTGCATCAATCCATTTCAAAAAGATTTGAAGTCACGAGCGACCATTCTGCAGCTAGCGTTGGCTCAGGTGGTTTAGACGTTTTATCTACGCCATCATTAATTGCTTTTATGGAACAAACTGCTTACCAATTCATACAAGCTGATTTGCCTGATACAGAAACAACTGTTGGCTATGAAATAATGACTAAGCACCTAGCACCTTCTCTCATCGGACAAGCCGTTACAATTCATTGTCAGCTCGTTGAACAAAACAATAATCGCTATAGCTTTCAACTAGAAGCTTATGTAGCAGATCAAAAAATTGCGACAGCTAGCCATAAGAGAGCACGTGTTGTCATTGACCAATTTTTAAATAAGCGTTAATAGCTTATAGCGACACTTGTTTTGTGATAAAATGAACATAACCAAACTAGAGAGGATGAATGAGTATGACACAATCGATTTTAACTATTTGCCGTTATGAAACAACCATTGCACCAGGCGCCTACTTTCACTTAAAAACAGACTGGTTTGAAAGTGACCAAGAAATTAAAACCATTATTATTGATCAAGACCATGTCTTTTCTAAATTATTATCTCTCTATCCAAATGAATTCGTTATGTACCTTGAACAAGACCCCAATGGTAGTATTTATCGGACTAACTTCCCATTGTTTATTCAGGAAGGTAACGATTATTATGAAGTGGATTGGCAAGCAATGGTTTAATCAAACGCTCGTTTGACAGGTTCTTACTTGTCAAACGGGTTTTTTTATAGACTAGGGGATTATAAGTTCAGCCATCAATGTCTAGCTCCCAAGTCCTGACCTAGTAAAATTTTTACACGCATCCAATTAATGGATGACATTTGGAGTGTTGATTCAAATACTGGTTGGGAAACCGTCACCGTTCATATCGGACGGCTGCGTAAACGTTTTGAAGATTGGCCAGAATTTGAGCTAGAATCTGTACGTGGATTAGGTTATCGAAAGGATACGATACGGTTTTAAATGATCAAGTCTCCCTTTCAGAAGGACAAAAACAACAGATTACCATTGCACGTGCAATGATTGCAGATAAACCAATGTTGATTTTGGATGAAGCGACAAGTTCTGTTGATACGCGTACAGAAGTTAAAATCCAAGAAGCAATGGACCAATTAATGGTTGGCCGTACACCATTCATTATTGCCCACCGTTTATCTACTATTAAAAATGCCGATTTAATTTTAGTTATGAAAGACGGCGATATAATCGAAAGTGGTACACACGATGACTTGTTAGAACAAGGCCAGTTTTATGCTGACTTATACAACAGTCAATTCGAAGTTGCTTAATTAGATGAACCATCCTGCTTAAGGATGGTTCTTTTTTGCTATAATGAAGACAATATAAGGAGGCTAGATTCTATGATTAGTGAACAAGACAGATATTACTTAAAACGGGCAATTTCTTTAGCTAAAGAAGCCTTAGTAGTCGGTGATGAACCCTTTGGCTCTCTCCTGGTTTCTGAAGAAGGCGAGATTTTATTTGAAGATCATAATCATGTGTCTGGTGGCGACCACACCCAGCATCCTGAATTTGCCATTGCGCGTTGGGCAGCTAACCACCTATCCGCTGATGAACGGAAAAAAGCAACGGTTTACACTTCCGGTGAACACTGCCCCATGTGTGCCGCCGCTCATGGCTGGGTAGGCTTAGGGCGTATCGTTTATGCTTCTTCATCTTCGCAGTTAGCAGATTGGTTAGCTGAAATGGGTCTATCTCCCTCTCCTGTCAAAAATTTAGCTATTCAAGATGTTATTCGCCATGCTCATGTTGATGGACCCGATCCAGAATTAGCGCAAGTTGTTAAAGAGCTTCATGTAGAAAGACATAAAAATGGGCTAGCTTAGCGCTAACCCATTTTTTTAATCTTGATTTTTAACGTTTTCTGCGTGTTCTTCTTTAATAGCTTGTAATAAATCTGCATCCACAATCAAGTCATATGCGGTTTGAGCTAATACTTTTGCGCCTAGTGCAATCGAATCAAGTCCTTTTTCACTTCTAGATGCTGCTTTAAACTCAATACTATGACCAGCGATATAGCTATCTGAGATGCTAATATGAGGTTGGATTGTTGGTACAACTTGGCTAATATTCCCAACATCCGTTGAACCACCACCCTTTGCAGGGATTTCTTGAGTAATTTCTTCGCCATAAGCTAGCAAATGTTTTTCGTAGATCGCATCAAAGCTTGGCGTTAATACCGTATTATCGACACTATTTTGGAATAATCCAAATTTATAAGTTGCCCCTGTAGAAAGTGCTGCAGCTTTAACGATGTTTTCAAATTTTTCATAAACATCATTTAAAGTTGGACGACTAGCTGCTCTTAAATAGAACCGAGCGCTGGCATAGTCAGGCACCACATTCGCTGCATCGCCACCATGTGTAATCACACCGTGGATACGCACATCATCGGTTAAGTGTTGACGTAAGGCATTTACCGCATTGTAAACAAAAATAACAGCATCCAAAGCATTAATTCCTTTTTCAGGCGCTGCAGAAGCATGAGACGAACGTCCGAAAAATTCAACATCTACAGGATCATTCGCTAAAGATGGGCCTGTTAAACCATGGCCAAAACCAGGGTGAACACATAAAGCAGCGTCAACGTCATTTAAAAAGCCTTCTCTGACGAAACTACCTTTTGCACTACCATTCTCGCCACCCTCTTCACCAGGTGTCCCATAAACGCGAATTTCGCCACCAATCTCCTCAATCACACTCTTTAAAGCAACAGCAGCTAGAGAAGACGTTGTTCCAAAAATATTATGCCCACATGCATGTCCAATCCCTGGCAAGGCATCGTATTCTGCTAAGAACGCAATCGTTGGACCTGGTTTACTGCTCTTATAACGTGCATCAAATCCTGTTCTGTGACCTGCAACATCCACTTCAACTTCAAAGCCTTCTGCTTTTAATTTGTCTGATAATGTTTCGCAAGCAAAGAATTCATAATTACTCACTTCTGGTTTATCATGAATCGCCAAAGCGATTTCCTTATAAGTATTTAAACGCCCATCTACTTCTTGTTCAATTGTTTTAGCATGTGTCATTATATTTTCTCCCCTTTTATCTTGATATACAAAAAAAACCGTCCCCTTGCAATACACACTCGTACTGCAAAGGGACGGATTAAGTTCCGTGTTACCACCCTAATTCGTATCAGCCTCATGACTAATACCTCACTAGCTCCTATTGAAGCTCGGCAATATATCGGTTGCGACCGTTCAAAAAGCGTTAACCTTTTGAATACTCAGAGTTCATCTTCACTTGCGTCTTCAATCCCCTTTTTCACCTAACCGGGGTCTCTACTGATTAAAGCTGACAAGCTACTCTTCTCTTCATCGTTTCAATAAAATTAAATTTCAATTAGATATAAATGAGATTATAGGGTATCATTTTGAACTTGTCAACTGACTTTTTCTTTTTTCTTTAAAAACAAGGTAATCATCAACCATCATACTAATTAATGCCGCCACTGGTACCGAAATGATTGATAATAACTCCCGCATGATTAAATAATTGATAAATCAACAAGCCTCCACTAATCATTAACAACCATTCCGTTACTCGTTTCATGATTTGCCCTCCTTTCAACCTTTAAGCAATAGTCAATTTATCATACGATTTTTCTGTTTTAGAAACAAAAATCATCAGATTTCATTTTTTATGAATCATGTTATAGCTTAAAACTATTACTCCTCCCATTTTTAAAGTATTACCTATTTCTAGAAAGTGCTGATAGAATGACGTCATCACATTAAACGGAGGAATAACACATGACAACATCAAGATTTCAACTAGTAGGTTCCCTACTTCGCCCACAAGACTTATTGGATTACAAAACAAAAATTGAACATCGTGACGGCATTCAATATCCTTTCTATGACGCCTTCCCTGGATATAAAGAGACAGAGCAAGCTGCCATTGAAAAAATCATTGCAGATCAAGCAAAACACGATGTGGATGTGTTAACCGATGGCGAGCATGGTCGATCAATGTGGCATTTGGATTTCCTATGGGGGTTAGATGGTATTGAGCGTTACATCTCTAATAAGGGTTATACGTTTGAAGATTTAGATGGCGGTAACTTTGAAACACGTAAAGACATCGGTATTCGCATCAACGCACCTTTATCAGGTAAAAACCATCATTTTATTACTCTTTTCAACACCCTAAAAGAACAAGCTGGCGATAAACAAACCAAAATTACTGTTTGGGGTGCCGCACACGCTTTTACAGAACTAACGGTCTTTAACGACTCGTTCGGAGAAGACCACGTTTATAAAACAAAAGAAGACCTACGCGCAGGCTTAATTAATGCTTACAAGGAATTCCTAGATGACTACAAGGCTGCCGGCGGAGAGATTGTCCAATTTGATGACTGTTTATGGGAGTTATTTGCTGAGGACAATGATAAGAGCTTCTTTACTCAAGGTAACGATGCCTTAGAGAGCTTAGCAGATGAATTTATTGCCATTAATAACGAAGTGGCTGATTATGGCCATGAATTAGGCTTAAAAGTATGGACTCACAACTGTCGTGGTAACTACCAAAGCCGTCATGCTTCAAATGGGACATACAAGGCAATTGCTGAAAAATTCCTAGGTGAGCAACATTATGACCGCTTCTTCTTAGAGTGGGACGATGAGCGTGCAGGTGATATTTCTGCATTGGAAGTCTTAAAAGACAAGCCAAATGTAGAAGTTGTTCTTGGTTTACTATCAAGTAAAACAACATCATTAGATGACGAGAAACGTGTCTACGACCTATTAGATAAAGCTGCTACCATTCTTCCAAAAGAGCGACTCTTCTTATCTCATCAATGCGGTTTTGCATCATGTGACTGTGGAAACGAGCTATCTGAAGACCAACAATGGGCTAAAATTAAACAAGGACAAAAAATAGCTGCTAGCTATTGGGCATAATACAAGAGGGCTGGGGATTTTCTCCAGCCCTTTTTGTCGCGATGTCAGATACAGCCTAAAAAATAGCAACTGGATCTTACATTCAAGGTAAACGTATGCGATACAGCTCAATTTTTGAAGCTGTATCGCACACTTGGATAAATGAAAGAAGCTAAAAAAATTAGCAATGACATAATCAAAATTTCGATTATGTCATTGCCATTGTGTTATTTAAGGCTAGTTTTTGGTCTCTTCTTCACGATTTGGCGAATCAGCATTACTAATACTGTAATGCCAATAATAATCGGTATTCCTTTAGTTTATGTGTTGTTGAGATAGTCTCTATCGATGTCGATACAGCCCTTCTATATCATTCACATTATCATTTCAACAAACGATCAATACGTTCCCTCGTAATAACACGATTGATGGCGAGCGCAAAGATTACACCAATCGCTGTATCCAGCATCCGATTAAACGCATAAAAAATGTGGTTTGCGGGGGTACTGAACATGATGATGCAAAGTACAACACCACCCGGTTGCACCGCGCCTGGCCAACGGAATGCGACTGCTGACCACACTAAAATAATAATACCTAAGAAAACTAAACATACTTTTAGTCCATAATTGCCCTCTGGTTGAATGAGGTGTTCGAGCCAATAGGTCGTCATCCCCACTACTCCACCAATAATCGTTCCAATTAATCGATTACCACCATTTAATCGTGAATCTTCCATATTATTTCCCATTCCAAAAATAATACCAATACAAGCAAAGGTTGGCTCTCGGTTTAATGGATAATAGACTAGTGCCAGAACGACAGCAGCCAGTGCTGTTTTCAAACTCCGTTGCCCCAAGCCGGGAATCTTCGTTCGAATTGATTGATGTTGTTTCATAAACATTTATCCGTCCTATCCATTTTTTTGCTCATATTATATCATATTCTTCTAAAATAAAACTTATTAATTGTCGTAACAGCGTTTTCTTATGTGAAAAAAATAAAAAGGCGAACCACTTATCAAAGTGATTCGCCCTCTATTAATCGTTAACTCAGAAAATTATTTAGAAACTTTAGACGTTAGACCTTCAGCTTTTAAGAACTCGCTGAATGCTACTAATTCTTCTGCTTCATATTTTTCTTTATAAGCTTTGATTTCTTCTGCGCTGTATAATGATGGATCTAATTTCAATGTTTCAACTGGAATTGGACGATCTTTAGTAATCTTAGCATCAATAACAACAGTTTTACCTTCTTTGTAAGCTTTAACAGCGTCAGCCATTACTTGATCGATATCTTCGATACGGCTTACTGTGAAACCAACTGCTCCTTGTGCTTGACCAATCATAGCGTAGTCAACATCAGTAAATTCAGTACCAAACGTATTTTTGTTTGTGTCTTCATATTTGTTTTTGATGAAGCCGTATTCTGTGTTTGTGAATACTACGTTAATTACTGGCATGTTGTAACGTACGTTAGTTACCACATCAGGGTAAACCATGTTGAACGCGCCGTCACCCATTAAGTTCCATGCTTGACGATCTGGATAAACATTCTTAGCAGCAATACCACCAGGAAGTGCGATACCCATTGTTGCAAATAATGGAGAAGTTCTCCACATATTTTTAGGTGTCATGTGCAAGTGACGAATAGATGTTTGAGTTGAGTTACCAACATCAATTGAGTAGATTGCATCTTCGTCAGCGTATTTGTTAATAGCGTTGTACACTTGGTAAAGTTGTAGATCGCCACTTTCTTTTTGCTCTAACTTGTTCATGTAATCGCGCCAGTTTTGTACGTTTTTAACGTTAGCGTTCCACCAAGCTGATTCTTCAACTGGTGTTACTTTTTCAAGTAATGAATGAACTGCTTCACCAGCATCACCAAGAATTGCAACATCAGCATTGTGACGTTTACCTAACATTGTAGGGTTGTTGTCGATTTGGATAAAGTTTTTAATGTTTGAGAAAGTACCTTCGATTTCAGCAAACGGGAAGTTTGATCCAACGAATAATACAGTATCTGCTTCTTTAACAGCTTCGTTAGCTGGTTTCCAACCTACACGGTAAGTTGATCCAGTTAAAGCTTCAAAGTCCCACTCGAAAGTTTCAAAGTTTTTACCAGTTGTAATGATTGGCGCTTTGATTTTACGAGATAACTCTTGAACAGCAGGACCGTGTCCCATAGTTCCGATACCTGCATAAATGACAGTACGGTCTGAGTTGTTTAATACTTCAACTGCAGCATCGATGTCTGCTTCGTTAATTGCTGAAGAAACATAATCACGGTAGCTGTGACCAGTTGAGTAGAATGCATCGTTAGCAATTTCGTGGAAACCGAAATCTCCAGGAACTTCTAATACAGCTACACCACGTTTGGAGATAGCAGTACGAATAGCTTCGTCAACTAATTTTGGTAATTGTTCTGCGTATGCTACGCGACGATTGTAAACAGCAATGTTCGCAAACATTGGGTTTTGGTTTAACTCTTGGAAAGCATCCATGTTTAATTCTCTTTGTGGACGAGATCCCAAAATAGCTAATACAGGAGTATTATCCATTGCTGCATCATAAAGTCCGTTTGCTAAGTGAGTCGCACCAGGACCACCTGATCCAACACACACACCTAATTTACCTTTGTATTTCCATTGCATTACGGCTGCCATTGCGCCAACTTCTTCATGTTTTACTTGAAGAAATTTAATATCTGTTTCTTCTTGTTCACCCAAAGCTTCCATTAATGGTGCTAATGTTCCTGAAGGAATTCCGTAAATTGTATCTACATCCCATCCAGCTAACACCTTAAGCATAGCTGTACTAACTTTAGTTTTTCCGTCTGTCATTCTAACAATCTCCCCACATCAATCTTTGTAAAAATAATACATTTACGATACTATCATGTTCAATTTTAAATTCAAGGGAAAGTACTTATTTTAAGTAATTAGACTAACATAATGATGAATGGTCAGTTTAATTATAGAATATTATTTTAATAATGTCGTTAATTTGCAGTCATTTTTATTTCAATAGTGCGGTTTTTTCTCTGTTTCATCTGTGCTACAATCTGTACTAATATGTTGTTTATGAGATTTATTTCAGACTAGACGGTATGTTTATTATCGTTTTATAATCAAATACTCTCGTCTAAATCGAGTAACAACAGAGTTTTCTTTTCTTCATATATTAAGGATTTTAATGACACTTTTTGTTTGATGAACAAAGTATACCTTAGCAAAGCCACCTTGCCCAAGCAACTGATGGCCTACAATTTGATTTACCACCACAGTATTAAAATCTTGATTCCATCTCAAATCTTCTGAATCTAATATTTCATTGAACTTTATTATCGGCTCTCTAATTACGTCTTCTACATCTTCTCGTAAAAAACGTTCTTCAATTCTAAGATACTTAGATCTCAACATTGTATTGAAAAATTTTCTAAACCTATTGATTTAATTTTTTCGGATACATAATACCATCTAGAGGGAAAACCTTGTCCATATGTGTCACTAGAATTGAAATACTTATTGAAAAAATCTACTAATTCTCCGCCAGACTTATATCCATAAGTTCTTAATGAACCATCACCAATAAATTCTTCTGCAATACGCTTATATGTGTTATCTTCTAATATAATCATAATCACCTCTCAATATTCATGTGTTATTATATCAAAAAAGATACGAAGAACTATAATTCCGTTTAAATATAGTGATAATATTCTGTAATGTTACTCATGAAGCTTTATTTATAACTCATTTTGATTTTCAATGCAATTTAATAGATACTGAATTTTTAGAGGCAAATCATAATTTTCTTACTCTCTTTTAATGCAACCTAAAAATTATTTCCCATTTGAACATGTTCACCTCTCTGATATACTATTAACAACAAGTTTTGTAATCATATTAAAAGGAGTTTACCATGATATTTTTTGAAGAAAATCAAATCAAAAGTAAATCAGGCAAAGAAGTTAAAACACTTATTCACAATGTTTTACAACCTATTGCCGATGCTGAGCATTTTAAAGTAAATGTTTCAGCAAATTATGCTATTGGATATCCTGAAAAAAACAAACAGTTTAAAATGGATTTTCAAGTGGAATTTTCAGAATTTAATGATGAAAAGTGGTTAATCAAGGGTACTAGCTCTGCCAGATCTGATCGCATATATGGCAATGAATTTATGGCACAGAATATCAGAATAATTGATCCAAAGGTTTCAAAAATTTTTTTAGTCGTTCCAGATTCAATATCAAAATCAGAACAGAAAAGCGCAATTAATTATGCTAGTAAAATAAAAAGTGGCACTTATACATCTTTTATAACTGATGTCATCACTGTGAATGAATTAGCTAGAAAAATTATTAGCAAAGCCACAATAAATATGACACAAGGCACCAAATCAAATATTCTAGGTAACAATTCAGAACAAAGCATTGTAAATCTCTTAAACGATAAAAATAATATTGCTCTTTGGAATGATTACACTATTGCTTCTCGAACGACTAAATCATCTACTTACGTATTGTTTAAAACAATTTTATTAGCAGTCGGATTTGTAGAAGGTATTGATATTATTGAGAGTACAAAAGCATCAACTGATATTCCACGTTTATCAAATAATGGATATCCAAAGACTGATGTAACAGTAGAATTTAAAACTAAGGAAAAATTTTTCCGACAAAATATTAGTATAAAAAATACTGAAAGTAAAGAAGTCACAATACACGAAGGGGATATCAGAGACTTAATTAATGCATTAGAGATAGATTTTAGCTCACCTCTAGCATTAGCCCTATTAAATTTTCAAGAAGTAGGAAGTCGAAAAAGATTATTAGAAGAATACCCAGGCTCAGTAGAAATTTTAGATAATCAACTTCGTCATTACAATGAAACTTTATTAGGTTTCTTTGTTTTTGGCGATAAGAGCCCGTTAGTAACTGATTCGAAACAAATTGCTAATATGTTGATTTTCACTCATAACTTCGAAACATATACTAAATCAGAGTATATTCAATATTATCTTGAAGCCTATAAAAGTAAAGGTCAATTCGGTACACCGTTCAAATGGACATACCCAAGCAAAAAAAGAGGAAATAAATTTCAAATTAAAGGTTTCACTAATAATGCATAAAAAAAGGACGTTTTCCATAACAATGGATTAACGTCCTTTTAATTATAGTGTCAAACTTAATTGTTTTTCTAGTTGTATTGGCTTGTAATCTCCAGCTTGATTGATTACTTTTTTCATTTCATCTGCAACAGCCTTAACCATTGGAACCGCTACAGAGTTACCCAATTGGCGATACATTTGAGTTCTCGAAACTGGAATAATAAAATCATCAGGAAATCCCATCAAACGCTTGCACTCTAACTCACTTAATAATCTCAAGCCAGTTTCACCACCTTCAACAAATGTACCTGTTAATCTTTGAATTTTATGATAACTTGCGACTAGTGTATTCACTTGTATGTCACTTTTTTGATTTACTATCTGTGGTTTGCCATCATCTTTCTTAAACAAATAATTTTCTTGTAAATGCTTAGATATTGTATAACCGTCTGGGTCATTTTCTAATATATCTTTAACTGACACTTTTAAAGAATCGTCTCCCTGAGGCAATTCAAATTCATCTACTTCTAATTCCGGATGAAATCCAACAATAATTACTCGCTCACGTCTTTGAGGAACACCAAAGTTCTGAGCATCTAACACATCATAAAATACTGAGTAGCCTAATTCTTGAAGGCTTTTTATAATAATTTGAAAAGTTCTACCTTTATCATTATTAAGTAGACCTTTGACGTTTTCTAATAAGAACATCTTTGGTTGTTTGGCCTCTAATATTCTTAGTACATCAAAGAATAAAGTTCCTTGAGTTTCATGACCAAATCCTTCACGCTTTCCTATATTGCTAAAAGGTTGACAAGGAAATCCAGCCAATAAAACATCGTGATTGGGAACATCATTTTCATCTACCTTAGTAATATCACCGAAGGGTGTTTCATTATAATTCGCTTCATATGTTTTTACTGCAAATTGATCCCATTCAGAGCTGAAAACACATTGGTAATTCTCATCTTCAAAGGCTTTTCTTATTCCACCAATCCCAGAAAATAAATCAATAAATTTCATTTTTTTATCACTACCTTCAATTTGTTTTACACTAGTATATCTCTCGGCTTCTTCGCAAACCAAGGAATCATGAACGTCTGAAAACTCATTTATATTGATATTCTCAATTGCATAATTAATTAATTCTATGCATTTTTGACTAAAACTAGTGCATCCGTTAATATTAATACTTTCAATCTTTTCAACATCACTTTCGCTAAAATATATACTTCTAGGTTTTCTTTTTTGAGTTTTGGGTAGTCTGTTTCGTCCAGCACCCTCTCTAGCACCACCATGCATAAAAAAACACCTCGAATCTCTTTTAAATAATAGTATCATTACCCACTTGAATTTTCAATGTTTTTATTCAAGTTTAACCGTATAAAACGAAAAAGTAATGCATAAAAAAAGGTTAAAGTTACTTGACATGACACCTTCTAGTTTTTATCAGCTAGGTGCTAAAAGCTAAGTTATTTCAAAAAACAAATAAAAAAAACAGTCTTTCAAAATATTAAATAATCTTGAAAAGACTGATAATATAGCATTAAAGTTTTTATTTCTTTTCCATCAATACAACCGTCTCCACATGTGTCGGTTGAGGAATGGGAAGGCAAATCTTTCACATCATTTTGAGTTCTTTTTCTATTAATCTGCTTGTGCATTTTACTCTGTATTGAATTAGAGTATTCCGTTTTATAGATGAAAGTTAGCTTATATGGGTTAGTATCTCCATTCTCATCAACCTCTCCAATAATAACTTTCTCTACAATACTTTCAAATACACAACGATCAAACTCTGTTAAAACTTCATTTCTCTCAAGTACCTTCCTGAAATGTTCAATTCTTTTTTCCAAATCAATTTCTTCGTTTGAAGACCTCTCTAACTGCCCTTTCTCATCTAAAAGTCCTTCTAGGACTGATTCTATCTCTCCATACTTCTTTTCATAAGTTGATTTATCTATTACTTCTTCCAAACGCATATCAATCAGCCTGTTACGTTTTTGCTCTATAGATTGGATTTCATTTTCTATTTTAACCAATCGTTTTTGAAAATTATTATTACTCAAAACACTTTCCATTCTGTTTACAAGTTCATCTAATACATCAGAATTATTATAGCATAATAATTTATATGATTCTATAAAAGCATCTTCAAGAATTCTTTCTTCAATGGCTTTGCTATGAGGGCAATATTTTCTCCCTTTCTTTGTAGCCGTTACACACTGCCAGATTACTTTTTCATGCTTAGTACCACTATGCCAATTTCGCCTCGATAAATTGCTACCACAAGAGGCACATTCTAGCATACTACTAAAGGCATATTTTCTACTATATTTTTCGCGCTTCCCATTCTGAACACCTCGGCGTTTCGCACCTCTTTTATTTAGTATTGCTTGTGCTTTTTCAAATACTTCTTCACTAACAATAGGCTCATGATGATTTTTTATATAGAATTGATCCTCCTCACCATAATTATCTAGCCTTCTTTTTGAAATAGGGTCAACCGTAAAGGTTTTGCCCTGTAAAACATCGCCTTTATATTTTTCATTTTTTATGATTCCCAAAACTCCTGTATCATGCCATTGGCTATTTCCATATTTAGTTTTATATCCAAGCTTTGTTAACTCTTTTGCAATTACATAACCGCCAGCACCTTCTATATATCTATCAAAAATATACCTTACAATATCTGCCTCTGCCTCATTAATAGAAATACTCTTATCAACAGGATCATAATCATACCCTAAGCAACTTGCGAACCCAACCAGTTCACCACGCTTCATTTTCATCTTCAAGCCTTTTTTAACATTGGCTGAAATATTTTCCACTTCCTGCTGGGCAACAGAACTTAGTATGACAAGCAATAGCTCACCATCCATTGTCATGGTATTTATATTTTCTTCTTCAAAAAATACAGCAATATTTCTTTCTTTTAACATGCGTACATATTTTAATGTATCCAAGGTATTCCTTGCAAATCTTGATATGGACTTAGTAATAATCATATCGATTTTGCCATCCATACAATCATTAATCATCCTCTGAAAATTTTCACGCCTTGCTACTTGGGTTCCAGTTATAGACTCATCGGCATAAATATCTACAAGTACCCATTCTTTACGACTATTTACTAAGTCCTTATAGTACATAACCTGTGATTTATAACTACTTAACTGTTCTTCTGAATCCGTACTGACCCTTGCATAAGGAGCAACACGCAAAATATCATCTATTTTTCCCGCTGTACGTTCAGAAATTTTTCTACTTGCCCTAATTACTTCAACTTCACGCATTATAAAATCCTCCCTTCAGCTATTAATCATTACGGAATCAGTATAATAATTTATCTTATATATGACAATCATATGGATTATGATGTCAGGTCTGAAAGAACACCATAATCTTGCATCAGTCTATTTTTAATTATCGTAAATTCTTTTTCTGTTATAAGAGCCAAAGACAGTAGTTGTCCTAACATGGCAATCTGCATACTATATCGAATCAATCTATCTTTCATGAAAATCCCCCTTTCATTTCCAACGGACTAAAATAATTTTTCATATTATTTTGAATGATGAGGGCTTGGTAGCCTTATACCTGTTTTAATTCAATTTCAAATAAAACGGACGGCCGTTGGCACAGCTCCACGGGGTTTTACCCTTCCAGCATTCTGCCGAAACCCTACCCATTGCCTGCGACGCTTTTAACGCTCGGACGGTGGCTATAGGGGAGTATCATTATCTCATTTACATGTCATCGCCTACAAACTGCCATATCTGCTTTGAGGCTTGATATTATTCGCTCTCCATAAGTAGGGGTCTTGGCGTATCAGCCACTAGGCTCGATATAAATGAATGTATCCGCTTTATTTTCTACTGCAACAGCGTTATCTTCTGTGCTTTCTTTGTCAAGGTTCAAAATTCAATTTAGCAAGTTTCTAATGTTCAAATAGACCATAAGAAATATGGAAAGGGGTGGATACTTCTTCCTATGGATTTATCTATTAAGCTACATTAAAAGTTAGAATTTTTGTAATCAGTTTGGTTTCCAGCCTTCGGCGTAATACTTCATCCACACAAAAATGTGGATTACCACTTTCATCGTATAACTGCCTTGTAGATAGTGCAGCGATATATCCTTCATAATGTTTCAGAACAGAGTTAATAGCATCCACATCCCCACTAGAGGCTAATACGATAAGTGGGTAGGAAAGTAGATGATTATTTTTTCCTGTCTTTTTGCTCATGCACATCTCCCTCCATAAAAGTTTTTATCTGTTGTAAAGTTCTTGTCCTTTGGTACTGCACAGTAGAACGCAACATATTCAGCTTGTCCCCTATTTCTCTGTCAGATAGTTCAAGGAAATAGGAAAGTAGGATAATATCACGCTTGTATTTTGACAAACTTTGTAATGCCCCTGCAATAACATCATCTGTAACAATGACATCAAGACCTAAAACATTGAAAATCTGTTCAGTAACAAAGTATTTATCTACTGTGTAGAGCTGTTCCATCTCCTTTACAGACAAATCCGAAAAGGTATTTTCCCTTTTTCGTTGTCGTTGCAATTCATCGTAGTAATCCCTTGCTTCATGCTTAAGGATTTTTTTGCAAAAGCTGTCAAAGGTGTGTTGCTTACTTTGCTCATGGTTATTAGGTTTCATATTCTCACCCCCTTTCGGGTGGTGACTTCCTTGTTCCCCTTTCACCACTACTACGGTGGAAATTGCAAAACTGCCAAACTTTTGAGAAACTTTTTTAAAAAACTTGAAATTAAACGTAAAAATGCCCGACTGAAAATACAGTCGAGCATTAGCGGAACCATTTATGTCTATTAGATGATATGTGTATTCATACTGATAGCAGTAATATGCCGTTGGGGAGATATAGGCTTTTTTTAATGGATAGAATTTATATCTTCTATAGTAATTAAAAATAGACACGGCGATACCTCCTTGATACCGCCGTATCCTTAAAAATGGGCGAATTTAATATACCTTCCGAATATCCATCTTTGAAAATGAAAAACGGCGGTCGTGTAGTTGAAGTCATAGTGATAGCAAAAAACATAGCCACTAGCCATGATTTATCTCACATATTACTGGCTCTGCGTCTTTGCGTCTGACTCTTTTATAACTAATGTATTACATTGTTTTATATTAACTATGCTTTCTTGTCTACACTTTGGATAATACAATGGGAAATTTATGAGTATATTGTGTCTATTCGTATTTTCGTACGAGTTTTTTACTACAAATAGGGCAGTTTATCCATTCGTACTATTTAAATCTATTCCCATTTAAAAAACTTTAGAGAAATAGTAATGCAAATGACAGTAAGGGTAGATATAATAATAATAGGAATTAAAACGCTATCAACTGCCAAGCCCAAAGATGCAGCTTTAAGGAGTTTTATTCCCTGTGTCAGCGGTAAAATATCAGCAACCTTTTGAAGCGCTATGGGCATAACTTCATATGGCAGTGTGGCTCCGGAAAATATAAGCATGGGGAAATATAATATGCTTGCAATTACGCTTGCTATTTTACTGTTTGGAGCTATTCCACCCACCATCATTCCAATGCTGAACATAGATAGGATTACTAAAATATAACCTCCCAAGAAATAGAGCAATGAACCTTTAACCTTATAGCCAAAAAATATTGTTGCAGAGAAATAAAGCAGTATCAGTGAGGCAATTGCATACAACGTGTATATAACAACTTGAACCAATAAAATCATTGATGAGCTAACGGGTGTTACCTTAAAACGCTTTAATATTTTTTTACTGCGATAGTCTGAAATAACTAATGGCAGCCCCATAACACCGCCTGCACAAATTGCGATTGTTGCAAGTGCACCAAAAGACTGTTCCAAAAAGCTATATTCTGCGCCTTCAAATGCTGGCTTATTTCCGTAAATAATACCAAGAATTACTAACACTATAAGGGGCATACATATTGCAAATATAAACATATCCATTCCTCGTAGTGAGAGTTTCAATTCTGTTTTTAGCATTGTCTTAAAAGTTTTCATTCTTTCCCTCCTCTTCTGTGTACCAAAGATAAGTATCCTCCAATTTATCATAGGGGCTTGAGTTAATAGCCTCTGATACCGTACCGTAAAATACAATTTTCCCTTGTTTCAAAATACAAATGCAATCGCATAAGGCTTCTACTTCGTCCATAAAATGAGAAGTTAAAAAGATAGTTAGTCCTTTTGCTTTTAATTCAGAAAGAATTTTCCAAACATCCCGACGTGCTTTTGCGTCAAGTCCAGTTGTCAGCTCGTCTAAAAAAACAACTTCTGGATTAGGAATGAGGGCAAGAACAATAAACAAACGTTGTTTTTGTCCTCCTGATAACTCTGTTACAGGGCTTTTGAGCTTATCACAAATCCCAAATTTCGTTAACAAATCATAGAAATCTGCTGCTTTTTTATACAACGACGCCGTGACTTCACAAAGCTCTAATACAGTAATTTTATCTTGATAATTTGCTTCTTGAAATTGAACACCTACTTTTTCGAATAACTTTTTACGATCTGTTTGGGGATTCATATCTAAAATAGATACAGCTCCACCATCATACTTCTTCGTACCTAGTATGCATTCAATCGTTGTGCTTTTTCCTGCGCCGTTTGCACCTAGCAATCCGAAAACTTCACCACGACAAACAGTAATATTTATGTTTTCTACCGCTTTAACATTGTGGTAAGATTTGCTTAAATTTTCTACCTTAATTGTTACTTCCATATCCATTGTTCCTCCTTTTTTTATCGTACTCCAAAATTTTAACACCAGATATAAGTCTGGTGTTAAAATGTAGGGTACATTAACTTGTATTTTCCTATAAAAATTTACCTGTTACAGAATCAATAGAATTTTTTATTGTTTCAGGTGGTCCTTCAGCAATAATTTCTCCTCCATTTAGTCCACCTCCAAGACCCATATCTATAACCCAATCTGATGATCGTATAAAATCAACATTATGTTCAATAACAACTACAGAGTTTCCTTGAGCAACCATCCGCTTTAACATATAAATTAGACGTTCAACATCATGTGGGTGTAATCCTGTTGTCGGTTCATCCAAAAGATATAGTGAATCTACAGTTGATGGCTTTGCTAATTCCTTCGCTAATTTTACCCTTTGAGCTTCACCACCTGATAATGTAGATGCAGACTGTCCCAGAGAAAGATATCCAAGTCCTACTTCTTTAAGTATTTCAATCTTATCAGCTATTTGCCTCTCTCTTTTGAAAACATTATAAGCTTCATCAATAGACATCATAAGAATATCTGAAATATTATGAGATTTGTACTTTATCTCAAGAATATTATCTTTGTATCTTTTTCCTAAACATTCATGACATGAAACTTCTATATCTGGCATAAAGTGCATTGATACTTTTATTACCCCACTACCTTCACATTGCTCACATCTTCCACCTGGGGTATTAAATGAAAAGTCTTTAGCCTTTAACCCCATCTCCTTTGATATAGAGAGGTTAGCAAACAATTCACGGATTGATGTAAAAACATCAATATAGGTAGCTGCATTTGATCTACTGGAACGCCCAATAGGCATCTGGTCAATCATCAGTACCTCCTTTATATTATCTAGTCCATAAATACCTTCACACTCCTTAGGGGATAACTTTTTATTTTGAACATGCTGATATAATACATCAAGCAATAAGCTGGATTTCCCAGATCCAGATACTCCTGATATAGTTACCAATTTTCCTAATGGTATTTCGACATCTATATTCTTTAAATTATGAACCCGTGCTCCTTTTATTCGAATATATTTTCCATTTCCTTCATTCCTCTTATGAAAAATTATTGTTGCTTTGTTATTTAAATATTTACCTGTTACTGATTTATTATGATTAGCAACTTCATGAGGGGTTCCAGTAGTCACTATAGTTCCACCGTATTTACCCGCACCAGGTCCCATATCAATAACGTAATCACAGGCTTCTATGAAATCTATATCATGTTCTACAACCAATACAGTATTGCCCATATCCCGTAATCTTTTAAGCATTAAAATCAACTTTTTATTGTCTGCTGCATGAAGTCCAGTAGTTGGTTCATCTAACACATATAAAACTCCAGTTAAACCAGTTCCAAGAAGTGTAGAGAGTCGAATTCGCTGTAACTCTCCAGCTGAAAGAGTTGAGACTACTCTGTCTAAGCTTAGATACCCAACACCTATTTCCACAAGTCTACTAAACTTTTCTAAAATTACTAATATTATAGGAGAGACCATTTCTTTTACTCTGTCAGACAAAATCTCTAAAATGTGATTCATCCATTTATAACAATCTTCTATTTCCATCTTATTTATCTCTATTATATTTTTTCCATCAACCCTAACGTTTCGGCTTTCCTCTTTTAGTTTTGATCCCTTACATGCAGAACATATAGTTGAGACAAAGAATTTTTCTAGCTTTCCAACACCACTTTTCTTTTCAGAATAACGACGCATCAAATTTGTTACAACACCTTCATATTTGCCATCAGGTACAGTTCTAGGTGTTTTAATATCAGGATATATCTTTTTGAATTGATCCCCCTCAACCCCATGCAAGAGCAGAGCAATTTGTGTATCGTTGTAATCTCGAATGGGTAAATCCATACTAAATTCAAATCCATAATGTTTTCCTGCATTAACCATTGAATTTCCATATCTATTGATATATATCTCATCCCATCCTAATATTGCTCCATCCCGAATACTTTTGTTATAATCAATCAGCATTTCAAGATTTACTTCATTCGTGATTCCAAGACCATTGCAAACAGGGCACGCTCCTTCTGGTGTATTGAAAGAAAAATCTCTTTTTGTCAGTACTTCTACTGCCTTTTTGCAATTGGAACAATGGTGAACTTTGTTAATATCTTCTGCATTTATTTCAATCTGTGAAATAATCTCTCCACAATGAGAACATGGATATTCACCAATTTTAGAAAATAAAATTCTTAGAAATGATAAAACATCAGTAAAAGTCCCCACAGTAGATCGTGGATTCATGTTACCATGATGTTGTTCAATGCTGATTGAGGGTGATAGCCCTTCAATTTTATCTACTTTTGTTCTGGGTATTAAATCCACTGCCATTCCTAGTGATTCCATATAAAGTCTTTGGCATTCATGTTGAAGGGTTTCAAAAGCTAAAGTAGATTTGCCTGAACCAGACAAACCAGTTATAGCTACAAGTTTATTTTTGGGGATTTTAATAGAAATATTTTTTAAATTATTTCCTTTTGCTCCATTCACAACAATATATTCATTCATTTGCATCCTCCTTTTCTATGAAAAAATAATACCACCAAAACAAAGTCTGGTGGTAAAGTGTAGAGTTACTTAAAATCTTTCTTTAAACTCATAAAGTTGTTCTAATATAATTTTCATATTTCTTTCAGCAATTCTCAATGACGTTAATAGATTATCGCAGGCAGAAACAATATCTTCGTCATCTTGAGGTGTATCTATTACCAATTTTAAATTTGTTTTAGGATCTCGAGATAATGCACTTAACATACGTAAAATTGCCGTAAGAGAATAATTGGCACAGCGAAGTGATCGAATAATTTTCAATCGTTTGACATCTTCATCTGTGTATATCCTATATCCATTTTTCTTGCGCTTAATTCTCAAAAGACCATTTAATTCCCAATTCCTTAAAGTATCTATTGTAACTTGCAAATAGTCAGCTGCTTCCTTTCTTGTTAGACATAAATCGCTTGTCTCCTCTTCAACAACTGTGTCTAACAACATCTTTTTTACAATTCCAATGGCTTCTTCAGCATTTATCTGCTCTTTTCTAACTTGCTGCAAATAATCTTCAGCAAGAGAAATCGCTTCATCAAATTTCTTTTTCGCTGATAATCTAATAATCTCAACTGCTTTTTTGCGTAGACCATTCTGTAATACCTCTACTTCAAAAGCAGTTCGTGCAAGTTTGAATTGCTCTATATGAAAATCTGTAAAAACTCTATACCCATTTTTTTTACGTTCTGGTTTTGGTATAAGCTCATACGCTTCATAAAGTCTAACAGTATTCGGATGTATGCCTATTATCTGTGCGACCTCTGATGTTTTATATATTTTCATTAGTCATATCACCTCCTATAATTTGTATTATAGCACTCTATAAAAGTCTGGTGTTATAGTGGAGTGTTTTATAATACCAAAAATCTCGACTTATTTCAACTAATGTATGATTTATTACAGTCATATATGTGATATCTGTACTCATATCCAAAACGAAATGATGAACAGTAAAATGTAGTATGGTGAAATAAATTATGAAACAAAAAGTAGATAAATATGATTTCAAGGCTTTAGGTCAAGCAATAAAAGAAACAAGGAATGTGAAGGGATTATCAAGAAATCAATTAGCGGATAAGATGAACATTGCCCCTCGATATATTGCGTCTATTGAGAACAGCGGACAACATCCAAGCTTGCAAATTTTTTATGAACTGGTCACCCTTTTAGATGTATCAGTAGATCAATTCTTTTTTCCAAATAAAGAAACAGAAAAATCAACACAACGTAGACAACTTGAAAGTTTGATTGATGAAATGGATAGTAAAGATTTAATGATTATGACTGCTACTGCAAAGGGAATACAAGAATCCAAATCAGAGTAAAGAACGGAAATATCCGTTCTTTTTCTTATATGCTTTATATCCAAATAATAATGGCAAGCAGGGCAAGGTGGTACACACCTTGCGATTTTGCTCAAAATTTCCTTACGGGATTTTTGCAAATCTGCTTGTTGGGGAGTATCCCCAATCCCCATTGAACACACAATAAATTGTGTGGCTACGCTCCCTTTGGGAGCTGAAAAATCATAATCGAGATTACCTTTGTTCTTTGTGTTTTTCTTTTTCCTTATCTGGTATATTTTCACCTAAAAGGCGGTCAACATTTGCCTTTGCAGTCAATACATTTTTCATCTCTTTTTTTATGGAATGGTATCTTGCATAAGCCTTTTTCTTTTTAGAGAGCAGTTGAGAATATTCTGTTTGCAAAGCCTTTAGCGTGGATATTTTCTTACCCTCTAATTCATCAAATGCAGCCTTTGCAGCTTTGTGTAAAAGTAAATCAGTAGTATGTTCTTCATAGAATTTCTTAGAGTATCCTGCCTTACGATAAGCGGTATAAGTATCTCGGGTTTTTGAATAATTTATAATATGAGTTTTAAGGTTTCCTATCTCTGTCATACGCTTTTCAGTGGCTTTAATTTGAGCTGATAATTGATTGAATTTTTCGGTTGAAGTCTGTGCTTTTTTCTCTAAATCTTCATAGACAAGCAGATTGTTTTCCGTTAGAAAATTAATAGTCTGTGCCATCTGCTTCAGGTTAAAAATCTTTGCCCACCGTTCATAGCCAGCACCTTTTCCTGATTTTAATTTTGCCTGTATATCAACTAAAAGATTGATATGAGAATGTGACTTTTCAGGTGCTTTCTTTCTATTAATAAAAGGTTTTTTACCTTTAACGATTTCCTTAATTTCTTCCTCTAAATATCCCTCTCCAAGAGAGCGCAAACGGATAAATTTCTTTTGTTCCTTGTTCTTAAAGGCAAGATGTTTTCCATGTTTAATAGAGTAACCTTCCTGTTCCATTTGCAATAGGAAATCATCAAAATCTGAAGTCTTTTTTGAAAGTATTTCATCTATATTATCTCGTATTTTTTGTGAATGGGTAAGGGGTTTCTTATCTCCGAGCCATTTGCCATAATGGTTTTTCCCACGCTTTGGATTTTCAATAATAGAGAGTCCGTTTTCAAGGCAAAGGCGATCAGATATTTTCCGTACAGCTTTACCAGAACCTAAGAAATCTCTGAACTTTTTTGTACAGTCTAAAGAGGTGGAATTATATATGATGTGATTATGAATATGAGATTTATCTATATGGGTAGCCACAATAAATCCATGATTTCCTTTGGTAAACTTTAAGGCTAACTCATAACCGATTTTGTTAGCAAGCTCTGGTGTAACTTCACCTGGTTTAAAAGACTGCCGTATTTGATAAGCTATTACATCATTTGCTTGCTTTCTACCTGTAATATCAGAATAGATTCGCTTGGATAAAAGAATTTCTCCCTTTACGGTTTTGGGGTCGCATTCATAGGAGCTGATGTATTCACAATCATTGGTTTTATCAGGATTTAATGCATAATCTATGCGGTCTGCAAGACATTTTGCAATAGACTTCCCTTTGTTTTTATGCATAGAAATTAAGCGAGTCGTTGCCATAAGTATAACCTCCTTCTCAAATAAAAGTAGCATATCCAAATGTTCATTGGATATGCTCTCTTATGATATTATTAATTTCACACTGAATAAAATCCCTTCTCAAAGGTTATCTTGTGTAATAATGATATAAGCTATAACCCCTTAACTATAAAATAGCTACTCTTATAAATATAAATGATAATCGTTTAATTAATTATTGTCACAATCACATAATAAAGTAATTTACCTTATTTTAACTCTGGCAAACCAAGCTCTTTTAAAAACTGATTGTGTCTTATCTTAGCTTCATTTATATCCTCTTCAATCTTGTCTAAATTTTTCTTTACATTCGCAAGGTCAATAATTTCTTCTTCCTCAGCCGTGCTAACGTATCTTGATATATTTAGGTTAAAATCATTTTTTTCGATTTCTTCCATAGATACACGACGAGAATACTTTTTATCATCTTCTTTCCGGAATTGATATGTTTCTACGATTTTATCAATATGCTCAGGTAAGAGAACATTCTGGCGTTTACCTTTTTCAAAATATTCGCTCGCATTAATAAATAACACATCATTTTCTTTCTTACATTTTTTCAACACTAAAATACAAACTGGAATACCTGTTGAAAAAAATAAATTAGCGGGCAATCCTATTATTGTATCGATATTGCCATCTTTGAGTAATTTAGTTCTAATTTTTTCTTCCACACCACCACGAAATAAAACTCCATGAGGCAAGATAATAGCCATAGTGCCTTGTTCACTTAAAAAGTGAAAACCGTGCAATAAAAATGCAAAATCAGCTGCTGATTTTGGAGCAAGCCCATAACTTTTGAATCGGAAGTCTTCTGCAAGTGTATCTGTTGGATCCCAACGATAGCTAAAGGGTGGATTAGCAACCACAGCATCAAATTCTATTTTTTTTGCTGGATTCATTTCACTTAATATATCCCAATCATTCGTCAGTGAATCTCCATGAAATATTTGAAACTCAGTATCCTTGAATCCATGAAGAAGCATATTCATACGAGCAAGGTTGTAAGTTGTGATGTTCTTTTCTTGACCATATATTTGCCCAATACTATTTGGCTCTAGTTGTTTTTTAACATTTATTAGAAGTGAGCCCGAGCCACACGCAAAGTCCAATAAATTATTGATATATTTCTTTTTGCCATTTTCAGGTGTATGACTATCAAGTATAACGATTCGAGAAAGGATTGTTGAAACTTGTTGAGGAGTATAAAACTCTCCAGCTTTTTTGCCTGAACCTGCGGCAAACTGACCTATTAAGTATTCATAGGCATTTCCCAAAAGATCTATTTCATTTGAAAACTCAGAAAGTCCCTCTGCAATTTCTGTTATAATCGAGCACAGCATTTCATTTCTCAGTTCATATGTTTTACCAAGTTTATCAGAATCAAGATTAACTTCAGAGAACAAACCTCGAAAAGTACTATCAAAAGATTCATTCTCTATAAACTTAAATCCATCCTGTAAAGTCCTTAAAAGTAATTTACTTTGTGTTCGTGCTAACTCATAAATGTTACTCCAAAGGTATTGAGGCTTAATCACAAAATGTACTTTTCTGCGCATTTGTTTTTCAAATATAGTTACTTGATCTAGGTTTTTATTATACCAAAGAGCAAGTGGAGTAAGCTTATTGCTGTCAAGTAAATCATGATGTTCTTCAATTTTCTTTTTTTCCTCATTTTTTTCTAATTGTTGTGTATTGAAGTAATTTGCTACCTGTTCTTTTAAAAAATCAATAGTTTCATCCTTATTTCCACTACTATAGATTTTGTTAATTTCTTCTTCACATTGTACATAATCACTTCCAAGCTCTTTTCTCGCTGATTCCTCATAATTATCAGAAAGATAACGAAGAAAAAGAAAGGATAGCATATAGTCACGAAAGTCATCCGCATTCATTGCTCCCCGCAACTTATCAGCAATTCCCCACAGGGTTGCCCCTAATTGTTTTTGTTGTAAATCATTCATATCTGACCCTCCTAAACTTGATTATCTTCAAATAATTTCTTATTAAAATTATAGTCATCTAAAAAGTTATTTAATATATTCTTGAAATATTCTTTATTCTCTTCAACCATTTCTTTAGGATCAAACAAAGAATAATTACCATGGCTCAATAGATTTATTATTCTTGTGTAAACAGGCTCATCCTCATCCTCACCCTTTCTTATACATGCAGAAAAGTGTGCAAATCCATGAAAAGATGCCGTTTTTTCCAAAATATTCCTCAAAATGTTAAAGTGGTATGTATACAATTCTCCTGTATCAGATGCCTTTTTTAATTCCTTTAATAAAGCAACATGATGAAAAAACGGAGTTTTTCTGGTATCTTTTAAAACATACATACCATTAGTGATATCCTTTTGTAAGAATAATTGTTCAGCTTTATTTATCTCATTACATAGAACATTAAAAAATAATGTATGATGAGATGAAACAATGATTCTAATATCAGTACCACTCATTAATTGTGCTAGATGACTTGCAACTGCAATTACATTATTATCATCTAAAGAAGATATAGGATCATCAACAAAAATATACTTTACCCAATTGTATGATTCCACCTTATCCACCACTAGTTGAACGATTGCAATAAAAAAACACCAAACAAAGATATTTTCTTCTCCACGAGATATTTTAATATTATCAATTCTTTGTTGCATACCTGAGATAATCACATTTCTCCAAAACCTAATTTCCATTCTTTCGTAATCAATGGAGAAATCAATATCAACATACCTATGTAGTAGGGGTCGAATCCTACTTTCCATTTCGAGCTCTTTTAGACCTGCAAAAAAACGAGAACTACTATTTAGCTTTAGTATACGATCTGTATCATTTTCTAAATCATTATCCCAATAGAATAAATCTTCAGTAAAGGCATTGTAATACAGAGTATCAGCAGTCTTTTCCCCAGTTTCATCGTTTAGCTCTTGTCCTAATGATTTGAACTCTACTGAAAGTCTTGTTTTTCCTGTACCATTATAGGCAAACAGTACAATATACTTCTTTTCATCTAGCAATAACCTAAAATATTCAGCAGTTTCTTTCAATGAGTTAAATTGTTTATTCCCTATTCTTTTAAGTATAAAATCTATCTTTTCAAGTACTTCTGGAGATAAGCTATCTTTTAAAGCATATTCCTCTGAACCTTTAGGTC
The DNA here is from genome assembly GCF_011100465.1 of Jeotgalibaca arthritidis. Taxonomy (NCBI): domain Bacteria; kingdom Bacillati; phylum Bacillota; class Bacilli; order Lactobacillales; family Carnobacteriaceae; genus Jeotgalibaca; species Jeotgalibaca arthritidis. Next base: position 223,538 of record NZ_CP049740.1, read on the forward strand.
TTTTGTAATTTTCAGTAATTATCTTTTTATATTGCTGGAAATCATTATTGTTAAGTTTCTTGTTAGTTAGCTTATTAAATTCCTCTTTAGTAAATTTAGATGGAATGTCTATACTCATTCTCCCACCTCCTCTATAGAAAGAAATAGTCCTTGCATTAATCCTGCTTTATGGGTTTTCAAAGTTTCAATTTTCTCTATCTGTGCGTCAATGAGCTCGTCTATGCTAGAAAGACAATTCGCTATTTTTTGTTGTTCATGTTTAAAGGGCAGTCTTATTTTTAATTTCCTTATGTCACTACTATTAATTGCATCAAAAGTTCCACCTTGTGATACTTTATGCCATTGAGATTCAAAAGAAAATAACCATTGATAAATGAACTCCTGTGAATTATTCTTATTTGCTCTAATAGCTGCTATTCCCCGACCAATACAAGCGTGATGTATGGACATTGCAACAGTTCCAGCAGGAGCTCGGACACTAATAAGGATGTCACCTATTTGACACTCTTGAGTTAATTGCGATGTAAAAATTCTTGGAGCTGACACACGATTTTTTATATCTGCATTACCTTGTATTAAAGGTAAACCATTATTATTTTCGTTATAAAATTCAGACTTAGGAGAAGATCCCATTACAATCGTTGCTTCTTTATCCATTTCACTATAATTCCATTCCCCAGTGCTCCTAAACTCCGGAAATCTCCATTCAGGTAAAGCTTCGCCTTCAGTTGGGAAAAGCTTTTGCATTAAGCCTTTTTTATGTTCTCTAAGAGTCGATAACTTTTTATCCTCAGTAGCTATAAGCTCATCAAGGGAAGTTAGACAGTCTGCTATTTTTTGCTGTTCTTCAAATCTTGGTAATGCAATAGGCATATCCCACAAATGTTTAATGTTAAAGCTTAATGCACCATGGGCACGACCACCAACCTCAATATATTTTCGCAACCAAGAACCATGATAGTTATTTTGAAAAAGATGATCAAAAAACTTTAAATCGCATCCCCTATTTGCAATACGAAAACAAGTAAAAATGCTATTGGGTAATGCAGCTTCTTTATACCCCGTAAGCATCGAAATATAACCTTCTGGAAATTGCTTTGTAGCACTTTTATTATAAGCAAAGTCATTTTCCTTTATTACATAATAATTTTTATATGAACTCCCAGCAATTTCCCTGCCAAATTTTTCGACTTGGGGTACTAACCCTACGCCTGAAGTAACACTCATAAGAATGTATTTCTTTGTGCCTGCACGTTCATTTATAGCAACTGCTAAGTTGCCTAATTTATCAATGCTCCATGCAGGGTGATTTTTGAATTGAAAAAATCTTAATTTTGGAACTATCATTTTTTTATTCTTACTCATATGCTTTCAACCCCACAATCTCACGTCCATTTGCTATTTTCTTAAGCAACGGAATTAAATCATCCATTAGCTCTAGTTCTTTCTTAGTTCTTTCTCTCCAACCTAGACCAAGAGGTTCTAATAAGTCATTTAATTTTTCACCATCAAAAATCATGCGACCCATTATTCCGTCAACAAAAAATTCCAAATATTTTAGTTCAATACCATGTTTATTTGCTACTTCTTCTAATTCCTTTGATGATTTTTGTGCTTTAAACTTTTGATAACCCTCTCTTATCTCTATCTCATCTAAGCCCTTACCACCTTCAAACGTTTTAATATACTTATCAAGTTCTTCAATATATTCTTCAATATCCCTTCTTTCTTCCATCAAGTTGGATGTAGAGGCAATAAGATCTATTAATTCTTTCTTAGTCATTTTTTCTTTTTTAGGTACATCGGATTGTGTGTACTTTGAAATCAATGACATGATATAATCATAATCAATAATGGCAGAAGAGAAGAGAACAAACTCAAAATCGATCTCTTTGAGCTCTGGTGATTTATCCATAATATTCTTGACTTGTTGCTCCTTTAACCTTAAAGCAGTTTCAATATAAGCTCCGCGGAATGCACGCAAAGTATCCTCTGGCATCAATTCCTTAATTTTTTCAGTTTGTTCTTCTTTTATATCGGTATATTGGTCAAGCTGAGTCTTAAATCTTTGCACCTCTTTAAATTTCTCTATAAATCGTGCACGTGCTATATCTCCCTTTAAGTTGCTTACTTCTTCTGGTTTACACTCCAATCCCTGTGATTCCATAAATTTCCCAAGCTCTGAAATAGCTTTATCCAACTTTTTAACCACAGTAGGAGCTGGATCAACCAGCCAAATTTCCTTTACTTTCTCGCTGTTTTCCTTGCCAGAAAAAAGTGTGATAGCATCATTGACCTCATTTTCATGTCCTCTAAAATCAATGATATTACCATAAGGCTTTGTTGGATTTAAAACACGATTTGTTCTTGAAAAGGCCTGAATTAAGCCATGTTGTTTTAAGTTTTTATCCACATACAATGTATTTAAATACTTTGAATCAAAACCTGTTAATAGCATATCTACAACAATAATTATATCAATCTTGTTTTTATGTGGATAATCTGCATTTGTATATTGTTGGTCTTTAATACGCTTTTGCACATCCTGATAATACAAGTCAAATTCATTTATGCTGTGGGTAGTATTATATTTAATGCTATAATCATCAATAATATCTTTAAGTGCTTCCTTTTTCTTATCTGGCTCATGCTCATTATCAGTTTTTTCTTGAACAAGATCTTCTTGAAGCTGTTTCACATCTTTATTTCCCTCTGCTGGTGGAGAAAACACACACGCAATATTCAGTGGAATAAAGTCATCTTCATTTTTTTTGCGTTCTTCTTGTAATTCCTTAAATAATCCGAAATATTCAATTGCATCATTGATTGAAGCTGTAGCAAAAATTGCATTATACCGTCTGTTATAGGTTGCTGCATCATGTTTTGATAAAATCGCTTCAACAACTGCCTGTTTATATTCCTTTGAGGATATTTTTGCAGCTATTTTTTGATCTTCTGGTTTAAAATAATCAATATGAAAGCGTAGTACATTTCCATCATCAATCGCATTTGTTATGGTATAGGAATGAAGTTCTTGCTGAAAAACATCCTTTGTCGTTCTATAAGAGCCTACAGTACCATCTACTTGCTTAAATGTTGAGTTTGCTTCAAAAATCGGTGTCCCAGTAAAACCGAATAGCTGTGCTTTCGGGAAAAAGGTCTTTATTGCATCGTGGTTATCACCAAACTGAGAGCGATGGCATTCATCAAAAATAATGGCCATTCTCTTACCACTAAGTTTCTCTAACCTTTCTTTAAAAGTAAGTACACCTCTTTTCTTTTTATCCCTATTACGCTTGCTGTTATCATCAAGAGCAAGTCCAAGCTTTTGGATGGTGGTAACAATCACCTTATCTTTGTAATCATCAGATGTAAGACGCCTGACTAAACTTTCAGTATTTGTATTTTCCTCAACGCATCCTTCTTGAAATTTATTAAACTCTAAGCGTGTTTGCCTATCAAGGTCTTTTCTGTCCACAACGAATAAACATTTTTCTATTTCGGGGTTATCTTTCAAAAGTGTTGATGCCTTAAAAGAAGTGAGTGTTTTTCCACTTCCAGTTGTATGCCAAATATATCCGTTACCACGATTTTGGTCTATACAATTCATAATTTCCTTAACAGCATAAATCTGGTAAGGCCGCATAATCATCATCTTTTGCTCACTTACTACTAAAACCATATATCTACTAATTAATTGCCCCAGGGTGCATTTTTGTAAAAATCTATCTGCAAATTCGTACAAATTGGTTATCTTTCTGTTATCCTTATCAGCAAATTCATAGATTGGTAAAAATCTTTCATCTGCATTAAAGCAAAAATGTTCCTTGTGATTATTTGCAAAGTAGTATGTCTTTGTTTCATTGCTAACAATAAAAAGTTGCATAAAACAAAGAAGCGAATTGCTGTAACCATTTCCTTGATCGTTTTTATAATCTACAATTTGTTCCATTGCCTTTTTAGGTGTGATGTGGAGTGTCTTTAATTCAACCTGAACAACAGGAATCCCATTAATAAGAATAATTACATCATATCTATGGTTACTATTGTCTGTGTTTATACGTAACTGATTTATTATTTCAAATTCGTTTTTACACCAGTCTTTAATATTTACCAGAGTATATTGCAAGGGTGTGTCATCATCACGCTTAAAAGTATTGATTTCTCGTAATGTTTTAGCAGCAGCGAACACATCCGCTGTGATAATACTATCCTTTAATCGGGCAAATTCAGAATCACTTAATTTAACACGATTCAATCTTTCAAAATGTCTTCTAAAATTAACTTCAAGAGAAGATTTATCTCGAATATCTTCTCGATATGTATATTTTAAGTCTTGTAGTTTTTGAATAAATTCCAATTCAATTTGCTTTTCTGACTTCATAGCGGAACCTCCTTATATTCTGTATTTTCCATTTTCTAAACTATAATATCTATTTTGCTTCTAAAAACAAGGTAATTAATTCGGGTCTTATATTTTTATTTTTGCAAAGTTCAATTAAAGCATGGCGAGCAATTTGGTTTGGTTTTGTGCGATTGTTTTCCCATCGATTTACAGAAGTAAATCCAACATGAAGTTCCCGTGCAAGCCCTTCTTGGGATAGTCCCAATTCTAAACGTATAGTTTTAATTATTTCACTTAACTCCATTAACATCACCTCATCATAAGATAACTAATACAATATAGTATATCAAAAGCTATAGCATATTACAATATAATCTATTTATAAAGATAACATACTAAAAAGCAACCTCACATTATCTGCTTGGTTGCTCTAAATATGTTTATTTTATAATTAATTTTTGTTCATAAATTACATTTTTAGCTAATCTTTTTTATTTTTTTAAATAAGAATGAGTAAAAAAACTAATATAGATGCTATATCTAAATTTTGAAAACTATTTCGCTGGCACTCCTGCTGTGTGTCAGTTAAGGATGAAAGCCTAAAAATACCTCCACCCTTATTAATAATTAAATAGCTTTTAACCGTTCATTTACCTGCCCTATCTTTCCTATTAGCCAAGAGGCAAGGATAGGTATCCCAAAGGGACTAATAAGATAGGCAAGTACCATTGCTCTTAATCCATCCTTCATATCCTTTAAAATAATCATAGTCCCCAAGGCTAATGCAAATAAAAGTAGTGCTAAAATGGAAAGAAACATTGTTCCAAATAGGCATATAAATTCAGAAAATAGCAAGATAATAGTCAATGACAGGGTAATTGGAAATAATAATATTTTAAGTAGTATCCTCACCATCAAGTCCCCCTTTTTCTATGATACTTTATATAAAAAACATACCAAATAAAAATATATTGTCTATCATATGAATTTTAAATTGTAGAAAGTCTTAACAGTATTTCATCTGCCGTATCCCAAAGCCTGTCATAGCTTTCCCTAAGTGCCTCTATATCCTCACCATAGATATTTCCTGTCTGATGAACACGCTTTGTAAGCTGATTTAAGCTGTTGCTAGTACGACGAAGGAGTGTTACTAGCTCTCGTATATCTGATAGGTCTAGGTGGATAATATAGCCATCTATAGCCATTTTACGGAGATAGGCTCCCATGTTCTTTGTGCCAAGTTGAGCCATCTTTTCATCTATTAAACTGCGTTCATGCTCTGTTACCATAAAATGTAGTTGGACATTTCTTTTACGATTTACCATCACCTCACCTCCGCACATTTATCTTGTTTAACTTTAAATTCTCTATTTAGTTGTGGAGATTGTTTTAAGCCATTTAATACAGATGGGCGTTCAGGTTTAGGATTCTCTTTTTGTGCCTGTTCTTGCAAGCCTGATACTTCTATACCCATATTTAGCTCTGTATCAAGTACAGCTAACCTAGAAATTTTATCCTTTAATTCTTGCTCTTGTAGAAAGGGCTTACCAATCTCTGACTTTGCTGCTTCTTGCTGTTTAATGAGATTTTCAAGCTGATCTCTAACATGATTTAATCTACTTCCCATATTACTAAGGGTATTATCAATACGCGTAAGATTACCCCTTGCATCAGCTCCCAATTTGGCTATATGGCTCATTACTCCCTTTAAATTAAGTTGAAATTCATTATAAAAGCCATCATAGGATAGATACATGCTAAAACCACGATAGCCACCTATTTCCACTGGATCTTTGCCTCTTACTTCTTTACAAACTTCAAGTAAAGCAGCTCCTGCCTTCTCCTTATCTGTAAGGGTTCTATTTTTAATCACCATTGGCAAAAACTCACCTTCAGCTGGAATGTTTTCTGAAAGTGTCTTTAAATCCTGTTCAAATCCTTTAATAAATCCCTTGTTCTTTTCTATATTTTCAGGAAAGTATTTTAATAGATTATCCTCTAAACGGTACTGATTACTCTGATGGTTTGCTTTTAAAAGCTTTAGTTTTGCCACATCAATATCCAAATCCATCTTTTCTTTGATCTTTGGATTACCGGCACATAGGGCTTTAATTTCTGCATAAGATAAAGCCGCTTCATCCACATCTTCACAGGAACGAACAGGACTTTTTGAAGTCATAATCTGTGAGATATACTTCTGCTTATTTTCCACCGTTTGCCATAAATACGCATCAAATGTAGCCTCTGTTACATAGCGGAAAATATCTACTTCATCATTCATATTTCCCTGTCTTTCAATTCTTCCCGCTCTCTGTGTTAAGTCCCCTGGTCGCCACGGACAATCAAGGTCATGCAAGGCTACCAGACGGTCCTGTATATTTGTTCCCGCACCGCATTTTTGGGTACTACCAATAAGCACCCGAACATCTCCATTACGCACCTTAGAAAATAGTTCCTTCTTTCTAACTTCTGTATTTGCCTCATGGATAAAGGCTACTTCATGGGCAGGTACACCCTTTGCCACCAGCTTATCTCTAATATCATCATAGATATTGAATGTAGCTGTATAATTAGTTTTATCATGGGGTAAAGTTTCTGCTAAGGCATAAAGCTCTGTACCATTAATGGTTTTGTTTCCAGCTTCTGCCACCCTTTGTCCTTGTGCCTTTCTACCTTTTGGAGTAGATATATCGCAGAAAACAAGCTGGGTCAGTTTTTCAGGTTTACCTTTATCCCATATATTATAAATATTATTGATGCAGGCATTTACCTTACTACTTTCATCATCAGGAAGTAAAGGATTGACAATACGCTGATCAAGTCCTAGCTTCCGTCCATCCGATGTTATTTTCAACATATTGTCAACAGAAGGGTCAACCTTATTTGCATGAATATCAGCAGCTCTATCAGATAGATCTTTAACCATTTCCTCCTGTATTTCTGTAGGCTTTACCGCAATGGTATGATAATTTGCTTTAGGGGTAGGTAGATTTAACTGGTCAGCCGTTTTAATATCCGCCACCTCTTTAAACATTGCCATAAGTTCAGGAAGATTAAAGAATTTTGAGAATCTAGTCCTTGCCCTGTAGCCTGTCCCTTCAGGTGCAAGTTCAATAGCGGTCACAGTTTCTCCAAAGGTACTTGCCCAACTATCAAAGTGAACAAGTCCGTTACGCTGTAGCGTGGAATATTGAAGATATCGCATCATAGTATATAGTTCATAAGGTAGGCAACACCACGCCATACTAATTTTCATCAGCGGTCTTGGTGTAACCCCCTTCAGAACCGTGCTTACGCCTCTCAGCGTACACGGCTCGCCATTTTTCATAGTTTAAGTGATTTTTTTCTTTACTTCTTCATAACATTTTGGGCATAAAGCCAAAGATTTCCGTCTTTTTTCAATCATCAACAATTCAAATTTATTATCAGCATTTAAGTCTTTCATACGTTTTACATGGTGCATATATACTTTGATAGAGTTTGCTCCACAAGCTTCACAAACACCACTTTTAAGCCTACCAGCAAGACTGTTAGGTCTTATTTGGACTCTGTATTGTGGCATTATATCGGCAAATTGTGGGGCATCACTTTTATCCCTTTTAAATCCATCATTATAAAACTCACAGCGTTTTATTCCACTTTTTGTCTTATAATTAGCACCAAAGTCTGCATTTTTACTGCGATATTTTGTATACATTTTCATAACAGATGAGTTGTATTTAGCAGCCAATGTTTTTAGACAACTTCCACGCATAATAGAATGAAATTTACCTAAGTTGCAAGCATTGATTGCCATGCGATAATAATTGTATAGTCCTCTGATTTCTGAATTATATTTACTGATGATTGCAACTTCATCCAAGGGCATTAATGCACCCCTATGAATTGGTTTCCAGATTTCTTTACCATTTCCGTCTTTTTTGATTTTCAAAGCCTTGTATTCGTGCAACTTAGAAATCCATTTTTCTTTAGGTACATATAGTTGTACCTTCCCATACCATACACGTTGTAATCCTTTCTTGGTGCGTTTAAAATCTTGACTCCTAGATACTCTAATATCGTAACCTAGATATCGCACCATTTTAGAGGAGTGGGTAATATGAGTCTTTTCTTCTGACATCGTAAGCTTGAGGGTATCTTGTAAAAACACTCTTACTAACTCTTTTATTTTTTGTGCGTCTTCTTTTGAACCTGTTATGGAAATTAAAAAATCATCAGCATAACGGTTGTATTGTATACGCTTAAAACTATTATCCATTTCATCTAAATGTGGAGTAGACAACATAGTTTTTCGAGCTTCTTTAAATGTCTTTATATTTTCCTCATTACGATTATTTTCTAAGTTTTTCTTTGATTTTCTATAAGCCCAACGGACTTTCTCATGGTCTTCGTGTACCTTGCGCTTTCTTGTTTCTCCCATATCGAATTCATTTTTCAGCTCTTCCATAAATATATCAAGCTCATGTAAATATATATTTGATATTATCGGACTCATGCCCGACCCTTGTGGAGAGCCAGAGTATGTCGTATGGTATATCCATTGCTCCATATATCCTGCTCTTAGAAATTTCCACATTAGAGATATAAATGCCTCATCATCAATGCGTCTTCTTAGAAGATTTACGGTTACATGGTGGTCAAAACTATCGAAACAAGCCTTAATATCACCCTCAATTATCCATTTAGCACCAGTAAAAATTGTAACAACCTCTCTTAATGCCGTATGACAACTTCGGTTAGGTCTAAAACCATGTGAGTTATTAGAAAACGTTGGTTCATAGATTGCTTCTAATATCATTCTGATGACTTCTTGTATTAGCTTGTCATCAGTTGACGGAATACCCAAAGGTCGTTTTTTCTTGCTATTTTTCTTTGCAATGTAGACACGCCTTGCTGGGTTTGGTTGGTATGAGTGGTCTTTTAATCTTGCAATAATATTTTCAATACGCTCCATGCTCATACCATCAAGAGTAAGTCCATCTGACCCTGCTGTCATACTACCCTGTGAGATAGCAATATTTTGATATGCAAGTAGATAGAATTCTGGATTATATAGGTTGCGATATAACCTTTCAAACCTATAGTTTTCTTTTGTTGCTTGTTCACTTAAACTTTTCAATACATTTTCGGGACTTCTCATAATGCCTCACGCACCTTTCCTTTTTTATTGTATTGAAGAAAAACTGTCTCCCTTCGCCATGTGGACGGCTTTCCCGTCCTCGGACTACTACGAAGACTCTGTTACCCTAACAAATATTCAAAGTCGCTTTTTTTCATAGCACTTATAGCCAATTTATTGGCATTTTGTCTTAGGTAATCCCCTTTTAGAACTGTAATAACATAAGCTTGTTATGATTTCGGATGTGACTTTCGTCGTTTTCCACTTCTTGTGGCTAGTTTAATTTGGATATCTTGTGAATACGCATGACTGACTCATATTCACCAAAATACATGGGAGTTTAACTTCCATACCCATGGAGCAACATTTTGCCCAACCTCCGACTATCATTTAGGCAGTTTAGCTTTCATCCTTATTCATAACTTTTCATCACTACCACGCAAACGCCTTGGAAGTTTCGGTATTTCGTGTCCTCCGACATGCTGCACTCCCCGTCAGGTTTCCCATTTCGGATAAGTCGGGTGATGATAGGTTGTAGACTTTACATCTACTTTGATATCTTTACCTATTACTTGCTCAAGGTAAAATTATTACAGCCCCTTATGGGCGCACAGTCATGGAGTTTGAAACTGGAGTACCTGTAGCAAATACAATACCCTTACCACCTGTTAACTCATCCATATAACGGCATTTCATAAACATATCACTAGATTTTTTAGCGTCAGTGGTGGATAGTCCTGCTACATTACGCATTTTAGTATATAAAAATAGATTCTTGTAATTATGTGCCTCATCTACATATAGCCTATCAACACCCAATTGTTCAAAGGTTACAACATCATCTTTTCTTTCTTGGGATTGTAATTTTTCCAGCCTTTGCTCCAAGCCTTTTTTTGTTCTTTCCAACTGTTTAACAGTAAAGTGTTCACCGCCACTTGCTTTTACTTCTTCAATTCCTTCTAAGATTTCATCAATCTGTTCACGAAGTAGGCGTTCCTGCCTTTCAATGGACATAGGGATACGCTCAAATTGGCTGTGTCCAATGATTACTGCATCATATTCACCTGTAGAAATTCTGGCACAAAACTTCTTTCTATTCCTTGTTTCAAAATCTTTTTTTGTGGCCACTAAAATATTAGTGGCAGGGTAAAGTCTTAGAAATTCACTTGCCCATTGTTCTGTTAAATGATTGGGTACAACAAAGAGTGGTTTTTGGCAGAGTCCTAACCTTTTACTTTCCATAGCAGCAGCTACCATTTCAAAGGTTTTTCCTGCACCTACTTCATGGGCAAGGAGAACATTATCTCCATAAAGAATATGGGCAATGGCATCTACTTGATGGGGTCTTAATGTGATTTCAGGATTCATACCTACAAAATTAATATGCTTTCCATCGTATTCACGGGGACGGATAGAGTTAAACTTTTCATTGTAGGTTTTTACTAAGGTCTGCCGTCTATCTGCATCCTTCCAAATCCAATCCTGAAATTCATCCTTAATAGCTTGTTGTTTTTGTTGTGCCAAGGTGGTGGCATCCTTATTTAGTACACGCTTTTCCTTGCCATCAGCATCGGTAATAGTGTCATAAATACGAACATCTCTAAGATTTAAACTATCTTCTAAAATTTTATAAGCGTTGGCACGATCTGTTCCATAAGTAACATATGCGGCCACATTATTATATCCAACGGCATTTTTATTGCTTATATTCCATTCAGCAGTAAAAGGAGCATATTTAACTTCTACCTCTCCCTGAAATCTATAAGGGGTATCAAATAACTCATACATAAACTGCTGAATATATTCCTTATCAATCCAAGTAGCACCAAGACGGACATCTATTTCAGAGGCATCTAAATCCTTTGGCTGTGCAGCTTCTAAAGCCTCCACATTAGGTTTGAACATATCTGAAGATTGTGCTGCCAGCTTTGCAGTATGAAGCTTTTCTCTTACATTACCAGAAAGATATTCATCTGCTGTAACATAGTTTATGGAACTTTGGCTATCAAGAGGAGTAGGCAAAGGAAATATTACACCTCTTAAATCATTGGCAAGGTCTTCCTCAGTAAGTCCAGTCAGCTTACCCATATAATCTATATCTACCCTTGCTTTTTCAGCTATGGATAGTGCCAATGCCTCACTTGCAGTATCTACAGAATGGACTGTCATGCGCTTTTTAATGGTACGCTTGGTAAACATATCGGCTTTGGCTTTTAGATTGCCGTTTTCATCTATATCTTCAAGGGAGCAAAGGAGATAGTAAGAGTTGTCATCACTAAAGGCAAGGCTGTTGCCACGACTATTGATGAGTCCATATTTTGCAGTAAAGTTATCATAAAGCCGATTTAGGGTTTCCTGTTCCCCTTTAATGGTTTCCTCACTATAATCCTCCAGTTGATAGTAAATAAGATTATCTACACACTCCCTAAGCCCTATCATTCCTTTAATTCTTTCTTTTGCAGTTTCATTAGTATTTGGTTTTACCATACGAGAGTTCTCACGGTAATATACTTCCCCGTCTACAAGGGTATAGGAGAAGTTTTTAACTGTAGGGTCAGCAGGGATAGAATTATTTGTACCCACCTCCATATCAGGTAGTTCCATTTCTCTTATACTTCCTTCAATATTTTGAATAGCTAGATTTAACTGCTCTGCAAGGTCAGCATTGGGAAGGGGTATGCAAGTGCTTTCCATACCAAAGGGACCACTTTTCATCTCCATCCTTCCTAAAATCATTTCAGGATTATCTACAAAATAATTGTTTAGGACAATATCGTCCTCATTAGTATTAAGATGAATCCAATCCCTATCTATATCAATGAGTCTGTCCCGCTTTTGCAGAAAGATAATATCACTTGTAACCTCTGTCCCTGCATTTTTAAAGGCATTGTTAGGAAGTCTAATTGCACCAAGTAATTCAGCTCTCTGTGCAAGATATCGGCGAACATCTGGGCTTTGCTTATCCATTGTTCCCTTTGAGGTAATAAAGGCAACTACCCCTCCGGGACGGACTTTATCTAAGGTTTTTGCAAAGAAATGGTCGTGAATAAGGAAGTTAAGATTATCATATTTTTTCTCACTTAATTTGTAATTTCCAAAGGGTACATTGCCAATAGCAAGATCAAAAAAGCTATCAGGTAACTCTGTTTTTTCAAATCCAGATATAGATATATGAGCTTTGGGGTAAAGCTGTTTTGCAATTCTACCTGTAATACTATCTAATTCAATACCGTATAGATTAGAATTTTGCATTTTATCGGGGAGCATACCAAAGAAATTTCCAATTCCACAGGCAGGCTCTAATATATTACCTGTAGTAAATCCCATCCTATCTACTACATCATAAATAGCCTTAATAACTAGGGGGCTTGTATAGTGGGCATTTAAGGTAGATGCTCTTGCCATACTGTACTCATCTTCGGATAGTAAGGATTTTAACTGTGCATACTCGTTACTGAAACTATTGTTGTCCTTATCAAAGACTTCAGATAAACCACCCCAACCTACATAGTGAGATAGAATTTCTTGTCCTTCTTTCGTTGCAGGTCTTTGTTCTTTTTCTATGGTCTGCAAGGTAGTAATGGCATTTATATTTCCTGCAATTTTTTCTCTTTTACTCCCCTCACCCAGATACTCATCAGTGATACGAAAGTTTTCAGCTTTTTCCCCTGATACTTCTGATTGAGGATAACGCTCTAATAGTTGTAAGAAACTTTCTCTGCTTTCTGCCCTAAGTATAGGATATAGCAAAGATGGATCACGAAGTGTAATTCGATAATCCGTGATTTCTTCAATTAAAAAAGGCGTACCATTTTCTAGATATACGGTATCACCTTTACTATAGGGAATAGGGATAATTTCTTCTGTAATATCCTGTGCCATTTCTTGAGTTGTTTCTTCTTGTTTTAAACTTTCCTCCGAATTTACTATGGGGATAGTAGTGGGGCCGGAGTCAATAGGTCGTTCTATAGTATCTCTTGTATCAGAAACAGGTGGTCTTTCTATAATTCCAGCCTTTTCACGCTGTCTTTCTTCAAACCTTTCCTTTTCTCCAGCAGTCATATAGCGGTCAATGGAAATAAGATAGTCAATTCGTTTGGCAACTTTATCCCAGTTTAAAAGTAATTTATCATCCCCATCCCTACGGCTATATACAATGCCCTTTGCATCGTGCATTTGATTACTGTTATCTGCTCCTGAAAGAGCATGACTTCTGCCTCCTGTACCATACTCTTGTTTTAAGAAATCAGCTTTTTCTTTTGGACTGTGTGCTTGTGTGAAATATTCATAAATACGGTATTTTCCATTTTGAACACCACTTCCACTTGTAAATTCCTTGTCTACTTCGTCCTGTGTGATGAACATGGTAAAATCATCAATATTAGCAAGGTTAGAGGAAAATTCTCGTCTTGGTAAATCTAAATTCATCAAATTAGAGAGTAGCCTTTGTGGTTTATGAAAGTGAAAACGTAGGATTATAGGGTCTTGTTCATAAGTAGAGTTAAACTGTTTTAATATATCAATTATTGTTTCTCTTTCCTTGGGATCACCTAATAACTGTGTTATATGATTAGTGGAACTTGGAAAGCCACCTTTAAATATTTCTTCATCAAAAAATTTATTTCTTGCCTTATCAGAAAAATCCTGATGAAGATACCAAAGCCTTTGTGCAATCTCTTGTCTTTCATAGGCTCCTGCCTTGTCTAATATATCCTGTGGTACATATTGTCCATCTCTTAAAAGTTCTTCAATCCTTTCGGCAACTTCCGTCCAACTAATTACTTGCTTTGAATTAGAATAAAGAGCAGTTTCTCCCTTAGCCATATGAATACCATCATCATGAAACCATATAGATAGCTTTTGCTCTTCTATATAAAGTCCTTTTCCACCTTGGTATTCTTTTTGTAAAAAATCGGCCTTTTCTTCTAGTGATTTTTCCTTTTGATAGAATGAAACTATCCTTAGTAAGCTATTATTTTTATTACTTCCTGTCCTTAATATAGAGTCAATCTGATTTTGTTGCATAGAAAAAGCGGAGTAAGCAAAAGTGTTATTAATCCTTTCCTTCCCCGCTATTCTTTGTATCTGTTCTTGTTCTGTGGGGAAAAGACTTAGCTGTATATTAGTTCCGCCAGTATAATTTCCTCTGCTTGTGCCTTCAGGTTGTTCATGTATCCCACCCATTCCATCTGCTGTTTCATCTTGTCCGGTGGAGTCTGAGTCTGTGCTTTCTTTAAGTCCTTCATTATTTGTTCCATCCGTCTGTTTGCCGTCTTGTCTATCTCCAGCAGATGAAGGAACAGTTTCTCCGCTAGGAGTAGGGAATGGAATAATGGTTTCCTGTGTTCCTGAAGATATTGTTTCCTCATTCTTCCGTATTTGCCTAGTGGAATCTGTTTCTTCTTGTCCTTCTGCTCTGTCAATTGGATGTTGGGTATCAGATAATCCCCGTTCCTTTTGTAAGTTATTTCGTTCATATTCCTCGCTCCTTTCACGTTCTGATTTAATAATGGTAATAGCTATTTCTCTAAGTATCTCCTCTGATTGTTCACTAACTGCTGTACCTAATAGAGCTACGCTATCAGCAGTATTAAAATTAAAGACTGGTAAAAAATCCTCATGTTCAAAGTATTCATCAGTATCCAATCCACATCTTTTCATTAAGGTATATGCAGTGCTGACAGTTACTGCATCTTCAAAAGCCTTTTGTAGATTGTCCTCATCATATTCTTCTAAAAAGCTGTTTTCTATGAGATAGCCTACATCTATTTTATGATTATCATAATACTCCTTGGACATATTTCTTGCAATCTTATAAAAAGCATCAAAAAAATTATTTTCCTCTAAATTATACTTATCCTTTAGCATATCTAAAATCGGCTCTTTGTGATGTTCTTTCATGTCCCACAGATAAGGATAGCGAGAATTTTCTCTATTACTTGTATCAGAAACATCAAAAACATATCTTAATCTAAGGGTATCTCCAGCGGAGTCAAGTAATGCAATTCCCTTTGAGCCACGGCGTACATATCTATTCATGGTATTGTTCCACAGGTCATACTCTGCACAACCCGTAGCATCAGGTCTTTGTGCATAAATCATGAGCTGGTCATGATAAGGATATTTATATAGCCTTCCCACAGTGGTCAGAAAACCTGTCCAGTCTGCAAGGCTTCTAGTTAAGCTTTTAGCTGTATCTTCTGCCAATTGTGCATAGCTTTGTATTTTAGTTGCCATATTAGTCCTCCTTTACCTCTTGATGAAACACAAAAAGGTAACCTTGCCGTAAAAGACAGGGTTACCTATAAATCTTTATCATCTATAACAGTTATCAAGCATTCCTAATCAACTACTATAGGTTTATTAACCTGCTCAAAGTTACCAACAAGTCTCGGTATAATCCCATCAAAAGCACCATCACTCATAGCACTTATCTTATCCATAACTGACTTTGTAAGTTCTATAAGTTCCGTTTCATCCTCTTCTAAATGTGTCCGCATTTCAGATAGCTCATCAAGCAAGCCTTCCCTTGTACCTGTATTGTAGATACATATTAAATTTGTTTCTTCTATCGTAAATCTATCCATAATCATCGCTCCATTTCTGTACCTATTTGAGTTAGTTTTTTCTGCTTTTCTTTATCTATAGGTGGTTTTGTTTTAAGTTGTTTTACTACAGAAGTTTTCTTTTCTTCTCTTTCTGCCTTTACTGCATTTGCAAGATCCAATAATGAAATATTATCACCTGCTTTTACAGTCTGCTCCAATTCCTCTACTGTAGGCTTGTTGTTAATCACACCATCTATTTGGTTATAGTTTTGCTCTACTGATTTCTCAGCAGTTTCTAAATAATTTTGTTGGTCTACCCAATTGATAAGCTCAATCCCAAAGATACCATTGTGATTATTTATATCCTTCAAGTCAAAAGCAATTGCCTCAGAATCATCTTCATAAAGTAGAAATACAGGTAAATCCTTCTCAAATAATTCTGTGGCTCTTCCTTTTGATAGTGGTAGCATCTCATCATCTAAATATCCGTAGGAGTTTCTGTCTGAAATACTTATGTTAGGATCAGGCATGGGATAGCTATGCTCCTGTATAGGCATCATAAAATCAGATTCTCCTTCCTCTACTGATTGGGATACATTGATACCATAAGTTTCTACTGCTTCTAGTACTCCCTTTGCCTTAAAGGAATATACCTTATTCTGATTAATGCCATTGATAATCAAATGGTCTAAAACTTTGATACCTAAAAGATTACCTGTTTCTTTTAGCCTTCTTGTAATATTAATGTCCTCTGTACTTGGAGTAATATCTTATCAAGAGTAAATTACAAAAGAATCATTTAAATCAATACTTTCACTTTGAATACATGTATTTGAAGTGAAAGGTAATTATTTCAAAAATAGTAAAACCTGTATCTTAAATTACTTAATAGTAACATAAGATACAGGCTGATTTTTATTCATTGTTATTTAACTAAAGCACCCGTTAGTTCAATAAGCTTTTCGTTCATAAATATGAAAATAGTATGTATAAGGATTTTTTTCATCTGTTATTCCTTGTGTAACAGATACTTCGCTCCACTCTTCATAATTCACTTCTGGAAAGAATGTATCTCCTTCAAATTCGTAATGAATTTTTGTAATGTACATTTTCTCAACATATGGTAGAAACAAATTATAAATTTGTTCTCCCCCGAAAATGAAAATTTCCTCTTCGTTATTACATATCTCAAAAACATCTTCTATTGAATGGACAATTTCACAACCATTAAAGCTGAAACCCTTATCTCTTGTCAGAATAATATTTCTTCTTCCAGGTAATGCTCTTCCGATTGATTCAAGATTCTTCCTTCCTAATATAATTGGATATCCCTTTGTAGTATTTTTAACATACTCCCAATCCTTTGGGATTCTCCAAGGTATGTCATTCTCTTTACCTAATACCCTATTCTTATCCATCGCAGCAATTAAAGAAACTTTCATATATCACACAGCCTTTCTTAACTATTTTACCATTTAATTTCTTATTCCTTGTTAAGCTATCCTGCCCCGTTAGTTTAAGTGCATCCTTTCACAATCTGTCTACAGATTAATAATTAAAACTACTCTTTATTATACAGATCTCCATATAATTTTTGAATTTGGTTCTGTAATTTTTTATTTTCTTTTTCTAATTCCATAACTCTTCTTTTTAAGGTTTTAATAAGGATTTCCTCCGAACGAGAACTTTTCTTGGGTTTTGAGACTACATTTGATGTTATTTGACGCTCACGAAGGGATTCTATTCTTTGCCTAATATCGTGTTCCTTATAAAGCCATGATTTAGAAACATTAGCTTCCTTTGCTATTGAATTAAAATTAATAGCTTTACCTTCAATCGAAAATTTAGAAATCGCTTTGTCTACTTTTTCCCTTGTCTTTTGTGATTTCTGCTTCGCCAAACGTACAATTTCTGTTGTATTTCTAACTTGTTTATCCATTGATAATTACCCCGTCAAGCTTCCAATGATTTGTTCTAAACGCTCTTTAACACGGCTATTAGTCTCTATTTGTCTTTGCCATTGTTTATCCTTTGCTATGGTTAATAACTCTTCTGTACGCTCTAACTGTTCTTCGTGCTGTGGTAAGAATTGCTTACTGGTACAGAAGTGAGTGCAATCTAAGCATGCATTCGCATGTGGACAACCACCTGCTATTACTGGCAATCTACAATAACCATTTGGAAGCACTTGTGCATTTATATTTTTCTTGAACCATTGAAGCTCTACATCATCGACTTCACTATCATCATCTAGATTGAGCACATCTCCATTATTGGTAACCAGTTTTTCTTGAAATTTAGTAAATTCATTTTTTAGAGTTTCATCAAAGATATGAGCGTATCTGCTTGTCATTTCTGGGCTTTCATGTCCCAAAAATTTCTGCACAATATGCTGGGGCACCCCGTTGTTAATCATTCTTGTTCCTACTGTATGGCGAAAGGCATGGGCATGGAATCTATAAATCTCGCCTGATTTATCCACTATATTTTGCTCATAAGCTAATTTATTTAATTCGCCTCTAAATGTTTCTTGTTTTAATGGCGATCCATCTTTTCTTGGAAAGAGGTATTCACTATCTGGAAATTCCTCTGAAACTTTATCTTCCCGAACTTTAATAAGTAAAGCTACCTCTTTAGATATTGGAACTATATGCTCCTTTTTCATTTTCCATTGATAATACTTTAAAAAGTAATCTCCATCTTTGTCCTCTAATAGACAGCCTTTTTTCAAGGTGCACAATTCACTTATCCTCATTCCACATTCTTGAACAATCATAGTCATCGTAGCTATATATTCGGGTAATTTATCAAGATGACTGTTCAATTGCTCTAGAACGAATTCGTCTATAAAGCGAGGTTTTGCTCTTGGTATTTTCGGATAGTCCTCGGGATAAATTAATAATTTGGAAGGAACATCATCCCATTCTAGCCTATGAAGGGTACTAAATAGTCCTTCCAATATAGAGATCCTCCCAGTTATTGTACTAGGTTTTATCCCCATCATGTTTAGTTCACTTAAATATGCTTCAATTTCCACTCTCGTTAATTGGTGTACTCTCTGAACGTGTTTAAACTTTATGTCCAGAAAATTAAAGAACTCTTTAAGTTTTTGGGCAATATCACTTACATAGGAAAAGCTATCCATGTTCAATCTTAACTTACAATATCTTTTTACAAGCTGTTTAAAATATGTATTCCGAAACCCTTTAAAGTTAATTGTATATTCATATTGTGTTGGGTTAACCTTATCATCTGGCAAAGGTAAGTTTCGTCTATCCCAAACGTCTTTATCCCACTCCTCTCCATCAAAATAAAAATCCTCATAAAACTCAATAAATTGTTTTAGATTAGTAACATAGTAAGAATTAGCTTTTACAGGTGTTTTTTCTTGATTAGCAGTAATCTTATAATTAGTGGTGGTAATTCTAACACCCTGTTTTGTCAAATATGTTCTATACTCCGTCATTGCTTTATCAATAGGAACTTCAGTAATTGAAGTAATGCTGGGATACTTTAAATCTAAAAAATCCAACATTTTATTAATTACTGTTCCTTTTCTAATCCAGACAGTTTTTGCATTCCATATTCTATTGTTTAAATGGTAAAAATAAAAATATTTCAATTCTGTTCTTAACCACAGATTTTTAACACGTTCAAAACGAACCCAACGATTTCTTAAAGCAGGATTCTTACTTAATTCTATGGCAGAAGGATGTGGACATTTTCTTATATCCCAACTATTATTAGCCCAAAACCCTTGCATTTCTTCATTCATTACAGCTATTTTTTTGCTGATCTCACTCTGACTGATAATTTTCCTTTTACTAGAAGCATTCATTTCTTATGCTCCTTTCTCTCAAGGTATTTATTAAACTCATTTTTCATATCCTGATCTGAAAGATGAACATAGGTATTTAACGTTGTCTGAACATGTGCGTGACCTAATCTCTTTTGAACGAACGCAACATCCCATCCTTCCCTAATTAGCTGCGTTGCGTGAGTGTGGCGAAGCATATGCGATGTAAATTCTATTCCAGTCCTTTTAACTATTCTTCTAACTAGATCAAGAACACTTTGGTACTTTAGTGGTTTCCCAAAATAGCCTTCTTTTAAGGAAATAAAAACATAGTCATGCTCCAATTCCTCACTATACTCATATACCAAGTAATCTGTATAAAGTGACATCAGTTCTTTACTCACATGTATTGTTCTTTCCTTCCTTAATTTAATATAAGCTTCATTAACATTAACATCTCTAGGTGTTAAATGGATTTGATTGTCCCAAGTGGCAATATCTTCAAGCCTAAGCGATAACACTTCACCGATTCTTAAACCACCCTCATACATAAGCATTAAAATTAACTTATCTCTTTTCGTATGACAAGCGTCAATAATTTGCTTAACTTCCTCTGCTGTCAATGTTCTTATCTGTTTCTTTTTAACCCTTAACTTTAAGACATTCTTTTGGTATCTACCCTTATTAACATGATGTAAAAATCCTTTGAAGTTTCTTCCCTTTGCTTGTTTAAATACATCAATTGATTTAAATTCTCCTAATCTACTTAAATAATCAAGAAAACTCATAACGGCATTTAAAATTGTATTCACTGTCGTTTCTTCTCTTATGGCTTCTTTTGACTGAAGATCAATTACATTATTTGCTGTTGGATATCTCAACCAACCTACGAAGTCTGCTAACAACTCAAAGTTAATATCATTAAGAATAACGCCTCTCTGTTCCATGAACTCATACAGCAACTTTAAATGATAGCAGTATGCTTTAATGGTATTAGGAGACTTACCAGTATTATCTAAGTATTTAATAAATTTCATTACTGGTTCAATTAGCTGGTATTCTTTATCTAGTAATAAATACAATGGATACGGCTTATTCTCCACTTCTATCCTTTGAACCCTCACACACTCCCCCCTCTTTAAACACTTTAAGTACTACAAATTATAAACCTTGTTAAATTTTATTTAAAGTAAAATCTCCCTTTAACATCTCCTCCTAAACTACTTTAACTACTATTATTTATTATACTATGGTTAATAAATCCCCTGATGGATGATTATGGCAAAGTATCACGGCATTTGCTTTATTGATGATGGCATTTCTAAAGACTTCCCTTGGATGTACCAGTGAGCTGTTAATCGTTCCAATAGATACAACTTCATGGTCTATAATACGATTTTTGGTATTTAAAAATGCAACCACAAAGGCTTCCTTATCATATATCTCATCCATTACTGAATGAAAATAGGAGGAAGCCTTTTCCGGTGAATTGATTATAGGGTTTCTAGTATTGATGGTACTACTCATTCTATATAAATCAAGAAAAGCCTGATGTTTTTCCCTTTGGACAGGAGTAGAAAGAAGTTGAGTAGCATTGTCTACCAATGCATTTAATCCTTTCCTCTCAGCATATTCTATGGCAGCATCTTCTTTTACACCGATAATTCTTGCAAAGGCTTGAATATAACGAAGTTCATCAGTAGTTGTCATTTTATCCCACCTCCTGCTTATCCAGCAAATCTATGAGTAAAAATAAGTCCTTTAGCTTTTCAACATCCTCATTTTTAGTAACATATTTATTTGGATTATCACGCAGTTCTAATAAATCATCAGTATCTACTTCTATATCTAAAAGGGTCTTAATTAAATTTTTAATACTCATACTTTTACCTTCCTTTCTTAGTAGGAAACTCCATTTTAAAGTTTACATATTTACCCCCATTATCATCAAGGATAACAATAGCATCATAGGTTTTACCCGTCTTTTCTGAGTAGCAACCTGTAAGTTTTATCCTGCCATCTTTTAAAAGTTTAATGGCGATATCCTTTGTTAAAGTCTTTTTCTTTTTGGTAAAAAATTTATTTTCCTTCCAAAGTGCAAAACCACAATCCTTGTTTTCACAACAGAATCCTTTCCTATTTTCAATTACATTTCCACCACATCTAGGACAATTGCCGATACCTTTTTTATTAGATGGGAATAGATTTTCTGTCCCCTTTATTACCTCATAGGTTCTTACAAGGTTTTCTATCATTTGATTAATTTCCTGTAAAAACTCATCTGGAGAAAGACCACCCTGTTCAATCTGTTTTAACTTTTCTTCCCACTCAGCAGTCAATATAGGTGATTGGATGATTTCTGGCAAAATGGTAATAAGAGAAATACCTTTATACGTAGGCATAAAGTGTTTAGCTTTTTTATCCCCTTTACGCTCTGCAAAACCTGTCTTAATAAGCTTTTCTAAAATCCCTGCTCGGGTGGCAGGAGTCCCAATACCTTTTTGCTCCATATCTTCCAGTACATTATTGGCATTTTCCATAGCAGAAAGTAAGGTATCATCTGTAAAATGTTTTGGTGGACTGGTCTTACCTTCTTTAATCCCTGCTTTTACTGAAAATCCTTCTCCTTGGGAAATTGGTGGTAGGACTTTATCCTTATCATCTTTAGCTTGTTTCTTCTTATTTTTAAGATGTAAATTTTCAACTGCTTTAAATCCATCTGCAAGAACCGTCTTACCCTTTGCAGTAAACATAGTTTCATTACAGTTAGCTGTTACAATGGTTTCAGCATAACGGTAATTATCCCCCACGGCACAAATTAAGCGTGTAGCAATCATCTGTAATATTTCCTTTTCACCAAAGGGCAGGGAATGAATACCATAACTTTCAATACCCATAGTGGTAATTATTCCGTGATGATCACTTACCTTACTGTTATCAATTATCTGTTCTATATTTATGGGTAGGTTAATATCTTGGGATAAAAATATCCCTGCATTGGTATTTAGCAAGGCAGGGATACTTTCTTTCATATCTTCTGTTAAATAACGACTATCTGTACGGGGATAGGTAACAAGCTTTTTCTCATAAAGGCTTTGTGTATATTCAAGGGTCTGATTAGCAGTAAAGCCTAATTGTCTATTTGCTTCCCTTTGCAAAGTAGTTAAATCATATAGTTTTGGTGGCTTTTCTATCTTTTCTTTTTTCTCTAACTTTTCTATGGTAATACTTTGTCCATTACAGGATTTACAAAGTGTTTCAGCTATCCCTTTATCTTTTATCCTTTCACTTGAAAGAATAAAAACACCACAATCCAATTCTACTATATAAAATGGTTCTGCTTTAAATTCTGAAATATTTACTTGTCTTTCTACTATCATGGCAAGGGTTGGAGTCATTACCCTGCCTACATTTAGGGTCTGTCCGTAAAGAACAGAAAAGAGACGGGTTGCATTAATCCCTACAATCCAATCTGCCTTAGCCCTACAAAGTGCCGATTGATATAAACGCTCATAATCTGCCCCATTTCGCAGATTTTCAAATCCCTTGGCAATGGCACTTTCCTCCATTGAAGAAATCCATAATCTTTTAATGGGTTTCTTGCATCCTAATTTTTCATATACCAATCTAAAAATTAATTCTCCTTCACGCCCAGAATCTGTAGCCGCTATAATTTCTTTAACTTCCCTTCGCTTCATTAGTTGACCAATGATTTTCATTTGCTTTTCCTTATCATTTGAAATAACATACTTCCAGTTTTGTGGTAAGATAGGTAAATCTTTATATTGCCACTTGGCATATTTTTCATCATAGAAGTGTGCAGGGGCAAGTCCAACTAAATGTCCCACGCACCATGTTACAATATAACCGCTACCTTCCATATATCCATCTTTTCTACTATTAGCACCTAAAACAGCCCCAATACTTTGGGCTACAGATGGCTTTTCTGCAATAACTAGTCTCATATTTTTCCACTTCCTTCCTTTGGAAGAATAATCAATTTACGATATTTAAGTTTATCATCTATACCATTACTTACATTCTTATTTTTTGGGGCAGGAGTTTCTTTCTCCTGCCTATATCTTGGTCTTTGGGTCATCATTCGTTCATAAATGCTATCCGTAAAATAGGCCACTAAATATCAACCTCACTTTCATCTTCATCATCAATTTCAGTTTCGTATTCATACTCATCATCTTCTTCATCATCAAAATCATAATCATCAAGAAGGGTGTTTCCTTTGGTATTTTGCTTATCTTTTAACACCTTGAAATAATAAATTCCACCACCTGCCATACCTACTATCAGTAAGAGTAAGATACCTCCCATACCCTTATTTTTCTCCTTTTCAGGCTCAGGGGGAGATGTAGGAGTTAATGGTTTTCCTGTGCATTTAGTAAGGTCATTTCTGCAAAGGGAACAATTGGGGTCTATTTTTCCTTCCTCACAAAGATTAATACAGTTACATATCTGTGGGACTTCTTGCTGTTTTGGTTTATCTTCCTCAATTAAGGTAAGTAGATCTTCTTCATCTACAAGATTAAGGAAATATACATTTTGCCTATCCCCTGCACGGTCAATAACTAGGTAGAAATAGTTACCGTTCTTTGAAATAACAGTAACGAATTGTTTATCTTCTGCCTGTTCTCCTGAAACATCGTCTACTAGGGTTAAATTACCATCAGGTGTAAGGGCAGTTGGATTAGACTTCACTGGCTCATTAACTTCTGGAATAGTTGTAATTTCTTCCTCACCACCTCCTGCAAAGACTGCTGTTGAAAATGTGGTAAAGCAAAGCATAATTGTAAGCAAGGTAGCCAATATACGATTCTTATTCTTCATGACTTCTTTCCTCCTGTCTTTCAATTAAAAAAGACGCATCACCCTTTTCACGATACGCCTTTAAAAATATAGCAAGTTCACTGGTATTCATTTTTGTACCACGGACAAGTTCTACAATTTCCGTGTTTTCAAGTTCTGTTTTCTGATTTTCAAGTTGTCTCAGTTTACTTTGTAAATCAGATATTTTTTCCTTTGTCTTTTTAATATCTGAAATAACTTTTTGTTTTTTCTTACTCATCAAATTCCTCCTTAATTTAATCTTCCATAGGCATAGAAATGATCTGTCCAGTAGGAGCTATTAACTGAGGCATATTGTATGGGGTTGCCGCAATGGATCATCATACCATTTCCCACATAGATACCAACATGAGATACTGCACCACTACTTGCATAAGTGCCTGTAAAGAAAATAATATCTCCCGGCCTTGCTTCACTTGGTGGTATCTTAGCACATTGATTAAAAATACCTTGTGCCGTTGTCCTGCCAATGTTATAAACTCCCGATTGGTTCAGTACCCAACACACAAAGCCTGAGCAATCAAAGCTGGTAGAGGGAGAACTACCACCCCATACATAAGGGTATCCCAAATACTTTTCAGCCTCTTTAATAAGAGCAGCAAAGTCAGGGTCAGTCAGTGCATCTGGTGGTATATCATAGTCCGTATATTCACCCTTATTAGGAACATAAATATTTCCTGGAAATAAATAGGGCTTATTACCCTGTGTTTCCATATAAACCTCAAACATTTCATATTGGTCTGTGGTTAAATTATTCGAGGCAATAATACTAATATCCTTATTCTTAAGTGTTACATGGAGAATATAATAATCATAGGGTACTTCTACTGTATAGGTGTCACTATGGGTATTGCCATCACTGTCAGTCCATGTATCCGTGCGTGTTTCTGTCCGATAACGCACCTGTATTTCCTCATGGGTAGTTAAAGTATACTGCTCATTAAACAAGGCTTTTAACTCTGCCTGCACCTCTGACCTAGTGTAAACTTGTAGCTTTGCCGTTAGGTAGGAGGCTAGAGTAAAAGGGTTATGTCCAATTTCATCTAAATGATATTGGTATTCATCATAGCCTGGATATTCACTTTCTATATTATCAATTTCACCTTGCAGTTCTTTTTCCAGTTCTGCATAATCTTCATCTACGGCAATAATATCCTCATCTTCTGATGTGTAAGAAGTACCTACAACACTTTGAAGCCCACCCTCCAAGATAATGGAACAGGATGAAACAGCACTCATTAAAAATAAAAGTGCTAGCCCAATTCCAAGAATAATCAAGATGGCTTTATAGTTTTTAACAGCAAACTTTGTTATTTTCTCTGTTGTATCTGCTAGCTTTCCCACTGCTTTTTTAGTGTTTTTAACTGTCTCTTTGGTTGTTTTTGCACCCCTCCCATATCTTTTTGCAACGTATTCCTTTTTAATTGCCTGTTTTTGTTGCCAACGGGAAATTGGATTAGTAGTAGGCTTTGGATTGTCTCCTAAATTCTTTTTATAAAGATAGTTTACCTCTGCCTTAACTGTCTTTTTTTCTACCCTTGCAAGCTGTCTATAAGGTTTTAGCTTATGACTGTGATAACCACTTTTTATCCTATTAGCTACAAATTCTCCACCTTGTTCTGTTTTATGTGCAGCTTCTACTCCTACATTATCTTCCTCACCCTCTCTAATTTTCTTATGAATTTTAGCAAGGAGTTCCCTTTGTGGTATGGTTTTTAATTTATGAGATAGCTTAGAAGGTGGTTTAGGTTTATCGCTCTCTTCAAAATATAAACGCACCCTTTCTTTGCCTGTTTTGGCATCAACGGTGCGTTTGGTAACTAAACTTTTCTTTTTAGGAATTTTCTCATGTGCCTTTTCTAATTTATCCCCTGCCTTTTCCGCTTTCTTTAATGGTTTTTCAAGATTAGGATCAACCCTTTCCTCTTCTGTAAAGGTAAGTCTGGATACCTTACCAGCAGGACGGAATGGTTTTTTACTTTTTCGACTCATAAAGCACCCCCTATTCCCCTTTAATTTCATTTGGTTTGGTAGTCATAATACCATATAACTCTGTATCTTTTGGAAACTTATCAGTAAAGGGCAATATTACATTTCCATAAAACAAAAGTCCTTCTCCCTCACCTGAATGAGTTACATAGGACAATTGATGGGGTGAAATATTAAGTTGTTTGGCAAGGATTTGCCTATCCCCTGATGCTTGATTAAGCATATAGATAAAGTCGGAGTTTTCAAAGATATTCTCTACTTCACGAGAGGATAGTAGGTCTTTCACATTTTGGGTAATACCTGTTGGAATACCTCCCCATTTTCTAAACCTTTTCCAAATCTCTACGCTATAGGCTGCTGTCTGTTCCTCTTTTAATAGTAAGTGGAACTCATCCATATAATACCTTGTTGAACGCTTTTCTGCACGGTTTACTGTTACCCTATTCCATACTTGGTCTTGCACCACCAACATACCTAGTTTTTTAAGCTGTTTTCCTAATTCCTTAATGTCAAAGCAAACAAGGCGATTAGTTATATCTACATTGGTGCGATGATTAAATAGATTAAGGGAGCCTGTTACATAAATTTCAAGGGCAGCTCTTATATGCTGTGCTTCTTTTTCTTCTTGATTTTCTAGTGCATCATATAAATCTTCTAATATTGGCATCTTTTCAGGAACAGGGTCTGCAAGATAATCTGCATAAATTAATCGTACACATCTATCTATGATACTTTTTTCTACAGGCTTTAAACCATCTTTACCCCCTACAATTAACTCACATAAGGATAAGATAAAGTCTGATTTTAAAGATAAAGGATTTTCATCTTCAGAATAATTAAGATTAATATCCATAGGATTTACATAGTCAGGGGAAGTAGATGAAATCTTAATTACTTGCCCTTTTAGTCGGTTAACAAGGGGATAATACTCCGCTTCTGGATCACAAATAATAATGTCATCGGTGGTAATAAGAAAGATATTGGTAATCTCCCGCTTTGCTGAGAAGGATTTACCACTTCCCGGTGTTCCTAAGATTAAGCCATTGGGGTTTTTAAGTTTCTTACGGTCTACCATAATCAAATTGTTAGACAGGGCATTTAATCCGTAATATAAAGCCTCACCACTGGATTGAAATAACTCCTGTGTAGTAAAAGGCACAAATATTGCCGTAGCAGATGTGGTTAGACTTCTTTGTATCTCCACTTGATTTAGCCCAAGGGGCAGTGAGGATAAAAAGCCTTGTTCCTGCTGAAAATCTAGTCGCACCAACAGACAGTTATGTTTTTGGGCTATACCCGCCGCACCAAATACAATATTTTCAAGTTCCTGTTTCGTATCGGCTGTATTCATTACAAGGAATGTTAAAAGGAACATTCTCTCATTACGGCTTTGTAAGTCCTGTAATAATTTCTTTGCTTCTGCTCCATAGGTAGCAAGGTCTGAAGGAATAATATCCATATCATATCCAGCCCTTACCGCCTTCTTTTGTTCTTCTATTTTCATCTTATCAAGGTCGGTTATTTTTCTTTTAATGGTCTTTATGGCCTTTGTCTGGTCTACAGATTGAATGTGCATGGTCAGCAAAAGATTACTCTCCATATCAAGAAAATCTGCTAATATACGGTCATTTAATTCAGGAGCAAGTATCTGTAGGAAGGACATGGCACCAAACTTATTGCCTGTTTTAAAACTTCTTCCTTCTCTAAATTCAAAGGAAGATGGAGCAATAAAGTCTTTAGTAGATAAGCCTGATGGTGCAAGCCATTTCCATTCAAAATTAAAGGGTACATTACCATCCATATGCAAGATATTATGGCATAGCTTTAGTCTTTCCTTCCCTTCTATAGAATCTACTACCACCCCTAATCTTTTAAATCCATTCCAGAGATCATTTTCAATACGCTCTAAACGGGGTTTTGCAATTTTTATACTGTCCGCTTCAATTCCAAAGGTCAGGTACTTGCTTTTCATTAAGCCATTATTCCCCTTGGCAAGTTGATTATGAAGCATCTGGGTATATTCAGTACGGATACTATCAAAATCATCTTCCTGTGATTTAATATGAATACTACTTTCATAATCCTTTGTATTAGCCGTCATATTAAGAAAGGAAAGCTGAAACTTAATAGAGCTATCAAAATAGTTAAGAAAATCGCACCAACTTTCAAAGATGGATGTTTTATCTTCATTTTGAGCAAGCTGATAGTTTATATCCTGAAAACGGATTGTTTTGGTATATAGCTTATCCGTTACCCTGCAAATCCCTTCAGGATACATACGCTCATAGGGGATGGTATCCTGTGCTGATTGTTCCTTTTTACTTTTCCCCCTTGCTCTTACTATTGCAGTATTAATTGCTCTTTTTTCTTCTCTTGTTAGCTTGGGACTGCCTTGATTTTGCTTTTTTAACAATATACTTTACCTCCTCATCTAGCTGATTCTGCCTTATTATAAGGTTATAGAAGTTCTTTGTCTTATAAGGTCTGTATTTAGGTTTTATAAAACGCACCTCAATATAGTGCTTTAAAATAACTTCCAGTGGTTGCCCGTGTTTTTCATATATGCCGAACATAAAAAATGGCAACATAGAAAAAATCATTATGAGTGTGGCACTACTGGTTCCTGTATTATCCTTCATAAGAAAAAATATTGGTAAGCCTACCACAAGGGCAATGGAAAAACATATCGATTGCCTTTTAGTAAGGTTAAACATTACCTTAGTTTTCACGGTACTTAAATCTTTCGGTATAGGTACATATGCCATAAAATCCTCCTTTCCATTTAGCTTTTTATTTTAATGGGAACTAAAAATACTCTTTGCCAATGAGCCTGTCTTAAACAGGGTAAAGCAAAGTAAAACTGTATAGCCTACACAAGTCCATATTGCTCCCATAATATCAGCATCTGTAGCAATGGATTGTACCAAGACTGCGTAAATCCCTACACATACCATAATGAGAAAGGCTTGGAAGCCAAGAGCAAACATGGATTTTAAATAGTTTTGTCCCATACTGCCCCACTCCCTATTTGCCATTGTAGCAAAGGGAATAGGTGCAAGGGATGTCATTAAATATATCTCTACCATTCGCCCATAGATGACTACAAAAATACAGATGGTAAGTGCATTCATGGTAAATCCAACAAACATGCTTTGTAACCATAAGCCAAAGAGAGGTCCAAGTTCCATTGCCAAAAGCCGTGTTTCCATATCTGCTATGGCAGAACTTATATCTATATTGGTATCGCTAATAATAACACCAGCTGCACCTGAGACAACATGCTGGGACAAATCAAAAATTCCCATAATGATATTAAAGGTGTTGGTTATTATCATTACTGCCACAAAGGTTTTAAATATCCATTTGAAGAACATAAAGGTTTCAAAGTCATGCATATTATTCTTTTCTATGATCATTTGTATTAGTTCGTAGCACATGATAAAGGTCAAGATAATGCCGGCAATAGGAATAATCACTGTTTCGGAGAGGTTTTGTATCATGGAAAAGACACCGCCATTCCATACTGACGGTGTCATTCCTACTTCACCTGCGATTTCGCCAACCTTTTGGTTGACATTATCGAACATCCCCGACAAGTTATCCGTTATACCGCCAACTAATAGCTCCGTGAGCCACTGGGTAATACTGTCGATGATGCTTTGCATAGTATCTTACCTTAACCAAATAACCCTGAAAGAAGGGGTACAAGGGTCATGCCAATCAGTGCTACGCCACCGCCTGCCATGAGTTGTTTCATCCCTTGAGATTTTGCACCAGGGTTATCATTACCATAACCTTCTAAAAGATTAATAACTCCCCAGATACCAAGTCCTGCACCAAGAGCAATAACCAATGTCTGTAATACATCTACTGCTGAATTAAAAAATTCCATAAGAAATCCTCCTATTTTTTATTTTGGGTAATAAAATAACCGCTATTATGCGGTTTAACTTTCATCTGCAATGTCTATTTCATAAACATCAAAAACCTCACTAGATTTTACTTTTAATTTTGTGGACAGATATTTTTCAATGTTAAAGGTGTTTCTTTTATCAAAGTCCGATAAGTATTTGTAATTAGGATGCTTTGTAATGTCATACTTATCTGATAGAAATGGGCGAACACCCCTTAGCTGTAAAATGCACTTGCCTCCATCCATAACCGCAAGTTCATCCATACTCATAAGCTCCTTTCCCAGCTTTTGATAATTAAGCCCATAGCTCCTTTGGGAACCTCTTGTGTCCGAAATATTGAACATATCAATAGTTTCTTTTCCAAGGGTTTCTGATAAATCCTTGAGAGTGGTTTTTTCCTTACCACCAAGGAAGATCATACTGTCGCAATTGCCGATAATGGTATCCGCATTGTCCTTATATAAAGCCTTTAACTGACTTTGTGCCTGTAATACAAGACAAGCTGAAATCTCTCTTGAACGAATGGTAGCCATTAACTTTTCTAGTTTTGGAATCTGCCCAATATTTGCTGCTTCATCAATCAGGCATCTTACATGGATGGGAAGCCTTCCACCATATACATCATCTGCCCTATCACAAAGTAAATTGAAAAGTTGAGTATATGCCATTGATACCAAGAAATTAAAGGTGTCATCTGTATCACTGATGATAATAAACAAGGCTGTTTTTCTGTCCCCTAAAGTATCTAGTTCCATTTCATCATAGGCAGTAATTTCTCTTAATTCCCTAATATCAAAGGGAGCTAGTCTTGCTCCGCAGGATATAAGAATAGATTTAGCAGTTTTACCTGCTGCTAACTTATATTTCTTGTACTGCCTAACCGCAAAATGCTCTGGGTCTTTTTCTTCCAAGGCATCAAACATTAAGTCTACTGGATTTTTAAAGTCCTCATCATCTTCCCTTACCTCAGATGCATTGATAAATTCAATAAGGGTAGAGAAGTTCTGCTCATCCTCTGGAGCCTCAAAATAGATATAGCCAATAAGGGCAGTATAGAGCAAAGTTTCTGCTTTTACCCAAAAATCATCACCTGCCTTCCCATCTCCTTTTGTATTGGCAATAAGTGTAGTAACCAGTTTCAAAATATCTTTTTCACTTTTAATATAGGCAAAGGGATTATAGTGCATAGACTTTTTAAAATTGATGGTGTTAAGAATCTTAATTTTATATCCCCTACGCTGTAACAACTTCCCGCACTCCACCACAATACTGCCCTTTGGATCAGTAACCACATAGGAACTATGACACTGCATCAGATTTGGCTTTAACCAGAATCTTGTTTTACCTGAACCAGAGCCGCCTACTATTAACACATTTTTATTTCGTGAGTTCTTTGGATTTTTAGGGCGGTTAGACATCATAAGCCTTTCTGTTTCAGTTAATATCACATTATTTTGGAATACGGGGTCTTGAAAAGGGTGAATATCCTCCCTGTTGCCCCAACGAGCAGAGCCGTACTCTATCCCTTTTCTATATTTCTTAGCATTCTTACCCTTTAGAT
This sequence comes from Jeotgalibaca arthritidis, assembly GCF_011100465.1. NCBI lineage: Bacteria > Bacillati > Bacillota > Bacilli > Lactobacillales > Carnobacteriaceae > Jeotgalibaca > Jeotgalibaca arthritidis. Next base: position 255,670 of record NZ_CP049740.1, read on the forward strand.
AAACTACAAGACGAATAGTAAGAGCTATAGCTATACCAAATAGCAAGTCTTTTGGGTTTAAACTTGGAAGTGGGTTATCAAATGCTAACCTAAAGCCATTCATTAGATTTAGAATCTTCTGTCCCATATCATATCCAAAGGCAAGTCTCCATGCCTGTGATACCTTGGTAAAAAACAAGGCAAGAAATAGATAAGGGATATTTAGAATTAGTATTTTTTTTAGTCTTGTATTCATAAGCTCTGCCCCCTATCTTTACTTTTCACCCTATCTGTGACTGTGTTCTTCACAAGCTGGGTAAACTTTTTAAGCTGTGAAATTACGGAAGGTCTTTCTGCTCTTTTTACCATTTTAGCTGTAAAATCCGTAAATGCGGCAGTAATGGCATCTGCATCCCTGCCCTTGAAAAAGACAAGATATTTAGATGGCTTTACACTTCTATCTTTCTTAATGGCAAAATCTACACCGTATTTTCTTGCTGATCTTTCAAAGCTTTTAATGTTTTTATCTGTAATCTCAATATTAGTCATTCCTGCATTTTGCCTGGCAAGGTCTTTAAGGCTTTGCTTGCCTTGGGGAATTCCAGGGTAGTTTTTCTTATCCTTACGCCATGCTAAATATTTTAAAATAGATGCCTTTAAACTTCTTGCCGTAAGCTTTGTACCGCTTATCACAAGTGCTACTGTTCTATTTTCTACTTCTTCCTGCATAGGAAGCTCCTCCCTTCTGTTTTTGACATAGAAAAAGGCATTTTGTAATCCTTTCGTATCAGGTACAAAATGCCTTTAGGGGTTTCTGTTTAAATCATGATTTACCAATGCTGAGTAATAACTATCTATAGTTGATGGTGCATTAAACAAGGTAGCAAGTAAATACCTTCTGATGTTACGGATGTAGGTAGTGGTCTTATCAAGACATTCAAAGACATAGTCAATGTGCAGACAATTTATCCTTAGTAACTTTTCTTTTACAAGTTGTGCTGGGTAATCATCCCCAGCAACATTGATGGTGGCTTTTGTGGAACATAGAGTTTCTACCATTAGGTCTACGATTTCATCTAAACGCTCGCGGTTATGATTATTCTTGATATATTCATATTCAATGTTTTTCAAAACTATTTTTTTAATTTCTGCTAGGCTATCATATCCTATCCCATCATATCTCATCTTTTTTTCTTGTGGCTCTTTATTTGATTGATACGGATTTGATGGATAAGGATTTAATACCTCCGTATTTAATAAATCAGTATTTAATGAATTAGTATTTAATATATTAGTACTTAATTGGTGGGGGTTTTCCAAGGTAGGCTCATCCTGTTTAGGTTTTTCCAATATTGGTTTATCCTGCTCTGGGTTATCCAAGATGGGATTATCCAGTATTGGATTTTCCCCTTTAGGTGGAGTATCTCCAGTACCAAGGGTTTGGGGCTGTTCAAAAATGGTATATTCTGTAGTAGTCAGTTGTCCTTTTTCATTCCTTAACCGTCTACGAACAACATAGCCATTAGTCTCCAATTCCTTTATCCCACTGTTAATACTATCTATGCCATCCTTACATATCATAGAAAGTCCCTTAGTCGTATAATCCCAATTCTCTGGTAAAGAAAGCATCAGGGATAATAAGCCTTTTGCTTTTAAGGAAAGGTCTGTATTTCTTAAATGATGGTTTGACATCACTGTATAATCCCTTGTTTTTTCTACTCTAAAAACTGCCATCTCTATCACCTCTTTTCCTGCTTATATTTATCTATCTTTCTTGATCCCTAGTTCGTTTTTTATACCATCCTTCAAGGAGTTTTATAATGGTTTCCTCCATTTGTTTAGGTGTATATGATTTTGGGAAATATCTTTTTAGCTTATCTCCAGTAAGGGTTACCTTATCTAAGTCCCCCTTCTTTTCCTCACTCATTATGGCACTCATAACTTCAAGGCTTAACTTCCCCTCATTACTAAATTTCTTTAATCTTTGTGCCTGTGAAAGTGAAGGTGTTGCCTGTTCCATATCCATAGCTTCAAGTAAATCAATTTGTTCCTCATCTTTAAGGAAGGATAGTTCCACAGCAGGATTAAAGGCTATTTTCTTCTCATCTACCATTGAAAGTATTTCTGGTATAAGGTGGGTAAGACGGATGAAACGCTGTACCTGTCTGCCACTATCTCCACCTTCCTTACCTACAATATCTGCTGTTTCTAACTTCCCGACAACTTGTCGGGAAGTTAAATCATTCCTAGCACCCTGATTTTTTATAGCATCTAATTTCATTTTATAAGCAAAGGCCCTTTCACTTGGTAAGATATTTTCTCTTTGCAAGTTGCTGTCAACCATGATAATAATAGCGGCATCATCGTCAAGATTACGGACTATGACAGGCATTGTTTCTAGTTCTGCAAGTTCACAGGCTCTTTTTCTTCGGTGTCCTGCCACAAGTTCATAGCCACCTTCATCACGAGGTCTTGCAATGGCAGGAACTAGAACCCCATATTGTTTGACACTTTCTGCCGTATCAAACATAGCTTCATTATCAATTACCTTAAATGGGTGGTCTTGAAAGGGATGTAATTCTGTTAAAGGAATTTCAATTATCTTTTCTCGGTTTTCATCAGCCCTACTTTCCTCTGTGGAAAATAAATCATCTACTGATGCCAGCTTTATGTTTTTGGCGGAGCTTTTCAATTTTCAACACCTCCTTGGTTAAATTCCCATACCCTTCTGCAACTTTCCCTTTTGGGTCATGGGCAAAAATACTTTTTCCCTCTGCACTGATTTCAGCGGCTTTTACGGAACGAGGTATATCTGCCTTAAATACTTTAATACTGCCTTCATAAGTTTCCCTTACTAAGGTGCTAATGTCCCTTGCAAAATTAGTACGCCCATCTACCATAGTCAGTAAAATACCATCAATTTTTAGTTTCGGATTTATCTGCCTGCGTACCTTTCCAATGGTCTGTAAAAGCTGTTCTAATCCCTTTGTAGGTAGATAATCAGCCTGTACAGGAATGATTACACTATCGGATGCAGCAAGGGCATTAATCGTTAGCATACCTAAATATGGCATACAGTCTAAAAGTATATAATCGTAATCCTTCTTTACCGTATCAAGGTATTGTTTAAGTATGGTTTCCCTACTCATAGCATTAACAAGGGATACTTCCATACCAGATAATTCAATATTTGCTGGGAGTAAGTCCACTCCCTCATGATGTTGTAAGATACCCTCTCTAGGTTCAATAGTCGTATCTGTAATAACCTTTCCCATTACAGTTGCAATGGTTATGGGTATCTTATCCGGCTGTGGGAATCCTAAACTAATGGATAAACTGCCTTGTGGATCTGCGTCTATCAGTAAGACTTTCTTGTTTTTCATAGCTAAACCTATGCCTAAATTAGCACAGGTGGTTGTTTTGCCAACGCCACCTTTTTGGTTGGCTATGGCAATTATCTTTGCATTCAATTCTGTTCCTCCTTTCAATTTCTGGTACAAAAAAAGAGCTAGTCATATAAACTAACTCCTTGTTACAATGTTACTATTCAATTTTTATATAAAAAATGTATTTAGATCTTCACATATTTTAAAACCTTTTTAAGTCCCCCAATACCATAACTATAAGGAGTGGTTGAACTCTACTATTTTCTCATCGATGCAGCCCTGACTTCAAACCCCGTTCTAACATCCTTAAGAGCCTCCCATACTTTTTCTCTTCTAAATTGAAAGTCATTAAATCCTAATTCATCAAGTAAATAATATTCTAAAATTGACATTAAAATATGAACGTACGGAACTAAATGCTCTCTTTCTATTATTTTACCTCTGAGATTCTCATCGTAATGAGTGTAATAATTCCGTGATTTTGCGATAACTTCAGGAAATTTATTGTAGTCTATCTCTCCCGTATAAAAATGCACTTCAAATTCTGATAACAATAATTCAGCTAATCTACTTTCTAATGTTACAAAGTATTTAGAGTTAGCCATAAGAAATTTTTTGTCATCTTCTTTAAATGCAGTAGGCCGATTTTTTAGGATTATTTTATCTATTCTTTTTTTAAACTCCGGAATTGTTCCATTAAACTTAAATCTAGAATGGTATGTTTCTAAAGCTTGTGTAATATTCAAAAATGCACGAACTGCTGTAGTATCAGTTGATAATATCGTATCTAAATATAAATCAATAATCGGTTCTAACTTTTCGCAATTCCCTACATATTTATTAAAATCACCGTAATCAAGAACTTCTTTAAGCGAAAATAAATAACTATGGCTATCTATAAACTTAGTGTTTTCTTTTTCCCTTCGTTTAATTAAATAGCCATTTACATTAATTGGAGATTCATGTTTTATTTCATTTATTTCAAATATATGACTTGGAGAAAAAGCCTGTATTTTTATTGAATGAATTTCTTTTTTTATTGCTATCTCTATAAATTGTTTAATTATATTATACTTAGTTAAAAAGTAATTAAAATTTTGAGATTTTCTAGCCTTTATTATAATTACAGGCTCTTGAGTTAATTTAATTTCTTCTACCAGCAAAAAACTTTCATGCACTGGTAACATTGTTCCAGATACAAAATATTCAATAGAATAATCATTATCTGCATAAATTTCTATACTTTCATTATCATCGTTATTGTTTAAACTAAATTGATTCATGTCAATTTTATAACTAGAAGCTTCACCCCAAAGTATAATATCAGACATAGTAAAGATTACTTGAGAAAATTTATCTTGCTCTAATTTAGGTATTTCTATACCTTCAAACATAAATTGTGCTTCATAAGTAAATGTATCCTTTGACCCGATAAAACTCTGCATTTTTGTTCTATTACATTTATATAATGTAAGTTTAAAACCATTAGTTAATTCCCCTGAAATGTAATCTGTTTTTAGTGGTAATGTCAGATAACTTAATGGTCCTCCAGTATTTTTTATTTCAATTTTTAGTAGAATTCCCCCTTGTTCAGAATTTAAATATAGATTACCATAATAGGTTTCGTCTTGGTTACCGAGCTTAAAGTATCCACTACCTGAAAAATCTAAATTCAATATTAATTCACCTTCTTTCACTTTTAAATTTTCCTGATCACATCTTTTTACATAAAAACTCTGTGTCATTCAAAATAAATTATAACATGTAATAAAATAAATACATTACTTTTCCCCTAATGACCATCATAATATATAGACTTCAATAGCTTAATTCTATCACGAAACAATTCAGATATCCAAGCTATTTATATATTCTATATGTCAAAATATATATTGAGGAAAACTATATTTTTACTTATATTTGAACCTTTAAGCCATATTTATATTCCGCATAATGTTCGCCTGTCACATAGTCAATTACATATTCTTTGGGTATCATATAGGCATCTCTTATATAAAAGTGTTTAACCTTTTTTGCTCTCATAAGCTTTCTTGCAGTAGAGTGACCAATGCCACCGAGCATTTCTCTAAATTGTTCAAGGGTTACAACATCAGGATAATCTTTAAACTTTTCACGGTAATATTGTTCATTCCTCATTTTAAGTCAGCTCCTTATATCATTTTGTCAGTGATAGATGCTGACTGCATAATCTAAAGTTTTACTGTAACTTATTGCCAATAGATAATAAAATCCCCTCATATCCCTCCTAATATCCCTCCAACGTGATTTTTTTCGTTTAATAATGGATTTTCATATACAACGGTAATTACAAGGGAATTATGCCTATCAAGCTCTGAATCGCTTGATTTCATGCGAGTTTTAAGGGTTCTAAGTTCCTACTTGTTCCACTACATTCCAATTACTTCTGAATGACTTGTAAAACTCAAAATCCATCGGTGACGACACCGTACCGGTTCAAATCTGGTCATCACCACCACTTATAGAAACTCTTTAGTTCATACTATAGGATTCATATTTTTTATTGCATGCATTTTTTTGTATTTGGAGATTAAGCAATATGTTTCCATAGGTATGCCCTCCTCCATAGCATGAAAAAAGAGCTTCCATATGGAGATTATTTTTGCATTCAAATTTATTCCTCCTTTCGATTTTTGGTACAAAAAAACCGCTTACTTTATTTTTCAATAAAGAAAACGGCTTTTTCAATTTATACTTAATTTAATTTTACTTAGTATTACATGGTATAAATATTGCTGAATATGTTGATTTAATCATCTATCAACATATCTACACACTCCATATCTAAAACTACTGATACTTCAATTTTATTTTTCAATTCCTTATTTCTAAAATCATAACCATCTTTAGTAAAAGTAACATACCTCGTAAAGTGTTGAAAATTAAGGATTTCTACGTATCTTTCCTTTGCATTCCTATTACGCATTCGATATGGGACGAGTTGATAGAATTGATGTATTTTCAATTTTTAACAATACGGTCGTATGCGGAAACATATCGACTATTTCGTACGTTCGTGGGAACAGGTCAAGTCACTACCTTAATAACCATTTAGTGTCAACTTACCTTTAATTATTTCTGTACTAAACTTAGATGAAATTTCATATTTTATATATGGTGGACTCTCCCTAAACATAAGAGCAGAAGGGAGTGCCATTGTAGTATTATGCTTCAAATAATTAACATGAAATAACACTACATCATTATTTTCATTTTCAAATGTCTTATAACAAAATAGATAATCAAACTCAGATAAAAATTCATCTTTATAATCGTCATATTCTTGTTCTATACTTCTTTGGTTAAATAACAATGGATCTTTTAAATGACTTGATATGTTTAAAGGATAGGTAGGATAGCCAGAATATTCGTCCATTGATTCAGTTTCTTCAATAGAAAAAATGTAATCAATAAATTTCATATCAATTAATTCTTTTATAATATTTATTCCTGGCATAGGTAGGTCTGAATAATTAATTAAATATTTTTTTGGAATTATAAATTTTATATCAATATCCTCATCAAATGTTGTTCCATTATTAGATATTGCTAATTTCAATAAATTAATCTTATCAATTTCTTCAAAATAAATTATATATTCATTATAAGTTCGGATGTCCCAGTATAATTTTTCAATCTGTTTGAATCTTGCCTTTTCCGCTTCCGAACCTTCATACGTAGGACCCCCAGTCCCAAAAGGACCAGCTATTTTTAACTGTAATGTAGATTTCTTTAAATTACCTAAATTCCAAAAATCCTCTTCAATAAAGATTTGATTAACTTCTACAAACTCTTTAATTACCTTTTTAATATCCTTATCTACTGTTACATCAACATAAAAACTCTTTTTTGTTATGTTTTTAAAAAGTTCTGCTTGCTGTAATTCAATTCCTGAAATTTCAACTTTCTTTAAATTTTCTTCAGTATCAATGTCACTACCTTCTACTATTTCATTAAATGGTAAACTAGTTCTTTTCAATTCAGCAATATCTTCAATTATTTTTTCTTTCTGTTCAACAATAAATTTACTTTCTAACAAATTGGTCCTATGTACAGTATAAAATGTTTCCGAAAAATCCTCTATATTTCTTATGTTTAATTCTGGTTTTTCTTTATTATTAGTCGTTACATTTTCTCCCGAAATAATTGGAATAAAATGCATAGCTAAATGATTTGATAATTCTCTTTGCAATTCATGCTTGTCTTTTATTACCGAATAAAGTCCCTTTTCCTTGTATTTACTCTTAAAATCTAATACCTTCTGATATTGTTCCATATCAATCTCAGAAGGATTAATTGGTAAGTCTAAAAAATACATGAATACTTGTTTTCCTGAATTTAACATTACTTCTATCTCTTCCTCTGTTCCAGAACCGTATTCATCAGTTGGTGTCCCAAAACGCGTCCAAAAGATTGCAATTGCTGCATCACAGTCGTTAACAAATTGTTGGTTTAGTAATTCCTGTGGTTTATCACCTGACTGCGGATAGCTATTCTTTGACCAATGCTTTGTTACAAGAGTAATATTATTCAATTCACCAAACATCCTATTAAAATTATCGATACTGTGATTTACTACTTCTAAATAATCAGATACATCACCTGGACAAGATATTAATAAATCATATGCTGTAATCCCCGGTCTTGGCATAATAATTCTTCCCTCCATACTAATTATGTTAATTATCTATTTTTTTATAATTTAATATTACCGCCTTATCAGTATTACTCAATAAATCATCAGGATATTTTTCTAAGTCTCGAATCCAATTGGCCTTTTCCATCGCCCATCTATATTCCTCTGAATCTTCTTCCATTTCTGCTGCAACATACTCCTGAACTAATTTAGAGTAGAAGTAATTCAAGGAATTGCTTCTAAGTTGCTGTGTTTTTGTGTATTCATTGTCCCGCTTTTCCTGTGAGATTAATCTTTCTTCCTCCTCTTTCAAACGTTGTTTTTCTTGTATTATATACTCCTTTTCTCGCTCATCAATTATTTCTGGTAATGAAAATATATAGACAAAAACTTTTCTCAAAAGATCTTCTGTCGTCATTCTTTTTGTTTGATTAATATTTTTTTCATTTCTACCCCAACATTTTCTCAATGAAGTCTGCGATTTCCGACATGGTAATACCTTTTCGGAAGAGGTAAATGACGGTCTCCTCTAAGGTATCATTCGTCCGTCTATAAGCAGGAACAGTCTGTTGCTTGAACTCGCCGTTGCGGTCGCGCGGAATCTGTAGATGAAGTTCCCCGTACTCGGTCTTGACCGTACAGTCATAGGAGCCGTTACGAGAATTACCCGTGTTAAAACCAATGCGATCGTACTTTTCGTAATCGAGGAAAGCCGTTAACTCCGTTTTGAGAAGCGTATTGACAGCTTTTTCCAAATGGACACGGAATAATTCATTCAAATCGCCTTTGTTCGCTAGAGTCTTTAGAATTTCTGTAGTAAAATCGTTCATATGGAAGTCCTCTTTTCTGTGAATGTGTTGTGGTAACTCTATTCTACAGAAGGGACTTCCTTTTTTCTATTTACACAAAATATTTTACACTCTCGAGAGTTTATATTTAGATACAGCTATACCATACTCTCTATTACAAATATCATTCAGAGTGGTGTTAAGTAACACTCCTTGATAACTAACTCCCCACGGAAGAGGAGCTCCCAGACGGCTTAGGACAAAATAAAAAAGTCAGTAGACCAAGCCCACTGACTTTTGAAACCCTCGTTTTTAATGGTTAACGCTTAGACATGATGACTTCAATTTCGTCTTCATTAATACCTACCATCGCTTCGCCTAAATCAGTTGAGATTTCGGCTAATTTGGTAGCATCTTTGTAATGGGCTACTGCTTCAACTATGGCTTTGGCACGTTTTTCTGGATTACCTGATTTGAAAATACCTGAACCAACGAAAACTCCTTCAGCACCTAATTGCATCATTAAAGCCGCATCAGCAGGTGTCGCCACCCCGCCAGCTGAAAAGTTCAACACAGGTAATTTACCAGTATCATGGACTCGCTTTAATAAATCATAAGAGACGCCTAATTCCTTAGCTTGGTTAAAGAGCTCATCATCTTGTAACGAAGCCACATAGCGGATTTGTTCATGGATTTTTCTTAAGTGACTAACCGCTTGACTGACATCCCCCGTTCCTGCTTCACCTTTAGTACGAATCATTTTAGCCCCTTCTTGAATACGGCGTAAAGCTTCACCTAAATCTCTAGCTCCACAAACGAAAGGTGTTTCAAATGGTTGTTTATCAATATGATAAACATGATCAGCTACTGATAAGACTTCTGATTCATCAATATAGTCAATTTGTAAACTTTCTAAGATTTGAGCTTCGACAAAGTGGCCAATTCTTACTTTCGCCATGACTGGTATAGAAACTGCTGCTTGAATTTCTTTTATCATTTGTGGGTCACTCATCCGACTAATACCACCAGCAGCTCGAATGTCTGCCGGAACTCTTTCTAAAGCCATGACCGCTACGGCACCAGCTGCTTCAGCAATTTTAGCTTGTTCCACATTTACCACGTCCATGATGACGCCACCAGCTAATTGTTTATGTACTTCTTCAATTGATCGTTTCATTTTGATTACTCCTTTACAAATATTGTCTCCACTTTAACAGTCTTTTGGATATTTATTAAGATGCAAAAACAGATATTTTTATGGGTCCAACTAGTTTTTTATTGTATAATGGATAATACGAGAGGAGGAAAAACATGATTACAGTGAACTTTAACGAAGACCAACACCTCTACTTACAAATAGTCGATGAAGTCATCCGGCAAATTGCCCAAGGACATTTAAAAAGTGGTGACCAACTCCCCTCACGGAGGGCCTTGGCAGATCATTTAAAAGTCAGTCTTAATACGGTCATTAACGCTTATGACCAACTGACTGATGAAGGCTATATAGTGCCGAGAGAAAGATCTGGTTATTATGTGGATTTACTAGAAATTGATATGTTGCCCTCTGAGGGAATCGAGACAAAGCCGCTAAAACATGAACATTCTCAAATAAGTGAAGCCAGCCCATATACTTATGATTTCCACTTTGCCAACCGTGATATATCTACTTTAAATCCCAAACAATTATTACAGTATGCACCCGAAGCGCTAGCCAGAAGCGTGGTTAATTGTAATTTTAAAGATGACTTGGGTGCTCTCTCTTTACGCTTGGCTATTGCTAATTATTTACGTAAATACCGGGGAGTGATGACTTCAGCTGACAATATCATCATTACAGGTGGCCATACGGCTAGCTTACAGACTCTATTTGCCTTATTAGAAGATGCGGTTTATGCCTTAGAAGATCCTGGCTATTATAAAAATTTAGATCTCTTTAAGGACTATCAGAAAAAGACTATTCGAATTCCGATTGATAAATATGGTTTCTCAGTTAAAGATTTGGAGACTACCTCAGCTAACATCGTGATAACTACTCCCAGCCATCAGTTTCCCACTGGCATTATCATGGGGATGCGTCGACGTCAGCGTTTATTAAAATGGGCCTATCAGGCAGAAAACCGTTATATTATTGAAAATGACTACTATAATGAGTTCCGCCTTAAGGGCCGTCCTGTTCCTGCTTTGACTAGTCTGGACGACCAAGAGCGAGTCATTTTATTAGGGGCCTTTCGTCAAAGTATGGGGTCAATTTTTAAGATGTCTTATTTAGTTTTACCCGATCAATTAATGAATAAATTCCATCAAGCTAAATTAAAAACCAGTGATATTTCCAGCTTTGAGCAATATTTAATGACTGATTTTCTCAATTCTGCCCATTTTCCTAAATATATTAATAGCCTGCGGACTAATTACCGTCGTAAGGAAAAAGCGGTTCTTGCAGCGCTTAACCAAACCCAACTCCCCCTAACCATTAAGGAAGCAGGGGCTGGACTTTTCTTTATTATTAACATTGAGGGTGAGATTCCACCGACTGACGTGATTCAAGCTAGGCTAGCTGAAAATAAGATCCGCTTACAACCGGTCAACCACTACGCTAAATTAAAGAACCGGTTCGACCAAAGTTATATTTTAGGTTATGGTGGGCTAGAGCTTGATGAAATTGATCACGCTATTCAAGCTTTAGTCACTATTTTTAAATAAAGCAAAAGACTCAGTAAGTCAGCGAAAAGATGACTTACTGAGTCTTTTAATTAGATTAAACGACATTCAACGAGATAAACGACGATTACCGATACCGTCAAAACTGCTAATGTCACATAGTGTACCTATACTCACGTGCTGATTACTTTCTTCATCAGTTTGATAATTTTCCTATCCAACTTAACACCCTTACTCTTAATGACTAGTTCCCATAGACATACCCCGACTAGTATAATAAAAAAGAGTCACTTAATCTTAAAACTAAGTTTACTCCTCTTAATATTAGTGGAAGTTCTTATGCGGTCCATCAAGAACATTATAACATTAAAATTTTAGTCTCTGACCTTTTGCATCTCACTAAATTTCGTAATCCTTTCGTTTTATTTTTTGACACTGTAAATTTAACTCTGTTTTCGCTTCATATTTTGGGTGGAAAAGTTTTAACTGTTGTTGAAATACTTTTCCAAATCAAACATCTGTCTTCAACTGATGTGACTGGATCAAATTTGAACTCACCTTTAAATTTATACATGATATGCCCTAAAGGTCCTTTAACTTTAGCGAATACAATTCTTTTATGTTTTTGATTTTGAATCACTTCGTTTATGTGATTATCAATTTTATCTTCATGTACATTTTTTTCTCTAATTATTTTTCCATCTGGAGAAATCGAGTTATCCCACTCACCATTTGGAAATAACTTAGGAAACCAAATCATAATATCATCATAGTAGGGATGAGTAGTGCCACCCTTTTGATATCCTTTATAATTATGACCAAATACATTTGCAACATCTTTAGGTAAATTGTAAAATGAAGTGAGAGTTCAATAAAAAAATCCATAAGGAATTCCTGTATAATTAAACTAACCAAACCAAAAAGTACAGGAGGACTCCTGATGAACTTTAATAAGTTTACCAATTCAATACGTAAAAAGAAAGAAAAACATCTAAAGTTTGAAGATCGAGTAAAAATTGAAAACCCAATCAAAGCTAATCGTATATTACCAAAAAATAAACAAATAACGAGAAAAGAAATGGCTGAGATCATAGGTTGTGGTGTTTCTAGTCTATATCGAGAGTTACGCCGTGGGAAAGTGATTTTGAAAGACTCGGCATGGAAAGATTATCAGTCTTATTCAGCGAATGTTGCTCAAGAAGATTATGACCTTCAAGCAACGAGTAAGGGTCCTGAGTTAAAGATTCGAGATGATCATAAGTTCGTAGAGTATATTGAATCTAAAATACTAGAAGAAAAGTGGTCTCCAGATGCCATTATTATGGACTTAGAAAAGAATGGTAATCCTTTTGATACAGAAATCAGTACTCGAACTCTTTATTACTATATCGAGAATAATATGTTCTTAAATGTAGAAATAACTGATTTACCACGACGTGGTGAAATAAAAAAAAGAAAGAAAAGAAAGGTTAAGCCTCGACAGAAAGTGCCTTTCGGGAAAGATATTACACATCGTCCTAAAGAAGCCGAAGAACGACTAGAGACAGGTCATTGGGAGATGGACACTGTAGAGTCAGGAAAGAAGTTAGGCACTGCCTGCCTCCTTACCCTAGTTGAACGAAAACATAGATCAACACTTATCTTTAAATTGAGGGCTCAGACTCAAAAAGAAGTGCACAGAGTATTGGATAATTTAGAGAAACAGCTAGGAACCGAAGATTTTTCAAATACATTTAAAACAATTACTGTGGATAATGGGACAGAATTTCTAGATTCAGAAACATTAGAAAAATCCATTAAAGAGAGTTCTAAGCCGCGAACAAATATTTACTATTGTCATCCATATGCTTCTTATGAAAGAGAAAGTAACGAACAGATGCACACATTGATTCGTCGATTCATTCCGAAAGGAAGTGCCATCAGTGAATATTCGAAGGAACGTGTATAAGAAATTCAAAACTGGATAAATAACTATCCTAGAAGAATACTAAAAGCAAATACTTCGATGCAGTTGTTAACTAGAGAATATATTCCAAGTGTTCAACAGATTTTTCAAGAATCTGCCTAAAAATGTTGTACAGGAAAAAGACTCTCACTTTAAGTTGCATTTAACAAGGGAATAACTGCACCGAGAAAAAATTGACAATGACAAATCATTATGAAACAATATACCGAAGGTGAGGTGGAGCATTTAAATACACTTGATTTTGATCCTTTGTTTGTTTAACTTTATAAAATGACAAATTGTGGATGGGGCTACTCTTTGTTCGCTGTTCACTTTTTTTATTTTAAAATCGAACGGCAGATGGTAATTTTTAACTATATTTGTTTGGAACATAATTTAATGATTTGACAACTGTAAAATGTTTTTATGCAATGCTAATGATCATATTAATATAAGTAAACTAACTTTCCCTTTTTCAAATAAATAGTTGGCAGATTATTAAGTGTATATTACATTAGGTAAAACAAACTAAAATTGTGCAACCGATTCCATAGACTTTAGTTTTATATAAGTCAATTTGTTATCAAAAACTACGAAGACTTACACAAAAATATGTAAAGGAGGTGATTTTGATGAACAAACACTTTTTAAATGAAAAAGGTATAACACTTGTCGAACTACTGGCAGCCCTCTCTCTTTTTGCGATTGTAAGCGCATTAGTTATGACAGTCCTCTTTAACGTCTTTCTAAACAGTAAAAACATAAGTGATAACGCCCAATTACGTCAAGATGCCAATTTACTTGTCTCAACATTGAGAAGTCATTATAACCAAGACGATCTTGAAGAAGACGAATTTGAAGTAAGTCTAGAGAATGGCAACATTCTTTTAATTGACGGACAGGAAGTAAACTCGTCAATGACTAGTTCAATTGATGAATTAGAACTAAAAAATGGGGAGAATTCAATCTCGGCAGTAAATCCGGCAGTGAATCAAAGTATGATTGTTAAAGCTGATGGTACACCCTTGTCAATTGATTTAACGTTGAAAAATGAAGCTGGGCAAACTTATAACCTTTTCACGACGATCGAAAAACCAGAAGAACTAGCGATTGCATTGCCAGTTTTCGAGAAAATCGATGTACCCAATCGACCTGATCCACCTGATACAAACGATTATACAAAAGTATTCCCGCCCGTTTATCCTATTGATATTCCTATTACTGGAAACATAAAATATGTTTCCAGTAATGGCTACCAACTTATTCCTGATGGTTGTGGAGATATAAAGATTGATGGAGACGTATGGCTTTATAATACTAATCCTCATAACGTCGTTGAAATGAAACATGATGCACCAAAATTTATTGTTACAAAAAACTTATTTGTCGATTCGGTATTTAAAATCCATAATTATCACCCTATGGATGTCCAAGGTCACGCTTTATTCTATACTAACCTAGAGCTCATAGATAGAGGGAAATTTACAGCTACAAATATTCATGCTGTTGGTGGTGATCATAATGGTAATGGGATTGTGGTAGGTAATCAAACTCGATTAGAGGCTAGAGAAAGTATCGATGTCGGTAAAACTTTCTACATTAATGGTAATACTTTTGTGGATGAAAATAATCAAACCATTTTGAGTAAAGATGTTTTGAGTGAAGGTGAAGGTCATGTTATAATAGGTAAAAACCTTATTGCCAATACAGTTGAGGCTGTCAATGATTCCATTATAAACATAAATGGTTCTGCATCAATTTCTAACAAACTATTAGCTAAAGGTAGGTCATTAATTAAGATAGGTAAAAACCTTATAATTGATGGGGATCTTGAAATGTCTGGTAACGTAAAAATAATCGTAGAAGGAAGTGCTAGAATCGATGGTGATCTGATTCTAGGTGGAACCTCAATTTTAAAGGTTAAAGGTAATTTGACGGTTACAGGTGACGTTGAACCAGATGGCGAGGGAAATAAAGGAACTTTAGACGTAGAAGGAAAAACCAACTTTTCAAAAGGAAAACCATCATGGTTAGTTGAGGATTAATATAAACAACGATTATTAAGAAGTGCAGGTGTAGATCATGAAAACTGGAAAATCTGAAGAAGGCTTTACATTGATAGAAATATTAGCATCGATTTCGTTGATAACGATAATTATCATTGCCGTCTCTACAGCTTTTATTAATTATGCTAATTTCACAAAAATATTAGAGAATAAACTCACTTCAGTACATGTTGCAGAAAAACTCGTCACTGAAATAAAAGACAATAACGAGTTAGCCCAATTATTAAATAGCCTAAATAAAAACAATACTGATCCTAATTATTGGGCTACACCAAGACAATTTTCTTCAGATGAATTACCTAATGTTTTAGCTACTTATAAACTTAATAATAGCCAATATAAACCGACTATTAGTATCTGCCAATCTCCAGATGAAAAGAAGTTAGATTTATATCGAGTAAAAATTAACATTGCTGATGCAAGTGGGACCGATCAGGCAAGTTTATTCACATACTTTCATTTAGGAAGTGAAACATAATGAAGCGATTAAAAAATGAGAATGGCTCAACTTTAATTATCGTTTTGTTAGTTTTAGTGATATTCACTATTTCCGTTTCTTTGTTATCTTTTCAAATTAACAATATGTCCGCGCAATTTAAAAAAACAGAAGCAGTTATTGAAGCGAAGCATTTGGCAGATATGGGGGAAGAATATTACAAAGCCTATGTCAATAAAAAGGTTAAAGATGAACCTGATTCAGTCGATTCAGATTTTTTAAATGATAAATTTAAATATATAGACCCTATAGAAGTTACGATTGATTCGGAGCCTTATTCCGGCTTTACAATTATGCCCGCCATAGATATTTCGGAGGATGACGTTAACAATACATTTACTATTGAATATGAAATAATAGGTACTGTTGGAACAGAAGAAGCTGTTAATAATTCTAAAATTGAGATAAAAATAGTTATCAATTGAGGTTAATCGTGCTCAATTAAGGAGCCCATAAAAAAAAGGTTGTGCAATAAATAGCGTCGGTGAGTAAAAATGATAACTCACTAACGCTATTTTATTTGACTGTCTATCGAAATAACTTTATTGACTAGAAAACACGAAACATTGACTGGGAGGTTACGCGGTGATTTCCACTCTAGGCGGACGCTTTCGGGCCTACAGGATGTAGGTCATGCAAGCGTCGTCACAAATGTTTTCGGTGGGACGAGTAACCGCAGTCCCACGACGTGACGGTTTTAGCTTGCCTTCCTTAAACTCAGCTAATTGATAAAAGCTTTCCAAGCTTTTATCACTGGATCTTCGGACACGATTGTTCCCGATGGAGTCGCCGCCTGCCGTTCCAATCACTTAATTCAGCTTCTTCAGTTATAGGTGACACGACAACCTAACCTGGTGCTATTCGTGTTTTAACCACATTTACTATGATAAAATGAAGTCATTTGTCCAGAAGTAGTTATAGTATATTGTAATTCACTGTGCAGATAGTTTCTGTTTACCAATAATTCGTCATGAACTTGATGATATGAAAATGACATTGCTTTAAGTTCTTTGTGCCGAAGAGAAGGTGGGATAGTGATTTGACGGTTGAATTTTAGATGAGATAAGGCGAGTCGATGAGCGTCAGCTTGATCTGTTTTCATCTGTCTAAGTGTAGCTGTTTGGAAACTTGCTTCCAATGGGTTTAAGCAATAATAATCGAAGCCATTGGTTTCAAATAAATGTTCTAACGGTTTAGAATAGACACCTGTGGCTTCGAAAACTAACTCAACTTCATTTCTTTTTAAAAAAGGCAATAGTTCATTGAATGCCGTTGGATTATGAGGAATTTCACCTTCATAAATCAAATCTTGATTTTTATAAAGGACTATATAACTTTTTCCTTTACTTACATCAAATGCCATAATATACATGATTTTACCTCCTTTCGCTTAATCTGAAGTCTTCACTAAGATTTGTCTATCTATTTTCCTAAATTCGATCTTATAGACCAACATACTATAAACAAATTAAACAAAAATAGTGAAGTGGACCTGTTTGACATACGGATTTAAAACCCTTTGGTGTTGTCGGTCTCAAATACTTCACATCTACTATAAAAAAAATAGTAGTGTAATACCACCGTCGTGGATATTACACTACTAATCTTAGTATGTTTGACAAAGAACCTATAAACCCTGCTATATCAATACTTCAATTGCCGATGTAATTATTCCCTTGACATCAATACAACCGTCTCCACATGTTTTGAGATGAGTTTATAGCTGTCAAATTCATTGTTTCAAACCCCATTTTTATTAAGGCTCGTTCTTGGAAACATATCCAAGATTGACTGTCGTTTGCGGGAACAAATCAACCGCTAATAAATATCGGAGTAAGATTCTAAATCACTATCCAATCTTTTAACTCTTTCTATAAACCTAGATAATGCTCCTTTATCAAAGCATTCACATAAAGGAGCATATCAATTCGATTATCATCTCTGCACTACTTAAACATCTATTACTCATAAACACCATAAGCTTTATTTATATTTTGAATAAAAACGATCCCATTTCCTGGCTTATCAATTTCAAGTTTTTCTCGTATTGACGTTACAATGGCCTCAGTAATATCCTCTTTTGATAGGATAATAACTATTTCTTTTTCAGGTTCTATATCCATATTAAATAGTTTACTCGTTTCATTTACCCCCGAGCCTCTTGCATTAATTATTGTGCCACCCTTTGAGCCAGCTTCTTTTGCTGCTTCAATTACTTCCTCAGCTTTACCTCTATTAACAATGATTATAATATTTTGATACATTAGCTTATTAACACCTCTTCCTTCTTCGTTTTCTTCAGACTTATAACACCTAGATCCTACAATTTCACAAGCACTTGTGGTAAAGACAATACCATGATTTGGTTTTTCAAACTTGAATTCTTTGTTTAGTTCAACTAATGCATGGTCTGCAGTATGGTAATCTGTTCCCAATAAGACTATTTCCTTTCTTTCATCGTATAAAGATAAGAAATTTAACAGGGAATTATTTATAGTTCCCTTTCCAAGGAAAATGGTCCCACCAGAAATACCATGTTCTTTTGCCTTCTGTAATATCCTGCTACCCATTCCATAGTTAACAACTACATATATTAATTCAAAAATCGGTATACTGTTATAATTAGTCATCCCTCTTTTCAACTCCTTTTGTTTTTGATTTTATAGCAAACACCAAGCCCAAAGCTTCTAAAGTGATAATTGGTGTCATGGCAACCATCGCAATCATTCCAAAGCCATCAACCATTAGATCCGCCCCCTCAAAAGCATGTGCTGCCCCTTGTATAAATGCCAAAATAAAAGTTGCAGTTATAGGACCAGTAGCCACCCCACCAGCATCAAATGCAATTCCTACAAAGAGCTTTGGTATGAAAAACATCATTGACAGACATATGATGTACCCAGGTAGCAAGTAATGCCATAACTGTATCCCAGGCACTAATACACGTATAACCGATAAAGCCACGGCAAAACCAACTCCAATTGCCAGCGGAATTAGAACTGCTTTTCTCTTTACATAACCGCTTGTTACATCTTCAATCTGTTGAGTTAAAACATAAACAGCCGGTTCTGCTAAAATTGTTACAACCCCAAGAACAAAACCAATGATTATGATATAAGCTTTATTATCCAACAAAGCCAAATTATTACCAATGCTCGTTCCTACATCCATAAAACCTGCATTTACACCTATTAGGAATACAAGCAAACCTGTAAATGCAAATGCAAATCCCGTAAGTAGTTTTCGAAGTTCTTTTTTCTTTAGTTTAAAAGATATTTTCTGCAAAACTAATAATATTACTAGCAATGGTAAGATTGCCATAAAACTTTCTATTAAGTAATCAGGAATTATATCTATAAATGGTCTGATGATTGAATTTGAATCAGAAATTCCTGAATCAAGTGCAGCAGAGAACTCATTTGTTTTTGAAAATATGTCTAAGAGCAATACGGACATTATTGCACCAGTTGACGCGATGGCAACCAATCCGAAACTATCTTTTTCTGATGCCTTGCTATCCTTTTTTAGCTTTGATATACCCACTGATAAGGATAAAATAAATGGTACTGCTAGTATTCCTGTTGTTGATCCCGAAGCATCAAAAGATATCGCCAAGAATTCACGTGAAGCAAAAACTGCGAATCCAAAAATAATTAAATATAAAGCAAACAGCACTTTATATAAAGGAACATTGTAGAATATTCTTAAAAAACCTAATGCTAGCATTATTGCTAACCCTATTGACACAATAATAAGTATACTAATTCCTGATATTTGACCTGATGTCACTAGATTGACTTGATTTGCAAGAACCATTAAACCAGGCTCCGCAATTGATATAAAAAACCCAAGTATTAATCCTGCGATCAAAACAATCCATAGCTTGTTTGATTTAGCAAGTGATGTTCCTGTAAACCCTCCAAGAGGAGTAATACCAATGTCTACTCCTATCAAAAAAATGGTCAGACCCAATACCACAAAAAAAGAACCAATAAGAAATCGAATAATTAATATTGTGTCTATCGGAGAAACAGTAAAATTTAACACTAAAACCAATAATGTAATTGGAAGAACAGAAAATAGCACTTCTTTAAATTTTGAAACAATCACATTCAATGCAGTCATCCTTTCTTTATGCTAATTATGCTTCTATGATGTAAGCATCGCCTCACTTATAAATTTCAATTGTATTTTGTCTCATAATTATTTATGTAAATTTCAAGTTTAAGTTAGCCACTTGATATTAATTAATTCCTTGTGAAATTGTTAGTCGTTTCGCCTAGATAGTGAGGGCTTGATAATGAGCTGAGACATGATAGTCTTTTGACAAGCTGGCCTAGTCCAGCTTTCCAGCATTCAAGTCATGTCGAAGGAGGCTCGTTGTCAAGCCCTCACGGGTTAAGCCGCTTGCCGTTCTGACCTTAGCGCATGAACAAAACAGTCGTGTGGTGTTCTGTAGCCTAGTATTTTTCTTGGATAATCGTTCATCCATTGTTGTATACGTAAGCACTGAACGTCCGCGATTTGGCTGATGGGCTTCCCTTTAGGAATGAACCGTCGAATAAATTTGTGTTGATTCTCACTCGTGCCTCGTTCAAATGAGGCATAGGGGTGACTGAAATAGACATCCAGCGAGTCCTTCAGAGCGTCATGTGAATTCATCCTGTCTATTGAGAGTTAGTGGTAACTTCAATATAACATGAAATTCACATGGCGTTTTTTATGTTAGCTTAAGTGGCTAACTTTATTATAAAATCCAGTAACTATAACATAACTTAATTGACGTTTAATTACTCTCTATCTGCTGTTGCAACCAGTCATCTATGTAAGAAAACACTTCCTCGTTATTTAGTTCATTTACCAATTCATGCCGGGCATCTTTAAATAACTTAAGTTTTACATTTTCCAAATCTAATTGAACATATTGCTCATATAATGCTTGAACTGCTTCGCCATACTTACCAACAGGGTCCATATCACCAGAAATAATTAAGAGGGGTAAATCTTTTTCAATTTTTTCTAGTCGTTTTGTTTGATATAGCAATTTAAAAGCGTGGAAGAGTTCATAGTAAAAATTTATCGGAGAAACGAAACCAGACAATTCATCTTTCTTATATTGATCCACAATTCTAGCATCTCTTGTTAACCAACTAGATGTCGGTGTCTGATTTTGAAACTTCTTATTGAATGACCCAAAAGATAATTTATCAATCAATTTAGCTTCTTTTTTATTATCGAATACAATATTTTGGAAGGTAGCCAATATTCTTCCCATTTTTACGTCCAGTCCATTTTGTTTGGCTGAACCAGAAAGAATGATCCCATCTATTTTTTCAGAATTTTGAATGATATACTCCTGCCCGATAAATGAACCAAAACTATGAGCAAAAATAAATAAAGGTAGCTTTGGATATTTCTTTTTTATCAACTCAGAAATTAGTTGTTCATCTTTAACAATTTTTTGAAAACCATTCTCACCAATATACCCAAAAACTTCTTCTTCTGTTAAAGAATGACCATGACCGCGATGATCATCCGCATAAACAATATAACCTTTCTTATTCAAAAAACATGCAAAAGTTTCATATCGTGCAGAATGTTCGGCCATTCCATGAATAATTTGAACGATTCCTTTTGGTTTTTCTACTTGATCCCATATACGTAAAAATATCTTTTGGCCATCATGGGAAGAAGTATATATAGTTGTATGTTCCATTTTCCTGCTCCTATCAAATTTAATTTTATTTAGTATAATACAAAACAAATTATTAATTATTGTCAAGTGGCGGTTTATATAATCTTTTTCAATCTCATCATTTTGTTTCTTCACAATCCAGGTAGGTGTGAACACCTCTGCTTTTGATTTGGTTCGTTCTTTTTGCATCTCCTTAGATTTGAGAGCACGCGGTTTAATGATATTTCCCATTCGCCCTGTAACTAATTCAGGTAACATCTGAGCAGTTGCCGCATAAGCTTTCGAGCCGAACTTCACATAATTTTCGTTTGCCCATATAATATTTTTTTCTTCTTCGAAGTTGATGTCGTTCGATCAATTAACAAAATATCCAATATGCCAGGCATTTGTTCACGTATTGTATTTTCAAGAATATCGGTCGAGCTAATCGAAACGATATTTCTATTTTTATTTTCTTCAATTGAATTAATCATAGTATCTCCTACAAACAAATAATTGCCTCCTCTCGCCATGGTTTAATCATCTCAACTACAGTCTTAATTATGATAGTAGATGTCCAAAATTCTCCACCAGCTTTTCCTTCAAAGCTGGCAAACTATTCGCTTCTTTAGGAACCCAGATGATATTCTCTGCTTCGTATTCATCTCGGTCTTCTTCAAATCCTATGTTTCCTGTTTTCTCGGTCATCTTTTTCCTTCAAATGTTTAATAGTTATGATCTTCAAAGACTTCAAATATTTCACCTTCAAAGCCTTCTTGTTCTGGTTCGCTACTTAACCAATCAGGTAAGACTTCGTAATAGTGAGCCAATGCTTCAACCGTTTTGTGTAGAACAGGTTCATGCTGTACTTTTTCAAGTAGTTCTACGATGAGACTATAGGTCTCCAAGTATGGATTATTATCTACTATATCCATTGCAGCCTTAAACCTTGATATGAGTTTTGCTTTTTCAATATCTCGTTCGATGGCATTCATTTCTTCTTTATCGTAAATGGGAACTTCAACAAGATCATTAATCTCTCCCAAAGAATACTGCTGTTCATGCTTTTTGATTACAGGCTTCAGATCTCTTTTCAGCTTTTCCTTCTGGATTTCTAACTGATCAATTTCACTAAGCTCACGTCCAAAGTAAGACTGATCAATACCAAAGAGTTCTTCTAATACCGGTAGATATTTCTTTGGAATGTTCTGTCGCCCTTTCACCCACATGTTAATATTTTGTTTTTTTATGCCAAGTTTTTCTGCAAGTTCTATATGTTGAAGGTTATAGAGATTTAAAACATATTCTAATCCTATCAAGTTCTCACCTCCTGGTGCAGAGCTATAATTCCACCTAATATCTATTGTACTTCGTTTTATTGACTCGGTCAATAAAACGTGTAAATGTTTTCTGACTTTTTGACAGCAATTCTATCAACTCACCATTGTTTTGCCAATCATCTTATCAACTCACCACATCAACAATTATTTCGGCTGATTTTTTTTTTATTTCATCATTCTTGGATAACTTCCCTCAAAGCAAAAATCCGTGATTATCCTTCCGGCTTGGAGCCAGATCTCAAATCACGGAAAGTCCTTATTTACACATGTTTCTACTCTATCACTTGTCTACCCTTGACATCAATACTACCGTCTCCACATGCCTTGAGGTGACAATAAATATGCCATGAAGACCCAGTGGCTCCTTGATGTCAGCTTATTTCCCATAAATCTCCACTTGAAAGCATAAATATTGGTATTAGCACGAAAAACAAAGTATGAAAAATCTGTCCAACAAGGCATTTTATTTTCGGAATACTTTTTTAATACATCACACTGCTTATGCAAGTGTAAAATATCCCATACAAAGAGCTATAGTTGACAGGATATAAAGAGAAGCCTGTAACCATTCTTTATCTTTTATATTTATAATCACATTCAGGCTTCCAACAACTATAACAGCAGTAACAACAATTAACCATGTGAACATTCCTCTAAGAAAGATAAACTCTAAAGCTGTTAGAGTTCCCACAACTAAAAATGCAATTTGAAAATATTTAGCTACCCTCATAATGATCTCCCTTTCTAAACAAATATTAATTTACTCTAGACTTTAAGTCTCCTCGATACTATTTCAAAAGTATTTTTTTCATAGATATAATAATGATTTTATCACTATTAAACTAAGTCTTCAACAGCCAAGTTGTAACTATTGCTAAATAGTTTTCTGATGTTTTCATCAATCTAAACATATATTAATCTCATTCGAACACATCTATTTATAATTTTAATTAGATTTTGATTATTTTTTACTTTTTTAAAATACAGTGGCGTGGGCGACTCATTGTAATTAGCAATATCAACCTTATATTCAGCAACTGTATAATTAGATACTAGCCCATTTCCATCATAATGTTTCTAGATATCCTTCTTCTATAAACATTATGGCATAATTTTTCCAGCTTCACAACTGCTTCAACATGTTTTGAGATGAGGGGATAGCTGTCAATTTCATTCTCATTAGCTCATTTTTTATCAATGCTCGTACTGGGAAACATATCTAAGATTGTCAGTCGTATGTAGGAAAATATCAAAAGAGGTTAGCCACTATAGAAAATAGTATGGAATACCCTCCTCTAATAATTGAGATTTCTTATCTTATCAGAATCATAACCAACTTTCTTAAACACACTTAATACCAGCGGCTCTTCATATCCTCATCGTAAGCAGCTAATATTCGCTTATACTCTACAGGATCATCGTTCTCACAATCCAATTTTATTGTTCGATCTACAATAGGCTCTAAGGAATCAGGATTATACCAAGGTTCCTTAATGGATAAATAAATAATCTTCTTAGTTTTTTGTCGTCCCGCCATTTCTTTCAGCATCTGAATTTCTTTTTCATTTTTAGTTACACTTTGTATCGGCCATACAATCATAAAATCGAAAGCATAATCATCATATTTATCACTATTACTTTTAGTGGTTAAATTATTAAAGAATATTTTTAGATTTGACAATTTCATTCCCTGCCCATATTTTTGGGGCACTTTGACTTTATAGAGTTCTGCCCATCGGAAAAAGTCCTCCATACCATTTTTTGATGTATGAATAGCACTTAGGTTAAGACTTAAGTGTTTTTATTTTGAAAAAATATAATTTAGAAATAAAAAAAACCACCGAGTGGTGGCTTTTAGCTTTCAATTTAATTATCTTCTTCTACCATTTCTAAACATTCATCTAAATCAAATTCTTCTGTGAATTCTGGATCCATATGGGTTAAGAAGTGCCAATCTTCTGAATCTTTTTTTCTAAATAGGATTGCTTCTCCGTCTTCTGATCCGAAGTAGGCTCTTTCTACTTGGTAGCCTTCCTTTTCTAGATTTTTCTTTACTTCTAAATAATTATTTTCTCTCGCTTCGATATGTTCTCTTAAATCTGAATTCGCTACTGTGTAGGCATCCACTCTAGTTGCACCTTCTACGATTCCTGTTCCTTTTTTAGATAAGTTTGGAATTTCTTTCCAATATACTTCTACATCGCCATCTTCTGTAAACATAAACTTAGTTAGTGGTACTATGTTGCCGTTTATTTCTAGTTCCATGTAGTCTGAGATGGAATCTAGCTTTATAGTTTCGTATTCAAATCCGTCTATCTCTTCAAATTTGTATCCTTTAAGTTGAGATACAAATTTTCTTCCTTCTTCTATGGTGTCAAATAGTCCTAGCTCTGTGCTCATTCTATCTTGGCATAATTCTAATATAAACATTTTTTTCTCCTTGTATAATGAACACATAGTAAATTAGTGTTCTATTTGTTCTTTTTATCTTTTTACTATATGATAAGCATAGGCCTGTGGATTGGTTATTTCTCCTATAGTATGACTATTTTATTAAGGTTCCAACCACAATTCTATGTTTATTTGTTTATGAGTTAGATAACGCTTGATGTTTTATCTCGTGCAAGGATACGATACATAGTTTTTTGTGAATGACCACAGTCATTTTTTCAAAGGTGTGTTTTTATGTTTCTTGTAGGTATCGATGTTGCTAAAGACAAACATGATTGTTTTATTTGTGATTCTGAAGGCAATGTTCTTAAAGATGTTTTTACTTTTTCTAATGACAGGCATGGTTTTCATTTGCTACTATCGTTTTTGCCTTCGTCTTCTGAAAATGTAAAAGTGGGGCTTGAAGCTACTGGACATTACCGCTTGAATTTAATCAACTTTTTGATTGATAATGGCTACTCCCCAGTAGTTTTCAATCCTTTACAAATTATTATCAAAGATATTTCCGAGGACCACACCAATCCCTGCACCCAAAGAAAGTCCAAGTCCAACACCTAAAGCAATTGCATTCCCTTGTTTGTCTTCATTTTTCTTTTTATCATCATTCATTTCGATTCTCCTATTGCACCTAAAAATTCGGTCGGAACCATTTACAAACTTCAATTCATACACAAAGTTGTCCTTGCACATGCTCTTTTCCAGTGGTGCATTTCCATGAAGAGCATGAAATGTATTGATTTCACTAGCACTCAATCGCGAGCGGGGCAGGAGAACCGTCCCCTGTCCCGGTAGTTCGTAGTTATTCCTTTCTCCCTAAAAGCACCACAAGTTCCGCATGTTTTGAGATGAAGTCATAGCTGTCAAAGGGCAATTTCCATTTTACTTTTTTACTAAATTCCCTTTGAGGGAAGATATCCACTGTGGGTTTTCGTATGAGGGAAGATATCCACTGTGGGTTTTCGTATGAGGGAAGATATCATTGTTCCCTCTTAGCTATCAGACAGTTCCTCCAGAATATTAATTGCTTTGTACACCTTCCCACAACTTGTACATTTCCAATTGCTATTGCTTTTCTTCGCTTTTTTATGCATGTAATCCAACATGCCTCCACATAGTGGACATGGCTGTGGTTCTTCTGCCCAGAGACTTTTTAGGAATCGAACTGCCTCATCTCTAGTTTCTAAGTGAAGTTCTTTCAACATATCATTTTTCATATTCTCATCCTTATAATTTTCTATTTTACATACTCAAAGCAGCTCATAACTAGTGTTAGTATAATGTTTTTCAAAACTTCTTCCTTATTACTTTAACCAATCAAATCTACCCATCCAAATCCTCCTCAGTAACATCAATGCCAAATAGTCTCTGGAACTTATCAAAGTTATAAGGGTAAGAGTTATCGCCATCAAATCTTACTGGCTTATGGCCATTACTATATTCAAATTCCAACTCCCACTGTGTTCCATCAAGTACCATGTATCCGAAGCGTTTAGTTGTATAATGTCTTCGCCACTCACCGATGTGAAGTTCCTTAAGTGCAGCAATGTAGCTATTCTTTGTAAATGGCTCCTCATTATCATCCAACAATACAAGTGGTTCTACATCTTCCCATAACTTTGTATAGGCTTTCAATTCTTCGGATAGCTCTACAATATAGGTGCTATAACCGCCAAAGTAACCACCAATGTTAAAGGTAATCTTGCAGATAGCATTTATGTTCGCATCAAAATCGGCTGCCTTTTCTTCAGACTTTGATAAAGTGTATGTTCCGCCAGCCTCAACATAGGCTTGCTTGGCTTTATCCAAATATTTACGGCTCCAATGAAGGCGGGTATCTTCACTTGGATGCATAACAGTTTTAATGTCATTATACGGGTTTTCCATAGAATTTTTGAGGTAACCTATTTCTTGCTTAAGTCCTCGGATGGCGGTCATTATTTCTTCTTTTGTTTTTCCTTTGAGATACTCTTCATAGTAACTTTCCGGACTAATCATCATATTTGACTGCCTCCTTTATTCGTTAGATATTTTTATTTCTTCTCCATCTGGTAAAATAAATGCCTGCACAAACTTGACACCTAGCACATCAGCAATGACTTTCAACTCATCCAAGGTTACCGTTTCTCGTTGTAATTTTTTATTGAAATTCTGTGGAGTCTGGCCAATACGTCTAGCAAGTTCGGAAACACTTATATTCATTTGCTCACACAGTTCTTTAATCATTTCTGCCGTAGTCATACAGCACCTCCAAGTTTACGCTAAGAATATTATAAACCATTTGGTTGATAAACACAATAGTTATTAAAATATTATTATAATCAGCAAGCAAAAGAAAACCCACAACTCTACTGTAGAGTCATGGGCTATCGGAAATTTATTTTTTATTTCTTGCCCTTATATAAAAACAAGAAGTAATCCTTCAAGAAATGAATTTATCATTATCTACGATTTGCTATCATCTTTCATTATTCTATCAGCTCTACCGAGACTTGAATATAGGATCACTATTGATAACCCTGAAGATAACACCCAATAACTAATATCGTAAATTGCTAATAGTATTGCAGTAATTGCTAATACCATAGCTGAAATTAATCCAATCACTACTTTTTTATCTTTCAAAACTTTATAATTCATTATTTGCTTCACCTCGCTGGATTTGAAGTTGTATTTAGTTATTCGACTTTTCGAACTTTAGCTTACCACTTGGAAAGGTGCTTGGGTGAACAACACTTGTTCTGCTTGACGCTTGCCTTCACCGTAATCAACCGTTTTGTTTGGATCAATATCATAGGTTAATGGATCAAAGTCCGCCTCTACATATCCGTCTTTATTTCCCGCATAGGTTGCCAATGAAGAGGTAAAGTAATAGTGTTTCAATTGTTGACCAAATTTTTCAATACGGATTCGTGCATCCTCAGCGTTATAACAGATATTATCGAATACTGCATCCCACTGTTGTGCTTGAACTGCTTGCCAACCAGCATGAGCTGCATCGCTCGCATCTAACACAATATGTTGCACCTGACCCTCAAACGGAACAGGATTGTTACCTCGCGTCGCAACAGTCACGTCATAGCCTTTATCTAATAGTAATTGGACAGTTTTTTTACCAAAAAAATTCGTTCCACCTAACACAAGTATTTGTTTCATTTCCTTCACCTTTTCTGATTTTATTTAATTTATTTTTAGAATAGTCCTAGACTATCCAACTAACTCAAAGTTGTCTACTTTAACATACTAACTGCTATCTATTAAAAACAGCGACACCCTTTTTAGATAAAAGGTTGTCGCTGTTTTACTTCTATTTTATTCCCACTCGATCGTCGCTGGTGGCTTGCTCGTAATGTCATACACGATACGGTTAACGTGTGCAACTTCATTAACGATTCGTTTTGAAATAGTTTCAAGGACTTCGTAAGGAATACGTGCCCACTCTGATGTCATACCATCGATAGATGTTACGGCACGGATACCAACTGTATAATCATAAGTACGGCCGTCTCCCATAACACCAACACTTCTAATACCTGGTAAAACTGTAAAGTATTGCCAGACATCGCGTTCTAAACCAGCATTTGCAATTTCTTCACGAAGAATTGCGTCTGACTCACGAACGATTTCAAGTTTTTCTTCTGTAATTTCACCTAGTACGCGGATACCTAGTCCTGGTCCTGGGAATGGTTGGCGCCAAACAATGCTATCAGGCATACCTAATTCTGTTCCTAATTCACGAACTTCATCTTTGAATAAGGTATTCAATGGTTCGATTAGTTTGAATTGCATATCTTCTGGTAGTCCACCAACGTTGTGGTGAGATTTGATTGTTTGAGCAGTTTCTGTTCCACTTTCAATAACGTCTGTGTAAAGTGTGCCTTGTGCTAGGAATTCAATCCCGTTCAATTTAGTTGCTTCGTCATCGAATACGTAGATAAATTCGTTACCAATAATTTTACGTTTTTGTTCTGGATCGCTAACGCCAGCTAGTTTAGACAAGAAGCGTTCTTTAGCATCCACTAAAATAATGTTCAAGCCGAATTTACCAGATAGGCTTTCCATTACTTGGTCTGCTTCGCCTTTACGTAGTAAACCATGGTCAACAAAGATACATGTTAATTGGTCACCGATTGCTTTTTGAAGTAACACACCGACTACTGATGAGTCAACACCACCTGAAAGGCCTAGCAAGACTTTTTTGTCCCCTACTGTTTCACGGATTTTTTCAATTTCAACGTCAATGAAGTTTGCGATTGACCAGTCAGCTTTACAGCCACAGATGTCGAAGGCAAAGCTGCGTAACATATCATTACCATGTTCAGAAGCACGTACTTCTGGATGGAATTGAACACCGTATAGGTTTTTTTCTTCGTTTGCAAATGCGGCAACTGGGCATTGTGCGTTTGTTGCTGTTACTTTAAAGCCTACTGGAACATCTTTAATTAGGTCACCATGGCTCATTAATACCGTTTCAGAGCGGTCTAATCCTTTAAAAATACCACTTTCCACATCTAAAATTTCAATTGCTGATTGGCCATACTCGCGTTGCCCAGCAGCTTCTACTGTTCCTCCGAATTGTGCAGTCATTAATTGCATGCCGTAGCAAACGCCTAAGACGGGAATCCCTAAATCATAAATGGCTGGATCCACTGTAAATGAACCTTCTTCATACACGCTATTTGGTCCACCTGAAAATACAATCCCTTTTACGTGATCCATTTTCTTAATATCTTCTGCTGTTGTGCGGTGTGATAGTAATTCTGAGAACACACCGAATTCACGAATTCGACGAGTCAATAATTGGTTATATTGACTCCCAAAATCCAAAACGATAATTTTTTCCATTGATGATAAATCTGTAGTCATTTGAAATGGTCCCTCCATGCTTCTTTTTTAAATGTTATTACCATAATTAATATTTTTTGATCTGAAGATAGTCGATAAAGTGATTATCAGATTTATGAATAATCAGATCGGCACGCGTCATTGTCGGTGCAATATATTCTTCGAGGTTCTTTAAGTTGACAGACCGCCAAACTGCCTTAGCCATGTTAATCGCATCTTGCCGGTCTCCTATGGCATAGTTGTAGTAGTAGTTATCGGGATGGTCTTTAGCCCGATCCATCAGCATTTCGAAGCGTTCTAAATACCACTTTTCAACATTTTCAATATCCGCATCCACGTAAATTGAAAAATCGAAAAAGTCACTCACATAGATTTGCTGGTTGGATGGTAATTGTAACACATTAATCCCTTCAACTATCAGTATATCAGGACGATCGACAACATCAAACTCATTCGGCACAATATCATAAATATGATGCGAATAAACAGGTGACTTCACATGGCGCTTACCAGTTTTCACATCTAATAGGAATTCAATCAGACGCTCCATATCATAGCTTTCAGGGAATCCTTTTCTGCCAAGGATGCCATTTTCGATTAAATGAGCATTTGGATATAAAAAGCCATCGGTTGTCATCATTGCGATATTTTTATCTGGATAGAATTTTTGCAATAAGTTTTGGAGAACACGCGCTGTTGTACTTTTCCCAACTGCCACACTTCCGGTTATCCCTATCATCAGTGGTGCTGGTTCATAAGGGTAACCTAAAAAATTACTTTTCATTTTCCTTAGTTTTCGATAATTTTTTTGATAAAGATCGATCATCTCAACGAGAGGGACATAAATATCACGAACATCTTCTACAGAAAGCTTATCGTTTAAGGATGTCAGACTTTCTATTTTTTGTTCAGATATTAGTGGAATGGACTCTTCGTGGAAGGTTTTCCATTTGCTCCTATCGATTTGATAGTAGTTGCTAGTCGTATACATGCTAACGTCCTTTCATTTCATGAACATTTTCAGCTATTGTAACACATTTATTTTGCTTTTTACTACAGAAAGTTACGATTTAAATGATGATTATTCGTTTAACAGTTAATTAGTCACTATTAGGCAATTAAGTTTTTATAAATTAATACTTGTTTAATTTACTTTATTGACATCCTCCGATAAAATTAAGGAGAATAAGAGTTTACGACCACTTTTAAAACAGTTCAAAATGCTGTTTTAATCTGATGATTTAAGGTATGATAAATGAGTTTGATTTGACGATTTTATCCGCTCTGTTTGATGATGATATCGTAGCAAAGGAAGATGTATATAATGACGACAAATATAGGAAAAGCTCACGGAAAAATTATCCTGATGGGAGAGCATGCGGTTGTATATGGCGAACCCTCCATTGCCCTCCCCTTTCCCGCTGTTGAAATGATCGCAAGTGTCTCAGCCTATGAAGGTCCAGTTCGACTAGACTGTTCGTATTACCACGGCATCGCCGATGATATGCCGGAAATTTTACAAAGTCTAAAAAAAGCCATTGAATTGGCTCTCGAATCATTGAAGCAACCTTATGAGAACTTAGCTATTAACATTGAAAGTGCCATTCCACCTGAAAGAGGGATGGGATCAAGTGCTGCTGTTGCTGTTGCTGTCACACGAGCCATTTATAATTATTTTAATGCTGATTTAGATCATGGTCGCTTGATGCACATGGTTAATATTTCTGAAAAAATTGCTCATGGTAATCCAAGCGGGTTAGATGCCCTCACAACCAGTAGTTTGTCGCCCGTTTACTATCGTAAAGGCGCTGACATTATTCCTTTTTCACTGAAAATGGATGCTTATCTTGTTGTAGGTGATACTGGTGTAACTGGTCAAACCAAAGAGGCGGTGCAAAGTATTGCCGATCGTATTGAAAAAGAAGCTCAGCCGATTAGTCGAGAGAAAATTGCATTGTTGGGTAAACTAGCTAACCATGCTAAGGGTTTCCTCGAACGAAATGAAGCTAAAGAGCTAGGCGAAGCCATGAATCAAGCCCATCTTTTATTAGCTGAACTCGGTGTTTCCAATAAAGAGTTGGATAACCTAGTTTCAGCAGCAAGAGAAGCTGGTGCTCTAGGCGCAAAGCTGACTGGTGGAGGACGTGGTGGCTGTATGATTGCTTTAGCTAACAATCAAAGTGAGACTGAAAAAATCCGTCTTGCTCTATTAAATGCTGGTGCGGTAACAACTTGGATGACATCATTAAATCAGGAGGAAGGTCTATGACACAAGCAGCTGTAAGAGCTCATACAAATATTGCATTAATTAAATATTGGGGGAAAAGAGACGAAGCGCTCTTCTTGCCGACTAACAGTAGTTTGTCGTTAACGCTCGAAAAGCTTTATACTGATACATTGGTTCGGTTTGATGACAGCTTAAGTCAAGACCATTTTATTTTGAATGGTCAGCCCCAAGCCGAGAAAGAAACACAAAAAATTAGCCGTTTCTTAGATCGTTTTAGAAAAGAAGCTGGTATAACAACCTTTGCTCATGTTGAGAGTATTAATCATGTTCCAACAGCAGCTGGTTTAGCCTCTTCTGCTTCTGCTTTTGCTGCACTAGCGGGGGCTGCTAATATTGCTAGTGGATTAAACTTAGATTTAAAGACATTATCAACCTATGCAAGACAAGGCAGTGGTAGTGCAACGAGAAGTATTTACGGTGGTTTTGTTGAATGGAACAAAGGAACCTCTTCTGACGATTCATGTGCGATTCCTGTTGATGATGCAGATTGGGATATTGGGATGCTAGTTGTGGCCGTTAACCGTTCTGAGAAGAAGATTTCTAGTCGGGTTGGCATGAAACAAACCATTGAAACCTCTCCTTATTATCCGTCTTGGGTTGAAACAGCTGAAACAGATATTCAAGCCATTAAAGAAGCCATTAAAGAACGCAACTTTGAACGAATGGGTGAAATTGCCGAACATAGTGCGATGAAAATGCATGCCTCTATGTTAGCAGCACAACCCCCTATTATTTACTTCGAACCAGCTAGTATGAAAGCTATCCAAATCGCTCACCAACTGCGTGACCAAGGCATTCCGTGTTATGTTACAATGGATGCTGGCCCAAATGTGAAGGTGCTCTGCCGCCTCTCACAAGCTGAACAAATAAAAAATGCTTTTAAAGAACATTTTTCTGAAGAACAATTAATGATTACAGGACCAGGCCAAGGTATTCGTCAACTAACAAATGAAGAATATCGCGCCAATAACTGGTCATTGAACTAGAGAGGAAGAGAACATTGGTACAAGCGAGTGCACCAGGAAAACTATTTATTGCAGGTGAATATGCCGTTGTGACAAGCGCACACCCAGCCATCTTAGTTGCCGTGAATCAATTCATCACAGTTACTGTCGAACAGGCAGAAGAAGAAGGAACCATCCACTCCGCTCTAAATGGCGGATTACCAATTCCTTGGACAAGACTGGATGGCAAACTTTATATTGATGAACGTGAAAATCCCTTCTTCTATATTACTCAAGCAGTCAAATATACGGAACAATACATTTTAGAAGCTGGAAAAGAGCTTCACTTTTTCCACTTATCAGTTGAGAGTGAACTTGATAATGCTAAAGGAAAAAAATACGGCTTAGGCTCTAGCGGAGCTGTGACCGTTGCGACTATTAAAGCTTTGCTAAAATTTTATGATTTAGAGGTAACTGCTGAACTAATCTATAAACTCGCTTCACTAGCTCACCTGTCTGTTAATTCGAATGGCTCATTTGGTGATATTGCAGCCAGCAGCTATACGGGTTGGATTGCCTATGCTTGTTTTGACCGTAAGTGGGTTCTAGAACAAGAACAACACCTATCTATTACAGAATTAGTCCAAAGTGACTGGCCTGACATGATGGTGAAGCAATTACAAGTGCCTGAGAAATTGAAATTGTTAATAGGCTGGACCGGTTCACCTGCTTCAACAGCTCATTTAGTTGATAAGGTCAATTTAAAACGTAGCAAACTAGAAGACTTTTTCCCTATTTTCCTAAGAAAGAGTAAGACTTGTGTAAGTGCTCTGATTGATGCCTTTGAAACAGGTGACGTGGATGCTATTAAGATTGGGATTAAGCGAAATCGTGAGTTGTTACAACGTCTCGCTTCTAAAACAGGTGTTAAAATTGAAACAGAATTGCTAGCGAAACTGATTGAAATTGCCGAAAAATTTGAAGGTGCTGGAAAATCATCTGGTGCTGGTGGTGGCGACTGCGGAATCGTTCTAGTAGAAGAAGATAAAAATATTTCATTATTACTTTCTGATTGGCGTAATTCTGGTATTCAGCCACTGCCATTAGAAGTCTTTTATGAACAAAAGAATTAAAGGAGCCCGTTATTATGACTATTGATTCAATTCGTAAAGATGAGCACGTTGACTTAGCTGAAAAACAATATCAAGCAGCTAGTCAATCTGACTTTCAAAAAATTCGTTTTGTTCATCACTCATTGCCACAAATGGCAACAACTGATGTCTCTCTGGCATCACATTTACTCGGTTATGATATGCCCCTTCCCTTTTATATTAATGGGATGACAGGTGGGAGTGATAAGACCAAAGTAATTAACCAGCAACTAGCTGAAGTGGCTAAAGCAAGCGGTCTTGTGATGGCATCAGGATCAGTTAGTGCGGCGATTAAACATCCAGAACTCTCTGATAGTTTTAAAGTGATCCGTGAGGTTAACCCAGATGGGATTGTGCTTGCTAACTTAGGCGCTCACCATACGGTTGAAAATGCGAAGCGTGCCGTTGATATTTTACAGGCTAACGGTATGCAAATTCATATTAATGCACCTCAAGAACTAGTTATGCCAGAAGGCGATCGTGATTTTTCAATGTGGTTAAGTCAAATCGAAGCCATCGTTAAAGGTGTTGGCGTTCCGGTTATGGTTAAGGAAGTCGGTTTTGGAATGAGCCGTGAAACCATTAAGCAACTAACTGATGTTGGTGTGGAGTGGATTGATGTATCCGGTCGTGGCGGAACAAACTTTGCTGCTATTGAGAATGCACGCCGTAGCACCTTCTCTTATGATGATCTAGAAAATTGGGGACAATCAACTGTCGTATCTCTATTAGAAGCAGCTGATCTTAAAAATGATGCTCACATTTTAGCATCTGGTGGGATTAAAACGCCTTATGACATTGTTAAAGCCTTGAGTTTAGGCGCAGAAGCAGTTGGTCTATCAGGTCAATTCCTTCATATGGTTTTAGAAAATGGTCCTGAAAAAACAGTGGCAACCATCGAAAGCTGGAAAGAAAAAATCACTGCCATTATGACACTGTTGGGAGCAAAATCAGTTGCTGATTTGCAAAAAACTGATTTAATGTTCCACCGTGACTTAATTGACTGGTGCGATATGCGCAGTATTGACTATAAAGCATACGGAAAACGATCATAAAAAACTTGGCCGCAAAAGCGTCCAAGTTTTTTTGTAGACTAGGGGATTATAAGTTCAGCCATCAATGTCTAGCTCCCTAGTCGACATGTTTCTTCGTTTTTATGTCAAGTGGGCCATTATTTTGTACTCACTCGACATAATGAGCTTATTTATTGCATCCATACCATGATACTAATGGCTATTACTCCGGCCAGTATCGAATAAATCATATTCTTTGTTTTGTAAGCTACTAAAATGGTCATCAATGATGGTAGTAATTTCGGATTTGTTAAAACATTCAGCTCAACCGCGTCTTCATAGAAAAATACATCGGTTGCAATCAAAGCTGCGAAAATGGAAATCGGGATATAGCCCATCCACTTTCGGAACCACATCGGTAAATTAGCATTTCGTAATAAATAAATCGGTAAAAACCGAGGGATATAAGTCACCACTGCAGCGAAAATAATTAATAAGAGCAAACTACGATTCATGAACAACTTCCTCCTTACGTGCCTTTAAGTTAGCTAGTCCTAAGCCAACTAAAGAAGCAATAATAGAGGCAATTAAAATAGCAACCCCATTTTTTAAAACGACTTTCAGTATAACAGCGCTCACCATTGCAAAAATCGTTGTCCAAAATAATACCCAGTTTTCAATTTGAGAAACTAATAAAAAAATGAACATTGCTGTCAGCATGTAGTTCATCACAACGGTTGAAATAGAAACACTACTACCGAGTAAAGCACCAATCGTTGTACTGCTTGCCCAAGTCACATATGTGGCTACGCCAGCTGTCATTGCTTTGTTCGCTGTCCACGACGGGTCGATTTTAAATTTCATCATGTTTACTGCATAAGATTCGTCAGTTATCGACTGAGCGAATGCCAGATTGAAGAGATTGGATTTATTTTTTAAGTGACCAGCTATCGTAGAGCTCATTAACAGGTGTCTTAAGTTGATGAAAAAGACCATTAGGACAATTTCAATAAATCCAACACCACTGATGGTCATAGATGCAATCATAAATTGAGATGCCCCACCATAGACCAGTAAACTCATTAATAATACTGCTATGCTATTAAAGCCTGCTTGTTGAAGTAAAACACCACAAGCAAGTCCAATTGGAAAATAACTAATGCAGACGGGAATTATTGCTTTAAAACCGTCACGCCATTCTTCTTTTTTCACGTTATACCTCCTTATGTTGGTGATAAGTAATTGTATTCTATCATAGTTTTTTAACATTAAATCGTTTAAAATGATATTTTTCTAATGAAACCCTTTTCCTAACTTTGACTTTCTATCTACTAGAAAATAGATTAGAATAAATAGAAAGAAGGGAGCATCGCTGATGTATGATTTAAACTATGTTGAAGTGACTATTCGTTTAGTCATTGCTATTATGATCGGAGCAGCGATTGGTATGGAACGCGAGACTAACCACCAATCTGCGGGACTACGAACGAATATTGTCGTTTGCGTTTCTGCTTGTTTGCTAACCATTATCCAAAAAGAAACCTCTTATATGGTCATTCGAATGAGCATGGAGAATCCTGATTTACAATCGGTTTTGTCAACTGACTTTACACGATTGACTGCTCAAATCGTTAGTGGTATTGGTTTTCTTGGAGCTGGTGCTATTTTAACAACACGCTCGGATACCGTTTCAGGCTTGACGACGGCAGCAACGATTTGGGGCGTCGCAGGTCTAGGTATTGCAGTTGGTATGGGCTTATACTATTTAGCAATTGTTACCTGCGTTATTTTATTAATTGTCTTATATGTTTTAAAACGCATTGTAAAAATTGGAGAGCTATTCCAACTTGATATAAAGGTTACTGACCGATCTGCCATTGAAAAATTCAATCAGTTTTTCAAAGACCATAACTTAAAAACAACCGATGAAGATTTTAAAATGCTAAAGACAACAGAAGGCGTTATTTTTCATCTCAATTATAAAATTTATATCCCCCACTCTGTTAATCATAATGATATGATTGAATCCTTTTTAAAACTGAGTGACAGTATAATCGAAATTTCATTTCAAGACTAAAACGATTGCACGTTTGAGTGATCGTTTTTTGTTTGGGCTCAAATGGTCGTTACAACGAATTTATGCGTTTTGTACGTTACATTTGATAATAAAAAAAGCCGGAACGATTAAACGTTCCGACTTTTCCGACTAATTATTCTGTGATTGTTTCATGAATCAATGTTGGTTCAACTGATGTTGATGAAAATTTGTAGGCTTGATGAACTAGCGATTCTGCTTCTGAGAAATCTTTATCATTAGCATATAGTGTCACTAGAAGATCACCTTTAGCAACTTTTTCGCCTACTTTTTTATGAAGCATTAAACCAGCTGCTAAATCAATTTCCGATTCTTTAGTTGCGCGGCCAGCACCTAGTGACATAGCTGCAACACCAATCGCATCGGCATCAATTTCAGCGACGTAACCACTTTCTTCGGCATAAACCTCTTTCTTATCTTTCGCTTGTGGCATCAAGCTGTAGTCATTGACTACTTCTGGATTACCATACTGAGCAGCAATAAATTCCTTAAACTTCTCAAGCGCTTCGCCGTTATGAAGTTTTTCTTTTAGCAACTCTCGTGCCTCTTCCAAGCTAGTCGCTTTTTCACCCAAATAAACCATTTGAGCGCCTAATTCTAAACATAGCTCCTCCAAATCGGCAGGGCCTTGACCTTTTAATGTTTCAATAGCCTCTTCGATTTCAAGGGTGTTTCCTACTGCATAGCCTAATGGTTGGCTCATATCTGAAATAATTGCCATCGTATTACGACCTGCTAGGTTTCCAATTGCTACCATTGCATGGGCCAATTCTTCTGCATCTTCAATGGATTTCATAAAGGCACCTGCCCCAACTTTAACGTCAAGGACAATTGCATCAGCACCAGCTGCAATTTTTTTACTCATAATTGACCCTGCGATTAACGGCAATGAATTAACCGTTCCTGTTACATCACGCAAGGCATATAGTTTTTTATCAGCTGGGCACAGATCGCCAGATTGACCAATTACAGCTACTTTATTTTTGTTAACAAGTTCAATAAAGTCTTCTTCAGAAATTTCAATTTTAAATCCCGGAATAGATTCTAATTTATCAAGCGTTCCACCAGTATGACCTAAACCACGGCCACTCATTTTAGCAACTGGTACGCCTAAACTTGCTACTAACGGTGCTAAGACAAGGGTTGTTGTATCGCCAACACCACCGGTTGAGTGTTTATCAACTTTAATGCCATCGATTTCTGATAAATCAATTTGGTCACCTGATTCAGCGATTGCCATTGTGAATTCCACACGTTCGCGGTCCGTCATATCTTGAAAATAAACAGCCATTGCGAATGCACTCATTTGATAATCGGGAACAGAACCATCTGTATAACCTTCAATTAAAAAGCGAATTTCTTCCTTTGTTAGCTCTTTTCCTTCTTGCTTTTTAATAATTAAATCAACCATTCTCATGTCTGCTATTCCTCCTATCGATTTGCTTCTTTAACGGTGACACCATCTACCGAACCAATTAAAACTGTATTTACACAATCAATAAAGAGGCCGTGTTCGACAACACCTGTCATACCGTCTAATTCGATTGCTAAGGCAGCAGGATTTTCAATTTGTCCAAGGTGAAGATCAATAATATAGTTTTCTTCATCCGTTAAATAAAGGCTGCCATCATCATGTTTACGAAATGTTGGCTTGTAACCTTTCGTTTCAAAACGATTGAATACTTGTTGTGAGCCGTATTTTACAACTTCAATGGGAAGTGGGAATTGACCTAATTTTTCAACCATTTTACTGTCATCCACAATCCAAATCACTTTTTTAGAGTGGTTGGCAACAATTTTTTCATAAAGATGAGCGGCACCGCCACCTTTAATCCCTTGGAAATCATCACTGATTTCATCTGCGCCATCAACGGTTACATCAATCGATGCTACTTCATCAACGCTCTTTAATGGAATACCCAAGCCTTCAGCCTGTTCTTTTGTTCGAATGGAAGTTGTTACAGCTACAATATCAAGGCCTTCTTCCTTCATTCGTCTACCGATTTCTTCAACAAAATAGTAAGCTGTTGAGCCTGTTCCCAAACCAACAATCATACCGCTTTCTATATAGTCTGCTGCTTTAATACCAACTGCTTTTTTGAGTTCCATATGCCACCTATTCCTTCATGCTTATTATTGATTTTATTATAGCATAGCCATCATTCTTTTTAGAGTTAAACAACATGAGAGATTGATGAGTTTATCCATGATAACAGATTCATTAAATCCAGCTTTTTTTCTGCTATAATGACTGTGACTTAAGCAGAAAGAGGTGACCTCATGGCGGATACATTTCGCAGTGTTTTTGATATTATCGGACCAATTATGGTAGGTCCTTCAAGCTCACACACAGCTGGAGCATTGATGCTCGGTAAAGCAGCGTCACAATTATTTCAATTGCAAGCTAAAAAAGTAACCATCCACTACTATGAATCCTTTGCTGAAACACACTTAGGACATGGGACGGACTTTGCTATATTAGGTGGGATTCTCGGTCTATCAACAGAAGATCCTATGCTCCCCCACTCATTAAAGATGGCAGAATCACAACACATTGATGTCCAGTTTATTGAAGAAAAAGGACCTTCTCCAGTTGGTCATCCTAATACAGCGACCATGATTTTAGAACGAGAAGACAGACGCATTTCAGCTACAGGTTGTTCCATCGGTGGTGGCTCAATCCAATTGAATGAAGTAGAGCTTGATCAGATTAACATGACCATTGATGGCTATTTGCCCTTATATTTTATTAAACAAAATAATCTCCATAATGACTTGTATACAATGGATGACTGGTACGCCTTCTTTGATCACTATAACTATAAATTATCAGACATTCGTATTTTTCAAGAAAATGAGGTTGAATGGGTTGTTCTTTATATGGAGACCGCTCCATCAAGTCAGATGATGACAGACATTAACGACCTTATTTTTGTAGAGGAAGCCATTTTAATTAGTTAGGAGAATAAGCATGTATCAATCTATTGAAGCCTTAGTCGCAGATGCACAACTCAAACAGCTGCCTATTTCTGAATTAATGGTTCAACAAGAGATGGCTACATCGCATCGCTCGCGAGAAGAAATTTGGGAACAAATGCGCCGTAACTATCGTGTTATGAAAGACGCCGTTGAAAAAGGACTAACAGGAGACGGTGTGTTTTCACCAACTGGCCTAACTGGTGGCGAGGCAGTGAAGCTACAACGTTACCGCCAAAAAGGGAAGACACTCTCTGGCAATGACCTGCTCTTAGCGGTTGAAAATGCCATTGCGACAAACGAAGTGAATGCCTCTTTAGGTATCATTTGTGCCACCCCAACAGCTGGCTCATCGGGTACCCTACCCGGTGTCA
This sequence comes from Jeotgalibaca arthritidis, assembly GCF_011100465.1. NCBI lineage: Bacteria > Bacillati > Bacillota > Bacilli > Lactobacillales > Carnobacteriaceae > Jeotgalibaca > Jeotgalibaca arthritidis. The sequence continues at coordinate 296,810 of NZ_CP049740.1, forward strand.
TGTTTGGGATAAAAGATAAGCTAGAATTAAGCGAAGATCAAATGGTACAAATGTTATTTTGTGCGAGTGGATTCGGGATGGTAGTTGCTAACCAAGCGATGATTTCAGGGGCTGCTGGCGGTTGCCAAGCAGAAGTTGGGAGTGCCTCAGGAATGGCTGCAGCTGCTGCTGTAGAAATTGCTGGTGGTAGCCCGAACGAAGCTTCGGAAGCCTTTGCGATGGCTATTAGCAACTTACTCGGTCTTGTTTGCGATCCCGTTGCTGGTCTTGTAGAAATTCCTTGTGTGAAACGTAATGCTATCGGTGCTGCTAACGCTTTATTATGTGCTGATATGGGACTGGCTGGTTTAACCAATAAAATCCCTGCGGATGATGTTATTGATGCCATGAGACGAGTTGGCAAAAGCCTTCCGCCATCATTAAGAGAAACTGGTCTAGGCGGATTAGCTGCTACTCGAGAAGGTATGAAACTGAAAATGCAGATTTTTGGAACTGAAATTAAGATTTAAGTGTTTTTGAAAATAATTAGCGAAATTGTTATTAATCGTTTTATTTATGTGATAGGATAATTTTCGCATTAAATTATTGCGTATAATGGATCGTGGATTAGACTAGGACACAGTTCACTTCAACCGATCGCGAGAAAAATTTTGTTTGCCATCCATACAAAAGCAGACGCAGCTCAAAAAGCATAATAAAAATAGGAGCCGGAATTTTTCCGGGCTCCTATTTTTTTCACACTCATTTTTTAATTTCTAAACATTTTCACTTCTAGGAACAAGTCATTGTAAATACCTAATAACTCAGCGCCTAAGTTTTCGTAAACTTCCATATGAGCGACATCTTCATCTGATGGATAAAAGTTTTCGTCTTCAACAACTTCTGGATCCATCAATGACAGAGCTGCCTCGTTTGGTGTCGAATAGCCAACATAGTCAGCATTAACTGCAGCATTTTCTGGATCGAGCATAAAGTTGATGAAGGCATATGCACCTTCAACGTTACGTGCTGTTTTTGGAATAACAATGTTATCAAACCACAAGTTTGTTCCTTCTTCTGGAATCACATAATGGAGGTTTTCATTTTCCCATAGCATTTCACTTGCCTCACCAGAAAAGGTTACCGCAATTGCTGCTTCTTCTTGAATCATATACATTTTGATTTCGTCAGCTACAATCGCCTTCACATTAGGTGTCAATTCTTTTAAGTATTCAGCAATACTTTCTAAAATTTCAGGGTCCTTCTCGTTCAACGAATAGCCCTGACTTTGTAAACCTAGACCCATGATTTCACGGGCGCCATCAATGAGCATTAATTTATGACGGTATTCTTCATTCCATAAATCGTTCCACGATTCAGGTGCTTGATCAATAAATTTGTCATTATAAACAATGCCTAATGTCCCCCAGAAATAAGGAATAGAGTAACGGTTCCCCTCATCAAAACTTAAATCTAAGAAACGGTCACCAATGTTCTCTAGCCCATCGATTTTAGCGTGATCAAGTTCCAACAACATGTCTTCTTCAATCATCTTATCAATCATATACTCAGATGGTACCGCAATATCATACGATGTTCCACCTTGGTTAATCTTCGTATACATGGCCTCATTCGAATCAAAGGTCTCATAAGACACTTTATAGCCTGTTTCTTCTTCAAACTGACTAATGAGTTCTGGTTCAATATAATCGCCCCAGTTGTAGATTGTTAGCGTGTTATCACCTGTAAAGCCTTGTGATCGGTTTAAGTAATCAATCCCAAAAGCTAGGCCTAAACAAACCAGTAAAATCGTCCCCATGCTAATAACCAATCGCTTCATTAATTGATCACCTCGCTTTGGCTAAAGGTCATTGCTTTTATTTCTTTTTCTTTTTTCTTTTGTCCAGAAAGTTGGATAACGTTATAGCCTAATACAAGTAATAAGGTAAAGATAAACATCAACGCACTTAGGGCATTAATTTCTAAACTAACGCCTCGACGAGCTCTTGAGTAAATCTCAACAGCTAACGTACTAAAGCCATTCCCTGTTACAAAGAACGTTACCGCAAAGTCATCTAACGAGTATGTAAAGGCCATGAAGAAGCCACTTAAAATACCTGGTGTAATTGACGGTAACAAAATGCGGGTAAGCACTTGCCATGAATTGGCACCTAAATCTTGGGCTGCGCTAATCATTGAATCTTTCATCTCATAAAGTTTTGGCAATACCATTAAAACAACAATTGGAATAGAAAAGGCAACATGAGCCAATAGAACAGACGTAAAACCGAGTGAAAAGCCAACAATTGTAAATAAAATCAATAAGCTGGCACCAATAATAACGTCTGGAGATACCATCAAAATATTATTTAAGCTCAGTAAGGCTTGTCTTGTCTGTCTCTTTTTAGTGTAGTAAATATAAATGGCACCAAATGTCCCGATAATAGTCGCTAATAAAGATGACAATAACGCAACTAATAAGGTGTTTAAAACAATCCCGATTAATCGTTTGTCTTCAAATACAGCTTGGTAGTGTTCCCAAGTAAAACCTGTAAATTCATTCATTGTTCCACCCTCGTTAAAAGAGTAGAAAATTAAATAGAAAATGGGCAAGTATAAAACAAGGAAAACGGCTACTAAAAATAAGTTATTCCATTTTGAGTTACTTGATACTTTCACTTTGTTTTACGCCTCGCTTTCCATTCTTTTCACCTGTTAATCGCATAATGATAAACATGGAAATAATTAAGATGACACCAATAGTTGATCCCATCCCCCAGTTTTGAGTCACTAAGAAATGTTGTTCAACTGCTGTTCCTAGCGTAATCACTCGGTTACCACCGATTAAACGAGTCAACATGAAGAGTGATAGTGATGGAATAAAGACTGCTTGTACCCCACTTCTAACTCCTCTTAAGCTTAATGGAAAAATCACGCGTTTAATGGTTTCCCAACGTGTCGCTCCTAAGTCATAACTCGCCATTTCGAGTGATGGATTAATCTCTTGGATAGAGTTGAAAATAGGTAAAATCATAAATGGTAATTCAATATAAGCTGCTACAAATAGGAAGCTAAAGTCCGTAAATAAAATCTGGTAAGGTCCGATTCCCATAAAACCAAGGAAGTTATTAACCGTACCACTTTGGCTGAAAATCCCAATAAAGGCATAAGCTTTTAGCAACAGGTTAATCCATGTTGGTAAAATGATTAAGGATAACCACATTTGTTTATGTTTCGTACGACTTAAAAATAAAGCCGTTGGATAACTAATTAAAAACGTAATCAGCGTAATTAAAAAGGCATAGAAAAATGAATTTAATGTCATTGCCAAATAGTTGCCTGATTGAAAATAAGTGGCATAGTTGGCCAGTGTGAACTGCCCTGAAATATCAAAAAATGATTGGTATAAAATCAATAACATTGGTGCAATAACGAACAGCACTAGCCATACAATATAGGGTACGGAGAACCATCCTTTTGAAGTTTTTGTCATCTATGCTCCCCCCTATGCTTCATAGCTTTCAAGTCGAGCATCAAACTCTTCTTCTGTTTCACCTAAGCGCATAACGTGGATGTCTTGCGGTTCAAAATAAAGACCGACATCTTGTCCGATTTGAGCTTTCTTAGTGGAATGAACCATCCATTCGTTGCCATCTTTATCATAACCAACGATTTCATAGTGAACCCCTCTAAAGAGTTGACTATCAACATTGATAACAATTTTACCTTTTTCTACCGATGTCAGTTCCAAATCTTCTGGACGAATAACGATTTCAATACGCTCTCCAGCAGTAATCCCTGCATCCGCACATTCAAATTCTTTACCGACAATCTTAACTTTGTAGTCTTCTACCATCGTTCCAGCAACAATGTTACTTTCACCAATAAAGTCTGCAACAAAGCGGTTAATTGGCTCATCGTAAATATCTACTGGCGTTCCACTTTGGACAATTTTCCCTTTATCCATAACAAAAATCCAATCACTCATCGCCAATGCTTCTTCCTGATCGTGCGTAACGAAAATAAAGGTAATGCCCAAACGACGTTGGAGTTCACGTAATTCGTATTGCATATCAGTTCGTAATTTCAAGTCAAGTGCTGACAATGGTTCGTCTAATAATAACACTTCAGGCTCGTTAACAATCGCACGCGCAATGGCAACACGCTGCTGCTGTCCACCAGACATTTCACGAATTTCACGATTTTCATAACCTGACAATTGAACCATTTTCAAAGCATCTTTTACTTTTTGTTGAATATCTGCTTTTGATAATTTTTTCAAAGATAAACCAAAAGCAATGTTGTCAAATACATTCATATGCGGGAAAAGAGCATAATCTTGAAATACTGTATTGACCTTACGTTTATTAGGCGGTACGTCATTCACACGCTCACCATTAATCTTAATCGTCCCATTCGTTGCTTCAGTAAAACCTGCAATTAAACGTAAAATGGTTGTTTTACCACAGCCAGATGGCCCTAATAGAGTATAAAACTTCCCTTTTTCAATTTCAAAGTCAATGTCGTGTAAGACGACATCGTCATCATATGATTTATTAATACCTTCAAAGACGATGTTGATATTATTTGTCATTTACTACACCTGCGCTTTCTAAAAGTTTATAAATATGAATCTGTTACAACTAAAAGAACTTTAGTTGTCTGTTTAGATGCGTTACAAATATGGTGAGACTCTGTTGCCTCGTAATAAAAAGACTGACCCTTCTTCACTTGATAATGCTGATCACCGATAACTAATTCAAGCGTTCCAGCCAAAACATAGCCAAAGGTCTCTGATAGAGACGGTGGAAATTGTTTAAATTCACCTTTCTCCTTTAATGTTATCATAACCGGCTCCATTTCCTTATCATTTGAATCGGAAATCAACCATGTCATCGCATAGCCCTTCTCATCATCTTCAAAAACGGTCACATCATTCTTACTATAAACCACTGACTGACCTTCCTTATCAGAATCAAAGAATTCTTTCGGTGTCGTTCCTAGTACTTCCAACACATCAAAAAATGTTTCCATTGATGGGGAGCTTAAATTATTTTCTAATTGGGAGATATACCCTTTGGTTAGATCAGTACGCTCACCTAATTCTTCTTGCGTTAGATTTTTTTGAAGACGTAACTGTTTTAACTTTTTACCGATTTCCAAGGTAAACCCTCTTTTCTCGTTTATTAGTTTACTAATACTAATCTTTAAGTTTAGGCACGAGTAAAATTATAATCGTATTTTCAAAAAATACAAGCCTTAACAAACAAAAAAACCAAAACGAGTATCAACTTGTTTTGGTTTGCTTGATTTGATTAGAATAACCGAGCAACTCGGTCGTAGTGAATGAATTTTTCTGTAAACACATAAGGGTCATTCATACCAATGTGTTTAGAGAATGTATATAAACTCGTTTCTTTCAGTGAGGAGTTTGCAATAATTTCTGGGCTTGCCAAAATATAAACCGGACTGGCATCAGCTAAAATCTTCCCTTCGGATACAACTACTGCACGTTTGGTATATTCCAACATCAAATGAATATCATGGGTCACCAATAATACGGTAATACCTTGTAAATGAATGGATTGCAAGAAGTTTAAAATTTCTGTATAGCGCATGAAGTCCTGACCAGCTGTTGGTTCATCCACAATAATCATCTTAGGACTGAGTGCTAAGACCGATGCAATCGCTACACGTCTGAGTTGCCCAAAACTTAAGGCACTCATCGGTAACTGACGAATATATTGTAAGCTACATACTTCAATCACTTTTTCCACACGGCGGTAAATTTCATCTTCTGAATACTGTTGCTCACGCAATCTAAATGATAATTCATCATCAATATTATCTTGAGTAATTGTTTCAAGTGGGTTTTGAGGGACGTAGCCGACAAGATGTTTCATCTTATCAGCGTTCAAATCAGTGATTTCCTCGCCCTTCCAAATTAATTTACCAGAAGCAATCCGCTCTTGGCCTGAAAGTAGCTTCACTAAGGTTGTTTTACCCGACCCATTCGGGCCTATTAGACTGAGTATTTCACCTTCCATAATTTTAAAACTAATATGGTCGACAATATTTTGTTTATTCCATGGATACTTAAAACTCACATCTTCTACTTCAAGAAGAACATCCTCATTAGGGGGATAGTGGAATTGAGGCAAATAAGATAGCCAGCGTTCCATATCTTCTTTTAGATTCGGACCATTCACTTGATGAACATTGTCCAAATGATGCGTATGTTCCAAATTCACGCCTGCATATCGCATAGCTGTAATATAAAGGGGTTCGCGAATACCAATATCACTTAAGATATCGGTTTTTAAAACATCCGATGGATTCCCATCGGCAATGATACGCCCTTCTGAAAAAAGAATTAGGCGGTCAATCGGATAAGCTAGTGCATCTTCTAAGCGATGCTCAATAATCATAACCGTTGAATCCGTCTCTTGCTCTAGCGTATCAATAAATGCCATTGTCGCGTCACCCGATTTAGGGTCAAGATTAGCTAATGGCTCGTCAAAAATAAGCAGCGGTTTATCTTCGATAAATAGCCCTGCTGTCTTCATTTGTTCAAATTGATTGTCTGTCAGCTGATTAAAGCTTTGCTGGACTGAAGGTGATTTACTTAGGAACCACTTCATGCCTGCTAATTTTTTCTGCTGCAGATAGGTTTGAAACGGCTGGCTAGCAGATGAAACGCCTGAAGAGATTTCTTTTTCTTTCTCTCTTACTGCTTCACTACTATCTTCCATATTAATCGCTAGTTCATTGGGCAAAAAATTAGAAATATGCTTATTCTCAATTTGATCGCCATAGCTAATAGTACCTGTATAATCATCATGGTCCTTACTTGGTAAAATACCTGAAATACATCGTGCAAAGGTGGACTTCCCTGAACCACTTGGTCCGATAACAAGAATTTTTTCCCCTTCGTATATCGTGACATTAATTTCTTTAAGAATCGGTACAGATTGATCGGAATAGGTAAATGTAAAATCTTGAAGCGTAATAAGTGGTTTTTTCATCGAAGCCACCTCCTTTTGCTGTATTTAGGAAGACATTCTTTCTGATGCATGATCAACTGAATCAGGAACAGGGTCTTCACCAATTATTCTTACTTCTGTTTCTAATTTTACATGATAAACATTCCAAATAACCTCTTGGATATGAGCAATTAATTCAATATAATCTGTTGCAGAAGCATGGTTAACATTAACAATAAAGCCTGCATGCTTCGTTGAGATTTGTGCGCCTCCCCATGTTTTACCTTGTAAACCAGCATCTTGAATCAGTTTACCAGTGAAATAACCAGTTGGGCGCTTAAAGACACTCCCGCAGGATGGGTATTCTAAAGGTTGCTTAGAGGTTCTCAACTCTGTTAATTCAGCCATTTTTTCAGCCATTTTTTCTTTGTTACCTTTTTCTAAAGTAAAAACAGTTTCAATAACAATTTCGCCACTTTCTTGTAATTTACTGTGACGGTAGCTAAAATCTAGTTCTTCATTTTTGTATGTTTTAATCTCGCCCCTTGGCGTAATCACTTCGACGGTTTCAATAACAGTTTTCACTTCACCACCATATGCACCTGCGTTCATATAGACCGCACCACCAACGCTTCCTGGAATACCACAAGCAAATTCTAGTCCAGATAGCTGTTCGTAAAGAGCACGATTAGAAGCATCGATTAATCTTGCCCCACTTTGGACAATCAAGCGATTCTTTTTCACTTGCATACCATTTAATTCGGTCAGAATCATGACTACGCCACGAATGCCACCATCACGAATAATGACATTGCTGGAATTCCCTAAAATAGTCAGTGGTATTTGATTTGTATTCGTCCATGTTACAACAGCTTGAACATCCTCTTTAGAGACTGGAAAAACAAGCGCATCCACTGGACCTCCCGTTTTTGTATAGGTATAAGCGTCTAAACGTTCGTTCTCTTTAATGATGACAGTAGGAAACTCCTGTTTAAGCTTCTGTGCCAACGTCATTTTTTCTTGCAATCTTTTCCCCTCACTAAATCTTCACATTAAATTTCTTCATACTATATATTTAGTAATACTAACATAATTTTTTAGAATAACTACTGATGTCTTTTAATTGTAACATATATTAATTGTATAATAAGCTATTATTTAGCCCACTGTCCAGTTATTTAGAGAGCCTTGCCAACAAAATTCTATTCCCAGCAGAATTTTACTGTAAAATATGCTAGAATAGTTCGGTACAGTAAAGGAGGAACTTCTTTGTCTAATAAAAAATTAAAAAACGCAACCGTATTTACCTTACTCAGCATTCTATACCCTGTTTATTTATTCTCAACAAAAGACCCTGACAGTATCGCAACCATTTCACTTGTGCTTGCTTTATTTTTCCCAGTTGTTGGTGTTATTTTTGGTTTAAACGTCGAAGACAACCGTTTTAAATGGGCATTTGTGATTATCAATATCCTTGTCCTGTCTATCTTTTCAAATTACGCACTAACTATTTTATTTTAGTTGGTCCAAATAGATAAAACCGTTAAGAAGTTTACGCTTCCTAACGGTTTTTATATTAATTAATCAATCAGTAAGCTCATCATGATACCATCGACAAATTCACCATCAATCTGCATCACACGCGCTAATCTACCTTCCACTTGATAACCCATTTTTTCATAAAGTGAGATTGCTCGCTCGTTACCAGCATGAACGGTTAGCTCCAAACGGCGGATAACGCCACTTTCTTGTGCCCAAATCTCAATTTCTTCCATTAAAATACTACCAATTCCAAAGCCCCAAAATTCTTTTTCAACCGTGATACCAACTTCACCAACGTGTTGTGTTTTTGGCTTATCATTTGATCCGACCGATGCCATTCCAATAATTTCATGATCATTGATGGTCGCAACTAACATAATAGCATTATCCTTCTCTAGTAATCCTTCAAGATACATTTCTTCAAACGCTTCTGATAGTTCCAAACCTTCTGATCCGTATGTTAAGAAGTCTGTTTCGCTTCCTGTTTTTTTACTAAAGGCAATAATTTCACCAGCATCGCTGGGAATTGCTTCACGAATGGTAATTTCTAATTTTTCAGTTCCCAATGGTTTGACCCTCTTTCCAGCTTTGCTCCCATTGAAGCAGTAGCTGTTCATATGTTGTTCCTTTAGCACTAATATCAAAGTGGCGTTCGTGTGAGTAATCGCCGATACGCGTAATCGCTATCTTCAACCAATCTGAAGGGAGTTCCTCTTCAATAAAGGTCGACCATTCAATCACACTGACTCCATCACCATAAAAGTATTCTTCTAGCCCTAACTCTTCGCCACCGCCTTCTTCCAAACGGTAAACGTCGAGGTGGTAAAGTGGCAATCGTCCCTTACCATATTCTCTAATAATAGTATAGGTTGGACTTTTAATAACTTGCTCAATTCCCATTCCTTTAGCTAGTCCTTTGGTGAACGTTGTTTTACCTGCTCCAAGGTCGCCCTCTAAAAGAACGACTGTTTTTGCGGTCACTAGTTCACCTAACAGTTCTCCCAGTCGCAGCGTCTCTTCTTCATTTCTTATATCTATACTGAATGCCATCGATTGGGCACCTCACTTTTACTTTTTTATTATTATAACGTATTTTAACAGGACTGTGTATGAGCAAGCAAAAAAACGCCCATTTCAGAACTTCTGAATGGGCGTTTCACTATTATTAACCGATTAATGTTTGGTTTGCTGTAATAATCGCTGTCTTATAAACGTCTTCTTCCACACAACCACGTGACAAGTCAGAGATTGGTTTGTTCAACCCTTGTAAGATTGGTCCTACTGCTTCAAACGCACCAAAACGTTGCGCGATCTTGTAACCAATGTTACCTGATTGAATTTCTGGGAATACGAATACAGTAGCTTCTCCAGCAACTTTTGAGTCAGGTGCTTTTTGGCTAGCTACAGCTGGAACAAAGGCAGCGTCAAACTGTAATTCACCATCAATGTTGTATTGAGGAGCTAGTTCTTGAGCAATCTTAGTTGCTTCAGCAACTTTCTCTTGTTCTGGTGAAGATGCAGATCCTTTTGTTGAGAAGCTTAATAGTGCAATGTTTGGTTCGATGCCAAACATTTCTGCTGTTTTAGCTGATTCAACGGCAATTTCTGCTAATTCTTGTGCGTTAGGGTTGATGTTGATGGCGCAGTCAGCAAACAAGTATTTCTCTTGTCCACGTCCACGTAACATGATGAAAGCACCACTTGTACGGCTAACACCTGGTTTTGTTTTAATAATTTGTAGAGCCGGACGAACTGTGTCACCCGTTGAGTGAACAGCACCACTTACTAAACCATCTGCTAGTCCCATATGAATGAGCATTGTTCCGAAGTAGTTCTCTTCTTTAAGGATGTTTCTTGCTTGCTCTTCAGTTGCTTTGCCCTTCCGACGTTCTACGAAAGATGCAATCATTTCATCCATTTGATCGTAGTTTTCTGGGTCATAAATTTGAACACCATCAATATCGAATCCGCGTTCTTTAGCAGCTAATGTAACAGCCTCTTGGTTCCCAATTAAAATAGGTTCAACTAAATTTTCAGATTTTAAACGTACGACTGCTCCTAAAATACGAGTTTCAGTTCCTTCTGGGAAAACAATTTTGATGTTTTTCCCTACGATTTTTTCTGTTAAACTTTCAAACATTTCCACGATAATACCCTCCTAAAGGATTTTATTTACACTCCTATCATACAACATTCTCAAACAGATTTCACTAGTTTTCATTGAAACAGCATAAAAAACTGTTATATTCTTCACACTTTGAACTCATTTTGTGATTTTTTAATAATAAGGGAATGTCCAATCATAAAATGCCTCTTTTGTACTAGCCGCAAGGCTCTTATCTTCAACTTGGTAGCTCTTTCCTTCATCTTTTTCATTGATAACAATTCGGTCATAAAAAACATAGTTTGTATCTTGAAATCCGATTGTTTTAAAGCGATCATCTTTTAGGTAGTACAGATACCCCACTAAGACTGCCTGATCTGCCGATTCATCAAAATAGACACTCGCTTCATATTGGCGAAAGACTTGACCATCATGCTCAAAATAATGATGACGGCCTTCTTTCCCCAAATAAATCAATTCTTCGATTACTTCTTCTTTTTCATAGAGGCCGGTTGCCTCTACTCCTTCTGGGTCATGGAATCGATTATAAAAATCCGTTTGTGTCCGTGATTTAGGTTGGTAACCGGAAAATAATGTGTATTCACTTGTTCGAATGGCTGGCGTGACATGACTCGCTGGTTCTAGATAAGCTTCATAGCGGCGATTATTAATTAAGAGAAAACACCCTAAAGCGGCAACTACTACAGCGGAAATCGATAAGAATCGCTTCCCAAATGGGGTCTTTCGTTTTGGAATCACAAAACACATCGCAAAAATAATAAAGATACCAATACCAAAAACGACACCTGCATAGCCTTCATACCATTTTTCAGCACTAAGCCAATAGTCAAAACTTAATGACATTCTGTTTACTCCTTGTTAGTTAGTTTCATTGCTTCTGCAATCAAGCGGTAAGAATTGAGGCGAACCTCATGCGGTTGGGTAATGCTAATAATCATTGCTTCATCAAACTGATAAAGTCGTTGTTGTTCAAGGAGCTGTTCGACAATCTTGTCTGCTGTTCCTACCAAATGACTTTCACTTATCTTTTCAAGCAAGGTTTTGTCTAAATCACTTAAGGGATAGTCTGCCGCTTCTTCAGGACTTAGAAATTTCTCTAGCCGTTCTCCTTTAGCTAATTTCATCTTAAAAATAGCATATGGTCGTTCATAATAACGCGCTTCCTCTTCCGTCTCACAAGCCAAAGCAAAGAAAGCAACACTCAACTTTTTCTCTGGCATAAAGTCTGATGGTTGAAAACGACTGTTATAAATTTCAAAAGCCTCTTGATTCATTTGACCGTGGAAAAATTGTGCATAGGAATAACCCATTCCTCTCACTGCAGCCTGTAAAGCACTATCACCACTTGAACCTAACAACCAACTTGATGGGTAATGGTTAATAGCAGGTGTAGCCGCTGTATGTTGGTAAAGCTCGTTTTCTGGTAATTCATTCTTCAGCAATGAATGAATCGTATCTATTTTATTGTATAAATGATCCAGCTGTGGCGCTCGACCTTCCGACAAAGCAAAGATAGCATGACGATCTCCACCCGGTGCCCGTCCTAATCCAAGATCAATCCGTCCGGGATAAAAAGCTGCTAATGTTTTAAAGACTTCTGCGATTTTCAACGGTGAATAGTGCATCATCATAATGCCACCAGAACCAACGTTAATATGGTTTGTCTTAGCCGCAACTTGACCAATCACGATTTCAGGTGCCGAAGAAGCGAGTGATTCACCACCATGATGCTCCGCGTACCAAACTCGTTTGTAGCCATATTTTTCACCTTGTTGGGCAAGAGACACGGCATTGTCGAGCGCTTGTTTGGCTGATTCATTTTTAAAAATTGGAATTTGATCCAAAATACTTAAATCCATGCATATTCCTCATTTCATCTTCTTTTTCTATCTTAAGGGTAACACATTTTAAGCAAAATATGACAACTGAGACATTGAAAAAAAGCTGAATGTATCATTCAGCTTTTTGTTTACGATCTGCTTGCTCTAATTGTGTGCGTCGTTTAGTTGATTCCTTAAACATATTTGCCAATTCGTCGACATTATCTTCTTGAATGGCTTGCTTCATCAGTTGAAATTGTTTCTCGAAGCCTTCAACTGCAGCTAGTAACTCATCTTTATTTTCAATAAATAGTTCTGACCACAAGCTATCATTGATTTTAGCAATCCGTGTTAAATCACGGTAACTGTCACCAATAAACTTTACCGTATCACGATTTGGATCATCGCTATTAATTAAAGACACAGCAATAACATGGCAAAGTTGACTTGTAAAGGCAATCATTTCATCATGCTTTTCTGGCTGCACAATGGTCACCCGTTTGAAACCAATTCGTTTAATCAGCTGTTCTAGCCACTCGATATTCTCGGGCTGATTATCAGCTGTTGGTGTGAGTAGATAGTTGGCACCTTCAAAAACATCTGCATCTGAATAAGCATAACCTCTGTTCTCGCGTCCTGCCATGGGATGTCCATAAATAAAATCAACATGTTCAGGAATTTCAGCCTTTAACTGCTCGACTAGCACCCCTTTAACACCAGCTACATCTGTTAAAATTGCCCCTTTTTTAAAGTCATTACGGTGTTTTATTATAAAATCCTTTAATGCTCTAGGGTAAAGACCGATAATGACTAGATCTGCTTGTTGTAAAATCGTTTCGTTAGCAGTCTCCCCGTAGTCAATCATTCCTTCACTTAGAGCCGTTTGTAGTGTTTCTTCATCTGGATCAATTGCTAAAACACGTTCACCAGCTTGGGGGTATTTTTTTAATGCCTTGGCGAAGGAACCGCCAACGACACCTAGACCTACAATTGCAATAGTTGTCATCTCTTTCTATCCCTTCTTATTGGTTAATGCGGAATCAAACCTTCCTAATACTTGAAGGTGTTCAGAAACCTGTTCTAAGGTTTGCCATAATAATTCGAATGGGACAGTAGATTTTGAAACATCCACTTCCATAAAGAACCCGTAAGCAAATGGTTTACCAGCAATTGGACGCGCGTTAAGTGATTCCATATTACAGTCAAATAAGGTAAAAACTTGGAGTAGCTTAGCTAATGCGCCTGATTCGTGTTTGGTCTCAATGTAAAGCGATAAAATGTCGCCTTTTAGGGTGACTTTTTCATTCGGAGCCATAATATAAAAACGAGTGGTATTCATGGATTCTGTTTGAACACTAGCTGCTAGTTGCTTTAAGCCATAGAGTTCACCCGCTCGTTTACTTGCTAAGGCGGCTTGGTGAATACTACCTTCTTCCGCTATAAACTGGGCAGATTTAGCTGTATCTTCATAAGCTTTAGCTGTGATATGCGGATGATTAGCGAAAAAGGTATCGCACTGAGATAGGGCTTCTGGATGCGAATAAGCTTCTGTAATGGTGTTAATCTCGCTAGTCTCTAGCCCCCATAAATAGTGCTGGATGGATTGATAATTTTCGTCAATTGCTACTAGAGACCGATAACGTAACAAATCAACCGTTCGAGCGATAAGGCCTGTCGTCGAATTTTCGACTGGTATGACGATTAAATCAAGATGGCCGTCTTCTATCTCATCGATTAATGCTTTAAAAGATGAATAACCAATCGCTGTCGCATCTTGCAATTGATGTGCTTGTTTATATTCTTGTAAGGCTGTTTCACTATAAGATCCCGGAACACCTTGATAACCAATTTTCATTATAATTCCCCCTATTTCAATAAAAAAACTCTACCCAGAAATAATCTAAGTAGAGTACATAAGGTTTTCTCCCGTTGTTACAACATATCAGGAATTACCTTGCCGTTCAGCCACTTTGTTATTTCAAGCGGCAATCAAACGCAGATAAGCCACCTTAGATATGATGAAAAAATCATTCGCTCATACCACAGGTTGGCATGAACGCTATCTAAAGTAGCTAAAATATGTGATTGATTGACTAGCAAGTTTAATAGACATGATATAACCTCTTTTCATTTATGCTTCCATCCTACATGAGTTTTAGCTAAAAAACAAGATATTTTCTCATTTATTTCTCATCTGATTGTAAAAGTTTATCACTGAGTCAATTAGAGCACTCGGCTGTGCAATAAAAAAGTCATGTTGACCATTGGGAACAATCGTCAAATCTGCATTTGGTATCAGAGTCGCCATTTGTTTCGTATGACTGAGCGGAATAACATCTAACTCCCCCGCCATCACTAAAACAGGGCAACTAATCGCTTTTAAATCAGACTCTTCTAAGGCTAGTTGGTCTAACATTAATCGCAAGATGCTCTCTTTTCTTTTTTGCTCTTCAGATGGCGCTAGCTGTCTTAACTGCTTTAACTCTTCCAACAATTCACTGTATAAAGGTTCAACTAATGCGGTTTGATCATAGTTAGCTCCCATAATGGTTAGTGACGTTACACGCTTTGGATAATGGGCTGCTAAATAGAGACCAATATTACCACCATCGCTAAATCCAATGATATGAACGGATTTCAACTGATTAGCATCCATTAAACAGACAATATCTTCTGCAATTTGTTGAAAAGTCAACAACTCAACAGCAAAGTCTGATTTGCCATGACCTCTTGTGTCGAGCGCATAAACCGCGTAATTCTCGGTAAAGGCGTCAAAAATACCTGAAAAAATATCAGCATTCTCATTGTTACCATGTAGAAAGAGGATGGCCTCCCCTTCGCCAGCTTGTAGGTAACGTAATTTACCTAGCTTTGTTTCAAGGTAGTGTTCATTCATCTAGATTATCCTCAAGCTGCCAATCGATTGGTGTCTTTCCTCGTTTTATTAATTCTTCATTTATTTTTGAGAAAGGTTTTGTTCCAAAAAACCCACGATGAGCAGACAAGGGACTCGGATGGGGTGCCGTTAAAATAATGTGTTTTTCACTATCAATTAAGGCTGTCTTAGCAATCGAGGCATTTCCCCATAAGACAAAAATAACCGGTTCTTGCCGCTTGTTAAGTGCACGAATAACCGCATCCGTCAGCATCTCCCAACCTTTACCGCGGTGGGAATAAGCTTGACCTTGTCGAACAGTGAGAACGGTATTGAGTAGGAAGACACCTTGATCTGCCCATTTTCTCAAGTCGCCATGGTTGGCAGCTTTGATTCCTAAATCAGATGCTAATTCCTTATATATATTTCTCAATGATGGTGGTATAGCGACACCTTTTTGAACAGAGAAGCTTAGCCCATGAGCTTGGTTAGGTCCATGATATGGATCCTGCCCTAAAATGACCACTTTCACTGCTTGGTAAGGGGTCCGTTCAAAAGCTTCCCAAATGTGGTCCATCTCTGGATAGATGGTTTGCGTTTGATATTCTTCTTTTAAAAAGTTCCGCAACTGTTGGTAGTAGGCGGACTGAAATTCCTCTTCTAGGAGATTTTGCCAATCATTATGAATGATTTGTTTCATTTTTAGCACCTCTCGTCCTTATTTGTTATATTTTAACACACTTCAGATTGTCCATTTTCTTCTATTTAATGATAAACTAGTAGCAGAACACTATAATGGGAGGTTTTTTCGTGATTGAATTAATTGTTTCAGATATGGATGGTACCTTATTAAATAATAAATTAGCTGTTTCTGATACCAATCGTGAAGCGATTGAATATGCAGAACGTAAAGGCATTAAGTTTATGGTTGCAACTGGACGTGGGTATACAGAAGCCGTTCCTGCCTTAAAAGAAGCAGGTATTTCTTGTCCTATGATTACCGTTAATGGCGGCCAACTCTTCGATGAAGCGGGTAACTTGATCGCTAATATTGGGATTGATAAAGCACGGATTCGCCGTATCCTTGATTTTGTGAGATCAAAAGGATTATATGCCGAAATCGTTACGACAAAAGGTGTCTTTTCAGATGATAAGGTCGGTCGTATCGAAACGATGACAACCTTATTACAAACAACTAATCCTGATACAACCTTTAAAATGGCACTTGTCTTAGCTCTAAGTCGTCTGGAATTATTGAATATTCATTACGTGAATCATTTTGATGAGGTTTTAGATGACGATAGTTCTCAAATATTAAAAGTGTTAGTCTTTAGTAATATCGGACAACCCGAATTGCAAGTCATTCGAGAAGAATTTGAAACAGATGAGGAACTGATTATTACCTCTTCTTTCTTTAACAATATTGAAATTAACCATGTTGAAGCACAAAAAGGAATTGCGGTTGAACGCTTCGCTAAAGAAATGGGTATTTCAATGGAAAATGTGATGACAATTGGTGATAACTTTAACGATGCATCTATGCTTAAAAATGCAGGTGTCAGCTTTGCGATGGGAAATGCTGAAGAAGGCGTTAAAGCGATTGCCAAATATGTGACATCAACCAATAATGAGAATGGCGTAGCTGATGCTATTTTCAGAGCAATTAACGAAAAATTATAATTAAGGTAACACTTTGCTCCCCTTCTTCGTCTTTAAAGATAGAAGGGAGTTGTTAAAAATGGACCAATACATGGAATTAATTAGCAATACGGGCTTTCCAATCGTTATTTCTCTCTACTTATTAAGTAGAATGGAGAAAAAATTGGATTCTCTCGTTAATGCGATTGATAAGCTGTGCGAGTCTTACACGACAGCGAATAAGCGTTAAACTCGGCGAGACCTCTTTCATTTTTGAAAGTGGTCTTTTTCATTTCTCATTTTTTTCTCATTGTGTTCTTTTTAAATGGTGGTTTTTTTGATAGAATGGTTAGGAGTAATGGAAATGGGCTTGCAAACAGCTTGCCTGAAAGGAGAATCATGATGGCAGACGCAAAAGTTCTGGTTCAAGATTTAAAAAAGAGTTTCGGAGATAATGAAGTATTAAAAGGTATTGATATGACAATTACAGAAGGTGAAGTCGTTTGTATTATTGGTCCTTCTGGTTCTGGGAAAAGTACATTCCTCCGTTGTTTAAATGGTTTGGAAGAAATCTCTGGTGGAGCAGTTCTCGTCGATAATGTTGACATTACCAATCCTAAAACAGATATTAATAAAGTTCGAGAAGAGATTGGTATGGTTTTCCAACATTTTAATCTTTTCCCTCACTTAACGGTAGCTGAAAATATTACACTTGCTCCTGTTGAATTAAAACGAATGTCTAAAGAAGAAGCAAAGAAAAAAGCTTTGGAATTATTGCAAACAGTTGGCTTAGTCGAAAAAGCAGATGTTTTCCCTAATTCACTATCAGGTGGACAAAAACAACGTGTCGCTATTGCACGTGCTCTTGCTATGAATCCTGATATTATGCTGTTTGATGAACCAACATCAGCACTAGACCCTGAAATGGTTGGGGAAGTTTTAGAAGTTATGAAGCAGCTTGCTAAAGATGGGATGACAATGGTTGTCGTTACCCATGAGATGGGCTTTGCCCGCGAAGTTGGTGACCGGGTGATTTTTATGGATGGTGGTTATATCGTTGAAGAAGGTACACCAGTTGATGTCTTCCAAAATCCGCAGCATCTACGTACTCAAGATTTCTTAAATAAAGTGCTATAATTAGAAAAAGTCGAGAAGGATGATCTTCTCGACTTTTTTTGCAGATAAATGTGAGTTGAATAGATTGCTTGGCTTTCTACTTACTCTACCGTTCGCAATGTCAAACAGAAAAGCACAACCGCTAAACGGTTGTGCTTTGTTTTAGTTCAATATTTTAATTGTTAATGTTTGACGACCAAAGTCATAGCAAGCTTGTAAGTCTTCCATATGAAGGTCAATTTTATTTCCAATGATTGCTGATCCGGTATCTCCTGCAATAGCAATTCCGTATCCTGGTACTTCAACAATTGACCCTAGAGGAACAACACTTGGGTCAACAGCAATAACCATTGGATTCACTCTTAAGTCAATACCTGTACGCGTAAAATTGGTTAAGTATGGCTCATTACGAGAATAGGCAGTTGCGACAACTGTTAAGGTCTTTCCATCTGTACTTGGAGTTGGGGTTTCTGCAATCGTGTCCTCTTTTTCAGTAGGATTAGTTGTTTGAACAGGCGTCTTGTTTACCGATTCTTTAGCTGCAGCTTCTTCAGCTCTTGCCCGTTCTTCTGCTTTAGCTTGAGCAGCTAATACAGCGCGTTCTGCTTCTTCTTGTGCATGAATTTCAGCTTGTTTGGCAGCTTCTTCAGCAGCGATGCGATCAGCTTCTGCTTTCTCAGCTGCTTCTTTTTCTTGACGGGCCACTTCAGCTAGACGATTTTCTTCGGTTGTTTTATCAGTTAAAATTTCTTGCAAGACAAGCTCATTATTAGATAAAACGGTCTGAAGTTCTTCCAATTCAGTATGAAGAGAGTCCGTTTCGATACGAGCCAATTCAGCCTTGGCTTTTCCATCTGCAACTTCTTGAGCGAGACGATTTTCCAAAGCAATCATTTTCTTTTCTTCTTCTATGGCTAATTCGATTCGTTCGTTATCAGCTGCTTGAAGTTGGCCAATTAGAATAAACTTAGCTAAAAAGTCTGAAAAGTTATCTGACTTTAGCAACATTAAAATACGGTTGTCAGAAGATGGGCTTGTTTGTAAAGCGACTAATCGTTCTTTCAATTGATTTTTCCGAGCTGCTATGACTTCTTTTTGCTTGTCAATTTCTTCTAATGTTTTTTCTTGCTGGGTTTCTATCTCTGCTACTTCAAGATTTAAGCTGTCTAGTTCAGATTTTCGCTCATTAATCGACATCAGCATCGTGCTAATATCGCCTTGTAATGCTTGAATTTCTTCCGTTTTCTTTTGTTCTTGCGCATTCAACTGCTCTAATGTTGACGCATGAATCGGTGTTGCTAACAACAGTTGTCCTGCTAAACTAGCAAGAAGAACTTTTCCGAGCTTACGACTTTTACTCACTTGGGCTCGCCTCTTTCTTTTCAGATTCCTATCCATTATACGCTTTGTTATGGAGTGGGGGGTTTCATTTCTCTTACGATTCAATGTCAAAACGACTGTTTTGTAACAAGTTTGTAATATAGTTTAGTTCGAAATTCCTTTGCTTCCACACTCTCAGATTGCTATCATAGAAGAATATACAAGTGAAAAGGAGATTAACTATGTCTAAAAAAGCTTATTATGCAGCCCCTCTTTTTTCAGAAATGGAACTGCAATACAACCGTTATTTAACCGATTTAATAAAAAAAGAATTCTCAGATTTAGATATTTATATCCCTCAAGATCAAGGCGATATCAACGATAAAAATGCCTACGCTGATTCAATAATGATTGCAAAATATGATACAGATGCCCTTCTTGCTTCTGATATTATGATTGCTGTTTTAGATGGCGCAACAATTGATGTTGGTGTTGCAACTGAAATTGGTGTTGCTTATCAAGCAGGTATTCCCGTTATCGGCTTGTACACGGATTCTCGCCAACAAGGAGCAACTAATCCTCAAAAATTAGAAGCGCTACAAACGATTGCCGAGTCACAATTTTCATACGCAAACTTGTATACAATCGGTCTTATCAAAACAAATGGTATAGTTGTCGGCAACTCAACAGACCTACTCAAAGAAATTCATCGTTATCTAAACTAACATAGCGGCATCAGGAAGAATTGACTTCCTGATGCCGCTTTTTTTATGTTGATGGTTAAAACTGTCGAGTGGGCGATTATAAAGCAACCACTCGACACTTTTTAAGAGTTTAACACTTTTCGTGAATTGAAAATGATAATTTCATGACAAAATGCCTTTCTTTCTATAAAATGACCTTAAGAGAATACTTAGGAGGACGCTTTATGAATTCAGAAATGATTAGTTTAATTGATATCGGATCAAATACGATTCGCTTGGTTATCTTTGAAATTGGGGAAGATTACCGTCTATATGAACTGCAGAATATCAAAACCCCTGCTCGTCTCTCACAATACCTCAACGAGGATAAAGTGATGTCTCAGGACGGTATTGATGTTTTAGTCAATGTTCTTGATAATTTTTACGACGTTTCGAAGCGTTATAAGGTTTCAAAACTGATGCCAATGGCGACGGCTGCCATTCGTCAAGCCGCTAATCAAGCCGACATTTTGAAGCAGGTCAAAAAGAAAGTTGGCATTCAGATACAGATCATTCCTGAAGAAAAAGAAGCTTTTTATGGTAGTTACGCTGTGGCCCGTACCACCCAAACAAAAAACAGTGTTACCGTTGATATTGGAGGGGGAAGTACGGAAATTACCCTTTTCGAAAATAAAAAAGTCATTAACTACCATAGTTTTCCCTTTGGCGTCGTGACCTTGAAGCAACTCTTTTTTTCCGACAAAGACCACAACAATGACAAGGCCATTGTGAAAATGACTCAGTTCGTTAAAGAGCAATTCAAATCTTTAAAATGGCTAAAAAAATGTCAACTTCCGATAACTGCAATAGGTGGATCTGCTAGAAGCATTGCCAATGTTCATCAGAGAACTGTCGACTATCCGCTAGGTGGTGTACACGGTTATCAAATGTCAGCTAATGATTTAAATGATACCTTAGAACTCTTCAAATCATTAACAATTCCTGAATTGCAAAATCTAGACGGGCTCAGCCAAGATCGTGCTGATATTATTATTCCAGCCAACGTTGTTTTTAAGAGCTTGTTTGAAGAGGTGAAGGCACCCGTCTTTATCTTTAGCAATAAGGGGCTTCGCGAAGGAATCATTATGGATTATATTAATGAAAAAACTGATCAAACGGCCTTTTCTACTCAAAATGTAGCTAACCAAAGTATTTACAGACTTGGGCTTGCTTACCATACTCAAGATCATGTTGCTGACTACAGAGGTTTTTTAGTTAGTGCGCTCTATGAGGAACTTTGTAAGCAGAATATTTTTGAAAAAGATGGCCAAATCGCACGTCTTTTACAGTATGGCAGCTACCTATATTATATGGGGGAATACATTGAAAATAGCGCTGGATCTCAGCATACCTTTTATATTATTTCCAATAGTGAATTAGATGGCGTATCTCATCAAGACCGTGTCGTTATTAGTTTGCTAGCTAGCTATAAAAACAAATCTCTTTTCAATCAATATATTAAGCCATTTCATCATTGGTTTAATGTCAGCTACATCGACCATATCCGCCATTTAGGTGGTGTCATTAAATTTGCTAATGCCTTGAACGATTCGCATATGTCTGTGATTAAAAAAATATCCTTAGTTAAAACGAAGGATGGATACGACTTACAACTCTTCCATAACGGTCCTGTTATCGCTGAACGGTACCGCGCATCTCGACAAAAAAAACATTTAGATCGCTTATTGAGAAAAGATTTAAACCTATCATTTATTGAATTACCCTAATCTTATTCTATTGGAGGCATTTATCACATGACTCAAGAAACTCTCATTAATCTTGCTTCACCAGATTTTTACTTTAATCGAGAATTGAGCTGGCTCGATTTTAATCGCCGGGTGATTTTAGAAGCGCGTGATTCGCATAATCCCCTCCTAGAACGGATGAATTTCCTAGCCATTGGCAGTTCAAACCTCGACGAATTTTTCATGGTACGTGTTGCTGGTCTCCAAGATCAATTGAAATTTGGCTTTGATCAGCCAGACTCTAAAACATTGATGACATCAGACCAACAACTCAATGCCATCTCAGAAAAGAACCGAAAAAATGTCGCCCTTCAATACGACAGCTACGAATCATTGCGAGAAGAAGCCTGTCAGTATCAGCTTCAATTTGTTTCCATTGAGGACTTAACTGAAGATGAGTACACGGAAGTGAATCACTACTACTATGAGTCGCTCTTGCCTATTTTAACACCACTAAGAATTGATGCTTACCACCCCTTCCCGCATTTAAATAATAAGATGCTGCATCTCTTTGTACGGTTGAAGCAAGGTAAGAACGGGCAAAATGCCGTTATTCCTATACCGACACTGACTAGCCGTTACTACGTGATTCAAAACGGTGACCAACGAAAGTTTGTTTTTCTCGAAGATATTATCGCTAACTATTTGTATACGCTCTTTCCCGGTATCGAAATCGTTGATTATTTTGTTTTTCGTATCACTCGAAATGCAGATTTAGATATTAATGAAGATGGCGCCGAAGATTTATTATTAGTCATTGAAGATTTTTTAAAGCAACGTAAAAATGGATCAGCTGTCCGACTAGAAGTTGATCACCGTCATTCTAAAACAGATGTTTCTGAGAGTATTCAGTTTCTAATGGACGAACTAGAATTAAAAGAACGTGACTATTATTCAATCAATGGTCCACTCGACTTAACCTTTATTTTCCAAATCAGTAGCATGTTGAAGGCAGATTTCCCCGAGCTAGCTTATCAGCCCTTCCAACCGACTATACCTACTGAATTAAAGGATAACGATTTATTCGAGGTCATTGAGAAACAAGATGTCTTCCTACACCACCCCTATGATTCCTTTGACCCAGTCATTGCCTTTATTAATGAGGCAGCCGACGACAAGGATACTTGGGCGATTAAACAAACACTCTATCGCGTCTCCAAAGATTCACCTATTGTCGGTGCGCTTAAGCGAGCTGCTGAAAACGGTATTCAAGTGACTGTTCTCGTTGAATTGAAGGCTCGTTTTGACGAAGAAAATAACCTCCACTGGGCTAAAGAATTAGAAGAATCTGGCGCCAACGTTCTTTATGGTATGTCTGATTTAAAAACGCATAGTAAAATCGCTCTTGTCGTTAAAAAGAAAAATGGGAAAATGATTCGTTATGTTCATCTTGGAACTGGAAACTATAATGACCAAACCGCTAAACTTTATGAGGATATGGGTATTATGACAACTAACCAAGAAATTGGTGAAGATGCCACACTCTTTTTTAATTACTTAAGTGGCTATTCAGAAACACCTGTTTACAAGCATCTCTATGTTTCGCCTGACCGGATTCGCTTATCCTTTTTCAATTACATTGAAAAAGAAATTGCCCTTCATAAAAAATATCAAAGCGGTCGTATTATTGCCAAAATGAATTCATTGACTGATAAAAAGATTATTATGAAACTTTATGAAGCTAGCCAAGCTGGTGTTCAAATTGATCTAATTATTCGAGGTATTTGTTGCTTAAGAGCCGGCATTCCAGGGGTAAGTGAGAATATTCGGGTGAGAAGTATTGTTGGTCGCTTTTTAGAACACAGTCGCATTTACTATTTCCATCAAAATGGCAAACGGCATCTCTTTTTGTCATCCGCTGATATGATGACGCGTAATATGGTTGACCGTGTTGAAATTGAATTTCCTGTTTTAGATGAAGCAATCAAGGATGAAATTTTGTCGATTATTGATTATTATTTGGCAGATAATGTCAAAGCGAGAGAACTACTAGCAGATGGCAAATATGACTATATTAGAAATGACCAGGAACAAATAGTCGCTCAAGATTACTTTATGCTCCTATCCCAACCAAAAGAGGCTATTATCGAGCCATTAGAAAAACCATTGGATACGCTAGTGGAAACAGCAGCTGACTCTTCTATTCCGGTTCAAACATTTCTACCATTACTAATATTAGCAAGCTTTCTACTGGGTGTTATTTTAGCCCAAGTGATTGATTTAATCCCACTCATTATCGCAACCTTTCTTGCTGTTTTAGTTACCATTCTTGTTATAAGCTTAAAAAAACGCCCATTCAGTTAAATCTGAACGGGCGTTTCGTTTATTATTTTTTTACTTTAGCAAGAACTAAACCAATGACAAAGCCGATGGTAGCTGGGATGAGCCAACCCATGCCATAATTAAATAAAGGAATGTAGGCCTGTGCCCACTCAGAAAGAAAACCAATTCTAAAAAAAGTTTTAGCTTCAACTGGCAAGGCATGACTAAAATCAACAATCGCAAACGGCATAGTAAAAACGGTCGTTACCTGATAAACAATCGCATGATCTTTAAACAGCGGACTGACTAATGCCACTAAAATCAAAGTAATCGCTAATGGGTAAAGGAACATCAAAACTGGAACTGAATAGGCAATTATTTGTGATAAACCTAGATTGGCAACTCCAAATGAAATAGCTGTAAACAGAAACACAAATTGATTGTAACTTAGTTTGTTTGGAAATAACGTAACGAACATTTCGCTAATGGCTGTAATTAGCCCCACTGCAGTTTTAAAACAAGCTACAGTAATAATGATAGCTAGGAAAATTGCTCCGAAACTTCCAAAGTAATGATGAGAAATTTCAGCTAATGCTATCCCACCATTTTCACTAACATTGAAAATACCTTGACTAGAAGCTCCGATATAAACAAGGCTGGTATAAATGACAATCATTAATAGCATACTAAATACACCTGCAATAACGGTATCACGTGCAATGCGTGATGGTTTAGTAACGCCTAAACTTTGAATGGTACGAACCACAATAATCCCAAATGCCAGTGATGCTAAAGCATCCATCGTGTTATAACCTTCTAAAAAACCAGTGAAGAATGCACCGCTTTGATAGGCTTCTGCTACAGCTACTGTGCTAACGTCTCCCATTGGTTTCAATAAAGAAAAGATAATCATTAATGCCAATGACCCTAAGAAGATTGGATTAAGGATTTTCCCAACCCATGTTAAAATACCAGATGGTCGTAAAGAGAACCACAAGGACGCTCCAAAAAATAAGAAAGAAAAGATAAATAAAAATAAGGCTAGTTGATTGGCATCTAAATATGGCGCTAGTGCCACTTCAAACGATACTGTAGCAGTACGAGGTGTCGAAAAGAAAGGCCCAATTGTTAAGTACAAGGCGATTGTAAAAAACAAACCATACTTATGACTGATTTTGCTCGCTAGGACATACAGACTGTCTTTTCGAGAAAGACCCATTGCCACAATTCCTAAAAAGGGTAACCCAACTGCTGTAATAATAAAGCCCAGTGTTGCTTGTATCATCTGAGAACCAGACATTTGTCCCATTTGAATAGGAAAAATTAAATTTCCAGCCCCAAAAAACAAACCAAAGAGCATTGATCCAATAAATAAATATTCTTTTAGTGTTAATTTTTTATCCATAATAACTCCTCTATCACAATGAAAATCACACGCCGATTAATTGTAACATCTTTTTTAGCCTTCTACCACCTGCCCTAAAAAATGTTATAATGTTGGTATTGAAGACTTTTTTATGAAAGGAGTATTTCCTTGGAAAAAGATAACTTACTGATGACCGAGGTGACCATTCAAGGGCGTTTTTATGATATGGCTCTTTATAGCGGCAAGCTTTATTTATGGGGAAATGATCAGACATTACACATTTATCGTTGGAATAAGTGGATGGAGTCAGTTGTTTTTTCAGACTTACCCATTTATCAATATGCACTTTCAACACAATTTCTATCTTTAAACATATCAAATCTAGCTCCCTTCTTAGTAAAAGAAGTGGTTATTTCACCACATATGCGCGATTTTGTCATTTTCAATCATACGCTCTATCTGATAACAGATGATGGCTTCTACAGTTTAGATACGGATCAGGCAGAGCCTCACTTAAATAAAATCCAATCAGGTAGTTTCCACCTTCTATCCTTAAGTGAAAAGAACCGTATGATTTTAGTTTCTAATGAGACGGGTGTTTATGAATATCGATCTGAACAACAAAAAATGATTCATTGGGACGATACACCGACCGCTTCAATTGTTTGGGATAATCATCATATTTTACAACTTGATGACGCTAAGCAGCCCTTACAGCTTTTGCGTTTCCATGTCAGTAAAAAGGAACCCATTCTTTTAAGCAAGGTGTCAAAAGACCAACTCTATACCCAGCAGCTCTATAGCAATACATCATTGCTGCAATCACATAGAAAAGAAGAAACGAGCAACTTATTTGGATATTTATCATCAGAAGAAACTGCTAGTTTAGATAGCCTGCTTGAAATTGTTGTTGTTCAGAACGTACCCCACCCTTATTTGTCAACACCAACCCTTGACGAAAATAGTTTATATATTGAAGAATCAGATGGCCTGTATCTCCTACTCGATGATAAGCCCTATCTTATTGCTCAGCAGGATTACCAAAAATACCGAACCTTTTATAAATCACGTAACTATAAGCACTATCTTCATTATCTAACTCGAGACACATTAACCATACTGATTTTCCATAAACGGACTTAATTCTGGGAAGTGGCTTACTTTTATGACAGAATGTGTTAGAATGTGAAAGGAAAATAACAAAGAATTGAGGAATGCCAAAAATGATTACTGTATCAAACGTCAGTCTATTGTTTTCTGACCGTAAACTTTTTGACAATGTAAACATAAAATTCACACCGGGTAACTGTTATGGTGTTATCGGAGCAAACGGTGCAGGGAAATCTACATTCTTGAAGATCCTTTCTGGAGACGTTCAACCGACAACAGGTGATGTGATCATGGATCCAAACGAACGTTTATCTGTTTTAAACCAGGACCACTATGGTTTTGAGGACCATCAAGTTTTAGACACTGTTGTAATGGGTAACAAACGCCTATACGAAGTTCGCCAAGAAAAAGACGCTATTTATATGAAGGAAGAATTTACTGATGCTGACGGTATTCGTGCCGGCGAGCTTGAGGGTGAATTTGCTGAATTAAATGGTTGGGAAGCTGAAGCTGATGCAGCTAGCTTGCTACAAGGTTTAGGAATTACAGAAGACCTTCACGACAAAAAAATGAGCGAATTAATTGAGCCACAAAAAGTAAAAGTACTTTTAGCACAAGCTTTGTTTGGTCAACCAGACGTTCTACTATTGGACGAGCCGACAAACGGTTTGGACAAACAATCGATTGAATGGTTGTCAGAATTCTTAATTAACTTCCCAAATACTGTTATCGTTGTATCCCATGACCGTCACTTCTTAAACACAGTGTGTACGCACATGGCTGACGTTGACTTTGGTAAGATTCAACTTTACGTTGGTAACTACGATTTCTGGTTACAATCAAGCCAATTGGCAGCTAAATTAGCAGCTGACCAAAACTCTAAAAAAGAAGAAAAAATCAAAGAATTACAAGACTTTATTGCGCGCTTTAGTGCGAATGCTTCTAAATCTAAACAAGCAACTTCTCGTAAGAAAATGCTTGATAAGATTACATTAGATGACATTCAACCTTCTTCACGTAAATACCCATTCGTTGGTTTCTCACCAGAACGTGAAATCGGAAATGACCTTTTAATCGTTGATGGTATTTCAAAAACTATCGATGGCGAAAAAGTTTTGGATAACGTTAGCTTTACATTAAGCCGTACAGATAAAGTTGCCTTCACAAGTCGTCGTGACATTGCGATTTCAACGCTATTCCAAATTTTAATGGGTGAAATGGAAGCTGACTCTGGTACATTCAAATGGGGTGTCACAACGTCACGTAGCTACTTGCCAAAAGACCATTCATCAGAATTCCCTAATCCTGAGATGAACATCTTAGATTGGTTACGTCAATTCGCTGGTAAAGAAGAAGATGACAATACTTTCCTACGTAGTTTCTTAGGCCGTATGTTATTCTCAGGCGATGAAGTAATGAAGAAATTGTCTGTTCTTTCTGGGGGAGAAAAAGTACGTGTTATCTTATCTAAGATGATGTTATCAAAATCAAACGTACTCATTCTTGATGATCCAACAAACCACTTGGACTTGGAATCAATCACAGCATTGAACGACGGATTAATTGCCTTCAAGGGCGCTATGCTATTCTCTTCTCATGACTACGAGTTTGTTAATACAACAGCTAATCGTATCATTGAAGTAAGTGCAAATGGTGTTGTTGACCGCTTGAATACAACTTATGAAGAATTCTTAAATGACAAAGATGTTCAAAAACGCGTTGACGCATTATACGAATAGTTAAACTGAAAAACTTGTAGGAAGAATTTATCTCCCTACAAGTTTTTTTGTTATAGACTAGGGGATTATAAGTTCAGCCATCAATGTCTAGCTCCCAAGTCCTGACCTAGTGAAAAAAAGATAAATTTGCCCCATTGCGCGCTTCGCTGCTCATTCAGGGTCAAATTTCCTATTTTTTCATAGGCCAAGGCGGACTTGTCCGCTTTTCTTACTAATGGTCGATACAGCTCCTGAATTTGGGCTGTATCGACTATTTTGTTAGCAATCGCTGATACGTATGGTCAATTAACCATGCGCCAAGTGGTGCCGTTAGTAAAATCGCCAAAATAGAAACTGCTAAAATAACTTCGCCATAAGGTAACCCCATCGCCAGTGGTATTCCTCCAATAGCTGCTTGCACAGTTGCTTTAGGAGTATAAGCAAGCATAGTAAAATATTTTTCTTTTGCTTTAAATGTCGTTGGCAAAATAGAAACATACACGCCCAGCATTCGAACAACTAGCGCTAGTCCGATTAATAAAACAGCTGAGATTCCTAAGCTAAAGACATAAGTAAGGTTCAAGCTAGCACCAACTAATACAAATAAAAAGACTTCCGAAACCACCCACAACTGATCATATTTCACAGATAGGCGTTTTGATAAACGGGGATAGCTAGCATAAATCGCCGCTCCCATTGCCATAATCGCTAACAAAGCTGAGAATGGTAGCCATTGACTAATTTGTGCTTCAACTTCTAATAATAAAAAAGAAATAGCTAGCATAATGGCTAGTTTCACTGAATCTCTCATCCGATAATATCTAAATAACCAGCTGACACCTTTTCCAACCACATAACCGACTGCAACTCCAGCTATAATCGATAATGGAATCGATAACAGTGTCTTTAGTTGCAAATCCTGACTTAACGATAAGGAACTAAAAGCAGTAAATAGAACAATGACAAAGACATCATCTAAAGAGGCTCCTGAAATAATTAATTGCGGAACCGCAGCCTCCTTACCATATCCTTCGTCTATCAATTTCAACATGCGCGGCACAACTACCGCTGGTGAAACTGCTGCTAATACCGCACCTAAAACAAGCGCACTCACTAAATTCATTCCTAATAATAATGGTGCTAACACAGCAATGCTAACTATTTCAAAAGTCGCCGGCAGAAAACTCATCAATAAGGCAGAAGTCCCGACTTTTTTTAATTGCTTTAAATCGAGTGATAGGCCAGCTCTGGTTAAAATAACAATTAGGGCGACTTGGCGTAGCTCTGCTGATAAGTCTAGTAAGCTGGTGCTAAAGGTATTGAGGCCAAATGGACCTAATAGGACACCTGCCACCATCATCCCAATTAAAGCCGGTAATCCTATGCGTTTACAGATACGGCCAAAAAATAAGCCGACTACTAATAATAATCCGATACTCGTTAACATTTTTCTATCCCCTTTATCACATTAAAAAACAAAAAAAGCCGACACTCCTCCTGTTAAACAGGTAGAAGTCATCAGCTTTAAGCGGTTCAAGTTTATTTCAACTTCGGGAGACGATCATTCCCTCTTTTATTTGCTTTTCAATGTGTTCGTGATTACTCAAAAAATTATAGCACAGTTTCTAATGGCTGACTAGCCGTTTTTAAGAGGCAATGACCTTAGCTGCGCCACCATCAATCAATAAGGTTGTTCCAGTAATATACGAATTTGCATCTGATAAAATAAAGGCCACTGCCTTAGCAAATTCTTCCGGTTCGCCCAAACGACCAAGTGGAATGTCTTTCATTGTTGCAGCTTTAACATCTTCAACGCTTGTTCCCGCTTTATCAGCGCGGTCTTGGTTCAATTGCTGAATCCGGCCCGTTTCGATTGTACCTGGTGCAACTACATTAATTAAGATATTATCCGGTCCCAATTCTTCTGCTAGTGATTTCGTCAAGCCAACAATGGCATTGCGGAAGGTATTGGATAAAATGAGATTTGGAATCGGTCGTTTAACAGAACTTGATGCCACATTGGCAATGCGACCGCCACTTTCTTTTAAGTCAGGCAAGACTTCACGTATCATACGCACATAACTTAATAAGTTCAATTCAAAGGCTGCTTCCCAGTCTTGGTCTTCAAAATCATCAAAGACGCCGCTCGGAGGTCCACCAGCATTATTTAGCAAAATATCAATTTTACCTAGACGCTTTCTTGTTTCAGCTACTAGTGCTTTAATATCATCAACTTTCGTAATATCGCATGCATAATAAGCAACTGTTCCACTGGCAACTTGCTCGATTTCGCTCTTAGCTTCCTGTAATGACGCTTCGTTCCGACTTGTCAGCATCACATTAGCCCCTTCTTTCGCTAATTCCATTGCGACAGCCTTCCCCAATCCTTGACTTGACGCCACAACGAGGGCATTCTTTCCTCTTAATCCCAAATCCATTAAAATTCCTCCTTCTTTCCGAATATACGTTTGCTATAATAGTCATAACTAATTAAATGATACCACAAAGGAGATGCCCGCTTGAAACTATTACATACCGCCGACTGGCACTTAGGGAAAATCGTCAACGAATTTTCTATGCTCGACGACCAGCGTTATTTTTTAGAAACACTTATTGAAAAAATAAAACCACTTGAGCTCGACCTCATTATTATTGCCGGAGACCTTTACGACCGGTCTTTACCTTCCAAAGAAGCCGTCGCTCTGGCAGATGATATTCTAACGCGCCTTATTAAAGAAGTTAAGGTACCCGTTTTGGTTATTGCTGGCAACCATGACAGTAATGAACGCATTGAATATGGGTCACAGCTATTTACTCAAAATGGTCTCTACATGGAGGGAACTGTAAAACCAATTACCAACAAAGTCACTATCAATGGGGTAAATTTTTATTTAGTTCCCTTTGCTGACCCTGCCCAAGTTCGCGAAATTGTCGGTAATCCTGATATTCGAACGATGGAAGATATTAGCCACCATCAAATAAACGCCATTAAAGAAACACTTAATCCAGATGAGCTAAATGTGTATATCGGCCATGGTTATGTCATTAATGGCCAGCCCCAATCCATAGAAGCTTCTGATTCAGAACGCCCATTAACGATTGGAACTGCTGAATATGTGCCTGTTGAATTATTTGAATGCTTTGATTATGTCGCTCTTGGTCATATTCATAAACCACAAAAAATTAAATATGAGCATATTCGTTACAGCGGATCGATTTTGAAATATTCTAAATCAGAAGTCTTCCATAAAAAACAAATATCTATTGTAGATTTAGAGAAAGGACGGGTGTCTGTCAGCCCTCTTTATATCGAAGCTAAGCGTGATATGCGTGTGATACGTGGTTATTTCGATGACATTATCTCTGGTCAATCCGATGATTATATCTTTTTTGAATTAGAAGATAATCAGCTTATTTCAGATACCATGAACCGACTGCGCCAACGCTATCCTTATGCTATGGGGCTGGAATACCTTCATCAGCGAGATAACAACCATTCTAAACTAAGTCATACCCAAGATGATTTGAAACAGCTTGCTTATCCAGAGTTATTTGAAGCCTTCTATGAAGAACACACTGAAACAAATTTAACTGAGCATGAGAAAAAAATCATTAAACAAGCCTTTCATGCGGCAGAAAGGAGCCTGTCATGAAACCAATACAACTAGAAATGACTGCTTTTGGTCCCTATAAAGAAAAAACAACGATTGATTTTGCTAGTTTCAGCCATCAAAATCTCTTCTTAATTAGTGGCGCGACTGGTGCAGGCAAAACAACGATTTTCGATGCTATTGCCTATGCCCTTTACGATGATGCCAGCGGGAATAGTCGAAGTAAAGACAACTTTAAATCAGATTTTGCAACGGACCAAGAGCTTTGCCAAGTTAGCTTCATTTTTGAAATCAATGGAAAAGAATACAAAGTTGAGCGTTCACCGAGACAAATGGGGCCCGGCAAGCGAAGCGCTAGTAAACAATACGAGTCGACCGTTGCCTTCTACCATGACACTGGTGTTACAACAAAAATTAAAGATGCTAATCAAGAAATTGAAGCCTTGTTAGCAATGTCCTATGATCAATTCAAACAAATTGTCATGCTCCCACAAGGTGAATTTAAAAAATTACTTGAATCGGATAGTAAAGATAAAGAACAGATTTTTAGAAATATTTTCCAAACTGACGTCATTCTTGCCTTTCAAGATCATCTCAAAAAACAAGTTGCTGACTTGAAAAAAGACGCTGATGAAGCGTCCGTATCGTTAAAAACATCTTTACGTTATTTAACTGATATTGAAGATGCGCCTTTACAGGATGCGATTGCAATTGAAGATATTGATACGATTCTTGATCGCTTATCATACCTTAACCACCTATTTTCGGAGCAACTTACTGAACAAGAGGCTTTACACCAACACAAACAAGAAAAAGTAAAACAGCTTGATCAACAAATGGCTGATCTTAGCCATTACGAAAGTCTAAAAAAAGAGCAAATTGCTTTACTGCAACAAAAAGAAGCATTTGCCCAAATAAAGCAAAACTTAGTTCATTTTGAAAAAGCCCAACAGTGTTTAGAAGCCAAGCAACTCATCGAAGGTGAGCAAGCAAAAATCAGCTCACTAAAAGGCCAGCTTTCAACAACTGTTGAAAATCTTGAGGACTTAAAAAAAGAAGCCAACTTAAAACAAGTAGCTTTTGAAAAACTAAATGAACAATACAAACAACTACCAGATTGGCGAAAACAAGAAAAAGAATACGAGAAGCAATTAGAAGCCTTTGAGCAAGTCGAAAACAAGCAAGCTGAAAAAGAAAATCTAGAAAAGCTTATTCGGACAAATCAAGATGAATTGAAACAAACCA
Organism: Jeotgalibaca arthritidis; assembly: GCF_011100465.1. Taxonomy (NCBI): domain Bacteria; kingdom Bacillati; phylum Bacillota; class Bacilli; order Lactobacillales; family Carnobacteriaceae; genus Jeotgalibaca; species Jeotgalibaca arthritidis. The sequence continues at coordinate 330,008 of NZ_CP049740.1, forward strand.
ACCAATTACTTGAACAGTTACAAAAAGAGAAACAAACAAGCCAAGAAGCTATTCAGACTGTTAATGACGCAAAAAAAGCAAAAGAAAGTTTAGAAAAAGATAAGCAAGAGACAGAAAAGCAACGTGATAATAGCCTGCTGAGATTGAAGAACTTAGAAGAATTCATAAAGCTCACTAATCAATGGCAATCAGAATCAGATCAACTCATTCAACTCAGAAAAGATGCGACATATTCTCATAAGCAACTACAAGAGATGCGACAACTTTACTATGATAATTTAGCAGGTCTTTTAGCGTCAGATCTGAAAGTAGACCTTGCTTGTCCAGTTTGTGGCTCGTTTGATCACCCTCATTTGGCTGAAACAAACCCACAAGCACCGACTAAAGAAGATTTGGACCGTTACCACGCGGAAAATGAACAGATACAAGCCGAATACGCCCGCTTGGCAAGCCGTGTAGGAAGTTTATTGGAGCAGATAAAGGAAAAAGAAGACCAGCTAGACATTATTCAAGCCGATTGTGAAAATGAAAAAACAGTGACGCAACTCGCTTACAATCAAGATTTAGAAAAGCTAAATGAATTAAACCAAAAAGAAACAAGCTTGTTACAACAAATAGAAAAACTTGATCACTTAAATAGTCTTTTTGATAAGCTCCTCGAAGATGAGCGTCAATGTGAATTGAAGCTAACGCGATTAACAACCTTGCTTAGCAATCAAGAAACACAAATAAAAGATGTCAGTGAGCAAATAAACCAACTAATTGTGTCATTACCATCAACAGATAAGCAGGCAACGACTAATTTATTACGTGAGCTTACTCAACAAATCCATAGAATCGAATCCAACTATCCCCTTCTTCAAAATGAATTAAATCGGATTGAAAAGGAAACTGCGATTTGTTCGACAGAGCAAACCAGCTACAACAACCAGCTGGAAACAGCCATTCAGTCGCTTAACGCTGCAGAATTAGCTTTCAAAGAAAAATTAAAGTCTGCCAATATGGCTGAAGACTTTGAGGAGCATTTACTGAGTGAGGCAGACTATCAACGTCTTTATAAAGAGCATGAAACTTACGATCAGCGACTTAAAACGAATCAAAGTAATTTAATCAAACAAGAGCAGCGACTCGCTGAATTTGATTCAACCGATATTGAACAACTAGAGATAACACAAGGTCTGCTAGCGGAAGAAATTAATCAAATTAATGCCTTACTGCAAAAACTATTTATGCAGAAACAAAATGGCGAGAAAAGTCACGCTGCAATTATGGAAACCTATGAAAGCTTAAAGGATTTTAGAAATAAATATAGCCAAATCAAACGCTTAGCCGACGTGGCAAATGGTAGTTCAAAAGAGACAGGTCGTCTTTCTTTCGAACGTTATGTTCTAGCTATTTACTACGAAGAAATCGTCAAGGCTGCTAACTTACGATTAAAAGACATGACAGGTGGGCGCTATTTACTGCGTCGCTCTGAAGAGATGGGTAAAGGAGTCGGGGCTAAAGGACTCGAGCTTGATGTCTTTGACCATTTTACTAGTCAAACGAGAAGTGTTAAAACGTTATCTGGTGGGGAAAGCTTTAAAGCTTCCCTTGCACTTGCATTAGGATTAAGTGATGTTATGCAGCAACAAAGTGGTGGCGTTCATATTGATACTCTCTTTATTGATGAAGGATTTGGATCACTGGACTCTGAATCACTCGATCATGCCATACAAACCTTAATGGACTTAAACGCCTTAGGAAGAATGGTCGGAGTTATTTCCCACGTTGACGAGCTTAAAAATCGGATTTCAACCCATATTGAGGTAAGTCATTCCGCGAAAGGTAGTTCATTAACCATTAAGTATTAAATAGGAATAAGGCTTGGACAATTGTCCAAGCCTTATTTAACGTTTACTATGTGTAATGGAAACTGATAACCGATTATTTAACAATTAGAACGTCGCATCTAGCATGACGCGTCACATGATTAGTGATGGAGCCCACAACGAGTTTGGCTATTCTACCTTTTCCCGTTGCTCCCATGATAATCAAATCAATCGACCAGTCTTTTACTAAATCTTCTGCTATTAATTTCTTAGCATTTCCAAACTTGATATCTTTTTCAATGGTCAAGTTTTCTTTGCTAGCATGGGCTTCTAAAGATTTGAATAGACTTTCTTTATCACGCTCAATGCTGGCAGCTTCTTCAGGATCATTCCTTTTGTCGACAACTGTTACAAGGTGCAAAATGGCGTCATTGCGTTTGGCAATTTGAACTGCTTTTTTAAACGCATTGATCGATTGTTGCGAACCGTCTACAGGAATTAAAATATGTTTGTAATCATGACTCATATGATCCAACTCCTCTCAACTCACACAGAAAACGCTTCCTTCATCTTTATTTTACACCAAAATAAGATAAAGGCAAAACAGTTTTTGCTTTTTTGAGATACAGATTCTTATATTTTTTCAAATTCTAATTCGCCAAATTCCTTAATATCTTTTTCAAGTTGTGCCTGCGATAAGTCGTGACGTACTTTATAGAAGGATTTTGTCGTTTTAGCCGCATTGACAATCCCTGTCATCACCACATCAATCAAGTTCTTGGTATGCATATAACGATAGAGCATACCTGATATCAGTGCCTCATTCGTTCCCCACACATAAGATTCTGAATCTGTATTTCGTAAATCGAAACGAATCATACCTTGTTTAGAACTCGCATACTGCACCCGTTTACTTTTATCCATAATAATAACATGCTCGCAACCACGATCCAAAAAGTGATTCATTGCTCTTTTTAAGGATTCATCATCCGAAATCGTCATATTCAAGATGAGCTCTGCTTCCTTCTGAGTGGTAATAAATATTTTGACACCCTTCAAATTTTCTGGAATATTATGAGCTTTAAGGGCGGAAACAGTCATCATAGCGAGTGGAATTTTATTTTTTGAAGCAATATCAATCAATAATTCACATGTTTCCTTTGGTAAATTAGTATCCACGCATATTCCTTTAGCTTGTTTTAATAACGATGCCCGCTTCATCAACCAGTTAGGATCCATCTGATCATAAATATCCATTTCAGAAAGCCCAACGACCATCTCACCCTGCTTATTTAAAACTTCCATATATGTCCCTGTTGATTGACCTGGAAGTTCTTCCACCTCATTCATCTTCATAAAGGGTAGCATATTTTTCTTAATTGATTTCGCTTCTTGATCATCACCTAAAAGTGATAAGAGAACAACATCTTCTTGAAGTCTACCTAAATTTTCAGCGACACTGAGGGCGGCTCCTCCAAATGTCACTTGAGAGGTAACTTTGTTTGATTCTCCTGTAATCAACTCATCTTCAATAAAATATCTTCGATCAATTGCTGCCGCACCGATACAGATAATCGGTCTTGTTTCATTTACTACATAGGCTTTTCCTAATAAATAGCCTCTTTTTACTAACCCAGAAATAATATTTGCCACTGCTGGCCGAGATAAACCAATCTTATCAGCCAAGTCTTGTTGGGAAATAAAAGGATCTTCCTTTATATAAGTAAAAACTCTGGATTCTTTCTCATTCAGAATCATATGGCATTCCCCTTTTTGTATTCAATCATACCGTCTATCATATCAATTCCGTTTTGCCTTCGCAATTAGTAAAAAGAAATCGTTAGGAGATTGTAACAATCCATCAACCACCAAGGATTGATTCAATCACAGCTATTTCCAGTCTTTTATCTAACTGTTTAAATTTTTGTAGACTTTCTTCATAATATTGTATTGCTTGTTCTGATTGCTTATTTTTCTGATAAAAATCACCCATCGTCATTAATAAATAGGCTAGCCCCTCTTCATCGTCTGCCTGTTTTGCATAGGCCAATGCCTGTATTAGTGCTTCTTCACTTTTTTTAGGGTGATTTTCCTCCATATAGATTATTGCTTTCTCAAACCAAGTCGCAGAAAGAGAACTCCTATCATTTGGAGCATATTGTTCTCGATACAGAATTTCTTCCTCTAATAATAGTTTTGCTGAATCGTAGTCTTTTGTGGTTCTGGAAGTTTTGACTAATTCGCGAAGCATATCCATCTCAAAGTCAACATTATTGGCTTTGCGAGCATTTACACGCCCTTCTTCAAAGCAACTCCTAGCACCATCATAGTTTCCTTGCAAACTGTAGTTTACTCCTAATCCATAAACAAGTAATTGATAGAGCTGGCTATCTTTATCATCAATCAAATAAAGCGCCTCCAAAAACAACCGTTCCGCTTCTGCATAGTCCTCCTTTTCATGTAATGTCATTGCCTTATCGGCCAACTCTTTAATTTGATTCATTGTCATACCGTTTCACCCCTTCATTATTTAATGAGGATGTTCTCTTCTTCATCGTACATGAGAGAAATGGCCTTGTAAAATACATTGTGTGTTTCCTTAGTCTTTCAAGCTATATTTACACTGATAAGGATACAGCCGCACCCCTTATTACTAGCAAACTGAGTAGAGTCATCAGTCTGTTTACAAAAATTTGTTTTCTCACCGATTCGTCTAGCTCGGTATCTAAAAACTTTAAAATAATTTTCATAACATCCTCACTCTTAAAATCAGCTGTATAACTAATTGTTGCGATTTCACTATCATCAGCGCCACTAACATTTGTTAGAAACGCTACTGCAGCTGGAAAGCGGCTTAAGAATGATTGATCCATTGCTGTCAATGACCGACGCTTCGCATAAACTAATATCCGTCGGTTGTTAACCCGATAAGGATGGCAAGATAGTAATGTTAATAAATCTTCTCCTCGATTGTCATTTTATTAAATTGATTTTAAATAAAGAGTTCAGAAATTGAGCATATTACTCAACTTCTGAATAAGAAAACGTTTTTTAACATTACTATCAACCTTATCGATTCTTCTTCACAAATAAATTTGTGAAAACATTTGTTTACTTAAGGAACTCTTTTGGAATAATTGAATCGACCATATCTTGATAATGTTCTTGAGAAATAACGATGCCATTGTAACCATTTAAACCGTGTTCTCCTGCAATTTCATCTGTGTAATCTTTTAATTTATAGATTTTAAACCCTCTTCTTGTTTGCTCAATATTCTGATGATCAGCCGTATAATGACTGACAGTTGGTTCGAAAAAGACGTTGTCAATTCCAATTTGCTCATCTTCCACTACAAAATCAAAATGTATCATCCCACCTAATGTATTAAAGTCTTCTAGCGAATGGGCAACCAGATTTCCTAGAGAATAAATAACCAATGTTTGATTACCACCCTCCCCTTCAAGCCATTCTATCGGTTGTAAAATATGCGGATGGGTTCCAACAACGACATCAACTTCTAAATCGGCGAATAATTGGGCATAATAACGTTGAAAGTCATTAATCTCAGACGTATTTTCGTCTCCCCAGTGGGCAGAAACAATGACAACATCACTCACTTCTTTTGCTCGTTTTACATCATCACGAATAAGTTTCTCATCAAAGTAGGATACACGCCAATCCGTATCTGGTTCAATGCCATTCGTTCCATAAGTATAGGACAAAAATGAAAAGGTAACCCCTTTTCGCTCAATAGTCGGAATTCTTAACCGATCAGCTTCGCTTAAATAAGTTCCTGTATAGATAAGATCAGGATAGTTACTCCAAACTTCAATAGCGTGAATAGCACCAGGATAATCGTAATCAAGCGTATGATTCGTTGCACCATTAACTAAATCAAAGCCTAAATCAGCCATATTTCCAGCCATTTCATTAGGCGTATTAAAAGCAGGATAGCCCGTATATGGATAATCTGTCCCAGCCAAAATGGTTTCCTGATTTAAAAAGGCTAAATCTGCATCTTGAATGTCGGTCGCAATATGCTCGTAGATTGGCGTGAAATCATAACTGCCATCCTCTTGATACACATCGGCGATAATTGAATCGTGTATTAGATTATCTCCCACTCCAACAAATGAAATGATGACTGCTTCTTCGCTTTCTTCTTCTGAACTAGCCTCCACATTATTTGTAACCTCAATATCTGATGATGTTTGTTCATCAATCTGTTCATTGGATTGGCAAGATGCTAGAAAGATTGCTAATATCACCATCGCTATTTTTTTCATTTTATCACCTCAACGGAAATGCTATAAAAAATCTCCTTTAAAAACAAGCTCGTTTCTAAAGGAAATCTGTTTATAGCGGTAATGTTTTTGTTGTTACAAATCTTCTCCATGCTAGAATAACTCCCACACTACCTATTAAAAGAACTTGCCATAAAGGTAAATGATAAAGAGTTAGCCGCAATCGTAATAATCCATAGGCTGCTAAGAAAGACACAACGATTAGGGAATAGCTGATATAGTCTCTGTATGTAGTAAACTGTTTGCTAGTTCGATACAACAATTTTGCTTTTTGACGTTGGTAAAACAAATAGACATAGGCAAAAACTAAAACAAAAAAGTTCAGTAAAACACCTAGTAGACTAAAAGGAATCGGTATAACCATCGTCTCACTAAAGCTATAGCCGTACCAAGCTCCTAACAAGAAAGCAAAAAACGCATAGGCGACTAAATAAAGAGAGAACGCATACAACGGAAACTGAAAACGATCCTTAATAATGTTAATAGGATGTAGCTTATTTCTCTTGTAGATGACTTTCTCAACAAACAATCTGTGGTCAACACCGAATTCTTCATCTGCTCGCTTGCCATCTAATTGTGCCTCTTTAATTTTTAATAACACAAGTTGGCAAATTTCTAATTTAAAGGCTTGTGGTTTTGATTCTGATAATGAATCTAATTCTAATAAACATTTTTTATAGTAGGCTTCATTGTAAGGTAATAACTCTTCTGGATTAAGCTTTTGATTGTAATTTGTAGGAATAACGTCTCTAATAAACATGACAAACGCCCCTCTCTCAAATCATCATTCAATCTATATAAGTATATTATAAATGAAGTGTCTGAAAAAATGAACAAAAACGACTAATAAGAAAAGCGGACAAGTCCGCCTTGGCCTATGAAAAAATAGGAAATTTGACCCTGAATTGTCAGGAGACTTCACGCTTCAGCGGGTTAGCCGAATGATATGCGTTAGCGAGCAGCGAAGCGCGCAATGGGGCAAATTTATCTTTTTTTCACTAGGTCAGGACTTGGGAGCTAGACATTGATGGCTGAACTTATAATCCCCTAGTCTATAAGAAAAACCGTGTAGCTACTTTCTGCTACACGGCATTATTTTTATTATTCAGGTACAGTGATTGAAGCCGGGTCAATACCCAAGGCCTCTGCCATTTCCTCATTTACGACCAATTCTAAATTTTTAGAAGACTGTACTGCCATATCAGCAGTTGTCGCTCCATTTTCTAGAATGTCTAGTGCCATCTCACCAGTTTGGCGACCTAATTCGTAGTAATCAATTCCGTAAGTTGCTAGACCACCATCTAACACTTGGTCTGCTGCTGCTGCAACAACCGGTAGCTTATAATTTTTTGCTACTTGTGCTACGGTTGCCATTGTACTTGCCAGCGTATTATCTGTCGGAATATAAACACCATCAACATCTTGAGCCAGAGACTCCATAGCTTGTTGTACATCATTAGTTGAAGATACAGTTAAAACAACCACATTTTGATCATTTTCTTCAAGAATTGCTTTCGCTTGATCAGCTTGAATAACAGAATTTGGCTCACTAGAATTGTAGATGATACCGATATTCTCAGCATCTTCTGCAACAGATAATAGTAATTTGACTTGCTCCTCAATCGGACCTGCATCCGTTGTACCTGTAATATTTGCACCTGGTTTTTCTAAGCTAGCAACAAGTCCTGCGTCCACTGGATCAGTGACTGCCGTGAATAAAATTGGTGTGTCTTTTTCTATATTGGCTAGTGATTGAACAGCTGGTGTTGCAATCGCTAAAATCAAATCATTATCCCCTGCTAAACGTTCAGACATGGTTTGAAGATTGGCTTGGTCACCTTGTGCATTTTGATAGTCTAATGTCAGGTTCTCACCTTCTACATAACCTGCTTCTTCTAATACATCGACAAAGCCTTGGCGTGATGCGTTTAATGATTCATGATCCATTAGTTGTAAAATACCAATAGCAAGTTCCTTGTTAGCACCATCGTTCGCTGCATTTTCATCTGATCCGCCACAAGCTGCAAGCAAGACGCCTGCTCCTAATGTCAAACCTATTCTCTTCATCCATTGTTTCATCATCTCTATATTCCTCCCAGAATGTTGTGAGTATCTCTTATGAAATAAAACCAAAAAACCCATTCAGATTTTAAATCATCTGAATGGGTTCATAAATCTCTATTAGTAACCAATAAAATCAGTTTTACTAACACCACTCAGATTTTCATCTATGTGGCATTTGCTCATGCAAAGTAACTCTAGCCTCATAGATACAAACGTTGTTTGCCACGTTTGCATCCATGAATTCATGTCTACAAACGTTACCTAAAGAAGCTAAAGTAAAAGCTATGCAATTGATTAAGTGATTTTATTTTGATTTTCATAGAAATTCCTCACATCTTTTATTTAGTAATGCCATCATACTGGAGTTATCATGAGAAGTCAATGATAAAATTAAAACTAAATGAGCAAAAAACCTAATGTTTGATAATTTTTCTTAATCGATTGGCTAAAACTACCGCTAATACAGCCTTTATGCCATCTCCCGGTAAAAACAATAACACACCGCTTATTAATAATTGGCTAAAAGATAAACCAAGCTCTAAGAAGACATTCAATATAATTGCCATATATGGTGTTCCGATGACGTAAATAAGCCCGGTAGCTAGTATAACTAAATAACGATCAGCCGTCACTTTCCCAGTCTTTTTTAAGTAAGAAATAACAGGGGCCACGATTATAAATGCAATTAAAAAACCAAAACTAGGACTTAGAAAAATTTGCCCTCCTCTTACTAGGACAGATAAAAGTAAATGTAATAGTTGTGCAAAAAAAGCGCTTTGTGGGTTTAACAATAGTGCCGTTAATAGAACAAATAAGGTCTGAAGAGTCACTGGAACAGGACCAATAGGAATGCTAATGAAGCTCCCAATAAAACTTAAGGCTGCCATTAAACTGATTTTTGATAAATCACGAGTATTTAGTTTCATAAAATCCTTCTCCTTCTCGCATTTGAATGCTAATTTCTCCATATGATAATATCTTATGACTACCATCTTCTAGGCGAACAACTAATCCACCATCATTGTCTATCTCTTCCGCAACCGCTCTAACTTGTTCTTGTTTTTGCTTAAACGTAATTGTTTTGCCTAAAACAAAGCACCTTTTCCGATAGTCCTCTAAAAAAGTTCTGCTATTAATGTTCTGATAAATCGCTAAGAAGTTATTAATGATGCTGACAGTCAAATCATTACGATTAATTGTGCCACTTGAGTGATTGCTTAATCCACCAACTTTATTTTTTAAGTCATCAGGTAATTGCTCTCTATCCACTGAAATATTAATGCCAATACCTAAAATAATGGACTCAACTGACTGAGTTTCGAAATTCATTATCCCTTCCGTTAAAATACCGCAAATTTTTCGTCCATTTAGGAAAATATCATTAACCCACTTAATTTTAGGGCTTAACGAGGTCATCTCCTCAATAGACTGACAAACTGCTACTGCAGCAGCTGTCGTCAGCAGTGCCGCATCAACTTCTGAAGAAATATGCTGGAGGGCAAGACTCATATATAAGCCTGTTTTTTCAGGAGAATGAAAAAAGCGTCCGTGTCTCCCTCGCCCAGCTGTTTGTTCATCACTAACGACTAAAAAATTACCACTAAGTTGGGTCTCTAACAATCGCTTAGCTTCTGAATTAGTAGAATCAATACTAGCATATGCTATAACGGTCACATCATGGTCTAGTTTCGATTGAATCTGCTCTTGGTTTAATACATCTGATTGAGAAGATAGTCGATAACCGTTGTTGGTTCCAGACTCTATTAGGTAGCCTTCCGCTCGCAAACTTTGGATCGCCTTCCAAACTGACGTCCGACTCACACCTAGCTGTGTTGCAATCAGCTGTCCGGAATAGATTTTTTCTTTATTATGTTCAAGTAATGCTAGTACTTTATCTTTCGTTGACATCCTACCACCTCATTTTTCACTTATTTTATAGAATCGGTTACCCATTGTCAACTGTTTTTACAAAACAGGTTAACAATATACGCAAAAAAAGAGAGCAGATTAGCTCTCTTCTGTTATATTCTATTAAGGTAAAACTGTGATTGTCATTGTTTGGCGACCAAATGCCCAAGCAGCATTTAAATCAGTAATATGAACATCAATTCTGTTTCCAACGATTGCTGAACCAGTATCTCCAGCAATAAATGTGCCATATCCTGGAATAACTACTGTTGAACCTAATGGAATAACACTTGGGTCAACCGCAATAACGTTTGGTGTTTGACGTAAGTTAATGCCAGTATAAGTGTAGTCACTTAATGATGGTTGGTTTGTTGAGTAAGCTGTTGCTTCAACAGTTATTGTATAACCTTCTGAAGTTGCAGGTGCTGTTTCTTCAACGACTACTTCTTCAACAACTGGTGTTTCTACGACAGTTTCTACAACTGGCGTTTCTACTTCTACAATTTCTTCCTCATGGCTAACATCGTATGAACGTGTTTCTTCACCTTCTCCAACCGTTACAATTGCTTTGTCAGATGACAGAGAAATTTTGTTTCCTACAATGATCATATCCGCATTTGAAATGTTATTTACTTCTACTAGTGTATCTAATGAAATTTCTGTTGCTGCTGCGATAGCTGATAAAGTATCGCCCCATGTTACCATGTAGTTGCTACCATTTTCATCTTCTTGAATATCTTGTTTGATCTCCTCAACTGAACGTGCTGTCCAAGTAGCTGCACTTGCTTCAGTTGGGTTTGCGAATGCTAAAATACCTGAAAAAGCAATTGAAGCACCTGCTACGAATAATTTTCTTTTGATTGTCATGTTTATATTTCTTTCCTTTCTTAGAAACCGTGGCTGTTATTCAGCCTGCTATATACAAATTTCATCACCTTTTGTTCCTTTCAAAAAGGGATGTCTTTCAAAGCCAAAGTAATCCTAACACTTTTTTTTGCTATTATGGGCATTTACACCTTATTGTCAACATGCCTTAATGGTTTTGTATTAAGAAAGGGTGTTCATTACAAAACAAACTCAAATATTACATAGATTTCAAGAAACATTTGTTTTTGTAACATTAGAATTGTCATTATTTTCTAATTTTTATTGATAAGACAAGACTTCTTATGTTTTTTTTCCAAACAAAAGTTTGCACAAAAAAAGTCGACGTTTGAACGTCGACTTTTTTACACAATATTTACTTTATTTAACGACCGTAAACTTGGTTTCTGCTAATGCATTTGAGAATTCTAGCTCTTCAATTGGTCTAGAGCTATCAACTACTGCTTTTTTGGCTTCGCGATCAACTGTAACGTTTGTGACACCTTCAATTGATTCAAACCGTTCTTTAACAGTTGTTGCGCAACCCTCGCACTTCATACCATCAATTTTTATTTCTACTGCCATTATTTCTCTCCCCTTTCATTTTATTTCTTAGCTTTAAATCGTTTCAAACGCAATGCATTGAGTAATACTGAAACAGAGCTGAAGCTCATCGCCGCTCCAGCAATCATCGGATTAAGTAACGGGCCACCAAAAATATGTAATAACCCCATAGCAACTGGAATCCCTAACACATTATAGGCAAAGGCCCAGAATAAGTTTTCCTTGATATTTTTAATAGTTGCTCGGCTTAATTCAATTGCGGTTGGTACATCTGTTAAATCACTGTGCATCAGAACAATATCTGCTGACTCAATTGCAACATCCGTCCCACTTCCAATTGCCATACCAATATCTGCCTGTGCCAGAGCTGGGGCATCATTAATACCATCTCCGACCATCGCAACTTTTTTGCCTTCTTTTTGTAATTCACTGACATGGAAGGCTTTATCTTCTGGTAAAACATCGCTTAATACACGCTTGATACCGACTTCTCTTGCAATTGCTTCTGCTGTTTGTTTATTATCGCCTGTCATCATGACAACTTCAAGTCCCATTTGTTGTAAAGTTCGAACAGCCTCTTTGCTGTTCACTTTTAAAGTATCTGCAACAGCAACAATGCCTTGAATTTCATTATCTAACGCTAAATACATCGGTGTTTTTCCTTGTGAGGCTAGTTGATGAGCAGACGTCTCTAAGTGGCCTAACTCGATCTGGTTATCACTCATCAGTTTTAAGTTTCCGAGTAGAACTGTTTTTTCTTCTATAGAAACACTGATACCATGACCCGGAATTGCCTGAAAATGACTTGTTTTTTCTAAAGTTAGTTGACGGTTTAAGGCTTCCCTCACAATAGCTTCCCCTAAAGGATGTTCCGATCCAACTTCTGCTGATGCAGCGAGGCCTAATAAATCATTCTCTGATAAATCTGCTAAAGTGATGATATCCGTTACTTTGGGCTTACCTTCTGTGATTGTTCCCGTTTTATCGAGAACAACGGTTTGAATACTGTGTGTTGTTTCGAGTGCTTCACCACTTTTAATCAACACGCCATTCTCAGCACCCTTTCCTGTTCCAACCATAATCGCTGTTGGCGTTGCAAGCCCTAGTGCACATGGACAGGCAATAACTAATACAGAAATAGTAATGGTCAATGCAAAAACCCAAGATTCTTGGCCTAAGAAATACCAAGCTAAGCCAGATAAAATTGCTAATCCGATGACAATAGGAACAAATATTCCTGAAATTTTATCAGCCATTTTAGCAATGGGAGCTTTTGAACCTTGAGCATTTTCAACAAGCGTAATGATTTGAGATAGCACTGTGTCTTTTCCAACCTTAGTTGCTTCATAAGTGATGGTTCCATTTTGATTAATCGATGCCCCAATAACCTGATCGCCTACTTGCTTCTCAACAGGTAGACTTTCCCCAGTCAACATAGCTTCGTCAATAGACGTTCTTCCTTCTACAATCACACCGTCCACAGCGATTTTTTCTCCTGGTCTTACTACAAGCTGATCGCCTACTTCTACAGCATCTATTGGAATCTCAACTTCCTTACCTTCTCTCATAACTCGAGCTGTTTTAGGAGCTAATCCCATCAGCGTTTTTATAGCTTCAGATGTTTTACCTTTGGATACTGCTTCAAAATATTTTCCGAGTGTAATGAGAGTCAAGATAACAGCTGCCGACTCATAATAGAGTGCCATCGCAAAATCTGCTTCACCATTAAAAATACGAACAGTCGCATATACACTATAAAGAAAGGCAGCACTTGTTCCTAGTGAAACGAGAGAATCCATATTAGGATGTCCCTTAACAAGGGCCTTGAATCCTGATGTAAAGAATTTTTTACCGATTATCATAACAGGCAGAGTTAAAATAAATTGAATGACTGCGAATGCCGTAGCATGATGCATGGGATCAATCACACTTGGAATAGGTAACCCAATCATATGTCCCATTGAAATATAGAATAATGGAATGGTAAAGATGGCTGATAACCAAAATCGCCGCCACATTCCTTTAATATGTTCTTGTTTCTTTTCACGATCTTGATCAACCGTATCGATAACTTCCTTCGCTTGGTAACCTGATTCATGAACTGCATCCATAATCGCCTTTGTAGAAATACGATCAGCCGGATATTGAACTGATAATTTTTCTGTGGCTAAGTTAACAGAAGCATAGCCTTCTCCAACTAATTTCCCAACTGCCTTTTCTACGGTCTGGGCACAGCTAGCACAGGACATTCCTTCTATATCAAATACTTTAGTTGTCAGCGGTTCGATAGCTTTATAACCAGCTTCAGTTATCGCTCGCTCAATTTGGGTAAAATCAATAGCATGTTTTGAAGAAACAGTTAGTTTTTCAGTTGCTAAGTTAACAGAGGCTTGATCAACCCCTGCCACTTTAACTGCAGCTTTTTCTACTGCCTGAGCGCAACTCGCACAAGACATTCCTTCTATATTATAAGTCTCTTGTTTCATGGTCTCACTCCTTTTATTAACAGTGGCACTGGCCGGGTATACAGTTACAGGCAACAGAAGATGGCGCTGTCTGTCGTTTTTCTTGAATAATAGTAGCTAGTTTGTCTAAATCTGCTTGACTCAGTTGAGAGTCTTCCACCAAATTAGCTAATACATGTCCTACCTTTGTTGAACAAATATGATTAAGAACAGCTGAGGTCATTGACTGAATACTTTCTTCTTCAGTTTGGATTGCTGAGTAAAGATATTTATTACCTTCTTGTTCAGTAGAAACAACGCCTTTATCCACTAGACGTCCAATTAATGTTTTTATTGTTGCAGCTTTCCAACTCATTTTTTCCATTAATACATTGCTAATAAAACGACTCGTTACAGGTTGGTTTGTCCAAATCACTCGCATAATTTCCCACTCTGCATCAGATATTTTGCTTTCAATTGCTTGTTGCATCGTACGATTACCGCCTTTCGTTTACATTTGTAATCAACTCATATTTATAGTTTACATCCGTAAACGATTTTTGTCAACAAAAAAACCACTAACCTATTAGCTAGTGGTTTCTTGTCTTATAAAACTTTACCTGGATTTAACAGATGGTTAGGATCAAACACCGATTTGATATTCCTCATCAATTCAAGATTAACATCAGCTGTCATTTGATGGAAATAGTTTTTTTAATGACTCCAATCCCATGTTCTGAAGATGGTAATCCACCAAGTTCATGGATTTTTTGATAGATTTTTTTAAGAACAAAGTCACGTTTTTCTTCCCATACAGCCTGACTTTGGATATCACCTCTCGTAATACAAGTGTGTAAATTCCCGTCACCAGCATGGCCGAAACTAATTAGCTTCAAGCCGCTCTCTTCCTCTAATACTTTCGTATAGTTATAGAGGGTAGCGATATGATTAACTGGAACAACCTCATCCATTGTCACCTGTTCCGAATAACTCACAACAGATGTGAGCAATTGATCTCTTAAAAACCATGCTGTATGCTCTTGGCTAGGATCAGTCAGTGGTAATAATTCAATACAATGATGGTTTAAAACACTTTGTTCAAGCAATTTAACCCTTTGTTCAATCGATTCATTACTATCTCCATCTAATGTTATCAAGAGATAGGCTTATCCTTTTTGATTTGGAAAAGCTAATTTATTTTCTTTTTTACCTCATGCAATGGCTCCTCTTTATTTGCAAAATCTACCATAATATAGTCTCCCTTTTATCTAGTTTAAAAGTTCTTCTATTGTGTCTAACAAGCTTTCTGTTTCATTACTGCCAATTTCAGTTTTTGATACGGCCTTCACATCAGGATGGCCATTTGACATAACAAAGCTATGACCAACTTCTGTTAGCATTTCAATATCATTTGGGCTATCTCCAAAAGCAGCTGATTCTTCCTTTGTGATACCCCATTTTTCTTGAAGGATACGGATCCCACGCCCTTTATGCATACCTGGTTGAATCAAATCAACAAAACCAAAGCCACTCGCTACTGGGATTAAATCACCATTTAGTTCACCATGTAAATAATCTAGTACTTTAGGAACTTCTTCTTCTGGAAATGCTGTAGCAAATTTAAAAATATCATCGTTAATATTATCAAAGTTAGTAACTTGAACAAGGTTACGGAAATATTTTTGGAACATTTTATAGTAATCACTAGGAATATCGGTATGAACATAGGCACCATTTTTACCACATAAGATAAACGGCACGTTTCCATACTCTCTAAGTGTGTGTATCGCATGACTAACCACGTCCATCGAGATAAGAGCACTATCTAATTCTTTCCCATTTTCAATAATATAAGCACCATTTTCTGCGATAAAAGTCATTTGATCATGGTAGTCTTCTAAATAATATTTTAATTGGGGAAACTGATTACCGCTCGCACATACAAAGCGAACGTTTTTTTCTTTCATTTGAGTAAACAGTTTTGAAAACCGTTCTCTATTATATTCTTTTTCTGAATTTAAAAAGGTACCGTCCATATCTACTGCAATTAATTTTACTGCCATCTTTATACTCTCCCCTATTCCATTTCAAATCGTACCTATCTATTCTACCAATAATCGGCCTCATTTTACAGCCTTGCATGATATCCTTACATATTGTTCTTTCAACTTCAATAAATCACTTATCAGAATATTAGCTACATCCCAGATGAGAATGCTATTAGAAAATAACTTATTTTTTATCTTCAATATGTTGTTATGCTATGATATTTTCTATGCGTATTATCATGATTGATTGGTGATACACTGAAAAAACTAATCCGTTCTGTTCCTACTCGTTTGCTGACAGCAGTTGTTGTGTTAGCAGGTATTGTTTCTAATATTGCATCAGATGCTGGTTATGTGGTTGTTATCCCACTAGGTGCCATTGTATTTGCTGGTGCTGGACGCCATCCGATTGCTGGTTTGGCTGCTGCTTTCGCTGGAGTTTCTGGTGGATTTTCCGCTAACTTGATAATTGGACCGACAGATGCCCTTTTAACAGGAATTACGAATGCTGCTTTAGAAAGTGCTAATATTGATTACAGCATGTCTGTTACAGGTAACTGGTATTTTATGATTGCTTCTACAGTTATTTTAACGATTGTTGGTACATGGGTCACAACGAAAATTATTGAACCTCGTTTAGGTCAATATAATGGTGAGTATATGCCTGATGATGAGCCGTTAACTGAATTAGAAAATAAAGGTCTTCGCCGCGCCGGTATAGCATTACTTATTTTCATTGTCATTATGGCTGTCATGCTGATTCCTGAAAATGGTGCACTACGCGCATTGGATGAAGCAAGTGGACAAATGACAATGGACTATTTCTTAAGTAATGGCCTCATTTTCGCTATCTTTTTCCTATTTGCTATTCCAGGTCTTGTTTATGGTATGACAATTGGGAAAATTAAGAGCAGTCACGACTTCGTCGAGAGTATGACAGAATCAATGAAATCAATGGGATCTTATATTGTTTTGGCATTCTTTGCTGCTCAGTTTATTAATTACTTCTCATATACTAATTTAGGAACGATTCTATCTGTTGAAGGTGCTGAGTTTCTTGAGAACATCGGCTTTAAAGGATTACCTTTAATTATTTCATTTATTGTTCTAGCAGCATTTCTTGATTTATTTATGGGATCTGCTTCAGCTAAATGGGCAATTATGGCTCCTATCTTTGTGCCAATGATGTTCAACTTAGGATTAACACCTGAATTAACACAGATTGCCTATCGTATTGCTGACTCAGTTGTAAACATCATTACGCCACTGATGAGTTACTTCGCAATGATTTTAGTCTTTATGAAACGTTATGATAAACGCAGTGGATTAGGAACGTTGATTTCTACTATGTTACCTTATTCAATTGCTTTCTTTATTTCATGGGTTCTTTTACTAGTTATTTGGTACTTCACAAGTATTCCAATAGGACCAGACGCTTACATGCATTTTAGATAAAAAATAAACTTGGAAAAGTAGCTGATTATGGCTGCTTTTCCAAGTTTTTTATTGATTATTTATTAAAGTGTCGAATAGGTAATCAAACTGGCACCCACTCAGCATTTCTTGTTGCCAATTAAAAAATACCCAGACAATTATTAGCTGTCTGGGTATTTTTTCTCATTATTTTGCTGTGAAAGCAGCCATCGCTTCTGTCGAGCGTGCTTCAGCTAATGCATTTTCAATAATGTCTAATACGGCCTGTTTGTCTTCCATACGTTCAACAATATCGTATTGATCAATTGATAATTTAATTTTCGCACTGTAGTCATAATCTTGATACCATTGCTCATAGTTATCATAAAGTAAACGATAATAAGCAAGTAAATCTGGATTATCATCAATTTGCTCGAAATCGCGACCACGTTTTTTAATACGTTCTAAAATCATTTCAAATGAGCCATCCAAGTAAATTAACAAATCTGGCGCTTTTTTAGGAATACCATCTAGTTCTTCCATCATATTATCTAAGAGATCATTATAGATATCCATTTCTTCAACAGAAATGTTTCCTTGTAAATGATTCACCTTAGTAAACAAGGCATCTTCATAAATGGAACGGTCCAGAACATTATTATTGTCGCTTAGAGCGGCTTTAATGCTTCTAAAGCGTGCATTTAAAAAGAAGATTTGTAGGCTAAAAGCCCATTTTTCTTGGTTTTCATAAAATTTATCTAAAATTGGATTATGGTCAACACTCTCATAAAACGCTTGTGTCCCCATTTCTCTTGCTATGAATTCTGTATAGGTTGATTTACCTGCTCCAATCATACCTGCCAAAACGATCACACTCATCAGATCCCTTCCCTTTTGTTAAAATAACAACATTTAGTATTGTATCATTTCCAATAAGCAATATATAGTATTTTTTTATGATAATCCGAATAAAAAAGCTCTCAGAAAGGAGTCTTCTGAGAGCGTCAATTATTATTCTGCTGAATCTACATAGTTTTGGTAGAATTCTTCTACTTTAGCTGGATCAGCTACTAATTCATTTCCTGTTTCAACTAATGGACTAACAGTTGAGTAAGCTTTTAGTTTGTTACCAGCGTATGCTGCGTTAATTTCATCTTGGTTAATCGCATATAAAACTGCCTTACGCAAGTCAGCACTGTCAGAAACGTCACGGCCACTTGTATTAAATAACATATAAGCTACACCGTTACTTGGAATACTTTGAAGTGCTAGAGCTTCTTCGCCTTCTACGATATCATATTTCGTTTCATCCAATCCGTACAATAAGTGGATTTCACCAGAACGTAATGAAGATAGCGCACTATCTAAATCGGCAATAAAGCGAACAGTGACGTTAGCAATATTAGCTTCGTGCTCTGTTCCTGTCATGTAAGCTGGATTTTTTTGGAAAACAGCTTCGTAGTCATTCTTTTGAATCATCGTATATGGACCACTTGTATAAAGGTGGTTATCGTAAGTTGCGCCTTCTGTTACAGCACGTTGATCACCGTAAGCAATATCTGTATTCACATCGTAGCTTGCTACATCATACGTATTGATTGCTGTCACTTGTTTCTCAGAAACAATACCTGCTGATTGGTGAGCTAGGTAGTTTAATACTTGTGGGAAAGGCTCTGTTGTTGTCAACTTAAGCACTTGGTAACGACCTGCTGCATTATCCACTTGGTCTACTGCTTCAACTGCTTCAGTTAAACCAGCAGGTAAATCAGCTTCCAAAGCTTCAAGAATGGTTGCTGAACCATCAGATAGTTGAGCTGATTCTAATTCGCTTAAATCGGTTACCAATTCTACAGTATTAATATGTTCGTGCAATGAGTATGTACGGTGGTCAGGGACTGAATTTGCATCTTTAGCACGGTTTAGTGAGAAGATAACATCTTGTCCGCTAACTAATTCACCTGTATCGACAGCTTGATTGTTTTCTACTTTTGCAAAGTTAATATCATCTCTTAACACAAAGTAATAGTCTGAATTACCTTCAGCAATCGCATGGCTGTATGATAATGAACCGTCAGAAACAACCTTATCGTCATCTGTTAAGTTCACTAAACGCACATACATATTCGTATTTAATTGGTTGATTGAACCATCATTTCCTTTAATTGGGTCAAGTGATGTTAAGTTCCCCATTGTTTGCGTTAATAGCAACGTATCCGTGTCATTTAGGGACTCGTCAACAAAAGAAACTGGTTCCCAAGCAAATGCACGTGATTTCGATAGACGAATAGAATCTGCTTGTAAGACATTTTTATTAAAAGCTTGTGCTTTTAAAGACGTATACAAGGGAACGATATAAGCATTCTCCGTTACTAAAACATCTTCCAACTCTTTATAAGTTGATACATACTCTTCTGGTGTTTCAAGAGCTGCTTGATTAATTAAAGCATCGACATCAGGGTTTGACATAATACTATAGTCCCCACCTGTAATAAATAGTGAACGAACCGCATAGTCAGGGTTACCTGTTACTGTTGTCCAGCTCGAAATAGCTAGATCATAGTTACCTGCTTCTTTTTGAGCGGTAAAGCTCGCATAATCAGGTTGGGTATTTAATTTGACATCAAAGCCATTTTTAATCAGTTGATCACGAACAATGTTCATATCCGTTTCATTTGCACTTGTTCCTAAAATTTCAATCGTTGTTTTTTCGGCAACATCGACTGTTGCAGAACTGTCTGTATTACCAGATGTTTGATTCGCATCGCCTTCAGTTTGAACCGAGCAAGCTGCCAATACCATAGCAGCAGTTGCAATAAAAGGTAGTAATTTTTTCTTCATCTTTATTCTCCTCCGTTTGTTGTTTTTTAATTCAATTTAGGATCCGTTGCATCTCGCAAACCGTCCCCTAAAAAGTTGAATGATAATACTAGTAAAATAATCGCCAAGCCTGGATAGATAGCCAAGTAAGGGTTGGTTTCTAAATACTCACTACCAATTCTGAGGATATTCCCCCATTCTGGCACATGAGCTTCAACGCCTAGTCCTAAATAACTCAAACTACTTGTTGAAATAACCGCCGTTCCGATTGTTAGAGTGGAACGGATAATCATTGGCGCCATAGCATTTGGAATAATATGTTTACGGATAATAAACAGATTGCTTTGTCCCAGTGAACGAGCAGCCTCTACATATTCGTAATTAGCAACTTGCATCACGTTTGCCCGCATTGTTCTTGCATAAGATGGAATGGATCCTAAACTTAGTGCAATAATTAAGTTGGTCGTTGAAGCACCAAATGCTGCTACAATCGTAATCGCTAGTAACATTCCTGGTATAGCATAAAGCACATCTAACAATCGCATGATGATGCTATCTGTACGATTACCGTAAAAACCAGAAATAGCTCCTAGACTACCACCTAAGAAAAATGGTAGCAATGTCGATAGTAATCCGACAGAAAGTGAAATTTGTGAGCCAAAAATAATCCGCGAGAACACGTCTCTTCCATAATTATCTGTTCCAAACGGGTAAGCTAATGATGGTTTTTGCAAGATATTTTGGTAGTTATTTTGAACAGCAAAGGTTTGACTAAAGGTCCAATTGCTCGTGACTGCCATAGCAACTAAGAAAGTGATAAAGAACAGGCCTAGTAAAGCCGCATGGTTACGCGTTAACTTTTCTCGGACACTTGTTTGACGTCTTTCTCCAGATAAGTTTTGATCGAAACGCACCATCGAAACAACAACAAACAATGCTAATACATTTCCAGTTATAGTTGTTAGACCTAGTAGAACAAGCAAGGTATGTTTCAATGGTTTAGACCAGCTATACCATTGATCCCCCTTTATTAAAATAAAAAGGTGGAAAAGTAAGATGGCAACCAATCCATAGAGGGTTGGTAAAAACGTATTTGAAACAAAGGGTTTAAATAAATTTAAGCCACTTACCACAATCATAACAAGGTCAACCAACACCATATAAATACTATAAATATAGGCTGTCGTTATTACCTTTTTCACTAAGAACAAAGCTGATATGAAACTAAAGATATTTCCAGCTGCTAATCCTAGTATAAAGAGCACAGCTGAAAGGCTGATCAATCGATTTGGCTGCTCTAAATTAATCCGATTTCGTTTAATTAAAAAGACTAATAAACTATGTAGACTACTAACGACAATATTGACGGCAGCTGCCACTAATAAAATAGGTTGAAATGCTGTTATAGATAATAGTAGAAAGACAACAGCTAAAGCCCATGACAAGCCGTTATTAAATTGCATTTGATTTATAATCTGTGATACACGATAACTTCTCATTTTATCTCCCCCCTACTTCCCATATTGTCCATTTTGAATATTTGAGCGAATACGAGGGTCTAAGAAACTATAGAGCATATCAACAAACATATTAACGATGGAAAGGATGATAGCAATATAGATAACCCCGCCCATCACACTCGGTATATCTGGGATAAATTGCTTATCTACTATATAACTACCAACACCATTAATATTAAATACTTTTTCAGTTACCGATGAACCACCCAACATACCTCCAAATTGAAGACCAATGACGGTTACAATCGGAATTAAGGCATTAGGAACGGCATGACGTAAAATAATACGGCTACGTGACAAGCCTTTCGCTCTAGCTGTTAAGATATAGTCTTCATTAATCACTTCTAAAGTAGATGATCGAGTCATACGCGCAACGGATGCCATTAAGCCTGTTCCTAAAACAACTGCCGGCATAATCAATGACGCCATATTATTGACATTATAGGTAGCTGGCAACCAACCTAAGTTAATGGAAAATGTCAAAATAAAAATTAAGCCTTGCCAAAAACTTGGGATAGAAATACCAATCAGAGCGATAAACATAAATAAATGATCAAAGGTTGAATTAGCTTTAACGGCTGCATAAACACCTGCTGGTAGTGCGACTATGACTGATAGTGACAAGGCAAAGAGAGTTAATTCAAGCGTCACAGGGAATCGTCTGAGTAAGGACGTCACCACACGCTCATTACCTTGGTAGGCATTACCTAAATCAAAAGTGAAGACACCTTTTATCGTTCGACTTAATTGACTCCAATAAGAATCATTTAAGCCATGCATATTTCTGAAGTTTTCAATCTGATCAGGGGTTGCTTGATTTCCTAAAATATTAGTCGCGGGATCAGATGGTGAAAAATAAAGAAGTGTAAAAACAATAACAGTTACTCCAACAATAACAAAGAGCATCATGACCAAACGAGCTGCTAAATAATAGAGCGTTGGCTTTGATACAATACCTAAAAAGAGATACATCGGCCATGCTAGGATAATGGATAAAATAAAGAGTGGTGTATAAGCGAACGCATCAAGTGTTGCTTTTAAATAACTATACTCCTCAACTTGCTTATCCTCATAGTAAGCTGTTTTCCACTTTTCTTTTTCATTCTTGAGTTCTAATTGAAAACGACCTTCTACATCTTTTTCAATTTGAATTGGCGTTTTTTCAATGCTTAAGTATCGGTTCTTCTTTAACTCTTGCTGTTGAATTTTTTCTTTTAAGTCTTGCTTCCGTCCACTTGATTCAAAGGCTTCATCAATATCAGCTGATGATAAGTGATGCTTGGTCTTTTTACTCAAGAGGAATGTTATCCAGACAATTAGATGAAAGAACAGACCACTGATGACTAATGCGATTTTCCACGACTGTTTTTGGTAAGCTCTTGTGTAAAGATACTGGAGGTTATCCAGCCATTTACTTTTTCCTACTGCCTCCAACTACTCTCCTCCTCTTTCAAAAAAAAAACACCCCTAAATAAACTGTTCATAAAACAGTCTACTTAAGGGTAAAATAGTTAATTTTACCCTTAAGTAACAGCACGCAAAAAGGCAAGCTGTTGCTCAGTCCAATACGGAATTTCTTCTATAATGGCTTGCTGTAACGGGCAATCCCGTTATGGGCTGATTAAAACGTCACCCATACGACTCCAAGATGCACTTCCAAACCTTTTATCAGATCCCCTCACACCAAACGGGACTCGCTTTACTCATAATCTAGTCTGTACTCTTCTTTTCATAGTCTTTTATTTCGAATGTTTAGCTGATTCTTAATATAGCAGAGCGCCTTTCTTCCGTCAAGAACAATCGCTTACTTTTTTTCAGAAGAAAAGTTTCCTTTCTTTTTTAGAGAAAGCGTGCTATTTTTTGATTAACACTATTTTCTCGAGGAAGGATGTCAATATGACTGCTTTACTATCAATTCAAAATTTATCAGTGTCATTCTCAGTAGGCTCTGATGTGCAGAAAGTTGTTTCTGACGTATCATTTACTGTTGGAAAAGGTGAAACCATTGGCTTAGTAGGTGAATCTGGCAGTGGTAAAAGTGTAACTGCACGTTCCATCATGCAGTTATTATCTCCTAATGCCCATGTTCACCCTGAATCACGTACTCTTTATTTAGGTGAAAACCTGTTAGAAAAATCTGAAAAAGACATGCGGTCTGTGCGAGGAAAAGACATTAGTATGATTTTCCAAGACCCCATGACATCACTCAACCCGACCATGACTCTTGGCAAACAGATTAGCGAAACCATTCGTTACCACGAAAAAGTTTCTGAGAAGGAAGCCGAAAAGAAAGCCAAAGAAATGATGACCCATGTTGGGATTACGGATGTGGATTACCGTTATAAACAGTATGCCCATGAATTTTCTGGTGGAATGCGTCAACGCATGATGATCGCTATGGCTTTAGCATGTAACCCATCTCTAATTATTGCGGATGAGCCAACAACAGCCCTTGATGTGACCATCCAAGCCCAAATTCTAGATTTGTTAAAAGATATCCAGAAAAAATTTGGTACGGCAATTATTTTAATTACGCATGATTTTGGTGTTGTCGCTAATATGTGTGACAAAGTGGTTGTTATGAAAAACGGCCACATCGTTGAACAAGGAGACACCTTATCTGTTTTCCAAAATCCAGTTGATGACTATACTAAGATGCTACTGGCTGCTTTACCTAAATTAAATGAGACAAAATCCGTAAAATCCTTAAAAAAACTAGAAGAGATTCATAGCGGAAAGCGTGACGTTATTCTAAATGTTTCTCAATTGCAAAAAGAATTCGCTTATGGACGTCATCATTCAGTCAAAGCCGTTGACCAATTAAGTTTCTCTATTTACCGCGGTGAAACACTAGGACTAGTTGGAGAATCAGGTTCTGGAAAATCAACAACTGGGCGGACTATTTTACGACTCCACCAAGCAGACAGTGGTGAAACATTATTTGAAGGATTTGATATTAATAGCTTGAACAATGCGGAATTGAAAGCAATGCGTAAACATATGCAAATGATTTTCCAAGACCCCTATGCTTCACTTAATCCAAGAATGAAAATTCAAGATATTATTGGTGAATCACTCGATATTCATGGATTAGCTAAGAATAAAAAGGAACGCAATGCCCGTGTATCTGAACTATTGGAATTAGTTGGCTTAGAAGCTTCTTATGCGCAACGCTTTCCTCATGAGTTTTCTGGCGGACAACGCCAACGAATTGGTATTGCGCGAGCCTTAGCCGTTAATCCAGAATTTATTGTTTTGGATGAACCACTATCGGCTTTAGATGCTTCTATCCAAGCACAAATTGTGGACTTATTAGAAGATCTTCAAGAAAAGCTCGGCTTAACCTACTTATTCATTGCCCATGACTTAGCAATGGTTAAAAAGATTTCTGATCGAATTGCAGTTATGTATAAAGGAAAAATCGTTGAATTAGCGGATGCTGAAGAACTGTTCGCCAATCCGGTTCACCCTTATACTAAAAAACTATTATCAGCTATTCCTGTTCCTGATCCAACATTTGAAGCAAACCGCCCAAGTGTCACACAGGCACAGCTAGAGCTGACCAACTATGAGGGACAAGAATTCAAAAAGGTATCTCCTCATCACTGGGTATACTGCTAAAATAATTTAATTGGAGGTTGTCCCATGTCACTGGGTCTACGAACAGTAAAAATCGCCAGTTCAGCTTTTATTGCTATTATAGTCGCTGGCTGGTTGGGGCTAGACTATGCTGTTGCAGCTGGTATCATTGCTATTTTAAGCGTCTTAGACACAAAAAAGACATCCCTTCTCACTGCTGGTCAGCGATTAGTATCAACTATTCTAGCCTTGAGTATTGCAGCCGTTCTTTTTTCTATATTAGGATTTAATATCTATGTCTTTGCCTTATATCTATTACTTTATGTACCATCTGCTTATTTACTAAAGGTTGATTCTGGTATCGCACCATGTTCTGTATTGGTTACTCATTTGTTAATCGAACAAAGTACATCGCTAGAATGGCTGACCAATGAATTACTTTTAATGATTGTTGGAGCTGGAATTGCACTAATCATCAATTCTTATATGCCTTCCAAAACAAATCATATCGTTGAATTGAAAGAAGCAGCTGATACTTGTATGAAGGAGGTTTTATTATCCTTTTCTATTGCCTTAAAGGATGGTAGTCCTTTCAATCGAGACTTACTCCATCAACTTAACCAACTTTTGTCTGATGCTGAGCGTTTGGTTTTAATAGAATCTGAAAACAGAATTTTAAATCAATCAGAATATGATATTCGCTATATTGAAATGCGTAAAAGCCAAGCAACCATTTTAACTTATATGGAGAAAAATCTAGCGATTTGTGTTATTCCAATGAAAGAAAATAAAATTCTATCCGGTCTTTTTTACCTCACTGCCAATCAATTGCATGAGTCTAATTCAGGTGACTATTTGTTACACGACATTGACCTTTTACTGAATCAGTTTAGAGAGAGTCAATTGCCTCAAAGCCGACCTGAGTTTGAAAATAGAGCGATTCTTTTTCAATTGTTGAACGATTTCAGTCGCTTTATCCAAACCAAAAAAGACTTTTATGAATGTCATCAAAAATAAGAAAAGCGGACAAGTCCGCCTTGGCCTATGAAAAAATAGGAAATTTGACCCTGAATTGTCAGGAGACTTCACGCTTCAGCGGGTTAGTCGAATGATATGCGTTAGCGAGCAGCGAAGCGCGCAATGGGGCAAATTTATCTTTTTTTCACTAGGTCAGGACTTGGGAGCTAGACATTGATGGCTGAACTTATAATCCCCTAGTCTATAAAAAAAGTGGTTCGGGAATTTTCCCGAACCACTTTTTGTTTTACTCAATACTTAAAATAATAATCCCTATAATAATTCCCACAATCGCCATGTATTGGCCTTTTGTCAGTTTTTCTTTTAAGAAAATACGAGAAAGGATAATCGATACAACTGCATAGGCAGAAATCATTGGTGCGACAATAACAGCATTTGAACTAATGGCATAAACATAGAAGAACTGACCGATTGTTTCAAAAATAGCTGCAGCGCCGCGATCTTTTTGATCCTTTAATTTAAACGGTTGTTTTTTGATGATAACCACATAGATAAAAGCTACAATAGCTACTAACAACCAGGTAAACTCATACGATAGGTTGGCTTGCATTTCAAGCGTTGCTTCGTCTAGATTAGCGTAAGCATCAAAGAACCACGCATCAGCAAACGTTCCAATTGAATCAAGAATCGCGTAAAACAATGGAAACAGTAAGGCGATTGCGCCGTATTTATACTTACGATCGATCACTTCTTTAGTTTCCAACCGTTCTTTTTCTGCCAGACGATGTTCAAATACGCCTAGTAAGACAACGCCAACGGTAATCAGTGCAATGGCACCAAATTGTAGTCCTGTCACAGATTGTCCTAAAAAGATAAACGTCAGTAAGCCTGCAATGGCACCTGACGAATTTTGAACAGGTGCTGAAATAGATAACTCTAAGAATCTTAACCCAGCATAACCAACTGCCATAGATGTAATATAAAAGAATGATACCGGTAAATACTTAATCATATAAGACGGGTCATAAGAAACACCTTGGACTAGCATGACATATACAGCATGGATTCCCATAATAAACCCAACCATGATAACGGTCTTTAAATAACTATATTTATCGTCTGGGACAGACCCTTTCTTGTAAAATAAGTCTGCTGTACCCCAAGAGATCGTTGCAATAATTGCAGGGATAAACCACCACATTTTCTTATCAACTCCTTCATACTTTTTTCATACTCAAAAAGTATACTAGATTTAAGTATAAATAGACACCACTTTTTTCATATCTGTTTGTTATGAAAAAGGCTATCATTAGCTTTTTCTTTCATTCAATGCTATAATGGTTATATATTATGCGCATTTAATTAATATATTTTTTATGTTAATTAACCGAGCGCAAAAATGGAGGGAAAGATTTTATGAAATTAACAGCTCAAAAAAGAGAAAGATTAGGTACTTCAGCTTCAAAACAAGCACGAGTAGATAATAAAATTCCAGCAGTTGTTTTTGGAAAAGAATTCGATGCAACTCCGGTATTAGTCGATGCCAAGCAATTTGAAGAACTGTTGCGTTCAGAAGGACGAAATGCGGTTTTCAATATTGTTATCGAGGGTGAAGAAACACAAGTTATTATTAAAAACGTTGATCACTCTGCTTTAAAACCAGAATATTACAACGTTGAATTACAAGCCATTACAAAAGGACAAAAGGTTACCGTTACTGTTACGATTAATGCTACGGGTGCTGAAGAAATTAAAGCCGGTATCTTGACTCAACCGTTAAATGAACTAGAAATTGAAACAGAACCAACTCATATTCCAAGTGAAATTGAAGTTGACGTTGCTAGTCTTGAAATTGGTGATTCATTAACTGTTGCTGATTTGAAAGTCCCTGAAAATGTGACGGTCTTGTCGGATGCTGAAACAACAGTATTCGTTGTTGCCGCGCCTCAACTAGAAGAAGAAAGCGATACAGACGCAGAAGTTGCTGAGCCAGAAGTCATTGGTGAAAATGCGGACGCTGAAGAATAATGACCTCAGACCGAGACTTTTGTCTCGGTCTTTTCTATATAATTACAAAAGGTAATTGAGTTTTATCTTAGAGTGTGGCATACTTTCATTAGAAAATCCTCATTTAAAGGAGTAATTATATGACTATCACTTATCACAGTACACGTAACAACCAATTATCTTATACCGCTTCAGAAGCCATTCTAGCAGGTATTGCACCAGACGGCGGTTTATTTGTCCCATCTACTATTCCACAATTAACATTGGCATTAGAAGATTTAGCAAAAAAAAATTATCAAGAGATTGCTTTTCATATTTTAAAAGCTTTTTTAACTGACTTTACAGACGATGAGATTAACGAAAGTATCCAAGTTTATAATCAGGAGAAATTTGATACTGCCCTTATCACACCACTTGTAGAAGCTGGTCACGATCATTATTTAGAACTCTTTCATGGCCCTACAATTGCCTTTAAAGATATGGCCCTATCTATTCTGCCAAAATTAATGACTATTTCTGCTAAAAAGAATGATAGCCAAGAAGATATTGTCATTTTAACTGCAACTAGTGGCGATACTGGTAAAGCTGCTCTTGTTGGCTTCGCAGATGTTCCGAATACGCATATCATTGTCTTTTATCCAAAAGATGGTGTTAGTGATATTCAAGAGAAGCAAATGCTGACACAAAAAGGTGATAACGTTCATGTCGTTTCCATCGAAGGGAACTTTGACGATGCCCAAACAAAGGTAAAAGAACTATTTGCTGATAAAGAGTTAGCATCTGACTTACACGCTAACAAGCTTCGCTTTTCATCTGCTAACTCGATTAATATTGGCCGTCTCATTCCACAAATTATCTATTATGTTTATGCGTACGGCCAATTAGTTGATCAACTGAGTATTCAAGCTGGTGATGCTATTAATGTGGTTGTCCCAACAGGTAACTTCGGTAATATTCTAGCCGCTTATTATGCGAAAGAAATGGGCTTGCCGATTAATAAATTAGTCGTAGCATCAAACGAAAACAATGTCCTAACTGACTTTTTCAAGACAGGAACCTATAATCGTAACCGTGATTTTATCTTGACTTCATCACCTTCGATGGATATTTTAGTATCAAGTAACTTAGAACGTCTGCTCTATCACCTTGCGAGTGAAGACACACAATTAGTAGCATCGTATATGGCTTCATTATCGAAAGATGGCTTATATGAAGTAACAGCTGATATGCTTGAAAAAACGGTCGAATTCTATGCTGGATTTGCTAGTGAACAAGCGGTCTCTGACCAAATCAAGCACACTTTCGAAGAGTCAAACTATGTTCTTGATCCCCATACTGCTGTTGCTGCTTATGTGGCGAATGACTATCGTTCAAAAACAAATGATCAGACAACAACTGTTATTGCTTCAACTGCCAGTCCTTATAAATTCCCATTGGCTGTTTTAGAAGCGACAAATAGCAATTTCAAAGAAACGTCTTTAGAAGATTCTTTATCGCAATTACGTGATTTAACTGGCATTGCCTTCCCTAATGCCATTGAAGAAGCCCTTCATGACCCCATTCGCCACCATACTTCGGTAAAGGTGAATGAAATGAAAGATATTGTCAAAGAAAAATTAGGTATTCAATAATTTTATGAACATACAGGCAGAAAAGTAGAATAATATTCTACTTTTCTTTATACTTGCTAAAGAGTTATCTTATAGAACGACTATTTTAGGAGGTAAAAACAATGGATACTGTCATTATTATTGCAATTTTAGCTATTTTTACTGGATTATTGTTCTTATTGCAACGCATGGCAGCGAAATACGTGAAATTTTCAACACGTGTCTTCACTGCACTGGCCATTGGTCTTGTTTTTGGTATTATTATCCAACTCTTATTTAAAGCAGACAGCGACGTTACGACTGTAGCAATTGACTGGATGAGTATTGTGGGGTCTGGTTATGTTAGATTCTTACAAATGTTAATCATGCCGTTAATCTTTGTTTCAGTTGTAGGAGCCTTTACAAAGATTGAACAAACAAAGGACTTAGGTAAAATTAGTATTTCTGTATTAGTAACATTGTTAGCTACTACAGCTGTTGCTGCTTTTATCGGATGGGCTGCTGTTATTATCTTCAATTTAGATGGTGCGCAATTTGTTGAAGGAGCTGCAGAAGCCGCTCGAATTGAATCACTAGCTGAGCGTCAACAACAAGTAGTCGGATTGACGATTCCTGGACAAATTCTAAGTTTCATTCCATCTAACATTTTTGAAGACTTCGCTGGTCTTAGAAGCACATCTACTATTTCAGTTGTTATCTTCTCTTCTTTTGTCGGTATTGCTTATATGGGCATTAAACGTAAAGATGCGACTAACGCTGCAACATTCAAAAAAGGCTTAGATGCTGTTCAAGCTGTTATTATGCGAATCGTAACACTTGTTCTTCGCTTAACACCTTATGGAATTTTAGCATTAACAACGAAAATGACTGCAACATCAAGTCTACAAGCCATTCTTAATTTAGGTGTCTTCGTATTAGCTTCATACGCTGCTCTATTCGTTGTCTTGATTCTTCACAGTATTATTCTGATTACTCAAAAAGTTAGCCCGCTAACTTATTTCAAGAAGGCATTCCCTGTTTTAAGTTTTGCCTTTACTGCACGCTCAAGTGCAGGTGCGCTACCTTTAAATATTAAAACTCAAACAGAAGCGCTAGGCGTGGATTCAGCTTCAGCTAACTTTGCAGCAAGTTTCGGCGTTTCAATTGGTCAAAATGGTTGTGCGGGTGTTTACCCTGCTATGTTGGCAACCATTATTGCGCCAACTGTTGGTATTGATGTAACGAGCGTTGGGTTTGTCCTAACTTTAATTGCAATTGTAACAATCGGTTCATTCGGTGTTGCTGGTGTTGGTGGCGGCGCAACTTTTGCGGCTTTAATCGTACTAGGCGCTTTAAACTTACCAATCGCGATTGCAGGTCTTGTTATCTCTGTTGAACCTGTTGTTGATATGATGCGTACAATGGTTAACGTTAACGACTCTATGTTAGCCGGTGTTGTCTCATCCAGAACCATTAAACAATTTGATGACAGTGTTTTAAATAACCCAGAAGCGGTTGTTGAAAACGACGGTATGTAATAATTTCAAAGAGAGCCAGTCTTGATGACTGGTTTTTTTTGTGTTTTTAATATGTTATAATAGTTTGAAAGAAAGGAAGCTAGTCATGACCTCTAAAAACATAAGTGAATTAGCTAAATTTTATAAAAAAAAGCGAACTGAACGCATTGATGCCTTAGAAAAAGCAGGTTTTGTTGGTACGGAAGAAAAAGACTTATTAGCCAATCATTTGGCTCTTTCTGAAGATGTTGCTGATAGTATGATTGAAAATCAAGTAGCGACTTACCAACTTCCATATGGACTGGCTCTCAACTTTTTAATTGATGACCAGGATTATGTCGTTCCTATGGCAATGGAAGAACCATCGGTAATTGCTGCAGCAAGCTCCGCAGCCAAATTATTTGCACAACATGGTGGTTTCCAAACAGCAGTCACTGAACGTATGATGATTGGACAGGCCATTTTAACCAACGTCCCTGATCCAGAAAAAGCAATTGCAATCATTGATGATTACGAAATTGACATCATTCAAAAAGCTAACCAAGCTCACCCCTCTATTGTTAAACGTGGCGGTGGCGCAGATAGCATTCGTATCCGTGAAATACAAGCTGATCCTGAATACAATACGCCCCATTTTTTAATCGTTCATTTGCATGTGGAAACATTAGAAGCCATGGGTGCTAATATGATCAATACGATGATGGAGGCTATTTTGCCTTATCTGGAAGAACTGAGTGGTGGGACTGCTCTTATGGGAATTCTATCCAATTATGCGACGGAATGTTTGGCAACAGCGAGCTGTCGCGTTCCTGCTGATGCTCTAGCTAAAGGCGAGCTAAGTGGTGAAGAAGTAAGAGATTTAATTGTTCTTGCTTCTCAACTAGCAACTGTTGATCCTTATCGTGCAGTCACGCACAACAAAGGCATTATGAACGGGGTTGACGCTGTTGTTTTAGCGAGCGGGAATGACTGGCGCGCTATGGAGGCTGGTGTTCATGCTTATGCGTCAAGATCTGGCCAATACCGTGCTCTTTCCAGCTGGAAGACGGCTGATAATGGCGATTTAATTGGGGAATTAACCTTACCGATGCCAGTTGGAACAGTTGGTGGCTCTATTTCTTTCCACCCTGGTGCTAAGATGACTCACCATCTTCTTGACTATCCTAATGCTGAACAACTTGAATCAATTATTGTCTCAGTTGGATTGGCTCAAAACTTTTCAGCTATTCGCGCTCTCGTCACAGAAGGTATTCAAAAAGGACATATGGGGCTACATGCTCGCTCGCTTGCCATTAGTGCGGGTGCCACAGCTGATGATATTGAATTAGTTGCAGCAGAATTAAAAAATCATAAACACATGAATTTAGCTCAAGCAAAAGAAATTTTAGATCACATAAAACAGAATAGATAGGAGTAAGAGATATGACCCTTATCAAAGAAATTGATCTTTTAGAAAGTAAAAAAACCATTATTTGGCTAAATGTAGCTAGTGTCATTCTAATGATACTGTTTATTTTCTTCTTTGGTTTTATCGCCACTCTCATTTTAGGTAATGGCGCCTTTGAACAACATTTTGATTTATCTACTTCTTTTAAAGGTTTTCTCATTATGTTCGGGATTGTGATTGTTCATGAACTCATCCATGGTCTTTTCTTCAAACTATTTAATCCTGAAGGAAAGGTGAAATTTGGCTTTAAAAATGGTATGGCTTATGCGACAAGTCCGCAATCAATCTATACAAAAGGACAATTTTCCATTATTATTTTGGCACCTTTTGTCATCATTAATAGTCTCATTTTCATTGCCTTTCTACTAGGCTGGTTTCAAGGTATAGCCTTTATTTTCTTCTCAGCCTTTCATGCGGCTTCTTGCGTAGGGGATTTTTACTTCATTCTATTGCTATTGACGACCGAAAAAGGTGCTTATGTAGAAGATACAGAAGTTGGCATAACTTTTTACCGATCAAATCAGGCTTAAAAAAATCAGTAGCGACCACATATTAAGTGGGTCGCTACTGATTTTTTTATTATTTAACTAAATAGAAACGTTTATGATCTTTAATGCCTGCCAAACAAATTTTTGACGGATCTTCTTTGGTTTCTACGACCACTTCACTACCATCTTGTGGCAGTTGTTGTGAGAAAATCGTTTCGTAATCCGCAACAGAAATCTGCTGGCGGCTATCGAACAGACTTTTATGTGTTTCAATCGCTAATTGCGACTTGTAGCCTTCTTCTAAAATAGCTGTAAAGAATTCTCCAACCGCACCTGATCCATAACTAAACAAACCAATACGATCTCCTTCAGCTAATTGACTATCTTGTTCTAATAACGATAACAGTCCAAGGTAAAGTGACCCTGTATAAATATTTCCGACATTACGGCTGAATGTTGTGCTCAGTTGGAACAGCTCTTGCAGCTCCGCTTGCTTATCTTCATCTGCTTCAGCTAAAATTTCTCTCAGCGCTTTTAGCCCCATTTTCGTATAAGGTAAATGGAAACAGAATGCCTTAATATCCTCAATCGTCATAGTTGTTTTTTCTTTATATAGATTCCATGTTTCTAAGAAAAATGAAATGTATTGTTCATTGGAATATTGGCCATCAACCATAGCATATTCTGAATAAGTTGGACGCCAAAAATCCATAATATCTTTTGATAAATATGCTGAATTATTTTCTAAGCTCATGATACGTGGATTAGCGCTAACTAGCATCGCTACAGCTCCCGCTCCTTGTGTCACTTCACCACCAGTCGCTAGTCCATAACGTGCAATGTCAGTTGCAATAACCAAGGCTTTGCGATCAGGATTTAAGGCAATATGCCCCTTAGCCATTTGAATACCTGCCGTCGCACCATAACAAGCATGCTTCATTTCAATAGAACGTGCATGAGGCTGAATCCCTAGTAATTGATGAACATATACAGCAGCAGATTTCGATGCGTCGAAGCCACTCTCTGTTCCTACAATAACTAAGTCAATTTTATCTAAATCGTCTTGCTCTAATATTTGGAAAGCAGCATTTGCCGCCATTGAGACGATATCTTGGCTTAATGGCGTAACAGCCATTTGACTTTGCCCAATACCAATTGTATATTTTGCTGGTTCATCACCTCGAGCCTCCGCCAATTCATTCATATCAACGTACATGGGAGGTGTATAGAAACCAATCTTATCTATTCCGATTCTCATAGCGATCTCCTTTACTACTACATTTAATAAAACTCCACGTAATTATAGTATGTTGTTTTAAATAATAACACAAGTTTTTCTTTTTAAACTTAAGCTTATTTTATCATTTCCAACGCTTTTCTCATATCTTTGGTAAAATAAAAGAAATAAGGAGGTAGACTATGACTGTAATTATTGATGGAGATGCTTCTCCAGTAAAAACGATTATTTATGAAGAAACAAAAAAGCGTAGCTTGCCCGTTATTTTAGTGACGAGCTTTGCTCATTTTTCTAATAAAGAAGTTCCTCAACATGTTGAAGTTGTTTATGTTGATTCTGACCGTGAAGCTGCTGACTATCGGATTATGGCGCTCGCCAAAAAAGGTGATCTTTTGGTTACTCAAGATTACGGCCTCGCTTCTCTAGCACTGGGAAAACAGCTAACTGTCCTACACCATAACGGCTTTCTTTATACGCACCAAAATATTGATCAACTATTGGAATCTCGTTATCTCAATGCTCAAATTAGGAAAAGCGGTAAACGAACAAAGGGTCCTAAAGCATTTACTCAAGACGACCGAAATCACTTTCGAGCAGTTTTAGAAGACCTTTTAGATCAGTAGAAGTGAATAGAACTAGCAAATTTGATTTTTATTCACTCTAGCCATCAAAAAAAGCCCTCATTGGACTATCACACATAGTCTAGTGAGGGCTTTTATATATTAAGCTGTTTGTGTTACTGTTTCTTCTTTTTCTTTTAAAATAATATTCATAACTAGCGCCACGATTGTTCCTGCTGAAATTCCTGAAGAGAACAATCCACTTAGGAATGTTGGCAAGCCTACAGTTACTTCTGGTCGGAATGAAACGCCTAGTCCAACTGCTAGAGAAGCAGCGACAATGATCATGTTACGGTTATTGAATTTAACACGAGATAATGATTGAATACCAGCTGCAGCAACGTTACCAAACATCAATAGTCCTGCTCCACCTAATACAGGCATTGGCATAATTGAAACAAGTGTTGCAAATTTAGGGAATAAACTCATTAAAATCATAATCACACCTGCTGCGATAGCAACTTTACGAGAAGCATTGCGAGTCATTGGAATCAAACCAGCATTTTGACTAAATGTTGCAGCTGGTCCTGAACCAAAAATTGGTCCGATAAATGATCCAACACCGTCTGCACGAACACCAGCAGCGATATCTTCATCTTTCAATTCTGTTTTTGTAACTTGACCAAGTGTTTGCATAACGCCTACTGTTTCGATAACAGTAACTAAGTAACCTGTCACAAACGGTAGTGCATATTCGAATTTAAAGGTAATACCATATTTGAATAATTGTGGGAAAGCAAACCATGCTGCATCAGAAACTTGTTGGAAATCAACCATACCAAGTGGAATACATACGATATAGCCAACAACCGCTCCAATTAAAACAGATAGAGGCGCAATTTTGTTACCACCGTAATGATTAACAACACCAATAATCATGAAAACAAAAACAGCAATCATAATATTTAAAGGCGCACCATAGTTAGCAGCACCAACTCCACCAGCTGCCCAATCCATAGCAACAGACATCAATGTCATCCCCATTAGAGAAATAACTGAACCTGTTACAACAGGTGGGAAGAATTTCATCAATGGTTTGATAAAATAACTCATAACAATTTCAAGTACAGCTGCCATCATCGTTCCACCAAAGTAAGCAGCGATACCACCTGTTGCAATAACAGAAGCAGCAGGTCCTACGAAAGCAAAGTCAGTTCCCATAATAGTCGGTAAACCTCCACCGACACGGAAAGCTTTCGGACCAATACCTTTTGATTGAATAATCGAAACAATGCCGGATACTAACAACCCTGCACTAACCAGATAAGCAGTATCTGCTACACCAAATCCAGCCATACCTGCAATCACTAATGGCACTGCGACTAAACCACCAAAAGCAGTGATAACATTTTGAAAACCTAACACACTAGTTGTAATAAGATCGGGACTATCTTCTACCCCGTATAATAACTCGTTATCGGTTGTCTCAACTTCTACAGCTGCTTCGTGCATGTTTCCTACGATTTCTTCAACATTGCTTTCCATAACTTCCTCCTATTTACGAACATTAATTTTATTTTTTTGTTTTATTTTAGTTTTTCGTTTATTTAATCCTATTATAAAGCTTATTATCAAAAAGTAAACAGATTAAACACGAACAATAACTTAATAAGATTAGAATTTTATCATTAAAGCGCTTTATCAATTAAGAAGTTATTTTACTTTACCTGTCGTAGTAATCGTGCTATAGTAAAGTTACTACGACAGGCGGAGTAAAAAGGAGTTGATAAAATGATTTCAAGTGATATTATGAGAGGCTTTAACGATCTATTAATTTTATCCATCCTTGTCGAGAACGATTCCTATGGTTATCAAATCTCCAGTACGATTAAAGATATTTCTCAAGGTAATTATGTTATGAAGGAAACGACGCTCTACTCTGCATTTTCTCGTCTGGAAAAAAAAGAACTTATTCGTTCCTACTCTTCTTCAGAGACATTTGGAAAGCCAAGAACGTACTATACGATTACGCCACTAGGTAAAACTATTTATGATGAAAAAATAGAGGAATGGTCTGCAACAAAAGAATTGATTGATCAATTCATCGGCCACCACGACTAATAAGGAGGAATTATCATGGAAACAATTTATGCCTACATCGAATCCATTTTTATCAACTTACCTCGAACAACTGAAATGGACCAGCTCAAAGCAGATATGCTCATTAATATGGAGGATAAATACCTTGCTTTAAAAGAAGCTGGTGTTAGCGATAACGAGGCAATCGGAACAGTATTATCTGAATTTGGTAATATTGATGAAATTATTGAGGAATACAATCTGGAAAAAGAGAATGAATCATTTGATTCTGATCCCAATATCCTTTCTCTTTCAAATCAAGAAGCTGAAGCTTTTTTAGTTCATCGAACAAAATTTGCATTTGCAATCGCATTAGGTGTTTTTATGTGTATCATTTCAGTCACAATGATGTTTTTAACGATGTCTCTCACACAATGGTTGTTCTCATCAACTGCTTTTGATTTACTTGGTGTTATTGTTTTATTAGTGATTATCGCCATTGCCGTTGCCCTGTTTATCATATTTGGCTTGAAAGACTCTAACTTTGGCTATGATAAAAAAGAACTTGAATTGGATCCTCAATACTATCTTGAAATAAAAAAAGAATACAATCTTTTTAAAACACGCTTTACTTATGCTATCGCCTTCGGTGTAGCTTTATGTATATTAGGACCAGTTGTCCTATTACTAAGCCTGGTGTTTTTACCTGAATCATATATTGGTGTCTCACTATTACTGAGTTTTATCGCTGTTGGTGTTTTCTTATTTGTCTTCTTTGGCATTCAAAAGGATAGCTATGAAAAACTACTCCGCATCGGTGAGCATTCGCCTATTCGAGTGAAAGCTAATCAAATCCAAGAAACTATTTCATCCATTGTCTTTCCGTTGGCGACCCTTTATTTTCTTTACCAAGGATTCTTCCATGGTAACTGGGATACTGCTTGGGTAGTTTTCCCTATTGTTGGCATAGGGTTTGTTATTTTTGCAGCGATAGTGGAGGCACTGGCAAATATAAGAGAGAAGAAATGACAAATCTATCTTTTTATTAGATAATGAAAGAAATAACTGTAGAGGAGTTTTAGAATGTTAGAGAAAATTAGAAATGAAGTTGATAAAGCCGTTCGAGAACTCATTGCTGTTTCAAAACTTGAAGATGGGGACATTGTTGTCATTGGTTGCTCTTCAAGTGAAGTCATTAGCGAAAAGATTGGTACGGCTGGTAGTAAGGAAGTTGGCGAATTGATTTTTGAAACAGCTCAAAAAGCGCTACGTCAACATCAGCTTGTTTTAGCTGCCCAATGCTGTGAGCACTTAAACCGTTCTTTAGTAATTGATCGGAAAATTGCTAAGGCAGAACGATATACCATCGTTAATGCTGTTCCTCACCTGCACGCAGGCGGCAGCTTTGCAACAGCTGCCTACAATGGAATGGAAGATCCCGTACTAGTAGAAGCTATTGAAGCAAAAGCTGGATTAGATATTGGTCAAACCTTTATAGGAATGCATATGATTCCAGTTGTTGTTCCTGTTCGCTTATCATTAAACAAAATTGGGAGTGCTATTTTATCTGCTGCACGGACACGTCCAAAGTCAGTTGGTGGCGAACGCGCTCATTATGATGAAAAACTCAAATAAAAAAATGTCGGGAAATTTTCCCGACATTTTTTATTATTCTTCAGATGAATTTTCTTCCATCAATTGAACATTTTTCAAGATTAATTCATCTACTTTACCAGCTTCTTGTAGGTCATTCAAAATGCCATTAACCGTTGTTAAGAACGCTTCGTTACCCTTTTGAACTGCGATTGCTGCTTCATTTGCCTCACTAGCAATATCAAGGTTAGCAACCATCAAGTTGTCATTTTCTTTTGCATATTGGTTTGCTACAGTTTCAACCATCAAGATGGCATCTACTTTACCCGTATTTAATGAAAGGATTGCTGTTCCCCATTTACCAACTGATTGTAAATAGTTATCTGCATAAGCTTCTTTCAAGAAATCTTCTTGGATTGTTGATTTTTGTGTAGCCCATTTTGCGTCATCTAATGATTCAGGAGATGTGTACTTTTCACCGTCCTCTTTTCTAATTAAGACAACATCTTCCGTTGTCACATAAATATCTGTGAAATCAACACTTTCAGCACGTTCAGCGGTTGGGTTCATTCCTGCAATAACAAGGTCAACTTTTCCTGTTGAAAGAGCTGGAATCAACCCATCAAAGTCCATATCTTTTACAATAAGCTCAACACCTAATTCAGTTGCAATCTCATTGGCAATATCAATATCGAAACCAACGATTTCGTCTTTCCCATTTTTTACTAAATGCCATTCGTATGGTGGGTAATCAGCTGTTGTTGCAATCACTAACTCACCTTTATCTTGAATTTGTGCTAGTTTATCTTTCGATGTGTTTGCTGAAGAATCACTAGATGCTCCTTCATTTGCGCCGCATGCAGCTAATGCTGCCATACTCATTAATCCCATTACACCTTTTAGCCAAGTCTTTTTCATCTTCCATTCCTCCTAATGCTTTTTTTATAATACTTTAGATAAGAAATTTTGTGTACGTTCGTTTTGAGGTTGATCAAATAGTTGTTCTGGCGTACCTTGTTCAACAATATAACCCTCATCCATAAACAAGATGCGATCGCCCACTTCTCTAGCAAATCCCATTTCATGTGTCACAACAACCATGGTCATGCCATTCGTTGCTAAGTTTTTCATAACCTGTAATACTTCGCCAACCATTTCAGGATCAAGCGCTGACGTTGGTTCATCAAACAACATCATTTTCGGTTGCATAGCTAAGGCACGTGCAATAGCTATCCGTTGTTTTTGACCACCTGATAATGAGTTAGGATAAGCTTCCGCTTTATCCGCAAGTCCCATACTTTGAAGTAAGTCTGTTGCAATTTGATGTGCTTCTCCTTTTGATACTTTATTAATTTGAAGTGGACCAATGGTAATATTTTGCAATACAGTCAAATGAGGGAACAGATTGAAGTTTTGAAAAACCATTCCCATCTTTGTTCTCACTTCATCAATATTAACACCCTTTTGATTAATCACTTGGTTATCAAAGAGTACCTCTCCTGATGTTGGTTCTTCCAGAAGATTCAAGCAGCGAAGAAAGGTACTTTTACCAGAACCAGAAGGACCAATGACAACGACTACTTCGCCTTCTTTAATTTCTTCATTGATACCTTTTAGAACTTCCTTCTCACCAAATGATTTTTTTAAGTTATTTGTTTTAATCACTTTGTTTCAACCTTCTTTCAAATAGTTCAACTAGCTTACTTGCAATCGATGTTAAGACAAAATAGAATGCAGCAGCGATAACGTAAGGCATAAATGGCATATAAGTTGCACCCGCCACTACTTGCGCATT
Organism: Jeotgalibaca arthritidis; assembly: GCF_011100465.1. Taxonomy (NCBI): domain Bacteria; kingdom Bacillati; phylum Bacillota; class Bacilli; order Lactobacillales; family Carnobacteriaceae; genus Jeotgalibaca; species Jeotgalibaca arthritidis. Next base: position 370,635 of record NZ_CP049740.1, read on the forward strand.
AAACATCAAGTCACGCATACCAACGACTGAAATGATTGCTGATTCTTTCATCAACGTAACAAATTCGTTCCCCAAAGCAGGTAAGATATTTTTCAAGGCTTGCGGATAAATAATTTGACGCATGGCTAGGTTTTGATTCATTCCGATAGAGCGTGCTGCTTCCATCTGGCCTTTATCTACCGCTTGAATACCCGCACGGATAATTTCAGCGATGTAGGCTGCTGAGTTTAAGGCGATGGTAATCACACCGGACATAAAGTCTGGCAGCTGGATATTAATCACGTAAAGGCCATAATAAATAATAAAGAGTTGAACGAGCAATGGTGTGCCTCGAACAATTTGAATATAAGCTTGCGCTGGTATACGAGCAAGTGGGTTTTTCGACATTTTCATGACTGCTAGCAATGACCCAAATAAAACTCCCATAAAAATTGCGATAAAAGATAGTGCAATGGTATAACCTGCTCCTTTAAAATAGAGCGGCAAATACGCACTAAAGAAATCGATCGACATAATTAAAACTCCTTTTTTTCATTGTAGGTACAAAAAAACCGTCCCCTACATATATTCTATAATATGCAAGAGACGGGTCAAAGTTCATTGATTCCGCGGTACCACTCTAGTTGACGTGCTCAAAGACACATCCACCTCATTTTAGTAACGCATGATTTGCGGAAAAAGCTACTAGTTTCACTTTTTCATCCATAAAGTGCGGTTCAACAAGAATTTTCTGATAGGCTTACACTCTGCCCTATCTCGCTTTGAGAAATGGTTCTTATCTACTCTCTTTATGATTGATTATTTTATATTTAGTTTTTTAATCTGACTGTATTTTATTGAATGGGATAAGAAATGTCAATAGTCTTTCTCATATTTTTCTCATTCATTTTCGATAAGTCACTTATTAATGACTTATAATAAGTGATTTATCATTATCTGTCAACTTTTATTTTTCTAGTTCTGCGGTTAAAACCATCATTCGCTCCACAGCATCATCCAAATATTGAATGGTATCTTTCAATGGTTGGTCCGTTGTAATATCTACACCAGCCACTTTAGCTGCCTCTACTGGAATATAGCGACCACCAGTTGTTAGGAAGTCTAACCAGCGATCTACTGCTGCTTGCCCTTCTTCTTTCACTTTCAAGAAAGCTTGTGTGGCAATGGTTAAACCAGCAGAGTAAGTGTAAGAATACAAGCCCATGTAGTAGTGAATCTGACGCATCCAAGTTAATTCTGCCCCTTCATTGATTTCTACAGCATCTCCCCAGAAGGCTTCAAGAACGTTACGTTTAATATCACTTAATTTTTGAGCGTCGAAACTCATACCATCATCAATGAGTTGGTACACTTCACGTTGATAAGCAGCTTCCAACAAGTGAGTCACGAAGTTATGGAAGTAAGTATCTGTCAGCATCTTCGTTAAGGCAAAGCGCTCCATACGTGGATCATCTGTTTTAGCAGTTAAAGAAGCTGTTAGTAATAATTCATTGAATGTTGAAGGTGCTTCAATTAAATACAATGACGGTCCCTCGTCTAATAGTGAGTTATGTTTATTCGAAAGAATCCCTTGTCCTGCATGACCTAGTTCATGAATCAATGTATAAACATTACTTAGATGGTTAGTCCAAGACATTAAAATATAAGGATGGGCTTTTTCACCTAGTGACGTGCTACAGAATCCACCTGTTGATTTCCCTTTATTTTGAGCAAAATCCATCCAGCGCTCTGGATAAGATTTCATAATCATGTCGGTGTAATCTTTCCCTAATACAGAGATAGCTTCTTCAACCATTTTTTTCGATTCTTCAACCGTTACTTCTGGTGAATAATCTGGGTCTAAGTCAATTTTTAAATCAGCATAAGTGACTTTATCTAATCCTTGAACATCTTTTAAATGTGTGATGTATTTTTGCATAACAGGCGCTAAATCAGACATAATCGTATCGATTTGGCGATTATAAAGGTCGCGGTCCACTTCTTGGTCATACAATAAATAATCAAAAATAGAGTCAAAACCGCGCATAGTCGCAATTGTTTTTTCTGTTTGAAGTTTTGTGTAGTAAGCAGCTGCTACCACATTTTCATATTGTTTAAGAACGGCTGAGAATTTATCAAAGGCAGCACGTCTAATCGCCGTATCAGTATGATACATATAGTAATCTTCGTATAGAACAAAGCTTAATGGATACGTCTCACCATCAACTTCAAACGTACCAAAGTCCATATCTGCTAAACGTGCTTGCTCATAAATATCAGCAGGGGCATGTAGTGTTGGTGATAATTGTGCTAAGGCTTTTTCAACTGCTGGATCAAGTTGAATGTGTTTGTTTGCTTTAGTTAGACGAATAAATGATGCATATTCCGGTTTTTCTTCAGCAACTGCATCTAACTGATCATCCGAAATTTCAGACAATTCAGATTGGAAGAATGATAGTTTTGCTGACAATTCAGCAGATGTCATCCCCATTTTACGGGATAATTGCGTATTTTCAGGATTTGTTAAATCAGTTGTTTCTGGTAAAAAGGCATATTGATTAGCTAAAGAATGTAATTCTAAAATAGCACCATAATCATTTAAAGCTGCTAATAAGGTTTCTTTATCTGATAATTTGCCTGCATAATTTGTTTCAAATTGTGCAACCATTTCTTTTAAGTTCACGACAGCTTCTTCAAAGGCTTCTTTGGTTTCAAATAACGCAGTTAAGTCCCATGTTAAGGCTTCTTCTACTTGGTCACGACTTTTCATTTCTTGTGTTTGCATATCAGTGTCTCCTCTATATTAAAGTGAATAATGTGATTCAATTTCTTTTATTTTACCATAAAGATACATATTAGTAGGCACAGCCAGTTGATGTTTTTTAGCCTTCTCAATAACCGTTCCAGCAAACAACTCAACCTCTGATGGTCGTTTTGCTAAACCATCTTGACGCATCGATGGCATATTTTTAGGTGATAAAGTAGCCAATAACTTAAGATTGTCTTCCAAGTCTGTATCGTTTAAATGAATGCCTTCTGCTTGAGCGAGCTGAATGACCTCTTTCATGGCAGCAATCATTAAATCCCTTGTCTCGCCATCTTCTTGCGCATCAGCATAAACCCCTTCCGTTAACATCACAACTTGATTCACACCAACATTCAGCATAAACTTCTTCCAAATGCGGTGAACGATGTCCGTTTCAATCGTATAAGGAAAGGCTGTTTTTTGAAAGAATGCTTCCAAGTCAGCTAGTCGACTTTGTTTAGCTGGATCATCAATACCGATTCGCAATTCGCCCTTACGTTCATAAAACAGATTCTGCTCTTCTCGAACCGCATCCATCCCTTGCGCCACGCAGTGAATGATTTGACTAGCTGGATAGCGCTTGGCAATCTCCTCTTCACTTGAGATGCCATTTAAAACTGACAAAATAGTGGTTTGTGGCCCAATGTAATGTTTAGCTGTTTCAAGACTATCAGCGAGTTGATTGCCTTTGACACAAAATAAAATAAGGTCAACGGCTGCGTCAGCGCCATCTTCTAAAACATAGTTAAAATTGGTTTCTTTTCCATTAATGGTCAGTGGACGCGATTCATAACGTTCTTTTCGTTCTTTGTTAACAATGATTTTGATGTCTTTTTCAGCCATATGCTTAGAAAAGTGGTCAGCATATAGCATCCCTAAGGCACCTAAACCGACAATACCAACTGTTCGTATCATGATTTCCTCCTAAAATAACAAGCTAATCAGTGGAATAGTAATTACCGAAAACACTGTCGAAATAAAAACATAAGATGTCGCAAAAGCTGTCTGCCCGCCATATTGGGTTGATAAGGTCACAGCCATTGTCGGACCTGGCATAGCAGCAATAATAATTAAAATACCTAAAATAATCGGGTTTGAAATAAGCGGACTTAGTAGTAGCCAAAGAAACAATGGCACCAGTAACATTCGAAAGGCAGCAAAGGCATACAATTTCACATTTTTGGCTGCCACCACTAAATCAATATCTGCCATTGAAGAACCAATTATAAACATAGCCAATGGTGATGTAATCCCACCTATACTGGTCGCTGTTTGAGCAATGACTGATGGCAGCTCAATGTCAAAAAAGAAAAAGAATAAGGCTAAAAAAGACGCTATCGTAGCTGGATTCATCAGAATGGTCCGCCAATCGATTTGACTCGACTTCTGCCCCTTGCTAATCATATAAATACCGATTGAATAGACCAATAAGTTATTTGGAATATTATAAATAGAGGCATAAAATAAGGCACCAGTTCCAAATATGGCTTGAACAACTGGAAAGCCCATAAAGCCATTGTTAGCAAATACCGTTAGGAATTGAAGAATTCCCGCTTGGTCTGCTTGAACTCGAAATAACTTAGGTGTTAAAAAGGCCAGCCCAATAAAGAAGACATAGGATAAGACAGCCATAATTAATACAAAGATACTGTCCCATTTCGTTCCGACTTGGCCTGCAGCTGATGTAGATGACAAAATAAGAGCTGGCACCGTTACATAGTTAATTAAGCCAGCGAAATTAAGATTGGCCATTTTTGATAACACACCACTTTTAGCAGTGATATACCCAACGACCACAATTAACATCAACATGACCATTTGATTCAAAACAACGCTTGAATCCACTTACCATCATCTCCTATTCCCTGTCTTGATATAACTGCTGGATTAAATACGGTAAATCTGTTTCAAACTGTACGCCATATTTTAAATCATTATCACTTTCCAGGGTTCTGACAATGACCCGTCCTACATAATCAACAGCGGTTTTTGTAGCTAAAGCAAGTGGCTTTTTCTGAAATAAAAAGCCCGCTATGACACTTGAAAATAAATCCCCTGTCCCGTCAAAGTGTCCCGGATAATAAGGGCCTGCTGCATACGCATAGCCATCTGTTTGATAACGGTAGCTAGCTGCACCAATTTTTTCATCGTCGTAACGTACTCCTGTCAAAACAACCGTCCCTTGATTAAGAGCCGTTAGTTTACGCAATTGCGCTTTAATATCTGCTTCTGTGTAAGGTCCTGGGTGGTAGCTTTCATCTAATAATAAGCTCATTTCTGTCATATTCGGAATAACGACCGAAACATCCCTACATAAAATCCTCATCTGATTGACGTAATCATCATCAAATCCTGGATATAAAAACCCATGATCGCCTAGAACTGGATCTAATACTGATAAGGCATCATCTGTTAAAAATTCACGGATAATATAACGAACCAATTCGATCTGTTCAATAGACCCCAAATAGCCGATTAATAGACCATCAAATTTTAACCCAAGTGTTTTCCAATGGTGGAGAATTTTTTTTATTTCAGAAGTCAGGTTTAAATAAGTAAAATCTGTAAAACCAATCCCAGTGTGCGTACTTAATAAGGCAGTTGGTAAAACACTAACACCATTATTCAAACAGCTCAAAACAGGAACGGCGACATTTAAAGAAATCCGACAACTGGCGGATATATCTTGTATAACAAGTACTTTTGGTTGATGCATCTGTTTTATCCCGCCTTTTTATCTCACTAAATATTATATAGTTTTCATTGTACCAAATGTTTTTATCATCTGCTTCTTATTTTTGAAGAAATGAAACTATTCAATGTCTTTTTCATAAAGAATGCTATAATAGTTAAAAATTAATAAAGGTGGTTGGTTTGATGGATCAAAACAATAAACGGACGCATCGAATTGTTTTATTTGCTCTCTTTGCTTCTTTGACTGTTGTAATGACCTTGTTGTTTCACTTCCCTATCCCTTATGGACAAGGTTATTTGAATATTGGCGACGCCGTTGTCTTGTTAGCTGCTCTTGTTATGGGGCCTGCTGCTGGCTTTTGGGTGGGCAGTATTGGTAGTGCCTTAGCTGATATGATTGCTGGCTATGCCATGTATATGCCTTTCACCTTTGTTGTTAAAGGTCTGGAAGGATTATTAGCTGGCTGGCTATACAGTAAAACTAAAAAGCTATCTATTTCGCTCATTATCCCTGTTATTTGGATGCCTGTCGGCTATTTATTAACAGATTGGTTTTTATATGGTTTGGCTGCAGCCATTGCTGCTTTCCCAATGAACCTCTTGCAAGGCATAGTTGGCGCCGTTACTGCTATTATTTTATATCGAACCATTGGACCTATTTTTAAAAGTAAATTTCAGCTATAAAAAGATGCGTCGAGACCAGTTCTCGACGCATCTTTTTGCTTTAAGTGTAAGATACAGCTTCACTTTATCACCTGTATCTTGCATTTCATCTGCTAAATGTAAGATACAGGTCCTAACAGATGGGTTGTATCTTGCATTTCATCTGCTAAATGTAAGATACAGGTCCTAACAGATGGGTTGTATCTTACATTTTGAGTCCTTAATCTAAGATACAGTCTCAATTTTCGACCTGAATCTCTTTTTTTTAAAAAAAGAAAAGGCTGAGAAAATTCTCAGCCTCGATTTGCTAATTCACTTGATAAGTTGATTCATCGATACCATCTAATAATGGTGATTGGTCATTGGACACAACGACATATAATTCATGCATCGCACGACTAAAGATTGTATACCAAATTTGGTGATAACTCTCTTTAGATAAATCAGCTAAACTATCAGCCGTGCCAATTCCCACAGCAACATCAAACTCCAAGCCTTTCGCTAAGCTAATCGGCATCAAAATTAATGACTTGCTTAAGAAATCATCTTCATCGTAAATGGTTTGGAAATCTAATTCCCAATTCTGAACAACTGCTTCAAATTGCTGAGCTGCTTTAACAGTTGGCGCTAAGAGTGCTACTCGCTCTCCTCTTGCCAAACGTCCAGAAATTCGTTCTCTTAATTCTTCTGAGAAATCATCCTCATCAGCGTAGAAAACAGTCGGTTTTTCTCTTGAGCGAATGGGTTTAGCTTTCCGCTCGCTTAAACTTGCAAATTGATCAGCGAACGCCATGATTTCTGCGGTTGATCGGTAACTCGTTAATAGCAAATGACTTTCAATCGCTTCTTCAGCAAAAATTGCTGACAATTCTTGTTCACTTAATCGATTTTGCCAAATGTTTTGGTTTAAGTCACCTGCCATCACATACTTAGCACGCGGATATAACTCTTTTAGAAGCTTTAATTGGAAAGGCGTAATATCTTGAATCTCATCGATACAAATGTACTGATACGATTTCTGTTGCATGATTCCTTTCATCTGAAGCAATAAAGCATAATAGGCAGTCATATCTTCAATAGACATCTCTTTGTCTCTTAACGTCTCAACAACTTGTTTAACGTGCTCTTCCCATTCTTCTTTCGTTACACCAAATGATGATAAATCAACCAATTGCGGTAGCACACGTAGAAAATGAATATACTGGGCAAGGAAGCGGATATGACTTTGATTGTTGATTTTTTTCTCAACCACTCTAAAGGCTTTGGCTACAATTTCTTTACGAATATAGCTTTCCATACGAGTAATATCATGAGTTTTGCGCTCAAACTGATGCATGCTTGATTCTGATAGATGTTGCAATTCCTCATCTACCCAATCTGCATTAACAGCTTCTTCCTTGAGTATTTCTAATTTTTGTAAGAGCTGGACTCTCAATATTTCTAGTTTTGCTGCTAGTGAGCCTTTACTCTCAATCGTATTATAATAAAATTCAATTTCTTCTTTAGAAATGAGCACCTCGTCATTCAACAAAATATCACGGAATCTCAAGTGCTTTTTCTTCAGTAAGCGACCATATTTTTGCATAGCTTCATAGGCTTCCAAGCTTCCTTTTACGGCATTAAATGGTGCCGCCCCACCAACATCTGCTGATAAGAGGTCAAATGAAGGCAAGCGTCTCGTCATAAATTGCGAGAAGGTATTCCCTTCCACATCCCATTCACCAAGTGATGGTAACACTTGTGAAATATAAGCTTGGAAAATACGGTTAGGTGAAAACAGTAAAATATCCTCTGCCTTTAAGAAGTTGCGGTAGGCATATAACATATAGGCAATTTTTTGCATCATAACAACGGTTTTACCTGAACCTGCTACACCTTGAATCAAGACATTCTTCGAAGTTGATTCCCGGACAATTCTATTTTGTTCTTTTTGAAGAGTGGCAATAACAGGTCCCATTTGATTAGACGAACTAGATTCTAATACTTCTAATAAATAAGGATCCCCCATAACATTATCTGTATCAATCATACCCGTAATATGACCATTCTTAACACGGAATTGACGTTTCAAATCAACTTGGAAAGCTTCTGAATGTTCGCCAAAGCGCAATTTAACGGTATCACCTACGTTACCTTCATAGTAAAGGGCAGATATCGGCGCACGCCAATCCACGATGAGATTATCTCCTTCATCAAATAGAGAGCCAATCCCAACGTAAATTTGTTCTTCTTCATTTTCTTCAATATTATGGTAGTCAATTCGTCCAAAATAAGGGTCTTCTTGCATTTTAGTTAAAACGGCACGGCGGTTTTGAACTTGATTTAATTCATTACTTTTAATGGTTAAGTTTTGTTCAAACTCTCTTAATTCGCCTGAAGATTCCCACATTGCTTCGTTGGAGCTATTATTAATCTTAATGGATGATGACTCTTTTAATAATTCTTTTTGTCTTTCTAGTTTTTCAGTGTATTCATATGAGAGTCTATTATTTTCTTTTTCAATCACAGAGACTACATAATCCATCCGGCTTTGTTCTTTGTTTAATTCAATTGATTCATTCTCTACCACTGGGTAATCTCCTTTCGCCATTCTTTTATATCTATTATGCTTCACATAACATTACAAAATTATACCATTTCCCATTTATTATTTCCACGTCCTAAATTGATAAAAGAGTTCCCAACCTTTCTCCATTTCGAAAGGATGAGAACTCTTCACTATTATTTCATTTGATAAATATACTGAATCCAGTTAGACCATAGAAGCTGACTAGCGTTTTTCCAAGCTTGCTGGTGAGGGGCAGTGCCTTTTACTTGACTATTTTTCGGTTGTTTAATAGCTTCCCCCTTAGACAAATCTCGTTCATATTCTTTTTGCAGGGTATCTGATTCATACTCTAAATGACCAAAAACAAACAAATCATTCTTATCCTTAGTCGCGATGATATCTGGTCCAAAATTAGGATGGCGAGATAATAAATCTAACTCTGCTATTTTTCTGATATCCTCTTCCGCTATAGAAGTATGACGAGATTGCGGTACCGAATAGGTTGCTTGAAAGCCATTCGTATAAGGATGATTTTGATCATTAATATGATAATCAAACACACCAAACAACTTCTCATTCAATGATAACTTATTAACCTTAAACAATTGATTCAAAGCAAATTGGGCTGCCCAACAAATGAATAGACGCTGAGATACATGGGTTCTAGACCACTCCAAAATCTCTTTCAATTCATCATAATAATTAACGTCTTCGAAAGGCAAATGTTCTACTGGTGCTCCCGTGATAATCAAACCATCGTACGTTTTGTCTTTAATTTTTGAAAAATCAGTATAATAACGGCTTAAATGCTCCTTACTGACATTTTTACTTTCCGGAGATGTTAAGTGGATAAAATCAACTTGAATAGTTACGCCACTTTGACCCAATAAACGTAATAATTGACGTTCGGTATCTGTTTTCGTTGGCATCAAATTTAAAATTAAAATTTTTAAGTAGCTTGAACATCGAGGCAAATCTTCCGCAAATACAATTCCCTCTCCTGCTAACTCACTAGCAGCCGGCAACCCTTTTGCAACGATAAGCGTCATTTAGATCACTCCTAGCCCTTTTTCTAAATCAGCAATAATGTCATCGATATGCTCGATTCCTACAGAAATACGAATCGTTTCTGGTTTAACACCACCATGCGCTAATTCTTCTTCCGTTAATTGACTGTGTGTCATAGAAGCTGGATGAACAACTAACGACTTAGCGTCACCCACATTAGCTAGTAATGAAAACAGTTCTAGTGCTTCGATAAACTTAACACCTGCCTCCAGACCACCTTTCACACCAAATGTGAAAACAGCGCCTGCTCCTTTTGGTAAGTATTTATTTTTCAAGTTATAATAAGGGCTATCTTCAAGTCCAGCATAGTCAACCCACTCTACTTTATCGTGCTGGTTTAAAAACTCCGCTACTTTCTGAGCATTCTCAACGTGACGTTCCATTCTTAATGCTAATGTTTCTAATCCTTGTGCTAATAGGAACGAGTTAAACGGTGAAATAGATGCGCCAGTATCTCTTAATAATGATGTTCGAATCTTCGTTACAAATGCCCCTGGCCCAAATGTATCTGCAAATACGATACCATGATAAGACGGATCTGCTTCACTCAACCCTTTAAATTTATCATTTTGCTTCCAATCAAAGCGACCGGACTCAATAATCGCTCCTCCAATACTGGTTCCATGCCCACCAATAAATTTAGTTGCTGAATGGACAACAATATCTGCTCCAAAATCAAATGGTCGGCATAGATAAGGTGTCGCAAAAGTATTATCAACAATCAAAGGAATACCATGCTGATGAGCGATTGTTGCTAGAGCTTCAATATCTTCTACATTACCTTCTGGGTTCCCAATGGTTTCAATAAAAATAGCTTTTGTATTTTCTTTAATAGCTGCAGCAACATCATCCGTATTTTTAGTGCTCACAATGCTGGCTTCAACACCATAATTTTTAAGGGTGTGTTTAAATAACGTATGAGTTCCGCCATATAAACTAGAAGTAGAAACAATATGATCACCGTTATGAGCTAGCGTCAGGATAGCGTAAGTAATAGCAGCCATACCGGAAGCAACAGCTAAACCTGCGCTCCCACCTTCTAGCTCAGTTATCCGTGCTTCAAAGGCAGATGTTGTTGGATTCATTAAACGTGTATAAATATTTCCACCTTTAGCTAGTGCAAATTTATCGGCTCCATCTTGTGTATCCTCAAAAACAAATGACGTCGTTTGGTAAATTGGAAGTGCGCGTGCTCCTGTTTGATCAATTTCTAAACCTGAATGAATTGCTTTTGTTTCAAATCTGTAATCCTTTGTCATCATATATTCCTCCCGTTATCTGTTTATATAAAAAAAGCTTCCATCCTCCACGTCTTGAAAAAACGTAAAGGGTGAAAGCTTTAATCACGGTACCACCTTTATGCGTCATGCCATCACTGACATAACCTCACAGAGTACGTCTCAAAAATAGATAATACTCGTCCTCTGTAACGGGAGTTCCCGAGTAACTCTAACCATTGGCTCAAATTACTTTTGCTCAGAGACCATTTTCAATAATGCCGTTTAACTTGTTTTCACCAACCACAAGCTCTCTACCTAAACATTCTTATTTACTTATCTCGTCATCGCGACTCTTCTATTCTGCTATTAATTAGAATCATATTAGATTAACATTAAAAAGTCAACATCTTTTTTATTATTAGTCAATGGTTGGGTTTTTAAGAATAATTGCGGTTCCCATTCCGCCACCGATACAGAGCGTTGCTAAACCGTATTTAGCTTTTTTTTCTTTCATCAAATGGATCAAAGTCACAATAATTCGGTTGCCACTTGCTCCAATTGGATGACCCAGGGCAATGGCTCCACCATTTAAATTTGTTTTAGCCATAAGCTCTGTTTTATCAATCGTACAGCGTTCTGATAATTCATGAATCACACCTAAAGCTTGAGAAGAAAAGGCTTCGTTTAATTCAATCACATCAACATCAGCCAATGTTAATTGTGCTTTTTCCAATACTTTTTCAACGGCTGGTGTTGGACCTAATCCCATAACTGATGGGTCAACACCGGCTTGTGCTACTGCAACAATTTCAACTAATGGTTGAAGATTGTGATTTTTCAAGTAGCTCTCGCTCACCACAACAGTTGCGCTGGCACCATCATTAATACCAGAAGCATTTCCGGCAGTTACACTACCACCCTTTTTAAATGCAGGGCGTAATTGTGCCAGTTTATCCAAATTAGTTTGGCGGTTTGGATACTCATCTTGATCGACAACAACTGTCCCCTTTCTATTGGTCACTTCAACGGCTGCTATTTCTGCTTTAAATTTTCCAGCATCCATAGCTGCAATTGCTTTTTGTTGCGATTCAAAGGCAAATTGATCTTGTTCTTCTCTTGTAATTTGGTATTTTTCAACGATATTCTCAGCAGTAACACCCATATGATAACCTTCGAAGGCATCTGTTAGTCCATCGTGCAACATATGGTCGACTACTTCAAAACTACCCATTTTATGACCGCTACGGTTGCGTCCCGGAATGAGATGAGGCGTTTGACTCATAGATTCAACACCACCTGCAACAATCACATGAGCGTCTTCCGCTCGAATGGCCTGAACAGCATTCATAACTGCTTTCATGCCACTCCCACAAGCAATATTTAATCCAGTTGCTGGAACTCTGACTCCTAATCCAGCTTTAATGGCAGTTTGTCTCGCGATGCCTTGTCCTTGCCCAGCCGATAATACATTCCCCATCAGCACTTCATCAACATCATTTAAGTGAACGTTACTCTCTTCTAAAGCAGCCTTAATTGCTACACTTCCTAAATCACCTGCTGAAACATCTTTCAAAGAGCCTAAAAAAGACCCAATCGGTGTTCGTTTCGCTCCCACAATATATACCTTTTCCATAGTGTCCTCCTAAGCGAGCATTACCCTTGTTTTTTCTTTTGCTGGTGACCAGCGATTTTAATAACTAATGACCGTGGCGCCAATCTTGAAACCACTGCTGCGGCACGAATACTTTTGCCGGGCACAATAACGGCTTTCTTTTTAAACATTTGCTGAACGCCATAAATAGCACAATCCTTGGCAGTAATGCTCTTCAAGTTGAATGCCGCACCTGCTACTTGATTGAATTCTGTATCAACCGGTCCTGGACAAAGTGAACCCACATAAACCTGGCTGTTTTCTTCTAGTAACTCTTGGTGAATAGCGGATGTCAAACTTGTGACATAGGCTTTACTAGCGTAGTAAGTTGACATATAAGGCCCTGCCGGCATCAACCCAGCTACTGATGATACATTTAAAATATAGCCTTTATCTTTTTCTTTAAAATCAGCTAAATATAATTTAGTCAACAGATGGACTGATTTAATGTTCAAGTCAATCATTTCAAATTCTCGCTCTATGTCCGATTCTGCAAATGATCCAAAAGAACCAAATCCTGCTGCATTAATTAAAATGGTGACATCAAGATTTCTTGTTTGTTCATAAACTGAATAACAGTCTGATTCTTTGTTTAAGTCTGCTACGATAATATGTGATTTAGTTGGTAATACTCTGGCAAGTTCTTTCAAACGGTCTTCTCGTCTCGCCACTAATACCAATTCATAACCTCGTTTGCTCAATTGGATGGCTATTTCTCGTCCAATCCCTGAGCTGGCTCCTGTCACAACGGCCACTTCGTTTTTCATCATCAAACCCCTCTTCATCTACTTTCTAAAGATAAGTATACCCTTTTAAGGGTCTGCACTCTATCATTCTTGATTGAAATTAATAATTATTTAAAAGAAAAAGTTAGTTATCGCTACTGATTTCTGATAACAGCAGATACAGCTCCTTTAGCTAGACTGTATCTTATATGACTAAAAAAATGCTGCTAAAACCAATTCAGGGTCTTAGCAGCACTATTCTTAATAACTTAATCCAATGAACGAACTTCGAAGCTTCTTAAATCTCTTGTTAATTCATCACGTTTCGGTTCATATTGAGTAGGCAGCATAACCTCGCTACCCATTGTTTCATAAGACTCATCATGAGCAAATCCTGGTGTATCTGTCGCAATTTCAAACAAAATATTGCCTTTTTCACGGAAGTAAATCGCATCAAAGTAATTACGGTCGCGAACTTCTGTAACGTAGTGATTGTGACTTCTAACATGTTCTTGCCACTCTTGGTGGTCTTGTTTATCTTTGGCACGCCAAGCAATATGGTGAACAGTTCCGACACCCATGCGGCCTTCAGGAACAGCAGTTTGTTTAATATCAACCGTATTCCCAATATCTGCTGATGAGCGATAACGCACGAGATCATCTTCACTGGCTTCTTTTTCAAGTCCCATTGTTTGAGCAACAGTGTCATTGGTTGATTGTGGATCTGTTGAAAATAGGACAGCTCCTGCAAATCCTTTAATGGCAACATCAGCAGTGACGTCACCAAATGCCCATTCGTTTCTTTCGCCCCCCTCTCTCTCAACAAGTTCTAAAATCAAACCGTGATAGTCGGTGAATTGAAGATAGTCTTCACCGAAACGACTTGTTTTTGAATAAGCAATGTTAAATTTGTCTAGACGTTTTTCCCAAAATGGCATTGCTCCTACAGGTATCGCATACGATGTGATACCGACTTGCCCACCACCAATTTGTCCTTTAACCGCTCTCTCCCATGGGAAAAAGGTAATAATGGTCCCAGGTTTTCCGCTCTCATTCCCAAAATAGAGGTGATAGGTGCCTGGATCGTCAAAGTTAACGGTTTGTTTAATTAAACGAAGTCCTAGTACCCCTGCATAAAAATCAACATTTTCCTGAACGTTTCCTACAATCGCTGTAATATGATGAATACCAACTGTTTTCATATATTATTCCTCCTTTAAAAATTTCTTGATTAAATGTTTTATTATTTCGAATTCGAGATAATTATAACGTGGATTTTATTTTTCGTCAACCTTTTACTACTTACAAAAAAGAAGAGCTTGAGACAAACGTCCCAAACTCTTCTTTCATAAAGCATCTATTCATTTATTTGTAAATTCTTGATTTCAATCAATGTTTCCTCTGGAACAGCAGCCATCAATTGTTGTTCATTTCCAACTGGCACATCTAAGAAGATTGGCATAGCCGATTGATTCGGATGTTCACCGAACTCACTTTCATCGAGAGTAAAAGTGACATTATCCCATATAGGCGTATCATTCACAACAAAGTTCAATTGAAAAGACAGATTCTTTAAAGGGTCTCCAATACGATTAATTCCCATAAAGAAGGCTTGCAAACTACCATCATCACGCTCAATATAATAACCTGTATAGCTTAATGTAAAGAGACCAATCTCACCTAAATCAGGATTAACTTCCGTAAATTCCGTTGCTACAGCGATAACATCGTCATAAAGGACTGTTCCCTCGTCTTTTTTCAATGTATCGGGAATATATAAAGTTAAACCATCTGATTCTCCAGACATCTCAGATTCAGATTCTGTTGTTTCTGACACAACTTCGCTCTCTATCGAACTCACTGACTCCTCTGAGTCAACGTCGCTTGTTGTAGAAGATATTTCGGTTGGTACATCTGACGATACTGTCTCAGTTGTTGCATCGTTGCCGCCATCGTTTCCACAAGCTGCCAATAAAAAGACTGCTGTAAGCCAAGCCCATTTCTTCATATTCTCCAACTCCTCTCCTCATACTATAAGGATACCATAGGGTTGGACTTTATAATAACGATATCCCTATATAAACGTCCGCTTATGCAGCTCTTTAATCATTTCTTTGCCTTGGAAAAATAAAATAAGCGCCAGCATAATTAGGCTTAGAATAATTGACGTCCATGCTGGTATCGGATTATAAACCCAATGAAAGAGTAAAAACAAAGCAGGTATCAGCCCTAATAAACCAGCTGCCATCAAGTAAAGAATATAATCACCTACTCTAATTTTAACAAACTGCACACTCGCTAACATACCTACTATAGCTGAGTTGCACATAATCGGTACTGCATAGGTTGTCGACCAAGACGACCATCCCATCAAGTAATCCATATATACACAAACAAGCGATAAAAAGACCAATAAATATAAAATACTTTTAGCCAAATTACGACGTTTTCGAATCAAAATTAAAGCCACCAACCACATGGTGATAATCCCGATAAAGGCGCCTTGCAAGCCTTCAAAACGCCCTTGCCATATTAAGGCAATGGGGTATGATGCAAAAACAATTAAAATCGAAATAGCTGTTAATACTTTTAGTCCTCTTTGACGATTGTATTTTAGTGGGACGTCTGGGTAAGGATTATCACTTACTTTTTGAGTTACATCTAACTCTTGATGACAAAGCGGGCAAGTCTCCCAATCCCCTTTGATTTTGACTTGGCAATGTTCACATTCTCTCATTTTTTTTCGCCTCCTAACTCTTCTGCTGTTACCTTATTAACCGTTACAGTTACAGGGATAGATTTGTCAGTCAGCATGCCAACATAAGCACGTTGAATATCCGTTTCAACAAAGGGAGATGTAAATGAAATGGTTAGAACGTCACCATGGCTAATTGCACAAAATTGCGGACGAACTGCGATCGTATGAAAGTAAACTTGATTAACATACGGGTCAATCTCTTCAGGAAAAGCAACTCTTCCAAGATTTGAAATTGCTAGTGTTAGGTTTTTGTTGTTCCGTTTATTAATCAGCTTTAATACGATATCCTTCAAAGGTCGAATAATGATTCTGCCGATTGGATGATACTCAAACATAATCAAACGTGTCAGCCATTCCTCTAGACTTTCCTTGGTCAATTGCGGTTCTAGCTGATTCTTGAGTTCTTGGCATATCTCTGTAAGACTATTTTCTTTGTCTGGTGAATAAGTATAAGTCAAACGGGTTGTAGAGAAAAAATTACGAGCAGTATGAGACGGGAAAAATTGTCTTAAGTTTACGGGTACAGATACCGCAATCGTTTCAATTCCTTTAAAATCCTTAGCAGTTTGTTTAACTGATTCAATAAAGAGCGCTGTTAAATATATGGTTAATGAAGCCCCAATTTTTTTAGATTCAGTTAATATATCCTTGACTGGCATCTCAAGTTCAACGACTCGTGGCCGATTATCAGCCGTATAGGTTCCCGTTACTTGATAGATATTTTGTGATTGTCGTTGTTCAGCCACTGGCATAAAAATACTTGCCGGCTTTTTAACATATTGGCTAACAGAAAAGCCAGTTTTTTTACCAATTTCACTTAGTGACTGGATGGCTGATTCAACTGACTCTAAGAAGCCACTCTTGCCTTTTTTACGAAAGTAAGTCGCAAAACTATCTTCTAGCAATTGTTGATGGGTTAAATCAGAAGTTGTTATGTCTTCTGTTATCGTAACCTCTTCATGCTTAAGTAAAATATATTCCTTTAACAAATCTTGTAAAAACCACAACGCACCAGTTCCATCTGACAAAACATGAAACACTTCGATGCTAATTCTTTTTTTCCAGTAGATAACTCTAAATAAGAGCTCTCTCTTATCGAAATGGTATAGTGCTTCACAACTGGGATTGGTGTCTAATTGGACGATTGGTCGTAAGTCACTTTCTTCCAAATAGTACCAAAACAAGCCTCTTCTCAAGACACTGTGATAAAGCAAATATTGATCATAAACTTTATTTAAGGCCTGCTGTAGAATATCAGGATCGATTGTTTCAGAAAGCTCAGCACTAAAACGGAATACTTTTGTATCTTTGCGTGACATAGCAGCTAGAAAGATATTAGAAGCATTATCCAGCCTCACCCAATTTTTTCGATGTCGTATCATTCTGTTTTCCACTTGTTTCACTTCCTTCTAAATTTCCATCTAGAAAATCTTTAATGAGTTGATAGGTTTTTTCAGTAATATCAGTCATGCTAGATCCTGTTATAAAATCATGGACCGTTCCAGTAGCTTGGAAAATACGTGTTGGTGTTCCAGCTTCTTTCATTTGGATGCCATATTCTTCTCCCTCATCGCGAAGTGGATCAAATTCAGACGTAATCACTAGCGCTTCAGGCAAACGAGAAAAGTCATCTGCCATCAAAGGTGAGATATAAGGTGACTGTCTTAACTCCTCATCAGGTTCATACATTTCCATATATTCCTGCATTTTTTTAGAGGTCAATCCATAGTCATAACCGTTCACACGAATACTGTCAAATGGTGCCTCTTCTGTATGATCCCAATAAGTGACGGGATTAATTAATATTTGTTTACCAGGCAGAGCTTTACCTTCATCTCGTAGCTTCTGACAAACAGCAGCTACCAAATTACCACCTGCTGAATTCCCAATCAGATTGATTTTAGATATATCGGTTATGCCAGTTAATTCAGTATTATTCGTAAGGATATCAACCACGCGGTAGCAGTCTTCAAATCCTGCTGGAAAAGGATGTTCCGGTGCTTTGCGATAATCAACCGACAGCACTGTTCGACCTGTTAAATCTGCCATTCGAATACAATCTTTTGTATAGGTATCGTTATTTCCTAATACCCAACCACCGCCATGAAAAAACAATAGCAGATCGCGTGCTGTTCGTTCTTTAGGATGAAAAACTCGAATGGGAATGGAATGACTGCCATCTTCAGAATAAACACTTCTATCAAATACCCGATAAGTATTTCTAGGTTTATAAGCAAAGAAATCTTGTAGTTTCCTTACCCAAACATAGTCCTCCTGCATATCAATTTTCGGCGAAGATAATAATTTTAAGGCAACTTTAAAAAGTGGATTCATGGATCATACCTCATTTAGATTAATTGTTTTTTATAGCATGGCTGATAGAGCCTCAGTTTGTCAAGCAGCAAATCAAAAAGAGAGGTCAGGAGTTTAATCCCAATCTCTCTTAAAAGCTTATTCACTTAGTATAGCCATTAATTCCTCTTTACTTAACGAAGTCAGTGATTGTTGCTCATCGGAAATAACTTGATCGATTAATTGGCGTTTCTTATCTTGAAGTTCACTAATACGTTCTTCAATCGTGCCGCCACAAATCATTCGAATCACCTGAACGACATTCTTTTGTCCAAAGCGATGGACACGGTCGGTCGCTTGGCTTTCTACAGCAGGATTCCACCAGCTATCATATAGAATAACTGTATCGCCACCCGTCAAATTGAGGCCCGTTCCACCAGCTTTTAATGAAATAAGGAATAGGTCTTTTTCCCCTTCATTGAAACGGGTCGTCAAAGCTAAACGCTCTTCATTTGGTGTTTTGCCATCTAAATAGAAATAATCATATCCTAATTTAACTAGCTCATCTTGGATTAAAGCTAACATTTGAGTAAACTGCGAGAACAAGACGACTCGGTTACCATTTTCTTTAGCGGTTTCTAAATACTCAAGTAGTCTCAGTAATTTGGCTGATTCTCCCTCGTAGTTTGGCATAACTAATCTTGGGTCACAGCAAATTTGTCTGAGTCTTGTTAAGCCTGCCAAAATTCTGATTTTATTTTCTGCCAACTGCCCTTCAGCCATAAAAGCATTAGCTTCATCTCGGACTAAGGCTAATTGCGATAAATACAGAGCTTTTTGTTCTTCACTAAAGTCAATGTATTCAATCGTTTCAAATTTTTCTGGCAGTTCTTTTAGCACATTTTTCTTCAGTCGTCTCAGTAGAAACGGACTAATGCGACGGTTAATATCGGCTATCGGCATTTCCTTAAAGGCTTTTTTTGTTCCTAATAAACCCGGTACTGCAATTGAGAAGATCGAATATAGCTCTCCTAGTTGATTTTCTAAAGGCGTTCCACTTAAAGCAAACTTATTAAC
The DNA here is from genome assembly GCF_011100465.1 of Jeotgalibaca arthritidis. Lineage (NCBI taxonomy): Bacteria > Bacillati > Bacillota > Bacilli > Lactobacillales > Carnobacteriaceae > Jeotgalibaca > Jeotgalibaca arthritidis. Next base: position 390,116 of record NZ_CP049740.1, read on the forward strand.
CGACTGTAAGTCTTTCACCGCTTTAGTTGTTTTGGCGGTATTATTTTTAACGATTTGAGCCTCATCTAAAATAACAGTTCGAAACAGGGTATCGCTATAATCAGCTACATCACGAATTAAAACAGGATAGGAGGTAATCCACAATGGGATTGCTTGCTCTTTCGCGTATTTAATTTGTTGCTGACGTTCTTCTTTATTTCCTGTTATGAGTATCGTCGGCACATCTGGGATAAATTGCTGACTTTCTTTTTTCCAATTGTAAAGAACACTCGATGGACAAACAACGAGAATAGGCTTGTCCTGTGATTCAATTAAAGAGGCAATAAATGCCAGTGATTGAACGGTTTTCCCTAATCCCATATCATCAGCTAAAATACCACCAAAACCAAACTCATCCAAAGTTCGTAACCATTGATAACCTTCCACTTGGTAGGGTCTTAAATCCGCTACAAGTGAGTGCGGTAGTTGGTAATCTTGACTATCAACAGTGGTCATTTGATTTAAGAAGGTCATAATATTCTCTTTTAATTCAGACCGCTCTAAAACATCATCGTCAATAGAAAAGAGCTTATGCAAAGGAAGTGCCATTTCTTTTTTTATTTTACTGGTTCGAATATCCATTTTCTGTAAAATAGACTGATATTCTTGGAACGCACGGTCCTGTAAATTGACTAACTTCCCATTCGATAGGCGTCGGTATTTTTTATTAGCGATCAAATCTTGCATGATTTTCTTTAATTCACTATCGTCAATTCCTTCCATGTCAAAAGTGACTTGCAAGAGATTGGATTCCCTATCCATATCAACGACAAGTTGAGCGTGACTTGGTGAGTTATAAAGTAAATGATCAAAACTTGACGATGTATATACATCCATCAGTTGACTAAATTCGGGTAATGCTTCGTAAAGGAAGCGGTAGACTTCATCGAAATCAGAAAGTAACATATGCTGGTCTTCAAATTCAAAATCAAAATCAAAACTATATAGCAAATTTAAAACACGGCCTTCTCCTTCTAAATCCAATACAACTGAATCAGGTAACCCTTCTTCCTCGTTAAAAACAGTTGTTGGATGGTAAACATAATCACCATAGTGAAATTCAAGATCAACAATTAAATGATCAGTCGTCCAATCCAAGTAGAGTTTCGGTAGTAGCCGTTCCTTTTTAAAGCTCTGTTTAACGGTCTCTGATAATGTAATTGGAAATCGTTTTGATAAAGACGGCAATGAGGTTGTCAAAAAGTCTTTCATCATAGACTTAGGAATAATCACATGGTGATCTTCGTTTTCTGACAAAGCATTCGCTAAAATCGTCAGCATCCGAATTTCTTCATCTGTTAAGAAGAAAATATCATTGCGCTGAATCAATACTTTTTGGGTCGGGAAAAGATAAAACATATTAGCTTCCGGATCAATTAATGAAAAATGAAAATGGTCTGGCTCATCTTCAAGCTCTGCCATCTGAAAAGGAACAGGTAATAACAATTCGCCTTCTTCAAATAAAACAGGATCGTTTAACCGTTCTTGTTCAGAGTCACGATGGTTTATTTTAATGGTGTAGTGGCTCATAAGGGTTATTTTTTCTAAGGTTCGTTTAATTAGAGCTGGCTGAATATCAATTTCACTTTTATTAGTCGCCGTATATTGGCGGTAGAGTTGATTTTGAAATTGATAGTTTTTAATCTCCAATAAGAAATACAGCATATCCCTGTCTTTACTATCAATATAATGTTCGGCGGGATCATAAGTAAATGATTTACCAAACATCATAGGCTGTTCTTTTAAAAAAGATAAGGCTACTGCTTCAATATCCCTCATTTGATAAAGTTTGTCTTCACCAACTTTTATTCTTACTGAGCTCTCATCATCATTTTCTAGCGATCGAAAGGCAAACTGATAATCAAAAACAATTTTTTTACGTCCTCTGAAGCCTGTTTGGGCATCTAAGAAATCAGACATTTGTTCCATAATATACTTTGCTGCCACATATTTCCGGCTATTGACGCTATAAGTCAATGAACCTACTTTTTTCGAAAATCCCTGCCGTTTTTGGGCATCTTTGATAATATCATTGTAAAGGTATAGCAAGGCTATGCTATGCTTACAAGCCAAATGATCTGAGTGTTTTTGACACGCACACTTCAACTGTAACTTTTCAGTCGTATTCAAGCGTATTTTGACTTGGCATTCTTGGTCAACATAAGCTGATAGTTCAATCACATCATGCATTTCCGTTAAGACAATGTTACGAAAGGCTTGTTCTCGGTAAATGCGTCTACCAAAACGAATAGCAGAATCAGACAAAGCTGCTTCCCTTATAACTTCTTCACTCACTAACTTCCATTTCATATCTCGGATAGGCCCCCTGAAAAGTTCTCATTCTCTTTATTATAACACATGCCCAATCTAACGGTAATGCTCACTTAAAATCTCCTTTACTTAATCAGCCTTATACCATTAAAAAAAAAGAGGCTGGGAAATAACACCAGTCCCTAAAATAGATACGTCTAATTGTTGCGTAAACGTGCTCAAAAAGGCAGCCCCGACGTCACTTTGTCATCATTGTTGTTGCTTTAGAAACTTACAATGATGATACACTTGGGCTAAAAGCCCACAGTGCATCTTTCAATGCTCGGATGATCTACGACCGTCCTGTGCTGATTCGTTCCAGTTGCCATAGCCGTTGTAGCTTTAGCTGCTTACGGATATGGTATGCGTTAGAAGATTCGGGGCTACGCGCCTTTTTTCCCACTCTCTTAGTTTTTTTATTCTGCTGTATTTCTTTCAATACCAGCGTCACTTCAATCTTTATAAGTCATACCATAAACAATTAAAAATAGTATCAAGCACCGATGGCTTTTTTATCTCATAGATCTCAGTGGAAGTCCGTTATTTCATTCATTTATGATTAAATATAGTATAACTTTATCTATCTTAACAACAAAATAATCTTACTATTTTGTCGGAAATACTTTTTCATAAGCATATCTTAAATCACCATTCGCTATAAATACATGACCGCAGTATTTAAAGTCAGCTTTTTCTAACGCACGTTGCATGCTTTTGTTATCAGGATGTGTATCAACACGGGTAATGTGACAGTCATGGTCTTGTGCAATCTGTTCTGTTAAGTTAAAAACTCTTCCCATAACGCCTTTCCCTAAGTGTCCTTCGACAACAGCAACACGATGAATCGATACATAGCGTTGATTAGTCAACCACTGTCCTTCTTCTATGACATGATATAAAGGATCCTCGCCAAATAATAAAGCTAAAACAGCGACAACCTCATTATTCTCATAATATAAATAGCTATGGCCCGCCTCTATGTCTGCCTTGATGCTGCTTTCATTAGGGTATCCACTTTGCCATTGGTCAATTTCCATTCTTTTTAAGTTGTCTTTTGCAAAATTAATGGTTCCCATAATAAAAGGAATATCATTTAACAGTGCTTTTTTAAACATTTTATCACCCACCTTATTTTCATAATTAACTATATAAATATAACCTAGTTTTTCAATATTTGTCTATATTTCCCAACTCATTTTCACTTCGTTTTAATGTTAACCTTTAAAATAATTACATTCAACAGTATGAAAAGGTTATCAGATGACCTTCATTTTTGAGAATGGTAAACTAAAGCAAAGGAGGCAGAAACATGAAACATCCCATCCCTACCCGAACACTTGCAGATGGCTTAATTATTCCCCAAATTGGTTTTGGAACTGTTTATTTTAAAGGTGCAGCAGGCGTTAAAATCATTAACAATGCATTGAATAACGGCTACCGTCTCATTGATTCAGCCTATAATTATGAAAATGAGGCGACAGTTGGTAGATCAATTGCCCAAAGCTCTGTCCCTAGAGAAGACATCATCGTAACGTCCAAACTACCTGGCCGCTATCATGACTATGACAAAGCCATTTACACTATTCAAGAATCACTCTATCGTGCTAACTTGGACTATTATGACCTCTATCTTATTCATTGGCCAAATCCAAAACAAGATAAGTACGTTGAAGCTTGGCGAGCATTAATTGATGCCCAAAAATGGGGCCTTATTCGGTCAATCGGCGTATCTAATTTCTTACCCGAACATATTGAACGACTAGAAAAAGAAACAGGCGTCCTACCTAGCATTAATCAAATTGAAGTTCACCCTTATTTCAATAATATGGAAACATTACAGTGGTGTCTTGATAAAGGCATTCAAGTGGAATCCTGGAGCCCTGTCGGTAGAAAATTGGCTGATGATTTATTGGAAAATAAAGAACTAAAAGCCATTGGCGACAAATATAACAAAACGATTAGTCAAGTCATCTTGAGATGGCATATTCAGTTAGGTTCTATTCCCATTCCACGATCATCTTCCATTCAGCATCAGATTGAGAACAAATCAATCTTCGATTTTTCTCTAACAAAGGATGATATGCAGCATATTAATCAATTAACACGCCCAGATGGTCGTATCGCTAATCAGGATCCTGCTGAATACGAAGAATTTTAATCGAAATAAAAGCTTAAAATAAAGGACTGGATTCGCGCGAATCCAGTCCTTTGTTTTTTATTTAGCTAATAAGTTTTTTACAACTTGAGAAATGACTTTTTTATCTGCTTTGCCATCGAGTTCAGCCATTGAAAATTTCATAGCATCCTTCATTGCCATATCTGCAACACCTTTTTCAGTCAAGAAGCTTTCGATATCTTCTTGCGTCATCATTGTTGGTAGATAGTTGCTAATAATCGCTAATTTTTCTTTATTTTCTTGAACAAGGTCATCTCGTCCTGCTTCGTTGGCAAATTGAATCGCCTCTTCGGTTTGTTTTTGTTCTTTCAGCAAGTAATTAATTTCTTCTTTGTCATCCATATCACGCCCATTATCAATTTTAAATGAATCGAAATGTGATTTGATAATACGGAGTACACTGATTTTCAATGCTTCCTTATCTTTACGTGCTTGGATAAAATCTTTATTAATCTGTTCTTTAATGGTCATTTGTATCACTCCTTCTGTTTATTTTAGCATGCTTTCTTTTTGAGCGACAAGGTGTAAGTCGTATAATTTCTCACTGTACCACTTATAGGTGTCAAATAAAGCACGATAACTGGCTGCTGAATCGATTTGAGGGTAGATATGGTTATCATGATTCGTTTTTTTCTCACTCGTTGCTGTCAGCATGACTGCTCCCAAACAACTACTTTCTGCCTCATGAGGAATGACTAAGGTTTTTCCAAACACATCCGCTGCAAGCTGTGCCCATTGGCTTGACTTTAAGAAACCTCCTGAAGCTAATACAATCGCTGTTTGTCCTGCAATTTCTTCAATTAAGTGAAGCACCTGATTTAAATTAAAGAGTACCCCTTCTATACTGGCACGAATCATATCGTTCTTTTGGTGATAAATACCCAGCCCATAGTAGCTCCCCTGCATATTTCCATCCCAAAATGGTGCGCGTTCTCCGTTTAAATATGGGAAAAAGAAAAGACCATTCGAGCCAGGAATCGTTGTTTGCATGACCTCTGGCAACTGGCTAAAAAGATGTCCCTCTCCATCAAACAAAATATGATCCAGCCATTGAATGACATTGCCACCGTTGTTAACAGCACCTCCAACTACCCATTTTCCTTGTGTGAGATAGTAGCAAAATGTTCGACCTTCTTCATCTAGTAAAGGCTCATCAACCGTCATTCGTAGGGCTCCACTCGTTCCAATTGTGAGTGTTGTCTGACCTTTTTCACTTGCACCAGTTCCCAAGTTAGCTAAACAACCATCACTTGCGCCTATCACAAGCTGAGTGTCTTGATTTAGGTTTAGTTTGTCGTAAGTCACTTGGTCCTTGATATCAAAACGGCTAGTAACATCTACTGTCCTAGATAACTGATCAGGTCTAACAGACGTAGTAGCTAGTATCTCCTTATCCCAATCTAGCTCGTGAATATTAAATAAACCCGTTGCCGATGCTATCGAAAAATCAACAACATACTGCCCGGTTAACTTCCAAAAGATATATTCCTTAATACCTATGAATTTATAAGCTTCCTCAATCAGGTTTGTCTCTGCTTTCATCCATAACAACTTAGCAAACGGACTCATCGGATGAACAGGCGTACCGGTTTTTTTATAATAGGATAACCAATCTTGCTCACGCTTAAAATCATCAATTAGTATTGCTGCCCGGTTATCTGACCATAACAAACAGTTGGTTATCGGATCTCCCTTTTCATTAACAGCAATGATACTGTGCATCGCACTGGAAAAAGCTATTTCATCAATCTTTATATCTGAATACTGTTGCCTAATCGTCTGAACTGCTTCTTCAAAAGCCTGATAAATATCATCCGGTTTTTGTTCTGCTCGTCCTGCCATAGGATAGATGGTCGGGTAACTCTTACTAATACGATAAACATAATCGAGTTCCTCATCAAAAAGTACCGCTTTTAAGCTTGTCGTTCCTATATCGATTCCAATTTTATATTCCATTTCCCAACCGCCTCATCTATCATTCTCTACTTTCTTCTATTGTACATGGAGGCGGTTAAATTTGAAAAGTAAGAATAAGAAAAGCGGACAAGTCCGCCTTGGGAGCTAGACATTGATGGCTGAACTTATAATCCCCTAGTCTATAAAAAAGAACTTGGACTACTGCCCAAGTTCTTTCAGTCATCTTAGCGAATTGTTTGGAATGCTTTGCTCCATAACAATAAGTCATCTAGCATACCATTTGCATTTACTTCGTTGTAAGCATTTGGTTTGAAGACGCTCATGTTTTCAAAATCGCTCATTAATGAGAAGTTCACTGTTGTATGAACAGATGCTACACTCAACTCACCTAGAATGCTACGCATATTTTCGTGAGCGCGTGCGCCACCTAAACTACCATAACCAACTAATGCAGCTGCTTTGTTAGCTACTTCTGGTTTCAAGTAATCCATTGCGTTCTTCAATGCGCCACCTACTGAGTGGTTATATTCTGGTGTTACAAAGATGTAGCCATCAAATGATGCCATTTTTTCAGACCATGCTTTTACTGCTGCTTGAGCTGTTTCTTGGTATTCAGCTGGAACTGCTGCTCCTAATAATGGTAAGGCGTAATCTGATAAAAGAACCACTTCGTATTCAATACCTTCGTCGTTACGTTTTACTGCAAAGTCATTTACCCATTGTGATACTGCTGCTGCATTATTACCTTCTCTAACACTTCCTGAAATAATTCCGATTTTCATATGATCAATCTCCTTTGTTGTTTGGTTTGTTTGTAAGTCTGATTCGTTCCCTTTAAAACTAGAAAATAATCTAGCGAAAAAACTTTGTTTAGACAATCTTTGTTCCCCCCTGTTTTTCGAATTCATTAATTACGAATTAAATTATCTTGCTTTCGAAGTATATATTACAGGCCTTCTTACTTTTTGTCAACACCTTTTCAAAAAATATTTCGAAAAAGAAGTATTTTTATTTTTAGCAAATAGATGGCCCTCACTAGTAAAGCGTTTTATTTGACTCCTTTTTTCTAAGGTGTAAACTGAATTTAGTGACAACTACCGATGACTAAAAGGAGGAAATAGAATGTCTGAATCAAAAGCGTTATATCAAACAACTGCAGTCAATACTGGTGGCCGTGATGGCGAAAGTTACTTAAAAGATGGTGACTATTCCGTTAAAATTACCACTCCTAAAAAATTGGGTGGATCCGATGCTGGACAAAATCCTGAACAATTATTTGCTTTAGGTTATAGTGCTTGCTACAACGGTGCCTTAGAGCTCAAAATGAAAGAAGCGGGTGTAAAAGGAAAATCTCGCGTTTCAGCTGAAGTTACATTAAACTCAGACCCTACTGACAATGGCTTTAAAATTTCGGTTAAATTAACTGTTGCGATTGACGGTCAGCCTACCGAAGTCGTTCAAGACTTAGCTAATCAAGCTCACGCCTTCTGTCCGTATTCAAAAGCGACACAAGGAAATATTGTTGTGGATGTTGTTACCGAAGATTATTAAATAAAAAAAGAAGTCCAGGGACAGTGAAACTGTCCTTGGACTTCTTTTTTATGGTCTAAAGTGTCGAGTCGAATATTCCTTTGGCGGCACTCGACATTTTTTGCTCAAAATCTGTCGAGTGACACCTTTATTACTAAGAGACTCGACAGTTTTCTTCATTTTTGTACTTAACCTCTTACTAAACGGTCACGTACTTTGTTAGAGAAATATTCAATCACTAATACTAAGACAACAAGTCCGATTAGAATAGATCCTACTTCATTCCAACGATAAGCATTCATTGCAAAGATTATTTTTCAACTGTTTTAACCAACATCCCGCTATTTAGTCAACTTCACGTTGTTTTCTTGTATAGGCAATATATTTAAATCAGTCTCTTTAAGATAAGCATACATCACTTCAATAATTTCTTCCGTGTACTCTTTTAAAATACGACCCTTTTTCAACATATGGTAGTCTCCCCCACCTGATGAACGGTAGTTGTTTACAACAATTTTAAACGTATCTGTATCAGAAATAGCTTTCCCATCAAACATCAATTCTTCAATACGTTGGCCACTCTCTTTGGAAACATTAATCGTATAACTAATGCCTTCAAAGAAATCATAGTTATAAATTTGACGTTTTGGTTCTAGGTATTTTGGATGAACAGTGATTTCACCATCACTAATGGTCCAATAGTCTGCATTCCATTCCAAGTACTCTCTTAAAATTTCACCATTAATTTCCATTAATACTAAGGTATTAGGGAATGGGAAGTTAGCCGCCAATTGACGATAAGTAATTTCTTCTGAAAATCCGATTGATGTATCGTAAAGAGATGATGATGAAATATCCGCACCACTAAAGGCTAGTTGGGCTTGATTCATCATATGTGTAAAGGTATTGGGGTTCTTTTGAACCGAAATAACATCTGGCACTGAAAGTCCTTTGGCACCAGGTCCAATTTTTTCATCCAGCCAATTTTGCGTTTTTTCGTAAACATCGCTGAATGAGCTTAAAAACTGCTCATCACTCTCATAGTGACTCATATCAACGAGGCGACCAGTAAATTGTCCATCTTCATAGACCACTTCCATCACTTCTCTAGCTGTATTTGCTGCTTGTAAAACTAATGTCTGGTTGATAGTCGTCACGATGCTACGGTGTTGGTGTCCTGATAATAAGAGATCAATTTCAGGAATATCCATCACCATTTCATAGCCGACATTTTCACCTGTCAGGGTTTCAGTTGGTTCGCCGCTCTCTGGATCTCTTTCCAATCCACCATGGTAACAGACAATAATCTTATCTACTTTTCCTTTTAAAGCTGCTACTTCTTTTTGAACCGTTTCTTTAACCGGTAAAATGGTTAGCCCTACTAAATGAGCTGGTTTCTCCCAGTTAGGAATGTAATCTGTTACTACACCAATTAATCCAAATGTCACACCGTGTTTTGCTACTTCAATAATCTGTGATTGACCAATCGCTTCTCCCTCATAAAGAACATTGGATATTAAGGATTGACTCTCCATTTGGTCCATATAAGTCATTAAGAAATCACTACCAAAGTTAAAATCATGATTACCGAGATTAAAATAATCGTAGTTCAACTGATTAAGTGCCTTAGCCATCACATTTTGCTCTTCATTTTTATTAGCATAAGTCACAAAAGGACTACCTTGGTTAACATCACCATTATCAATTAAGATAACGTCATGATTTTGTCTTTCTTTTTTTAAATAAGTGGAAAAACGAGACAATCCGTAGTCAACTGCTTGATTAGATGAAAAATCAAGGGGATGGATTGTACCGTGAATATCAGTTGTACAAATGAATTTTAATTTTTTCATGCGTCTATTCTCCTAGCATCTTTTCTTACCGTTCCAATAGTAACATATTTCCAAAAAAAAAATCACGACAATCCCTATAGAATTGTCGTGAAAGTTTATTATTGATAGATTGCTTTAATCGGATCCATTTTAGAAGCACTTAGGGCTGGTATGATTCCGAAAATAAGGCCTGTTCCAATCGACACTGATGTCGATAAAAGCATCATCGTTGGTGTCAGATAAACAGGTAGACTAATAATCGTACCTACAATTATTGCAATGCCATATCCTAAAAGCAATCCAATCACACCACCTAAAAAGGTAATGAAAGCTGCTTCTAATAGAAATTGCAACATAATCATACGCGGTTTCGCACCAATCGCTCGCCTAATCCCAATCTCTCGTTTTCTCTCTGTTACAGATACATACATAATGTTCATAACACCAATACCACCAACAAAAAGTGAAATAGCAGTAATGGCCATTAAAAATGTCATAATGCCATTAATATAAGCCGTCACCTCTTCCATCATCTGTTCGTTACTTCTATCCTCTTCGAAATAGCCATCATCCTCTATGTATTGTTGCATTAAGTCATCAATCACAGTCATGGAGACAAGCGAGCGATCATAGCCATCTGCTACTTTTACTTTCAATGATTGAATCGGTTTTGAGCGTGTTAAATGATTATACGCTGCTTGTGGAACAACACTAGTCATAGCATCTTCCCAAGTATAAGATTCCGATTCCAAGCCGTATGATGTACTTTCCCAGTTATAAGGTTCTTTAATCCCAATCACTTTGAACATGTAACCATTAATATTAACCGCTTGTCCGATTAAAGTCGCTGGATCATCTAAAGAAATACCGTAATCTAACACATCATGAGAGAGCACAATCACATCTTGATTGGCATCATCATTTCTAATATCACGACCATACAGAATCCGACTTTCAGACTTAAAGGGTATCATCATGGCATAAGACTCTGCTCCAAAATAATTAATATTCATATCAACACTATCGCCACCCCAACCATTAGCGGAATAGTTGGGTAATACAGACTGAACGCCCTCTAGTCGTGATAATCGCCTCATATCAGATTTATTAAAGGTAAACTGGTCTTCCACATAAGCCATACCACCGTCGTCTGTCATCGTCATCATATGTTGAATGGTCATGACATTTGCTTGGGTCGTATCAGCTAACTGCATACTTTCTTTCTTAACCCCTTCACCAAGAGCTGCAATCGTCACAACAGAGGCAATCCCAATAATAATTCCCACCATAGTTAAGAAAACCCTTAATTTATGCGCACGCAAGCTCAATAAGGTACTCATCATAATATTCCTAATCATGATTGGTCACCTTCTTCCACAAAACTACCATCCTGCATACGAATCACGCGAGTAGCATATTGGAGAAGATCCTCATCGTGGGTTACCATTACAATCGTCTTTCCTTGTTGATTCAATTCTTTCAAAAGGTTCATAACACCTATTCCTGTCTCAGAATCCAAAGCACCCGTTGGCTCATCAGCCATAATAAGACTCGGTTCATTAACAAGTGAGCGAGCAATGGCCACCCGCTGTTGTTGACCACCAGATAATTCCTTTGTTTTCGCTAATACCTTTTCTGGAATACCGACTAAAGATAGATAATGCTCTACTTTTTTACGTCGTTCTTTTTTATTTGTTTCGCTAGCATATACCAATGGTAATTCAACATTTTGCAACACATTCAATGAGTTAATCAGGAAGAATTGTTGGAAAATAAAGCCAAAATGAGCATTTCGAATAGTCGATTTTTTACTTTCATTTAGCTCAGACACATCTTCTCCTAAAAAAAGATACTGGCCATCTGAAATGCGATCTAAAAAACCAATAATATTCATTAGGGTTGTTTTCCCACTACCTGATTTCCCAAGAATCATTAAAAAGTCACCTTCATAAATACTGAGGCTTAGCTGTTTCAAAACCGTATTGGTGACGTTGTTACTACCGAATACTTTCGTAACATCGCGAAGTTCTACTAGTTTTTTTCGTTCTAATTGCGCCACAAGCTATTCCCCCTCTGGTAGCTCAGTATCCATTTCAAACAAGCCTGGATCTAATATATCCCCTTCTTGTAGCTCAACTTCTGAACTTAAAATAATTTCATCTTCAGCTTCCAAACCGCTAGTTACTGGGACACCGTCAGCTGTTTTCTCACCAATATTAATCACACGTCTAACAACTGAACCAAAATCATTCACCAAAACATAGGTCACATCGCCTTCTGTATGAATGGCTTCATCTGGAATTAAAATCAAGTTATCTTCTAAATTAATGGTTGCTTGAACATGGTAGCCATTGACGATGTTTTCAAGTGAATCAAAACTTAATTTAACAGGATACTGTGACATAGTTGAACCACCATAAGGATCTGAATTTTCGGTCGTTGGTGTCGTATCTACAAACGAGACTTTCCCCGTTGTCGTATAACCATTTGAAACGACTGTGATGTCTGTGGCTTGTCCAATTGATACTTTTTCTAAATCTTTTTCATTTAATGTTCCCGATACATAGAATGTTTCAGAAATTAATTTTAAAAGGGGTATGTCTGCTTTCTTTTCTTCTGGAATAACAATTTTCCCTTTAAAAGGTGCTAAAACCTCTGTATAAACATTTTCTTCCATCATGGCGATGTTACTATAAGCCTCAGCAATCTGCGAATCGAGTTCATATAAGTTAAAATCCATCATAATTTCTTCCAAGGTTTGGCTACGTTCTTCCACCTCCATCTCATACCAACGATCAATAGCTAATTGCTGCTTATAGGCTGTATTAGCACGATTCGTTTCTAAACGAGCCGCTTCATTGTAAAGTTGGGTAATATCTTTTTGTAATTCTTCATTCGTATAGCTATAAAGAATCGTTCCCTCTTCTACAATCTGACCATTTTCAACTTCTAAATCACTTAAACGACCTAGTGTTGTATCTTGATGAAATTCTTGTGATTCTTCCGGAGTTACCATGCCATTAACAAAAATCTGATCAATAGCTGGTACATAAAAATACTCAATACCAAATGGGTCCTCTTCAGTGAATATTTCATTTGATGTTTGCTTTGAAACTAAGCGTGGCACCACAATAACAAGTCCCAAGGCTACCACTAATACCAATACAATGACTAACCATTTTTTCTTTTTCATCTTTTTCTCCCCTGTATTCGAATATGAAAGCATTTTAAATCTTAAGTGTATTATACTATTAATACATGTGTAAGCAACTAAAATATGGTTGCTTTGCCACTTTTTATATAATCACTTCATGTTATACTGTTCTTTAATCACCTAGTTACGAGAAAGGAGTCTGTTAGTCAATGCTTATAAATAGAAATAAAGACGCTCGTTATATTGCCGAAAAAATTCGCTCTAAACAAGTATCTGCTGAGGAAGCTGTGAAAGATGCTATTGAGCGAATCGAATCTTTAAACCCAGAACTTAATGCCGTTGTTCATCAACGTTTCGATCAAGCCCTCCAAGAAGCACGTACACGAAATTTTGAAGGTAAACCGTTTGGCGGTGTCCCCATCTTATTAAAGGACTTAGGACAATCTCTAGCTGGGCAACCGAATACATCTGGTGCCCGCTTATTTAAGAATTACATTAGTCCGGTTACTAGTCACTATACGCAAAAGTTATTAGACGCCGGTTTTATTGTTCTTGGACAAACTAACACACCTGAATTTGGCTATAAGAATATTACTGAGCCGGACCTACATGGACCTAGCCGCAATCCATGGCATACCACCTATTCTCCTGGTGGATCTAGTGGTGGTGCCTCTGCTGCAGTGGCTAGTGGCATGGTGTCAGTTGCTGGCGCTAGTGATGGCGGTGGCTCTATTAGAATCCCTGCTTCCTTTACCGGTCTAGTGGGGTTAAAACCAACTCGCGGTCGAACACCCGTTGGTCCCGGTGCAGGCCGAGCATGGCAAGGCGCATCCATTGATTTTGCTTTAACGAAAACAATTGGCGATACAGCCGCTATACTAGATGCTTTGCAAGTGGTTCAACCAGCCGCAGCTTTCCAAGTCCCTCTCTTTACGGAAGGCTATCAACAAGCTTTGAAAAAGCACAGAAACAAACCATTCCGTATTGCCTTTTCATTGGAATCGCCTATCCACTCTGACGTTAGTCAGGACGCAAAAGATGCCGTTTTAAAAGCAGTCAGATGGTTGGAAAAACAAGGACATCTAGTCGAGGAAAAAAATGTTCCTATCGATGGGATTTCTTTAATGGAAAGTTATTACATTATGAACTGCGGTGAAACTACCGCTGTTTTAGAAAGTGTAGAAGAACAACTGGCTCGACCATTTACCTTAGATGATATGGAATTAGTTACTTGGGTCATGTATCACGCTGGTAAAAAAGTGAGCGCTGCTGCTTACTCGAATACCATTAAAGCTTGGGATAGAGCAGCTGAAACGATGGCACAGTTCCGCAAACATTATGACCTCTTCCTCACACCTACAACGGCAGAGATAGCTCCTAAAGTTGGAACAAAATGGCAATCTGATGCCCTAATGGAACAAATGAAACACATTCAAGACTATTCTATGAAAGACCAGCAACAGATTGTTTGGGATATGTTTGCAGACAGTCTTCCCATCACCCCATTTGGTATGCAGGCAAATTTAAGTGGCGAGCCAGCTATTTCCTTACCAATTCATTTAAGCAAAAACGGCTTACCTATCGGTGTTCAATTCATAGCTCCTAAAGGAAAAGAAGACTGGCTATTGGCTATCGGACAGGCCATGGAAGATGATGGGCTATTTATTTAGTTTTCAGATGCAATTGATGAATGAAGAGCGTATACTTTAGTTAATAAACTCAAGGAGGAATGATCCTATGATTATCACAACAACCGCAAGTGTAGAAGGAAAAATGATTAGTTCTTACGAAGGCATTGTATTTGGAGAAGTTATTTCAGGTATTAATTTTATGAAGGATATCGGAGCAGGCATGCGAAACTTTTTTGGTGGTCGCTCTCAAGGCTACGAAGATGAAATTTTAACTGCTAGAACGCAAGCCTTAGCTGAAATGGAGGATCGTGCTCGAGAACTTGGCGCTGATGCTGTCGTTGGTGTAAAAATGGATTATGAAACACTTGGCGCTGATAATGGCATGATTATGGTGACTTGTAGCGGAACAGCTGTTAAATTGATTTAATTATTAAGATTACTTATCCCTCCTTTCTTCATATTGTTATTCATTCAATCCAATGGTAGAATTTGATTGAATGGCAGAAAAATATAATGAAGACGAGGATTTTCTATGGAGGATATTCAAATTTATTTATTACTAACAGACACAAGTAGTTTGTTAACACAAACCATTAAATTATTTACCCGCCAAAAATACAATCATATCTCCATTGCTTTCGATAATGAACTCGAAAACACCTATAGTTTCGGTAGAAGAAAAATCTCAAATCCTTTTATAGGTGGATTCGTTAAGGAAGATACGGGCTCGAATTTCTTTCTTCGCTCTGATTGTGCCATCTATTCATTGACAATTACTCAGAATGAAAAAGTAAAATTAGATGAGCTTATTTACAAGATGGAAGCTGATAAACAAATTTGGCATTATAATTTTTTAGGATTAATTACAGCTTTTTTTGAAATTAATTGGGATCGAGAAAATCATTATTTCTGTTCTCAGTTTGTCGCAACAGTTCTCAGTGAAGCAGGTATTTTTAAAACTAACAAGCCTCTTTCTTTAATTAGTCCAATGGATATTTTGGAAAGCTTGTCTTGTAAGTTGGAGTACGAGGGAACACTATTTGACTATTCTCAAGATCAATCGCTCTCTCAACTCTTACACTATCCGTCTTCTACTAAACTAAAAAAGAAGAACTTCAGCTGAGCCGAAGTTCTTCTTTTTTATTTCTTCAATTTTTCGATGATTTTTAGGGTCGCTTCCTTATTATCTTGAGTAATAAAGAGATCTGTTTTTTCTTTCAATTGGTGAGAGATTACATTCATTTCAGCAATATTTGCTGAGAATTCTTCCATCGTAGCCAATATTTCTTCTGTATTTGCTGACACTTCTTGGATACCTGCTGCATTATTTTCAGCAACTAACAAGATTTCTTTCGTACTATTTAATAAGAAGTCTTTTTTACCATTCATTTCATCTGTCAGTTTAATCGTTTCAGTTATTTCATTTGTAACTAAAATAACTTGATCAGAAACAATTTTTGCTGAAGATAGGGTTTCTTTAATGGCCTCTGATTGAGTCGCGCCATTTTCTGATGTTTGGCGAACGTTATCAACCATTTCTTTCGATTTTTCTTGAACAATCTCAATGATCTCACTAATATCATTTGAAGCAATCGTACTTTGTTCAGCTAGTTTTCTAACTTCTTCTGCAACAACTGCAAATCCTTTTCCTTGTTCGCCAGCATGTGCAGCTTCAATTGATGCATTCAAGGCCAGGAGGTTAGTTTGATCTGATATATCACTAATCACTTTAGTCATCGTTTGAACTTTTTGAACATAGTCATTCACTTCAAAAATACTATCCATCAATGTTTTCAAGGTTTCATTTGACTTTTTACCATTAATATCAATATTTGTCATATGAGTTTGATTGATAGAGTTTGCCTCATTTGTTTCTTCCATATAGCCACCAATACGAAGTAATGACTCCTCAATTTGGGTGAAATAATCAGAAAGTATCTTAACATCCTCTGCCATTTGTTTTATTTCGATTGTCTGGATAAATGTTTCTTCTGCAATAGAAACAATCGTTTGAGAAACCTCTTCCGTTGATTTATTCGTTTGCTTAGCGATTTCTGTTAATTCAGAAGACATACGAAAGACACTATTAGTTTGTTCTTGAATACGACTAACCATATCTTTAAAGTTATGGGTCATATCAGAGAATGCTCGTGTAATATTTTGTAATTCATTTTTGTGCGTATAATGCTTGGATGGATCAATTTGAGAAGTAAATAAACGATTTTCCTTTATTGTAAATTGCGTTGTCAAATCGCCTTCCCGAATTCTCAAATAGCTTCCTAATAGCATATTAATGACAAGCTGGATAATACTATTTAGCTTTTTATAAGCAATAAACGTTACTACTCCTCCTAAAAGAAGAATGAGGGCCGTTCCAATCAAAATACGATTTATATCCCCAAGTTCTTGGCTGATGACCTTCTCACCAATATAAACAATTAAAGCTGGTAAAACCACTGCAGCAAAGACATACGGTAAGGCCGATATCCCCACACTTTTTTGATAGATAACCTTTTTACTTTCATTTTCACTCATAACTTTCCCCCGATTCTAACTTTTATGAAAAGCCTTACTCTCATAATCGGTCTTTTTTTATAGAAATTAAGCAGAAAAAAAGACTAAACTCAATTAATAGTTTAGTCTTTCCTTTTATTCGTTTAACGGTACATTTCTTCTGCTTCTTGGCGAGCTTTAACAGCTTCTTCAAGGGTATCGAATGTGCCTAAATGTTTTGATTTTCCATCAACACTGATGCTAGATTTGTAGCGCGTGCCGCTCTTCAACTCAACTTTGCTGACTCCTACATATCCTGTGCCATTTGTTGTTTTTTTAGTTGGTGCTTTTTTAGCAGGAGCTTTCTTCTCAACAGCTGGTTTAGTTGCTACTTTTTTAGTTTCAGCTACTTCTTCATGGCCACATGTTGTTACGATTTGATTTTTTAAATCAGCTTGTTTAGCCACAACAGTCTTTCCACATGAACATTCGCACGTCCAAAAACGTCCTTTTTCTTTAACTTCAGCTTTAGCAATTACTGTTAAATCTCCGAATTGTCTTCCTGTTAAGTCAATTCTTTTTTTCATATCTGGATTACCTCTTTCTACGATTACATACGACTCATCTGTCGAGTCAACATTTTTCATTATACTTAAAAGGCTGCCATTTGGCAAACACTCATAAGAAAAGCGGACAAGTCCGCCTTGGCCTATGAAAAAATAGGAAATTTGACCCTGAATTGTCAGGAGACTTCACGCTTCAGCGGGTTAGTCGAATGATAGGCGTTAGCGAGCAGCGAAGCGCGCAATGGGGAAAATTTATCTTTTTTTCACTAGGTCAGGACTTGGGAGCTAGACATTGATGGCTGAACTTATAATCCCCTAGTCTATGAAAAAATGCTAGTAAGGCTCTCCTTTTTCATCAAACGTTCTTACTTCAAGGATTGATTTAATAACCACTGCAATAATGGCACCCAAAATAGCACCTAAAGGGCCAAACAAAATCATGCAGACAATCGTTGATAGAAAGGTATAGAGCGGACGCACCCCAATTGCCTTTCCTGTAATAACCGGTTCAAAGATTTGACGAAAGACGACAATGACAATGTATAACAATCCAATTTGCCATGCTAGTGTTGTATTTCCAATTAAAAAGTGAATAATCGCCCATGGAATCATTACAATACCACTTCCAAGAATTGGAATCATATCAATAAAGGCAATACCTAATGCCTTTAGAGACCAGAGATCAACGCCAATCAATCTTAATCCAATGGCTAAAATCAGGTACACAAGCGCTGATAATTTTAGTGTTGCTTTTATATAATTAACAAGTCCTGACATGATGGCATTTAAAACATCTTTCATATATCCTTTTCTCATCATTTGGTCCCCTTTCTTTATCTTCACTTATTATAGATAAGTTCCACCCTCTTCGCATCCGTCTTAAGTCGGTTTTGTTTATTTTTTTAGCTTATGTTATAATTATTTCGAATTCGAAATACAGGAGTGTAATAATGAAAAAAACATTCAAAGAGCAAGTCATTGGCAGTTGGGAATTAATTGAATATTCCAGAGTAGAAAATGGAGAAAAGGTTTACCCTCTTGGAAAAGATGCGACGGGATTTTTGATTTATTCAACGGATGGATACATGTCTGCTCAACTAATGGCAGCGGGCAGACCGTCTTACACATTAGGTACATTGCACGATGGAACAACGGAAGAAATGGCAGCAGCTGCTCATGGTTATCACGCTTATTCTGGAAAGTATGAGGTTGATGAAGAAAAGCAAACCCTTTATCACCATATGACCGTCAGCATGATTCCTAACCGTTTAGGTCAAGTACAAGATCGTATCATTAAGGTTGAAGGAGACCGGATTTCGATAACCTCACAAGCAACAACATCTAAAATTCTATGGAAACGTGCTGAAAATAACCAAGATAATCTCAGATAAGATTTTAATAGCAGAATGTGTCGAGTTAACCTATTATATTGGTCTCACTCGACACTTTTTTTACTTTTTATGTCGACTGAGCTATAAAACTAATGCCACTCGACAGATTAAGGCAAAAACTAACTAATTAATCTAATAAAAGCTCTAGAAAGTTACAGGTAACCTTCTAGAGCTTTTATTGACTAACCGTTTTCCATGATACAAGTGAAATGTCTTCTTCCTCTAACAGCCTTAAAAAATCATCGTCACATAGTAATTGATACTCCCATATTCTCATTTGCCAATCGTCATTGTGGACAAAGTCACTACTCTCTTTTGATGGATGTAGACACAATTCTGTGACACCGGGTGAAAGTTGCATGAGTTCGTTCATATAGTAAGCTTTTAATTCAGGATAAGATGAAAAGTGTCTTGTATTTGGGTGAGTGATAATCCTATCGGGGAGTTGGATCCCTTTTACTTCTGCAAATGTTAGCCATTTTTTATGGTCTTTTTTTAAAGCTGTTGAGAGACTTGTTTTCTTTCTGGGAAATCGGAAAGATAACTGATGGCTTTGGCAAAAATGAAGGGCAACTGAAAGAAAGGACTTGTCATCTGTACCATATAAAATACCATCATGACTGTCTAAGTGATCAAAATTAAAACCTAATTGTTCCCCTGCATAATATTGGGCTGCGATTTCAGATAAAACAGCATCACTATCCGACTGTTCAACAGCAGTTGCGTATTTATTATGGAAATAGCCCTGCTTATCCACAAGTGGTTTTTCCTCATCAATCGGCGCTTGGCACTCCCACTTGATAGGTGTTAAATCCGATGTTAATGTGACATGAAGGCCAACACTGATATGCGGAAGCTCCTTTATTCGATCTGCTGCATCCTTTACAGCATAGGCTGGCATAACAAGAGAGGTTGCCGTAATTTTTCCACCTAAAGCGAGTTCTTCTATAACTTCATTGGTTGCCTGATCAATCCCAAAATCGTCCGCCGTGATAATTAATTGCTTAGTCATCGTGTCTGACCCCCTCCTCTCTACTTCTATTGTACACCAAAATAACGCTTACACAATTTATTTGACTATTCAGTTTGATTATTCACTGGTATAATGCTAAAAAAACAGGGAGGTAGATTATGGATATTCAAGACATTCTTAAAAAAATAGAATCATTTAAAAAGAAAGAAAATGCGGATTCGTACGCTATTGATTTAAAAGAAATTAACGACGCTGAAGATTTATTCGCTGATTTATACATTGTTTCAAAAGATGCTAACGGTGAATTACAAGCTGATGAACTTCTCTTATCTGTGGAAAATCCCACTCAAGATGATTTAGCAGAATTAACTAACTTTTCAAAAGCTCTAAACGAATTTATTTAATTATTTCTATCCGAGGAGTGAGTATTTGATTTTAATTGGTGCTTTAGTAAATGGCTTAGCTATTTTCTTTGGAGGCGGCGTTGGTCTTTTTTTGAAAAAGGGCCTTTCTGATCGAATTGGAACAGCTGTCATGAATGCTTTAAGTTTATGTGTCTTATATATTGGTATTAGTGGCGTTTTACAAGGTGATAATGTCTTGATGGTCATTATTGCGATGGTCCTTGGTACCTTAATTGGTGAGAGTTTAGACTTAAACGCTAAAATCAATCAAATTGGGGCCTGGTTTGAAGTTAGGCTTCTAAAACCAGACTCGTCTGATGGCCCTTCTATTTCACAAGGGTTTGTCACAGCAAGCTTAGTCTTTTGTGTAGGGGCAATGGCTATTGTCGGTTCCCTACAAAGTGGATTATCCGCTAACCATGATACCCTTTTTGCTAAATCCTTAATCGATGGGATTGCAGCTATTATTATGGCCTCTAGTTTAGGCTTTGGTGTCTTATTATCTGGCATACTCGTTTTTAGTTATCAAGCGAGTATTACTTTGCTAGCCAGTTTTTTAGCACCTCTTTTAACTGAAACAGTTATTAACGACATGACCTGTATCGGTTCATTATTAATTATTGGGTTAGCTCTTAATATGCTAAAACTAACCGATTTAAAAGTGATGAATTTTTCACCAGCTGTCTTTTTACCGATTATATTGGGTTTATTTCTATAAAACAGGTCAGACTTCAGTCTGACCTGTTTTTCTATAGTATTTTGTTAAAGGGAAACACTGGCAGGCGGCTATCTTTAGCAATCAACAATCCTTTTGGTTGGTTTCTCCAAGCATGGGGGTGCATATCATTTTTTCGCTACTGCCATTCTTTTATTTATATTTTTCAAAAACCATAATGCAATCATCACTGCCTGGTTCTAAGTCATTGCCTTCCCAGTCTTGCCATTGATGGATAAGTTTAAAACCAGCCAATTTACCCATTAACGCTAGCTCTGACGGCCAAATATAGCGATGGGTTGTTTGATAACTTTCACTCTTCCCGTCTTCAGAAATACTGTATTGATAAGATGTCATGTTTTGATTAATGAGATTGTATTTATCGAAGCCAATATACCCTTCTTCCAAGGCATAAGGGGCCACATTGTCTTTAACAATTTGATCGACTTTTGGTATAAAGGTCTCCACAACAAAACGACCGCCTGATTTCAAATGACGAGACGCATTGTAAAAGCACTCTAACTGTTCATCTAAAGTGAGTAAATAGGTGATGCCATTGAAAATAAGATAGACTAAGTCAAATGATTTATCTAACCGTGTTAGCGTCATATCACCATGATAGGTCAGCATATCAATTGACCCTTTTTTACGGTTTAGAACAGCTAGCATTTCTTTTGAATAGTCAATGCCTGATAATTGATAGCCTTTCTTAGCTAATGGAATAGCAATACGCCCTGTTCCTATGCCAAACTCAAGTATATCTTTTCCTTTAGATAAGCTCATCAAGGCTTTTACTGTTGGCTGGATAAATTCGTTTGTATTTAAAGGGTAAATATCCTCATCATAATCTTCGGCTATATTATCAAAGCTAGTCATCCTATCGACTCCTTCGTTATTATTTTTTTTGCTCTAAGAAAGATGCAACTGCACCTACTAAGTTAGCATCATTACGATACTGGCAAGCAACGACTTCAACATCTAAATCAGTCGCATTTGTACGTTCTAAATACGCTTGTACTATATCTGATACATCCGTAATCAAGTCATCACGACTTGAAATACCTCCTCCAATAATAACCTTATCTGGATTAAATGCAACTGCAAGCATTTGAATCGCTCTTGCTAAGCCTTTTTCTTCTTGATAGTTATGTACTTAGAAAGCATTGAACGCCTTCATAAGATTGATCCGTGTTATACTATAAATAAAGGAGTGATTATATGAGAATTCAAGTTTGGACAGATTTTGTATGTCCATTTTGTTATATCGGAAATGAAAAATTAAAACGTGCTATCCAAGCGTTTGAGCATCATGATCAGATTGAAGTTGAATTTAAGAGTTATCAGTTAGACCCCCATGCTCACTACGAAGAAGATAAAACAATGACTGAAAGCCTTTCTGAAACAAAAGGTTTGCCACAAGAACAAATCAAGCAAATGATAGAACACCTCACAACAGCTGCTAAAGAGGTCGATTTGACTTTCCGTTTTGACATCGCTAAAAATGCCAATACCTTTGATGCTCACCGACTATACCAATACGCTAAGTCAATCGATAAAGGCTCGTCCTATATGGAACGCGTTAAAAAAGCTTATTTTACTGAGGGAGAAGTAATTAGCGACCATGATACACTCGTGAAATTAGCAGAAGAAGTTGGTATTTCTAAAGAAGATAGTTTATCCATTCTCCAATCAACTGCATACAGTGATAATGTTAAAGGTGACATTGAACAAGCTCGTCAAATTGGCATCCAAGGTGTGCCATTCTTCATCTTTAATAACCGCTATGCTATTTCCGGTGCACAGCCTCAAGAGCTGTTTGCTAAAACATTAGAAACTGCTTGGGCAGAACAGTAATAGGAGTCGAATGATTATGGGTTTATTTGATTTATTTAAACGTCAGAAAAAAGAAACACCAATGTCTCAAACAGAAGCACATATAATAGAAGAAACAGAATCAACAGTCCCTGTCTATGACATCACGGTGAAGGCTACTGATTGTCAAACAGACCATCAAGTTATTGAAAAAATTGCGCGAAAAATCATTGATGAAGATCCTTTCCAAATCGTTTATAAAGGTCTCAGCGATCAAGACTTAACGAATCGGCAACGCGCTCTTTATAAGTATGCAGAAATGAGCACCATGACAGTCGATATTAACCTCCAGCAATCTGGTGTGATTACTATAGAGGGTATCACTCTGGGTAATCTTCCCTCTTCTATTGTTCAAGATATGAAACGATATTCCGATAAGTATATGCTCACCACTTACGTTTTCATTAGCGGCGGCCCCTATAAGGTCTATTCAATTGAAGAAAAAACCGTCATTGAGAAAGAAGATGCATTTAATCTCGATATTTTTATTTCTTATTATTAAAAAGATCGTCCCATTCATCAACATGATAAATGGGACGATCTTTTTAATGAGGAATAATATCTGTAATGGTATAGCTACGCATATCAAACCGGCTTCTTGATTTCGAATACTCAAATGGTGTGCCGTTAGCCAAGTAAACAACTTGTTCTACTTCTAACACAGGTGTGTTTTCAGATGCATCCAGGTGTTTAATATCAACATCACTTGGTGTATCAGCACTAATTTTACGGTAAGCACCGCCAACTTTTAACTCAAGATCCGAACGAATGTATTCATAGATGGATTCGTAAATAATTTCTTCTGTTAAGTTTTTGACAATGTCAACAACATAATAGGTATCTTCTAGAATATAAGGTTTTTTATCAACAATTCTAAGTCGAATAATGTGATAAACGGCTTCGTTGCTGTCCAAGAGAAGAATCTTTTGCAGCTCTTCAGATGGAAACTGGATATCAAATGAAATGATTTCACTTTCTACCTTCTTATCTGGCAATTGTACAGTTAATCCCCGATACTCAGTCGCCTTATAACTAGACGTATTCCATAATGTACTTTTGTGTACGAATGTACCTACCCCGCGTTTGCGAAATAACAAGCCTTCCATTGCTAAAATATCCATTGCTTTCTTCAATGTCATTCGACTGACATCGAATTCTTCTGCCAGTGCAATTTGTTGCGGCAGCATTTGTCCTTCTTGATAGATACCTTGATCAATACGTCGACGTAATTCTTCTGCTATATCTTCATACTTCTTGCTCATCTTCTCTTCAACTACTTTCCTGCCTGCTATCTTCTATTAATACCTATATTATAGCTAAAATACGTCCTGAATGATAACCTTTATTAGACAAAGTCTAAAAAAACTGGTCAATTGACTCGTTTTCACTGTATATAATAGAAGAAACTCCACCTAGGGGAGGCGGAGTTTCTTCTATTATAAAAACTAAGCTTCTTCTGCTGCTAGTTTTAGGTTAGCGATGTCTTGTACTTTCAAGAATGGATACCAGATTGCACCGATAATTGCCATATCGATCAATTGAAGAATACCACCCATGATTGAGTTTGTAGCCATCATACCTGAGAAGAATACAGGCATTGTCCAAGGAACGATTACCCCTGTTGGTCGAGGTACGATATCTGTTGCCATTGCGAAGTAGTTTACTGTTGCACCAACTAGTGGTGTGATAATCCAAGGAATAGCGATTGACGCATTCAATACGATTGGCATACCGAAGATAACTGGTTCGTTTACGTTAAAGATTCCAGGTCCAATAGCTAAACGTCCTAAATCTTTCATTTGACGGCTCTTTAGGAAGAATCCCATGATGATAACAACCATCAATGTCATACCAGTTCCACCCAAACCTACTGTAAATGTATCCATGAATGATTTTGTAACGATGTTTGGTAGGTCGCTTCCTGCGTTATAAGCTTCCAAGTTTTCAAATGCTAATGTGTTCCAGAATGTGTTAATTTACTCTTGATAAAAATGAAAGCGGTACCTTCTCGAACACTTTAACAAACTTTGGTGGCTTATACAAGATAAACGTATTAAAATAATAGTGATCACTCGAAATGGAAAGGATGATAAATGATGAGCTTATTAGATGAACTCACCAAGAAGATTGATACGAAAAAAACTCGTATGATTGACATTCGGAGATACTTACATGAAAATCCCGAACTTTCCTTTGAAGAGGAAAAAACCGCTAACTATATTCGTGATTTTTACAAGGATGTTGCTGTTGATTCTGTGGAAACAGATGTTGGTGGCGGGCATGGTGTCGTTGTAACCATTAAAGGCAGTCACCCAGGACAAACCATCGCATTAAGAGCCGACTTTGATGCTTTGCCAATTGAAGAAGAAACTGGCTTACCCTATGCTTCAAAAAATAAAGGCGTCATGCATGCTTGTGGCCATGATGGTCATACCGCTTATATGATGATTTTGGCTGAATCTTTAGCAGAGTTAAAATCACAGCTAAAAGGAACGATTAAAATTATACACCAACCAGCTGAAGAGGTTCCTCCTGGTGGCGCTCTTGGTATAATCAAAGCTGGCGTCTTGGATGATATCGATGCTATTTTTGGTATTCATGTGATGTCTCCAATGGAAACTGGCACGGTTTACTATCGCAGTGGTAATACACAAACTGGACGATCTTACTTTAAGTTAAAAGTACAAGGTAAAGGTGGACACGGTTCGTCACCTCATATGGCGAATGACGCGATTGTAGCAGCAAGTGCCTTTGTCATGAACTGCCAAACGGTTGTCAGTCGTCGTATTGATCCCTTTGATACAGCAGTTGTCACTATTGGATCATTTGATGGTAAGGGAACGTTTAATATTATTAAAGATTCGGTCGTATTAGAGGGTGATGTCCGTTCTATGTCAGACGAAGCAAGAGAAATGGTTGAATCTCAAATTCGCCAAATGGCAGAAGGACTTGCAACAACTTATGGCGTATCAATTGAACTCGAGTATGCGAATGACTACCCTGTTCTCTATAACGATCCTGCTATTACAGACCGGGTACAAGCAGCGCTTGAAGGAGCGAGGATTCCAGAAATAAAAGCAGTTGTTGAAACTGCTCCGCAACCACCTTCTGAAGACTTCGCCTATTATTTGAAAGAGAAACCAGGCTGTTTCTTCTATGTAGGCGCACGTCCTGCTGAGGGTCCATGGTATCCTCATCACCATCCGAAATTT
Source organism: Jeotgalibaca arthritidis (assembly GCF_011100465.1). Lineage (NCBI taxonomy): Bacteria > Bacillati > Bacillota > Bacilli > Lactobacillales > Carnobacteriaceae > Jeotgalibaca > Jeotgalibaca arthritidis. Next base: position 416,331 of record NZ_CP049740.1, read on the forward strand.
GATATTAACGAGGATAGTTTAATTATTAGTGCCAAAGCTATGGCAGCAGTCGTAGCAGACTTTTGTGGTTAAACCGATTTATTTTTAGAACAGGAGAAATGATAGTGACTTGGGAAATTCTTAGTATTATTGGCACAATTGCCTTTGCTGTCAGTGGAACACTGATTGCGATTGAAGAAGATTTTGATATTTTTGGTTTTTATATTTTAGGTTTTACCACTGCTTTCGGTGGCGGTTTAATTCGAAATCTGGTTATCGGTATTCCTGTTCAGAATATCTGGATGCAGAGCTCTCTCTTTAAAATTGCGTTTTTAGTGATTACCCTAGTCTTTTTTCTGCCTAATATCTGGCGGGGGCATTTAAGAAGTAGCATTGTTTTCTTTGATGCGGTAGGATTGGCAGCTTTTGCCATTCAAGGTGCTAAGGCTGCTATGTCCTTTGACGCGCCGCTTATTTCCATTACGCTAGCTGCTATTTTGACAGGAGCTGGTGGCGGAATGTTACGAGACATTTTTGCTGGAAGAAAGCCAATGATTTTCCACTCTGAGATATATGCCATTTGGGCTGGTGTAGCTGGAATGATTGTCGGATTAAATCTTGTGGAATCATCTGTTTTGACTGTTGTGTTACTAGGCGTTATCGTTTTATTGCGTGTCGCTAGTGTTCATTACAATTGGAATTTACCACGTTATTTTTATCGTTAATATAATTATTTTTTGAAGAATAGACTAACCCCCACCTATTAGAATTTGGTCTAATAGGTGGGGGTTTATTTGCTTTTAAAGTCGGTTACAAGTCTCTAGAATAATGTTTTATTTTTGATAGTTCCAGTGTAGTTAGCTTCTGATAGATGTACATGACGCCTCATGCAGCTGTTCAAGTTGAACAAATAGAAACTTTTTTCGATTCTATTTACTTAATACCGTAGCTAAATTGAATCTGTAGTGATTAGCATCTGTGTTTCCAATCTTTTAATTCAGATTGAAATTGGTTAGGATGAACCGTTAGTTTCACTGTCATGATCCATCTTTTCCTTTTCGAATCACAATGGTGTCATAAGGGTTTAGAGATTTATCAGCTGATAAATGCTCGCCACTTAAGGTATCTTTCATACCAACAAACTCACTTGGTAGTGGCTGTTGTTCTGACGTAAAGTTAATAATAAAAGTAAAACTTTCATCAGCTTGATAACGTCTTGTCACTTCAAGTCTTGTCGTTTCTTCTAACTCGCGCTCAATTCCTACTGATGCTTGATCTAAAATAGTCGCTAAACTCTCTTTATCAAGTTCTGTTCCGATGTAATAAACATGACCATCTTGATAATGATTGACCGTCACCTCCGCTAAAGTTGTCCGTACAACTTAGCTTATTAAAGCAAATTATACAAGTTGCGGAGATGATTTACAAATCTTTTTTAACTATCTATTTTTTGATAATCAAATCAATGGCTTGTTGAATTTTTTCTGCTTGTAAATTTTGATCCTCATCAGGATTCTGTATACAGTTTTGTAGGTTTTCAGCAACAATAATTCCCATAATCCGATCAACACTTGATCTGACAGCACTTAATTGCGTGATAATATCCGTGCATTCTTTCTCATCTTCAATCATCTTTTGAATGCCTCGAATTTGACCTTCTGCTCGTTTTAGCCTATTCAGAACTTTTTTATCACATGATGTCATTCGTTAATAATCTCTCCTTTCCAAGAGGACATACCGCCCATAACGTTGACAACATTATAGCCTTTTTGAGCTAAAAACTCACATGCCATGGCAGAGCGTCCTCCTGAATGGCAAATAACATGATAGTCTGTTTGTTTCTCTAGCTTAGAAAAGCTTTCAGGAAGTTCACTGAGTGGAACATTTTTAGCTGAGGGAATATGCCCCTGTGTAAACTCATCAACTTCCCTAACATCGATAATCGTTGCGCCTTGTCGATAATCTTCTTGGTAAAATTCATCCATTCCTTTTGATCTATACATAACGAATCTCCTCCGGTCTTACTGTTTGGTAAATTGAAAAAGCACCATCTAAATTTTTAACCTTGAACTGATGTTGTTTTAACAGACGCTCTCCTAGATAACTTCTTAATCCACTATGGCAACTAATGATATACGTTTGCTCTCTATCTAATTCATCGATGCGTTGTCGCAACTCATCTAAGGGAATATGAATCGCATCTTTAAATTGACCATTTGCTAATTCTGCTTTTGATCGAACATCTAGCAAGATTGCTCCATTAGCTAATTCATCTAATAGTTCATGCCACTGAATATTATCGCTCAGCTCCTCAGCAATATTCATCGCGACATAGCCAATCATATTCACAGGATCCTTAGCCGAACCAAATGGCGGTGCATATGTCAATTCTAATTCTGGCAAATCGAAAATCGTTAGCCCGCCTTTAATAGCTGTTGCTAAGACATCAATTCGCTTATCGACACCCTTAGCTCCAACAGCTTGCGCACCATATATCTTACCTGTCGTCGGATCAAAAATTAGTTTTAACTGAATATCTGTTGCGCCTGGATAATAAGACGCGTGGTCTTTGTTTGTTGTATGAACTGCTTTATAATTCAAGTTACTATTTTTTACTAGTCGCTCAGTCAGACCTGTCGAAGCTGCTGTTATACCAAATACACGCACAATAGCTGTGCCAATGCTCCCTTTATTTTTTCGATTGAGAGCTGAAAGAACATCAGCAACTTGACGACCTTGGCGGTTAGCAGGAGATGCTAATGAAATCAGGCTATCTTCGCCAGTCAATTGTTGTTTTACAATAATCGCATCACCCACCGCATAAATATCAGGGTCTGATGTTTGATACTGTTCGTTAACCACAATACCGCCACGTAATCCTAATTCAAGACCAGCCTCTTCAGCTAAACGACTGTCTGGTTGAACACCAATGGATAAAATAATCAAATCTGTTTCAATTTTTTGACCATCTTCTAGGTAAACTGATCGACCTTTATTGCTAAACTTAGTTGCCGATTGACCGGTCACTACTTTAACGTGATTCGCTTCAAGTTCACGACTTACAAAAGCAGCCATTTCTTCATCTAAAGTTGGCAAAATGTGTGGTGCTTTCTCAACAATCGTGACATCCAAACCGATTGCCTTCAAATTTTCTGCCATCTCCAAACCAATGAAGCCTGCCCCAATCACTAAAGCCTTCTCTATTTTATGGTCATTTAGATAGTTCATAATACCATCTAGATCAGGTACATTTCTTAAAGTAAAGACATTCTCTGCTTCTTCCATGCCAGCTATTTGAGGAAGGAATGGTTTCGCTCCGGGAGATAAAATCAATTTATCATAGCTTTCCGTTTTTTCTACACCTTGGTTGTTCACCGTTAGTGTCTTAGTATCTGGATTAATAGCAGTAACTTCATGGTTCACCCGAACATCTATGTTGAAGCGATTATGGAGGGATTCCGGTGTTTGCAATAACAAGCTATCTCGATTTTCAATTTCTCCAGAGACGTAATACGGTAATCCACAGTTCGCAAAGGATACATAAGGACCCTTTTCAAAGACAACAATATTCAGCGATTCATTTAATCGGCGTAAGCGTGTCGCTGCTGACATCCCTCCGGCTACGCCACCTATAATAACTACTTTTTCCATTATTCTATTCATTCCCCTTTCTTATTTCCCCTTGCCACTGGTTCATACCATAACGAATATTACGGACATCATAACCTTGACTAGATAATTCTTTAGCCGCCCGTTTACTACGCATGCCACTCTGACAAATCACATAAACGATCTCATCTTTGTTTCCTTTAAAGGTATGAAGACTGTCTAAAGGAACATTTCTAGCCTCAGGAATATGCCCCAGCCGGTATTCTGATTTTGTGCGAACGTCAATCAATTGAATACGCTTCGTCAACTTACTTTCCATTTCATCGCTTGATATCGTTGGTATTCGTTTAAATAAGTGAAACATTTTTATTCTCCTTTACCCTCAATTTAATATACCCCTATAGGTATATTAAAGCATCTCTATTGCCTTTGTCAATAGCTAGGCTAAGCCTTTCATCAGATGGCATATTTAATTAAATGATAAATAACGACAAGTAAATCACAATATCAACTAAAATACAGTTGATTTGTAAAAGCGACCCAGCAAAACTTCCTCCTGTATTAAATAACCACTGATAACTGGTGGCATTGTACATGATACCGTAACAGCTGTTGTATGGCATTTTTTCATATTGATAAAATTAGGATAACAAAAATCAAACCGTTTGTTGCGCCACCACCACCCATATAAACAAAGTTATCAATAAAGTGAACGTAATAACATTTGCTAGTGCTTCTGTTTGGCCTGCTTGAAAATTAGACGGTTAGCATCACTATTCATAATCTAGATGTACAAAATACAATTAACAACGTTACCACCATTGATGGCGAAAAAACCTTTACTTCCCGTAAAACCGATAGGATTCCCAGTATCTTGTTCACCGCTTACAAGATGAATCAACTTTGTCTAGCTTAAATTGACAAATCAAAAAACTATAAACTAGATGTTAGCAGAGTCTTATTTATTTTCAGTAAATGACGAGTTAAGTTTATGTAAAGCGACTTTTTGGTCTTTAAACGTCTAAATTTTATGATAGACAGAGGAAATAAGATGCAGAATCCCGTTAGGATTTTTATCTTATTGTGCGGACTTGTATTAGTCTTATCTGCCCTTTTATCCTTATTAGGTGTTCAAGCGGTCAATTTGCACGTATGATTGAAAATGCTGTTACTAAAGCATTCTCAGAATAATAAAAAGAGTAAGCAGACCTGATTTTTAACAGCCATGCTTACTCCTTTTTCTTTTCAATTTTAAAATAAAGCATTACAATGATTGTAATAGAAGAAAGTAGGTGTTCAGATGAATTCCCCTCGACTAGACAGACAAAATACCCATCTTGACTTAAACGATCCTGAGGTTCAAGCTGTTATTGAACGCTATCAGGATTATGACGAAGTGCCTTATATTTCACCCAAACGCCCCCTTAAAGAATGGCTCGATAAAGTTTCGGATGGCAGAGAAACGCTCGTTCCAAAACGCCATATGGTTCGTTATGAAGAGGACATTTTGCCAGGTTATCTCATATTATTATGGCGAATCGGTTTTGGAACATTCAGAAACGACAGTATTTATCCTAAATACTTTGAATATAATTATGGCATTAACGGCCAACAAGCTTTAGAGGAATTACTTGAAAAAGGTTATGCGAGAGAATTAAGTGCTAACGAATCGCTCACTTATCTCAGCGCAGCTCAATTGAAAAGCCGCTTAAAAGCAGAAAAAATCAGTGGTTACTCATCGCTAAATAAAGACCAATTGATGATGCTTATTCGCAGTCATTTTGATGAGGAAGCCTTACAAGACTTCTTTACGCTAAGAGGCTATGAACTGACAGAAAGTGGACAAGCATTACTTGATCGCTATCCTGAAGTCGTTGACCGCCACCCGAAGAAAAACTATTAAAAAAGAACGGATACCATTAGGGGGGCTAATGGTGTCCGTTCTTTTGTTTAAATACAAACCATTTACTACTGATGTAGTTTAAAACGACTACAATGACTTGTGTGATTAGTTTGGCTGGTTCGACAGGGATGTTAATCATATCAATCAGTATAAACATGCTGATCATATCAATGAAAGCCGTTATCAAACGAAAGCCAACGAATAAATAAAACTCGCGCCACAGCGCCTGTAAATGCTTTGTTCGTGATTTGAATACATAGCGTTTATTCGTGAAAAAGGCGAATAAAATGGATAGGATAATTGCAATCGCATTTGCCCACAAGTAAGGTAAGGCTGAATACCTTTCTAGTACCAAAAATACGACAATATTCACAACTGTAGTCAGACCGCCAAAGACTACATATCCCACTAATTCTTCATACCGTTTCATTCGCTCTTTCACCGCAACCGCCCTCTCTTATGCTCTTGATTATACCTAAGAAAGGTGTCGCCGTCTAACAGAGGATTGTTAGACGTTAATCAATCTGTGGAATAAATAAATGACCATTTGTCGCTGCCATAATGGCTTTAATGGCATGCATTCTATTTTCAGCTTGTTGGAATTGGCGCGCTTGGGGGCTACGGAAGACCTGATCAGTTACTTCCATTTCGCTAATTCCAAATTGACTTGCAATCTCTTTTGCATAGCTTGTCGTGTCATCATGAAAGGCTGGCAGACAATGCAAGAAAATATAATCCTTTTGAATTTGCTTGGTTAAAGCTTGATTAATTTGATAGTCCAGTAATAGTTTAATCCGTTGTTCAAACTGATCTTCTTCTCCCATAGAGACCCAGACATCTGTATAAAGGGCATCTGCATCCACAACAGCAGACTGAATATCGTCTGTTACGGTAAGCTGCGCTCCTGATTCTTGGGCGTAGGTTTGCGCTAAAGTTAAGACACTATCATCTGGAAAAAGACTGTTAGGTGCCGCAATCGTGACATTGACACCTAAAATAGCTCCAGTTACAAGTAGGCTATTGGCAACGTTATTACGACCATCACCACAATAAACTAATGTTAGTCCTTTTAAATCACCAAATTCTTCCTTTAATGTCATGTAATCTGCAATCATTTGAGTAGGATGCCAATCATCAGTTAGGCCATTCCAAACAGGAACACCCGCATACTTGGCTAAATCTTCTGCTACCGCTTGGCTAAAGCCACGAAATTCAATCCCATCAAACATACTGCCCAATACTTTCGCTGTATCTTCAACTGATTCTTTAGCATTTAAATGAATATCATTGGCACCTAAATATTCAGCTGACGCACCTAAATCGCTGGCAGCAACGGTGAAAGCGGCTCTTGTTCGAGTTGAACTCTTTTCAAAGAGTAAACAAATATTTTGTCCTTTTAAATACTGGTGAGGAATGCCTCGTTTTTTTAAGTCTTTTAAGTGAATTGCAAAATCAATCAAATAGTTGAGCTGACCTGCTGTAAAATCAATTTCTTTCAGGAAGCTTTTTCCTTGAAACATATCAACACTCCTTTTCTTTTTTATGGCCAGATTGGTGCTTGCGTTAAGCCTGTTGTCTCGTCCAAACCAAAGATAATATTCATATTTTGAACGGCTTGGCCACTAGCACCTTTAATGAGATTATCAATCACAGCTGTGATAATAATGGTGTTAGTCGTTTCATCAACTGCTAAGCCGATATCACAATAGTTAGAGCCGCTCACAGCTTTAGTTGTTGGTGTTTCGCCTTGGTTTAATACTCTCACAAAGGGCTCACCTTGGTAAGTTTCTTTGTAAAGCTTATCAATATCATCATAGCTTAAGTGGTGGTCATTATGCACATAAATAGTGGATAAAATCCCTCTCTGCATCGGAACCAAATGTGGTACAAACATCAATGATACGTCTTCTTGGCTAATAGCTGTTAGCTGTTCCACAATTTCTGGTGTATGACGGTGAGTCCCAACGGCATAGGGTTGAATGGTTTCGGTTGCTTGAACAAATAGATTGCCGTCTTTCAAACCACGCCCTGCTCCTGAGAGCCCAGATTTAGAATCTGAAATAATGGTTTGTTTGGGTTTGTAGCCCGCCTTTAGTAAGGGATACAAGCCTAGAATAACCGATGTTGGATAGCAACCGGGATTAGCAATTAAGTTTGTTTCTTGAATAGCTTGGCGGTTTATTTCTGGAAGACCATAAACAGCTTTTTCCAAAAGGTCAGTTACCTCATGTTTCGTTTGATACCATTTCTCATAAACATCAGGATCACTTAAACGGAAATCAGCCGACAAATCAATAACCTTGATTCCTTTGTTAACGGCTGTTTTAACAGCTAGTTGGGATGCCGCATGCGGCAATGCGCAAAAGAGGACATCAATTTGGTCAAACAAATCCGTTTCTTCGATTTCAATTGCAGAGAACCCTTTATCAAAAATCGCTTTTAAATGGGGGTAGCGACTTGAAAAAGCTGCATCGGCATAATTATTGGAATGAACGAAGACTAATTCAATGTCTTGACGTTGAACGAGTAAACGGACCAGTTCTGCGCCAGCATAGCCGCTAGCACCGAGAATACCTACTTTTATCACGAAATCACTTCCTTTAGTTGTTCGTTAGCGACATAATGATAAGCATTTCTCGCTTCACCATCTGCCGGAAAAATATGACCACAGAAACTAAATCCAAATTTCTGAATAACATGAATCATTGGTTTATTGGTTTCATGTGTATATATACGAATATTAGAATAATGGTCTAAGACCCACCTCATACAGTACTGACTCGCCCCCTTTAACTTACCATTGGTACACATTCTATGAATGGTGACATAAGGATCATGAGAAAGCCAATCCCCATTAGTCAATGTATCAAAAAGTGGATTATGGTCTTGTAGTAAATAAAAAGTTGCTACTATGGTTCCTTTTGGTAAAAGGGGTTCTTCTGCTTCATCGGTGACACAAACATAGGAATAGCCACTTTGAATATCAGCTTCTAATACAGCTTGGCTAGGGTCACCATTTTGCCATTGGTAAATATTTCCTAATTGCCGTTGGAGTTTTCTGCCATAGTCAAACATATCCATTAAGATAGGTAAATCGACCCAGCTCGTTTGTCTAATTTTCAAAGCCTACACCTCTAATTCTCCTAATAAATCTGTTAAAGCAGTCACCATAGCATCTATTTCCTCATAGCTAATCGTCAATGGCGGGATAAACCGCAAAATAGTTCCTTGCGTACAATTAATAATAAAACCTTTCGCCAACATCTCTTGAACGATTGTTGCACCAGCACTGTTAAGCTCTAAACCTAGTAGTAACCCTTTTCCTCTGACCTCTTTAATTAACGGCTGATTGGCTTGTAGGTTTAGCAGTTGTTTTTTCATATAATGACTTTTTTCTTTAACAGTATCTAAAAAGCCTTCCTTTAGTAATTCTTCTACGGTTGCCTTACCCGCTGCTGTTGCTAAGGGATTGCCACCAAAAGTTGTGCCGTGGCTGCCAGGTTGGAAAGTAGTGGCATAGTCACCTTTTGCTAAAATAGCACCAATTGGCAGACCGTTTGCTAGTGCTTTTGCCAATGTGATGATATCAGGCTCAATGGCTAATTCTTCATAAGCAAACATGTAGCCTGAACGGCCCATACCGCACTGAATCTCATCGAAAATAAGCGCACAGTCGTATTGGTCTGCTAGCTGGCGAGCGGTTTGAAGAAACTCTTGTGTCGCTGGATAAACCCCGCCTTCTCCTTGAATAGGTTCCAAAATAATCGCTGCTGTTTGCTGACCGACTACTTGTTTTAGTGCCTCACTATCGTTAAAGGGTGTGAAGACAAAACCACTTGGATGGGGGCCATAGCCTTCACGGTAATGGGCGTTATCCGTCATATTCATGGTTGCCAGTGTCCGACCATGGAAAGAACCTTTCATCGCGACGATTTCATTTTTTTCACTGCCATGAGTGAGATAGGCACGCTTACGAGCAAGTTTAATGGCTCCTTCATTTGCTTCCGCTCCTGAGTTAGAAAAGAAGGCTTTGTCAGCAAATGAGTTATCACATAGCAGTTTAGCTAGTGCTACTTGCGGCTCAATATGAAATAAATTTGACGTATGAACGAGTGTGTTAGCTTGTTGAAGCATGGCTGACTTTACCTTTTCGTTACTATAACCCAGATTAGTCACTGCAATGCCAGCTAGGAAATCAGTATAATGCTTGCCTTCTGAATCGATTAAGGTTGACTCAAAGCCATCAACAAAGACTATCGGTTGGCGGCTATAGGTGTTCATTAAATATTGGTCTGCTGTTTTGATAACAGATTGTTTATCGATCGCCGTTTTCATGAATATCCTCCTCATTGGTCACCATCGTTCCAATACCATCCTTTGTAAAAAGTTCAATAATAATCGAATGTGGAATAGTACCATTAATAATGTGGCAGCGATGAACCCCTCCTTCAATTGCGCCCGTACAACAATCGAGTTTGGGTATCATCCCTCCGGAAATAATACCATCAGAAATTGCCTCTTTAATTTGTGATAGGGTTAGTCTTGATATAAGTGTCGTTGGATCTTTCGGATCATTTAAGACGCCATCAACATCTGTGATTAACATTAATTTATCTGCTGATAAAGCTGTTGCTAAATGTTTCGCAACTTCATCAGAATTGATATTTAAACTCATACCGTCCTCACCATAAGCAATGGGTGAGACAACCGGTAAATAGCCATCTTCAATCAGATTTAAAATATAATCTGTATTGATATGAGTCACTTCTCCGACTAAGCCTAGCTCTGGGTCTCTTTGCTTAGCTAAAATGGTTTTACCATCTTTACCGCTCATGCTCACACTCGGTACTCCGTTAGCATTAAACAAAGATGCAATATCAGGAGAAATACTTCCTGTCAAAACCATTTCAGCCACCTTCATCGTTTCCGGTGTGGTGACACGAAGGCCATTTACAAATTTGGTTTCAATCCCCTTCAATGCCATCATCTGGGTAATCTCAGGGCCACCGCCATGAACAATCACTGGATTCATCCCAATATATTTGAGTAGTACAATATCTTTTATTACGGAAGCCTTTAACTTATCGTTCAACATGGCATTGCCGCCATACTTAATCACAACAATCTTATTATGAAACTTTTTAATATAGCCTAGGCTGTCAATTAATATCTCGGCCCGTTCATCTGCTGAAATAATCATCCCATCACTCCTTGTCAATTGCGTTTTATTTATTTTATGTCGAGTAGCTAGGTTTTTTTCGCTCACTCGACATTTTTAGCTAAAAAAGCCCGCCTCTATCCTAAAATAGAGACGGGCTTTCCCGCGGTACCACTCTGATTAATAGGCGCAGTGGCCTATTCCCTCGATCTGCGATAACGCTCAGCTTGCGAAATTGGCTAGTTGTCTTCGTTCACCAATCTGTCTCCAAAGTGCGCTTCATTTACCCCACCTGATAAGCTTCCACCTGTCCTTATCTCGCTAGTAGGTTAAGATAAATTACTCTCTTTGTCCTCGACTATTTTATTAACATATTCTTTTTAATCCCTTGTTGTAAAATCGTTTCAGGATTTAATTCATGATAAATATCTGCTTCAATGACTGCTGAAAATTGCGCCAGCTCATCAAATGCCAAATCATGCAACTGACTGTCTTTTTCAATAGCATACAAGACCATTTGCCCGACAATACCGTGAGCTTCTCTAAATGGAATGCCTTTACGAACTAAGTAGTCCGCTAATTCTGTGGCATTCAAGTAACCTTCATGAATGGTTTCTGACAAACGTTTTTCATTCACCGTTAACTCTTGAGTGACACCCGTTAGTATTTTGACACACGCCATTGTCGTATCCAATGCCTCAAAATAAATCGCCTTATCTTCCTGCATATCTTTATTGTAGCTTAGTGGCAGACCCTTCATCGTGCCATACATGGCATTCAAAAGACTAATCACCTTCGCTGACTTACCACGAATGAGCTCCAAAGCATCCGGATTTTTCTTTTGTGGCATCATACTGCTACCTGTTGAAAAATGATCCGACAACTCAATAAAGCGAAATTCTTGGCTAGAGTAAATAATAAAATCCTCAGCAAAGCGACTCATATGCATCATTAAACTAGAGAAACAATGCAACGCATCGATAATAAAATCGCGATTACTCACACTATCTAAGGTATTACGTTGAACCGCTCTAAACCCAAGCAGGTCTGTCGTTTGTTGGCGGTCAATTTGGTAAGTAGTACCAGCCAACGCACCAGCTCCCAGTGGGTTTTCATCGAGTAAATCAATAGCTTGATCGATTTTCTTAATGTCTCGCTCAAACATAGCTACATAAGCATCTAATACATAGGAAAAGGATACAATTTGCGCCCGTTGCAAGTGAGTGTAAGCAGGCATCAAGGCATCAACTGATTGCCCTTTTTCTTGAAAGGCTTGAATCATTTGACTCGCCAACACTTTCAAATCAGCCAAACTCTTTTTAACATACAGCTTCATATCAACCGTTACTTGGTCGTTACGACTTCTTGCCGTATGCATTTTCTTACCCGTATCACCGCAGGCTTCAATCATTTTAGCTTCTACAAAACTATGAATATCTTCATAATCACCGGTTAATAAGGCCGGATCAGCTTCAATGGCTTGATAGAGTTTTTTGAGTTCACTTTGCAGAAGTTGGCTTTCTTCCGAAGTGATAATCTGACAATCACCTAGCATCGTGACATGAGCAATACTTGCTGTAATATCTTCTTGCCAGAGGCGTTTATCAAGAGAGAAGGATTCATTAAACGATTGCATTAAACTTGATGCAGCTTCTTGGAAGCGGCCGCCCCATAGTGTTGACATATTAAATCATTCCTTTTCTCTTTTGAATTTTCGTTGGCAGAGTAATCACATTGATAAAGCCTTTTGCATCATGATGATCAAATAAGTCATCTTCGCCGAATCCTGATACGTCTGCATCAAACAATTCGTTTGGACTCGTTAAGCTATGTGGCAAGACATTGCCTTTGTAAAGTTTCAATTGTACTTCACCATTTACATATTCTTGCGTTTGGTTAATCAAAGCTTGAATCGCTAGGTTAGCTTGTGAATACCATTGACCGGTATAAATGAGTTCTGCTAATTCAAGTCCGATATATTTTTTAAGTTTAATGGTTTCTTTTGTCAATGTTAAACTTTCAAGACGCTCATGCGCATCTAGCAGAACAGTGCCACCCGGTGTTTCGTAAATGCCACGCGATTTCATCCCAATCGTCCGGTCTTCAATCCAATCAAGAACGCCGACACCATGTTTACCAGCAATTTCATTTAGTGTTTTTAACACGTCTGATGGTTTCATTGCTTGGCCATTTACAGCTGTTGCACGCCCTTGTTCGAACGTAATAGCAACCACTTCTGCTTCATCTGGCGTTTGTTCTAAGGCATTTGTGATATGTAAGATGTCTGCATAGTTAACTGCATTTGCTGGGCTTTCAATATCGCCGCCCTCATGGCTGATGTGCATTAGGTTTTCATCTTCGGAATAGATTTTTTCTTTAGTAGAGGTGATCTGAATTCCTTTTTTGTTCGCATAATCAATAGCATCTTCACGGGATTTAATCTCCCACTCACGCCATGGTGCAATAACCTTCATTTCAGAATCAAAGGCTGCAATACCCATTTCGAAACGAACTTGGTCATTCCCTTTTCCAGTACATCCGTGACAAATAGCTGTTGCATTTTCTTGGTGAGCAATGTCCACAAGTTTCTTAGCAATTAAAGGACGAGCTAGCGCTGTTCCTAATAAGTAAGTGCCTTGATATTTGGCATTAGCTGAGATAGCCGGATAAATAAAATCTTCCGCAAATTCATCAGCAACGTGTGGACAGAAAAATTTACTTGCCCCTGATGCAATAGCTTTTTTCTCGACTGCGTCCCAATCTTCCTTTTGACCAACATCCACACAAACGGCAATAATTTCACCGTCATAGTTTTCTTTTAACCAAGGAATCGTAATTGATGTATCCAATCCACCAGAATATGCTAAAACAATTTTTTCTTTTGCCATTTTTTCTACCCCTTTTATCATGTTATTGGTTGGAAGGGAGTTTTTGTGTACAAAAAACCGCCCCTCACAGTTATGCAAGAGACGGGTTAAAGGTATATTAATCCGCGGTACCACTCTAGTTGACATGCTCATAGACATATCCACCTCATTTTGTTAACGCCAGATCTGCGGAAGAAGCTACTGTATCGTTCACCTCTTCATCCGATAAAGTGCGGTTCGACCAGCATTTTCTGATGGGCTTCCACTCTACCCCAACTCGCTTTGAGAAAAACACTCTGATTTACTCTCTTTATCATTGATTTTATGATATAAAATTTTTATAAGTTGAAAACATTATATGAAAAGTAAATAAGCTTGTCAACACATTTTTTTAATTTATTTTTAACTTACTCTCATCATATTTTTATTAATCATTCTTCTCTTATCAAATATTTAAATTCCTTTATTAACAAAACTCTAATCATCAGGAACTAAAAATTTACGAGTCGTTTTTGTTATATTATCGAATATCGTTGCCATTTATTGGAACGCCACCTTATTACAAAGAAAATGGAGCGGAAAGTCCAGTCGACAATCATCGCAATCCAAACGCTCATTAGACCCATATCAAAAACATAAGCAAGGAGAAAACTACACCCTACACGGAAGACAAACATTGAGAATACGGATACGTACATCGTTGAAACAACATCTCCTGCTGCTCTCAGTGCATTTGGAAGTGAGAATGAGGCTGGCCAAATCAACATCACAGCTACTCCATGAAGAATCATGACTTGGAACGCCAGATTGATTGCTTCTGGCGAAAGGCTATAAAAATTCAAAACTGGCTTTAATACAAACAGAATCGGAATATTAAGCACGATTATATATATATAAGCTTTTTTCATCAATAATCTCGTATAATACTTAGCTTGCTCGTATTCCCCTGCTCCGACGCAGCGAGCAACGACAGTAGTAATAGCAAGTCCCATGGCTGCACCCGGTATAATTTCTAATCCAGTTAAACTGTTTGAAACTGCATGTGCAGCAATAGACGCAGTATTGAACGTCGCCACTAATCCTGTCATAATAATTTTCCCAATTTGGAAAATACTATTCTCCAATCCATTCGGGATCCCGATTCGCAAAATTCTTTTTATCATTTTAAAATCAATATCCCGTGGATTATAAGAACTTATAAAGACAGGCAATTTAGGATTCCGCAACATGTACATCATAGTGAACGAACTAATCACCCTTGCGATTAGAGTCGATAATGCGGCTCCCAATACACCCCATTTGAAAATATAGATAAAAACAGAATTTCCTACTATATTAATAACATTCATGATAAGTGCATTAATCATTGCTTTTTTAGAATCGCCCATCACCCTTAGCAATGAAGCAGATACATTAAAAAGGCCTAAAAATGGAAACGAAGCAGCTGTTACGTAAAAATAAGTGACGGCACTCTCCATAACGGGCGCCTCCACATTTCCAAATAACGTTCGTAAAATCTGGCGGTTAAAAACAAGAGAAATAACTGCTACAAGAGTAGCAATAAAGGCAACAACCAAAAATAGCTGTTTCGCTGCATGCTTACTCATTTTGCTTTCCTTTTTCCCTAAATACTGACCTACAATAATGGCTCCCCCGGCCGCAACAGTAGAGAAAAAGTTAATCGCCAGGAAATTGACACTGTCTACTAAAGCAACTCCAGATACGGCTTGCTCCCCCGCATAAGCGACCATCATCGTATCGATGAAACCAATCGATAAAGCAAGTGCCTGTTCAAAAATCAAAGGGACAATTAATTTCCTCAAAGCTTGAGGACTAAATAATAATTTTTCGTCTGCCAATTCACCTTTTACCAAAAATAAAATCTCCTTTTTTATTAAACCTTTTTATTACAAATTTCAAATATAAGTTTGTCAGCTAGAAACTCACAATGACGCATCGCATTCCTTTCAAGTTTATTTTCATTCAAAAAGATTGTTTAAATCGCACAGCAAAACAGAAAGCGTTGTCATTTTTATAAGATTACTCTTCTATCTATTATAGCTAATTATCATAATAATTGCTTGGTTGAAAGGATTGATTTAGTGAAAAAAATAATCGTGTTGATTCTATCGATGAGTCACTTTGTTTTTATATTGTTTGGATGCAGTGCAATTCAGACAGCAGGAAACCGTTCAGATTGAATGGGTCATGGAAGGAATCACAGATAAAAGAGGAGCTGTTCTTGCAGAAAATAACGAGCATACTCCTTCTGAGGAACGATACCAGATGATGATTGATTTTCAAAGAGATGAGGGGGCTCATCTGAACCCCTTCACATCAACGTTTATAGTAATATAGTAATGGTTTTGGTAATGGTTTTGGTAATGGTTTAGACTAAATTTTCACGCATACGCCTATGTTTTGTGGAAAAGAAATAATAGTGTAATTAATCCTTATTTGAGTGAATTTGGCTAACTACAAGTTCTAAAATGCCAGGGTCAAAGTAGATTGTTTCTTTTGTTATATAACTTGTTCCTCTATTTGTTTTCCCGTCTTCTTCACTCTTAACAAAAGAATTCGCAAAATACTCTGACCCATCTGAAGTTTTATAAAACCTTACATATTTATAAAATATGGATTTAACATCTGAAGGTATAAAATTCAAAAATTCTTCCAATGTCTTAAGCGATAAACTCTCTAAATTATCTATGACTTCATCTATCATGTGATTTAAGACAATTTTATTAGTTGCTAAATTTTTCAAGTTTTTCAGATCATTTCGATTTGGCTTATTGTCTATCAATGTGATTTTTTCTATATAAAATTCATACTTCTCTTCATCAGTCATCAAATTTATCTGCCTCAAAGCTCCTTTAACAGGAATAGAGGCATGAATAGCATAATTTCTAACAGCTCTTAATATTTTTATACTTTCCAACTTATTTAATTCTTGAATTTTTGACTTTATCTTTGTAGATTTTATGGTGGAATTAAAATTTTTCGTATTATCTATAAACGTATAACTCTTCAAATTTTTGTTGAATTTATTGTTCAAAATTACATTTATTAATAGATTTTAGTAAAAAGTCTATTTAATAAATTGCTATATTTAATTTTCATTCTCTTTTGGTGGTACTGCATCAATTTGTAATTGGTTATAATCAATCTCTAAAATATCAAATAACTGTTTGATAATAGATATTTTTTCTCGATTTGATAGATGTGTTTTAGCATAAATTCCTGGGATTATTTCAACAGTTTTTCTTTCTTGATTAGTCAGAAAAACTGAGTCGAGCCCAGTTTTATTTTCTGATTCTGCAATCCGTCCGATTGCAGAAGGATTTTCTTTTGTAATAATTGTCACTAGCTGAATATAAAAATCTATCCAGGATTCTACTGTATGATAATCTTCGTTTCTAAATGTGTAACCTTTAGCAGTGTAATTAGTAAAGGTATTAATTCCATCAAATTCATAGAGATCTTCAACATCTTTCTTAGGCGTGTATTCTGTCTCCGGATACTCCCAAACTTTTAAAGATTGATCGATTAGATTGTCTCTTCTTTGAATGATTTCTTCTTCTCCCCAACTCTCTACACCCGCTGGAATAGCATTCAAATTAACAAAGTGGCTCTCTCGAAAACCTCTCTCCATATTCTGCTTTTCATAGAACGATCGATTACTCATCTTTGGGTTATATCCAGTTAAAGTTAAGTTTCCTAGATTATGAACATACATCTCATGAATATGATCGCTTTCTTCCCCTAAATCAATTTCCCATTGAGCAGATAAATTCTGGGGCATTATATGTTCAATTGAGTAATCTTGTTGGTCAATGCCCTCGTATATATTTAAGTTTTCAACGTGATTATAGTTTTCTAAGCGTTCAAAGAAATAGGTTCTAAATTTTGAATTGATATTATACATATCACGTGTCTGAAGAATTGATCGAATTTCTTCATTCGTTGGAAATAATCCAGTCTTTTCTTTGGTCAACAGTAAGTAACTGATAATATCGACAGGTTCAAAATTCGAAGCATGTGTGCTTTCTGCGTGTTTACGGTAATCTCGATATAACACTGCAAATATCTTGTTCAAGGCATTAGAAGGAATCTGTGCAGTCATTCTACGAGCTATATAACTCTCTATCACTTCAAATATATCTCCTACACTTTTTATAGAAAGTTTCTGGTTATTTAAATCTCTTAAAATAGCCATCAAGAAAGGATGAGTGACAGTAATTTCTATCTGATTCAATCTGAATAAAATACTATCAATTTTTTTATCCCGAACTGGATGGCCAAGTATTTGTTGATAAGCAAATGAATACTCTTCTAAATCTATAAAGAAAGCTTCCTTATCTTCCCAGTTATTTTCATAATACTTTTTGAATTCATCATAGATATACTTGATGGTTGGAGTCTGAGCATTTTTAGTAGTCAGATACATTCTAAAAAACTCACTTAAATTAAAAGAAGTTCTCTCTTCAATGGGTTTCCAATAGTTTAAATACAAATAATCCTGTGTATTTAATTCTTCATTCATTAATAGATAATTTCTAATTTTATCTGCATTTGTTAACTCTAAGCCCGTTGAGTTTAAACTTTCAAAAATAAGTTGTGGATCATCATCAGGTGAATTTAAACTGATTATCATAAACTGTAGCTTGTTAAGAGATTGAAACAATTCATCAATAGTAATATCCATACTGTCGATAAATGTGTAAATATACCTATAATTACGAGTGATGTTTGATGCTTCTACAAAAAACTTCTTGTCTCCGTATAATTTAGTATATGCCTCATAATCTCGTGGATTTGAGTGCAGTCGTATTTGATCATTCGCTGGTTTGTAGTAATCAAGTAAGAAATCACCTTTTAATCGATCAGATTCTAATATTGTATCTACCTGATTATTTTCCAACCATTTAACAACTGCTAAAAACAGCAAAGATAATGTAGTAATTCGTTGCTGTCCATCTATAATAATTTCCTCAGCATGAGCATTAGGTTTAATAACAATACTGCCAAAGAAATGTGTGTTTTTATCTGAACTATTTAACTCTACTAAATCTTCCATTAAGCGCTGACAATTTTCAAGCGTCCAGTCATAGTTTCGCTGATAAACTGGAATAACAAATTTTGTTCCCTTTTTTAAGTAACCAACTACATTTTGAACATTACCTTCCATATATAAAACTCCTTAGTATGTAGTATCTAACTGTTTTTAGTTATTTTTGAAACAACTGCTAAACGATTCTTTCCACATTGTTGTTTCAATATAGTAGTATAATCATCGTTTTTGATAATCTTGTCTTGATTGTTTTTAAAAACCATCATTATATTTTCTTCTAGTTTTAAATCTGTTAATTTATCAGCCCAGTATTCGTCGATAATTTCATTAATTACAGATGCAACTTCTCGTTGGGTACGATAAAATTTTTTCATTTCCACAGAATCACCTCTGCTTTATTTAATTCTTACTTTAATTATACTTTAGATACATGTATTTATCTATGTATCTTTTATAATTTTCTATCGATATGACTAAAATAAATGTTTGTAATGAGCATTTAGAGACGATTTCAACTCATAACCAAGATAACTATTATGCACTATTCAGGTCTCAAAAAGCTTTTCTAAATTGTGCTCTGAGAACGACCTACGAATAAGAATATGAAACTACCTGAAAATTTAAAGCCCATATTAATATAATGCATCATAAGTTGATTTGAACTTCTCCTTCTAATTCATTAAACTATATTGAGAAGAAATATTAACAGGATCTAAATTATATCAAGGGAGCTTCAATTATATGAAATTAACAACTAATAATAACTCAGAAGATAAATTTATTAAGCTTTACAATGAATTGCATAAAAAAATTAGTGAATTATCAGAACCTTATTTTCAAGAGGTTGCAGACGGAATCATTGTAGATAAATTTACAGAGTCCAAAACTGCTCAACATTACCTAAAAGACGGGTTTATCCCTTTTATGAAGGCAGTACACGTTATGAAAAATTCAAATGATTTTATCAGGCGTAAACTAACTGAATTCTACAAAATTAATGAGTTGAGGAATTTAATTGTTCATGATTACGAAGATGATTATTATATAGTAAAAATAGCGCAGCCCACTGAATACAGCCTAGAACTTATCAGTGAAACTTTAGATAAATTAAACAATCCCTTAACTGTAGGAGATTTTTTAAAGGCACATAAAAAAGAAAAAGTAAAGTCAGTAAATTTGGACACAAATATTTACGACTTATTCCAATTAATTAAAGATACTAGTTTTACTCAATTTCCCGTGTTTGATAACAAAAGTTTTAATGGATTAGTTTCTGATAATGGAATAACTTTGAAACTCTCCCAATTTGCATTAGAGGAAAAAGAATTTGAAACACTGGATTTATCAGCGTTATTTGTAAGTGATTTAATTTCTTTAGATGAACAACGGTATCATTACAA
Organism: Jeotgalibaca arthritidis; assembly: GCF_011100465.1. Classification (NCBI taxonomy): domain Bacteria; kingdom Bacillati; phylum Bacillota; class Bacilli; order Lactobacillales; family Carnobacteriaceae; genus Jeotgalibaca; species Jeotgalibaca arthritidis. The sequence continues at coordinate 436,318 of NZ_CP049740.1, forward strand.
AATAATTAGCAGTGATGAGTATTTATATAATATACTTTCTGAGTTTGAAGTCACTTCAGACACACAATCATTACCGGTATTATTAATCCAATCAACTGATAACAAAACTGAAGATTTAACACCAGATTCTTTAATAGGGATTCTAACAAGTTTTGATTATTTGGATATATATAAAGAAGCCATTTCTAAGATTTCTTTTTAATTATAAGTTTGTTGATAATAATATTTACTACTAAATCTGTTCAACTTGTATTATCAACTGAATGCGAGAAACAAAAATTTGATGTTCAAAAACCCCCTAACCTATTTAAAGTTAGGGGGTTTTCATTATATCCTAGTGTAGTCATCGACCCACTCAAGTTCCGTAAGCAATTTCAATGCTTCATTGAGCTTTTGGATGCGACGATTACACACAAAGATAGACGTTATATGGGCTGGTTCTTTCGCATCTTCCCATACCTTTTTCCTCGCTAGGATTTTATCCTTTAAAATCAATAAGTCTTTATCCATTTACTATACAACTCCCTTATTTTTTTCCAAATAAAAAAGCATCACTTTTAAATAAGTCATGCTACAGGAATTGACTTATTTTTCGGCTATTGCCGTTAGATTTAGCACCGTGTACATTGACCGGTTGCTGGAGTTTCATAGGGCTAAATCCCTCCACTCACTCTTAATAAGATTTGCTATTTATTTGTATATCTATTATATACTATGGAAAAGCATGATTCAACATATTTTTATATTTTCTAAAAAGCGATTTTATTAAAGCATAATAAACTAATGAAATTTCGAAATGCAATCTCCAAAAGAATAGTATTAAATGGAGTTTGGCGTAATTACGCTAACCCGACGAGTTAAATTGCTGTTTATTCAAGATTTAAGTTATTGTCTAAGATGTAAATCATGATAGATTTGTATAAATTCATTTGCTTGATTGTAAATGCGGAGATTTTCTCTGTCGAATTTAAAGTAACCACTATTCTCAAAGTGGATTTGTTTATGATGGTAAGGGCAAACTACTAAACAATTCATATAGTGATCTAAAATAACATTTGATTCATCGTTTCCAGCTTGTGTCCATTCTATATTTTCCTTTGAAGCAAGTGGACGTATATGATGAACCTCTACATAAGGTAAATTTTTATCTGTAATAATTGGTGGGAACGCTTGATCTTTTCCACAACATTGACATTTATAATTATATAATCTTTTCAGAATCTTTACTAATTGTCTGTTTCTTTTGTATTTTTCATTTATTATTGTACTTTTATCTAATTCAGAATTTAACTTTTCTAAGTCTTTTAGATAATCTTCAATTTCTTTAAATTGCTCTTGATTTATCGACTTATCTGTAAACTTCAAACCAAGAGAACGGAGTACATCTGGGACTGATTTATTATAGTGATATGCATGGTAATAGACTCTACGATACCATTTCCTTGAAGTTTTCTCATCCAAAATACCACACTCATCAACATATTGCACTAAATATTCGTATAAATCATTTGCATCTAATAGCGATTCATCTAAGTCATTAGTCCATTTATAAACATTATCTAAATCAGTTAAGTCCTCCTTAAAGATACGATTTAGATTATAATTTTCTATTAAATATTCATCCATCGTTGGATATTCTTCACTCATACTGCGTCTTCTTACAAAAGTATAGAACGGATCAAGAGAATGTATATAAATATCATTACTACCAATTGTCCTCTTTTCTAAACCCTCTTGAAATATTTCTTCATTCTTTACGCTGCGAACGGTCTCGTTAGAAATGAAAGTATATCCATAGTTAGCAGCGAGTTCTTCAATACTATCGAACCCTCTATTATTAGCTATACGATGAATCGTTGTATAATCACTATTCTGTCGGCCATCTTCTAAAATATGTGGAATAATGACAACTCTATCATCATCTGCGTATTTGTCGAATCTACCTATAATTCCCTCTTCATATATTTTTAATTTGAAATTTGAATAAAGAATTTCGGAAGAAATTTGATATCTCTCGAATAATTTCTCTTTGTTTTCAAAAATACTTTTATCCACCCAACGCTTTAACTCATTGTTTTCATCCTTCGTTAAATACATTTTATTATTACTTTTATTTTTAAGAAACCTTATATATGTTCTATAATCATTAATCTCCGTTAATGCTACTTCAAAGTAACCAGCATCGCGAAGTGCTTGCTCTAAAAGACTATCTTTAATTTCATTAAAATAAACTTTTCCAGAGTGTCTTTCTCCTTCACGAATTAGCAGAATCATTCTAGCTTCGTTTGCTGTAGCGGCTTCACTTATATTATTCACCAAAAAATATGTACAATTATTGTTAACGTTAAAAGCCAATTGTTTGCCCTTTTGAATTAACTCTTTTTGAATAAAACGGTAATCCTTATCTTTTAAGTCTATATCTTTCCATTGGAAATATTCTCTTATAATATTTGTATTCATCACTAGCTCAATGTTTTGTCTCGAAATTCCTCCAAAAAATTCTCCCCAACGGTCGTATGTAATATCGAATTTCTTATGGATATCTCTCATACGTTTAACATCGTAATAATCTACTTTCTTCAAACCTATTTTTTTTAATACTTGACTAAATGTAATTTTCTTTCCATTGTATGTTTTCTGTCTATAAATATAATTATTAATTTTCTTCTCTACATTAAGACTTCTAATTTCTTTCTGGTTAGTATAAAATCCATCAGGAAAATATTCCATTAATTCCTGTTGTATTTCTAGCAACTGGTTATCCATGTTAAATCCTCTTTTCCTTAAGGCAATGGTAATTCATTAATAAATTCTATCTTATCTTAAATAATTCTTAACAAGTGCCGTGCAGATTATTACCGGGCTGCACAGCCTTTTTTTGTCTTTAACAGTATAAACTTCGTTATGGCAAGCGTTTAGAACACTTTTCAAATCAAAAATAAGACACTGACCTATCTAAAGTCCTCAAAACATCCTTACTCGTGCATAATTACGCCTCATAAAAGATCTGCTAAAAAGATCAGGTATAGTAGACTATTTTTAAAAGTTATCTATAAATGTTTTATAAATTCATCAACCATTGATATATAACTTCTTATTTCGGCTATTAAAGGTTCAGCGTTACCACCCATACTATATTCTTCAGCTTTATGTTGAATGCCGAAAGTATAATTTAATACTCCCAATTTATAGTTCACATCTTTTAAATTGGTCGTTTTTAAAAACACTTTTTCATCTAAAAATTGAGAATATGAATCTAGGTACTCATTAATTTTTTTATCAATTGGCTCACATTCAATATAAAGTATCCCCATTATATTCAATTCTATTTCATTTGGTACTTTAGTATTGCTTGATCTAAAATTATAAGTCTTCGTTAAATGAAACAAATCAGAGTTAATAGACGCTTCTAAATCATCAACTATTTCCCTGTATCTTTCATCAATTGACTTAGCATTCGAATCATAAACATTTCTATCGTCTACTATTCTTACTACCTGATTTTTCAAGCTATTTTTCAAGCTGGAATTAGGTTTAGCTAAAATCCTGTTGTTTCTATCAATTTCCCTTTGAGATTCTATAGTATCTAGAAGTTTATCTAAGATAAGCACAGTTGCAAAAATTTCGATAGGAAACCATATCATATTTTCATATAAAAACAAATAATTTTCGCAACCTACTTTAAAATAGTAAAGTATACCACCAAGAAGCGATATAATTATTAGGATACTAAAAAGAATCATCCAATACTTTTTATTTTGAAGAAAAGATTTCATATTTATCTCCTAAGATTTATTTACTCTATTTTACCACAGTCTTAAAACCAGTGAGTAAAGAGATATAGAGAAATAGAGAATTTATAAAAGAGAAAGCATATCCAATCATAAGGATTGAACCTGCTTTTTTACATAACTTAGTCAGAAACTTATAAGTTTTTGAACATAAAATGAAACCGCTAAATATCAGGATTTGTAAATTGTAATTTTATTTTGCATTAAATTTAAGAGGTGCTTTGCACTAATAAAATAAAAAAGACTATTTCTGGGGAAAATAGTCTTTTTTCCATGTTTGTTGTTGAAAGTTTACTTATAAGAAATAGTAGTTTTTAATTGCTCGGAAACTCCAAAGTAACAAATATTTACTTTTTCTTAGTAAATCTTAAATGTGTGATTATTGAAATAATTAATATCCTCGTATGAAAATTCCTTTAAAAATTAGTTAATCCATTATTTATTTATAGAAGAGTGTATCTATTGATCATAGATTATTTAAAATGGGCGGCAGTTCATTTGAGGAACTGCCGCCCATTTCTGTATATTATCCTGCACTACAAGATAACTTTGAAACATCGTTATTATACCCAAGTGCTACAAGTTTCAATCCTTCTGTCATCGTTAAATAGGGAGCCATTGTGTCCGTTAAATCCTCGACTGTTAAACCAAATTTAACATCTAAAATCCCTGCATAAATGACTTCGCCTGCATTTTCAGCAACAATATGAACGCCTATTATTTGTTGATTTTGAGCGTTGATAACAAGCTTGATTAACCCAGTTATTAGGAAATAATATTAATGAAGATGAGTATGAGCGTGGGTTAAATACAACAGCAACAGCAATAGAAGAAAATAACCCTGTCTATTGAATCACTTTCTTCTTTTGTATTATCCAACCAAGCATCATATGAAATTTCATAAAAAGGGATGTTTCCTGTAACTCTCTCTAGGTTTTGGAGAAAGTTAAAATATTCCTCTCCCCCGCTGGTTAAAGAGGGCACTTTTATATTGTATCTTTCAGGAATATAATCGCGTGAAATGCTATCTAGAGGCATAAATACATTGGGTCTTATCCAATATAAAGCAATTGTATCAAATAGTAATCATAGCTAATCCATTTCCACCGATTTCCCGTACATTATCAAAAGCATTGACTAATTGGATATACCTTTCACTACACAAGATTTGTTACAACTTTAGTTTCAGCATATTTTAGTGCTACTTCAAATAATGTCCATAGAGGATTATTCTCCGTATCTCCAAGGAAAGACCGCATGTTGTTTAAAAATGGAATACCAGAAAACATAGTAGGTACTGGAGAGGAGATATTAAATATCTCTGCATAGAGCTCTCCGATAATTGATCGATTTTCATCTGTCAATCCTCTGTTCATAACAGCCATGACAGAGAAAGGATCAATAGTATAATTTCTAGGTTCCCACCATTCTTTTTTATCCAATTTTAGATACTGAAAATAACGATATTTACTCTCAAACTCTCTTATTATTTCAAATAATTCATCTTTTCGATCAGCATAAGTATAAAGCTTATCTGCAAATTCTTCATAAAATACAACCCATTGATACTTTTCATTCATTGAAATCATTCCTTTAATTGTAAGATTTGCTGTAATCGAGTATATCTTAAAACATAGTCGCTATAATATAGTTTCATAAAGGCTCGTATCCAGAACTGATTAGAATCTACTTGGAGCTTCTTCTGGGACTAAAATGGATAACTTATTACGTGTTCGAGTAAATGAAACATAATAAAGTCTACTTTGAATTTTTAATTGGTCTTCATCATCATCTAACTTTTTTCTCTATTTTATTAATTCTTTTAGCGGTGTTATTTATCTTTGTTAGATTCATTTTTTAAGTACTCAGAATATGGCAGTGATATTTCCTTTAAAGTTTCAATAGATACAAAATAAGGATTGTTTTTATTATCTATTATTTCAATTAATACCGCTTCTTCATCGCTACTTATTATTCTGAACGTATCACCTACTTCAAATCTTAAACCGGAAATATCTTGACCTGCAGTAGTCGCTTCAAATATTTCATTAACTCCAACTACATCATTGATTGGACTATTACCTTTCGATCTTATTTTATTCCATAAGTTAACACCTAATCCTCCAACTACAGCACCCGATCCAACTGCAATTCTTAGTAAATTTCTTGGTCCACCTACTTTTTTTGCTAAAGTAGTTATACGTTGGTAGTCTCCTAAATTACTCATCAAATTCCTCCTTTGTATTAATATTTTTTATAAATTAAATTTTAAAGTCTTTAGTCATTGTATTATTTATCTCTTACTCTTATTATACTTTAGATACGTTTAGTAACCTATTAATTTTATGAATATAAAAAGCTTTGAAGAAGTTATTGTGACGAGCATTTAGAGCAACTTTTAAAGCGATAGACACACTAATGTTTGTTAAAACATCTGTAAATCGTTGTGTAATACAGTATCATAATGATAAGGAAATACAGTTTAAAAAATGGTGACACTCGATATATGTTTCATTCATACATTGGGGTTGATCCAGTCACAGATAAAGATGTTTATCGTAAACGAAGTGGCTTTAAAACGAAGAAAGAAGCAGAAATTGCTGAAGCAAGATTAATTAATGATTTTCATAAAAATGGTTTTCCATCTCAGAGGAAACGAAGTACCTTTAACGATGTTTATGATTTGTGGTTAGAATCTGAATATATAGATAACGTTCAAGAGTCCACACTCAACAAAACGATGCGTGACTTCAAAAATCACATTGTCCCCTCTTTTGATGGCATGAACATTCGTGAAATAAAACCTGATCATTGCCAGTCTGAATTAAATAAGTGGCGTGATAAGCTAGTCAATTATGGACGTATAAAGAATTATGCAAATCGAGTGTTTGATTATGCGTTAAGAATGGATATTATCGACAGCAATCCATTTGATAAAGTAACAGTTCCAAAACGGATTGAAACGATTGAAGAAAGTGAATTTGAGAATTTTTATAGCAAAGAAGAATTGAACGAGTTCCTAGAATATGTAAAAGAAGATTTAGATTTGAATTGGTATACCTATTTTAGATTGCTAGCATACAGTGGCGCTCGTAAATCGGAGCTGTTGGCTCTAAAATGGTCAGATATTGATTTCGATACATCTACCCTCAATATCAATAAAACACTCACTAGGGGCTTAAATAATAAGATTATCGTGCAACCTACGAAGACAGCGAATGGTCGAAGAGTAATTGATATGGATTATGACTCGATGAAGCTTTTAAAGCAGTGGAAGATGTATCAGGCTCAATTCATGCTGAAACTTGGCTTTAATACAAATACACCCGATCAACATATTTTTGCGAATACGAGAAATAACTTTTATTCTATTAACGTACCGAATGACCGTATGAGAAATGTGCAAAAGCGTAATGGACTCAAACAAATTACCGTTCATGGGGTGCGACACACGCATTGTAGTGTCCTCTTCTCTATGGGAGCTTCAATAAAAGATGTTCAGGCTCGTCTAGGGCACACGGATATTCAAACAACAATGAATATCTATGCTCATGTCACAAAAGAAGAGAAGAAAGATACCGCAGATAAATTTGCGAAGTTTATGGAAAATTAATGACTAGTTATAAAATATTAAATAAAGGAGACGTCTTATGGACTTGATACAACGAGCAATAGAGCTCAGATGGCCTGTATTACTATTCGAACTTATTTTTTTAATTGGGGGAATTTTGCTTATAGTTAGTGGAAGAAAAATACGTAAACAAAGCAAAATCTCATTCTTACTCAATATGATTATAGGTTTAGTAATTGCACTGGTTTCGATATACACTTTGTATTGGACAATTATGCTTGGTTATAATTCTTAATCACCTGATTTTTAAAAAAATCGTTCATGAACGTTTTTATGACAGCGATTTCGAAAGATTTTAACGAGCAACTATGCACCAACCAACTTGAAATCATCTTAGAAACGCCGTCTCAACAGACAAATCAAAAACCATTACCCTTTTTCTACTAGTAATGGAAGTGGTAATGGTTTATAGCATTTGCTAACAAAGTGTAAAAAGCAAAAGAGCCTTCAAACCGGAGTTTGAAAGCTCTTAGCAATACTTAGTAAAGCTATTATGGAGTTGAGACATTTATTTTATCTGACCAAACAAACCCACGAAAACAATGTATGACGTTTCCCTGGAAATTCATAAAACCCTATACTACAAAAAGACTAATAAATAAATTATCAAGTCCCTTGGCTAAGTTAGATTTTTATACAGTACACTTATCTAATGCTTCTTCAAAGAGCATGATGGCACATACACATCATATTACCAGCGACTGCATATTCATTTATAGAAATAAGTTCAATTGCATCGTGTTCGTCTCAATATTAGAATTTGATTAGATTTATATTAGCATAGTATTTGAGATTGTTAATGGAGAGAGTCTTTTGTAAGTCTTTTTTTAGAAGTTGCTTTCAGATGATTAAGGATATGTGTTGCAGAGTAGAAATAATATTGAATTGCGTATACCAATGCCTTATCTTGAACTAAAAAATTGGGATGATGCCATTCATATGGGGCACCTGTCCCGATAAAAGCAAAGATTCCAGGTATTTCCTGTTGATAAAAAGCAAAATCTTCTCCTCCAAGCGTTACTTCAGGCTCGATAATATCTGCAAAAATCGAAACTGCTTCTTTTACTTGTTCGGTTAATAATAAATCATTATGGACAGAAGGAGGGCTCGGTACCCAAATAATCTCACTTTTTTGGTTTACTGCTCCAGCATAGGCGGTTACAATTTGTTCAAAAAGCTGTTTCGTTTTTTGTTGAATATCTTCTTTAAATGTTCGAATCGTTCCTTTTAAAACAACTGATTCTGGAATGACATTCCATGTGTTTCCACCATCAATTTTTGTAACGCTGACCACCACCGTATCTAGGGGAGAAACGTGACGACTCACAATAGTTTGTAAGCTTGTCACAATTTGACTTGCGGTTACTAAAGGATCATTCCCATTATGCGGGGCAGCTGCATGCGTACCAACGCCTGTGATAATCACTTCAAATTGGTCAACTGCCGCCATCAAATGTCCAGACTTGAGTCCTATCGTTCCTATTGGTAAATCCGGTTTATTATGGTAGCCAATGATTTGTTCTACACCTTCTAAAGCTCCTGCTTCAATCACTTGTCTGGCCCCACGATTTTGTTCCTCTGCCGGCTGAAAGATTAAGCGAATACGTCCTTTCAACTCCTCTTCTCGTTCTTTCAAAATAGCGGCTGCTCCTAAAAGTGATGCAGTATGAAAATCATGCCCACACGCATGCATCACGCCTTGTACTTTTGATTGATAAGGTAATTGTGTACTTTCTGTAATTGGTAAAGCATCAATATCTGCACGTAATGCAATAATAGGCCCTTCTTTCCCGATCTCCGCTACTACACCTGTTGCTAGATCCAATGGGAGAATGGGAATACTTCTTTCTTTCAAAAATGATTTGATGACTTCCGTCGTCCGATACTCTTCTCCAGAAAGTTCTGGGTATTGATGAATATCTTTACGAATCGAGATGACTTCTGCTAGCAATTCTTCTGATACATTCACTGATTAAAATCCTTTCCTACACAAAATTCATTTTTCTTAGTTCTTCAATATGACTCTCATGATAAATCGCCATTCCTGTTTTCATAGATTCAAAACCTAACTGTTTATACCAGCTAACCGTGTTTGGATGAGTATACAATGTAATGTTACATTTCGACAGATAATCAACAAACGTCTTAATAATAAACTTTCCAATTCCCTGTCCTTGATAGTCCTTGTCAACAGCAATATTATAGATCGCCGCTTGAGCAATATAATCAGTCAGTGCACGTCCACACCCAATCAGCTGATTATCCAAGAGAATAAATACCACTTCCTGACTATGTTCAAAAGCAAATTTTGTTTCCAGAACCGTGTGATTGGTCAATCCAAATCCTTTTAAAAGCTGATTTACTTCCGCCCAGTTGATATCTTGTGTGTCTCGTTTTACTTGAAAATCCATACTCTCTTCGTCTCCTTAAATAGCAAGTTTATGAATATGATCTCGATAATAAGTAGACAAAAACTGCTTGGTTCGTTCTTGTTTTGGGTGTTCAAAGACGTCTTCAGCAGTGCCGAATTCGATGATTTTCCCTTGATCTAAAAATAGGACATGGTCAGCAACTTTACGCACAAAATTCATTTCGTGAGATACTAGTAACATGGTATTTCCTTCTTTTGCCGCTTTTTTTATGGTATCCAAAACTTCGCCTACTAATTCCGGATCAAGTGCAGAGGTCGGTTCATCGAGTAGTAGTAATTCTGGTTGCATTGCTAAAGCACGTGCAATAGCTACACGTTGTTGTTGACCGCCGGAAAGATGTTTTGGATAAAAGTCTGCCCGCTCAATCATACCAACTTTTTTCAGCTGTTGCTCTGCAATTTCTTTTGCCTCTTGCTTAGAAAGCCCTTTTACAATCATTAATCCTTCCATCACATTTTCTAAAGCTGTCTTCTGTTGAAAAAGATTAAACTGCTGAAAAACCATTGCCGTTAATTTTCTCAATTGTAAAATATCAACTTTCTTTGCTTGGGCGATATCTAAGTGGAAATTATTTAGCTGAATCGTACCGGATTCTCCTTGCTCAAGGAAATTAAGCGAGCGTAACAAAGTTGATTTCCCAGCACCCGATGAACCAATAATCGCCACTACTTGTCCCGGCAAAATATCAAATGAGATATCATTCAACACCGTATTTTGATGAAATGTTTTTGTTAAGTTTTTAATCTGTATCATAACCAATCTCCCACCTTTCTTGCTCGTAGCTGAACGTTGTCCGGAATACTAATTTTCTTTTCTACAAACTGGATTAATTGTTCAACCATAATCGTTACTCCCCAGTAGATTACTGCTAGTGCCAAATAAACTTCAAAGTAGCGATAATTAGCACCAGCAATAATTTTAGCTTGGGCTGTCATCTCCACAACCGCGCAAACAAAGGCCAATGATGTTCCTTTTAACAGTCCGATTAATGTATTTCCTAAAGTTGGCAAAGCTACTACAAATGCCTCTGGTATAATCACGCGGGCCAACACTTGTGGATAAGTCATCCCTAAAGATTGTGCTGCTTCGATTTGACCCTTATTAACCGATTGCAGTGCTCCACGAATATTTTCTGAATTATATGCTCCTTCATTAACCGCAAATGTCACTAACACAAAAAGCAGCGAAGGAATATTATTAATATTAAAATCCGTGCCATTATTATAATTATAATACTTTAACAATAATGGGATTCCATTGTAGGATAAATACAATTGTACGATTAATGGTGTCCCTCGTACAAAAGATACAAATACAGCAAATATCTGTGATAGCACGGGGATTTTATTCATCTTTACGATTGCAATCAATAAACCTAGTAACAGTCCAAGTAACATCGATAAAATAGTAATTTCCAAGGTCATCGGCAAATATACCAATAACCTTGGAATCGAAGTAAGAACCGTTTCAAAATCAAATATTTTCCCCATTTAATCCCTACTCCTATTCTTTCGGTGCAAAGTCTTCTCCAAAATATTTCTCACTAATCTCAGTAATTGTTCCATCTTCAATCGCTTCTTTTAAAGCTGCATTGATTTCTTCTACAAGAGCTGCACCATCATCTGTTTTACTAATTAACAGGTAACTGTAAGGAGCACCGATTCTAGATGAGTCTTCTTCGCTCAATTCGATTAGCTTTAATTTTAAGCCATGTTCTTCAATAAACAAAGAAGCCATCGCTTTATCAATCAATTGAAAATCGTGCTTACCACTCTCAACGCCTTGTAAAACAACTAACAGTTCTGCTTCAGAGTAATTAATGTCGATGAGTGCATCTGGATTTTCTTCATTATACTTTTCCAAAGCCGTGGCATAATTCAAACCAGGTGATACTTCTGTTGATTTTCCTACAAGATCAGTAAAGTTATTAATTTCTGTTGATTCCTCTGCCACTGCAATCACATATTGATTTTTGAAAATTGCGTCTGAAAAGATGTATTTCTCTCTCCGCTCATCATTACTTGCAAAATTATTTGCTCCTACTTGATAACGATCTGTATCAAGACCAGATAATACAGAAGCACGCTCTGCTTTTTCAAAAGAAATATCATATTTATCTATTTTTTCAAATACCGCTTCTACAAGTTCAATATCATAACCAACCAGCTCGTCATTTTCATTTACATAAGTAAAGGGTTTTGGCGCACCAGATGTCGCAATAACAATTTTTTCTTTGCTGCTTTCTTCACCCGTTCCTGCAGCATTTGTACTTCCGCAAGCTGCTAAGAGCAACGCTCCTGTAAGAGTTAAAACTGTTTTAACTATTTGATTCTTTTTCATTTGATTTCCTCATTCCGTTTGAATTTTTCACTAGGAGTCTTACTTAATAAATAACGTTCTTGTGGCTGGTTCCATAAGGTTTCATAATCAATTTTGTCCCAAAAACGGGTGTTGTAATCAATAAAAATTGACTTTGGCTTTTCTGTGCTCTTTGCTAAATCAGCAAAATAAGTGTTGTTTTTAAAAGCCGGAATCTCATACAAATCTCTGGCATATCCCCAGATATTTTTAAAGTCCACAATGCGATTGCGAATTGGACCCAAGTTTTTAAAGTAACGAGTATCGAAACGCGCTAACGTTACAAATAAACGAATATCTGAATCCGTTACATAATCACCGAATAAAAACCGATTGTTTTCTAGGCGCTCTTCAATCTCATCAAAGGCTTGGTACAAATTATTGTATGCATCATTATATGCTTCTAAAGATTGGGCAAACATTGCTTTATAAACGCCATTGTTCACATGTTCGAATAGATAATCATTATAGGCATCGATTTCTTCCCGCAATTCTTCCGGATACAAATCCGGTGCATCTGGTGCTTGAAAAGGACGAAATTCTGTTTCAAAATAATTTGTTAGCCAGACATAGTCATTGTTGATGACTCTTTTCGTTTTTACATCCACGACTGCTGGTACCGTAGCACGACCTTTATACTCTGGATCTGCATTAGCATATAGTTCGCTTAAAAATTGGACATCTAAAACGGGATCCTTGTTTCCTTCATCAAAAACAAATTCCCATCCTAGATCTTTTTCACGGGGCGTTCTGCCTACTAAATTTACACTAATGACATCTTGAAGTCCTAATAACTCAATAGCAATCGATGCACGGTTTGACCAGTGGCATCCCTTTGCCCAAACTAAACGATATCGTCCAGCTTCAACTGGATTGTGTTCTTTTCCTGATCCAAAAGGCGTGTCAAAATGATTTTTCTGACGATGAAAATACCCCTTTTCATCAATTTCATTTACTAATTCGCTTGGCCTTTCCCGAACTTCTTGTACCATATTTATTCCTCTTTTCTAGTTAATTTTTCTCTACCATGTGCCATATTCCAATCCTCTAATGATGGTCCTTTTGGAAGAATTTTCGAAACAGTATTTTCTGTATCGATTGTTGTCGATAAAAAATAATGTTTTTTAATTGCTTCAAAATTAGTTGTGTCCCCAAAACCTGGTGTCTGGTATAAATCACGAGCATAAGCCCATAAATTTGGATAGTCTTTAATACGTTTTTTATTCACCCGAAAGGCGGTATAGTAGGCAACATCAAAGCGTGCTAACGTTACGTAGAGGCGGACATCTGCATCGGTTATTTCATTGCCGAATAAGTAGCGTTTGCTAGCTAGTCGTTCCTCTAGTTCGTCCAGACGTTTAAAGACTTTATCGTAGGCTTCTTCATATGCTTCTTGTGATCGAGCAAACCCAGCTCTATAAACGCCATTATTAATATCATGAAATATACGCTCATTTAATTGCCGAATTTGCTCCTGAAGCTCTACGGGAAATAAATTTGGGGCATTTTTTTTATGAAACTTCGACCATGCTGTCTCCAATTGATACGTTAATTCATGATAGTCATTGTTCACCACCTTTCCTGTTTCTATATCGACAACGGCAGGTACAGTTGGCCTTCCCTTATAATGTGGATCCGCTTTTAAATAGGCTTCACTGATATATTGAATTCCTAATAAAGGGTCTAGATGATTTTCGTCTAATGTAAATGCCCAATCAATATGATCTAATGGCGGGCGTAATGGATCAGCCTCGCCGACACTGATGACATATTCCAACCCAAGCAACTTGCGGACAATAATCGAACGATGAGCCCAGGGACAAACTGCTGACCATAAAATACGATATTTTCCTGGTGCAACTGGCAACTCATTTAATCCTTCACCGAAAGGAGTATGGAACTGATTCTTTTGTCGATTGTATTTTCCGTTCGCTTCTATCTCAACAGTTTTTAATGCACACATTGCGTTTCCTCCTCCGTTTACTCGAATCGATGACGGTCATGTGGTTCATTCCAAATGGAAATCTCTGGCCCTTTTGCAACAATGCCGTAGGGGTTATTTCCATGATTTCCCAATTGATAGCCTTTCTTTATTGCATCAAAATCAGTTGTATTACCAAAGCCAGGTGTTTGGTAAAGATCTTTCGCATAGTTCCAGATATTTGGAAAATCAATGATCCGATTGCGATTTGTCTTAAACACTAAATAGTATGCAACGTCAAACCGAACAAGAGTCACATAAAAACGAACATCAGCATCTGTGATTTGATTGCCGAATAAATAACGTTGTGTAGACAATCGTTCCTCTAATATATCCAACCTAGCGAACAGAGCATCATAAGCTTCTTCATATTTTTCTTGTGTTTTAGAAAAACCAGCTTTGTATACTCCATTATTCACTTCATGAAATAAAACTTCGTTAAAAGCATCAATCTCATCGCGTAATTCTTCAGGATACAAGTCAGGTGCGCCCTCTTTATGGAATTTCTTAAAAGCTGTTTCCCAATAATTCGTCAATTTAAAGTAATCATTATTTACTACTTTATTTGTTTTTACATCGACAACTGTTGGTACTGTTGCCCGTCCTTCATAAGTTGGATCCGTTTGTGCATAAATTTCTGGTAGATAGCGAATGTTCAGTACAGGATCAACTCCGCCTTCATCTAACGAAAACTCCCAACCTTTGTCTGTTCTTATTGGACTTGCAGTACCCACGCTGATAACATCTTGCAAGCCAAGTAACTCACGCACGATGATGGAACGATGGGCCCAAGGACAAATTCCCGCCACCAACAGTCGATAGCGACCTGCTTCTACCGGTAAATCTCCTGGCCCGTCTCCAAATGGGGTATCGAAATGATTTCCTTGGCGAACGAATGCACCTTCTTTTGAAATTTCATGGGCATCCTCTGTAGTAGCAACTGTAATAACTTTTATCTTTTCTGCCATTTTAATGAGCTCCTATCTTTTTCAAATTTTTCTCTGTATAAATAGTAGGAATACTGGATTCCAATTTGATACGTTCATTCACTTGATAACCCAAGCGCTCATAAAATCCTCTAGCTTGCACTTGACTTGTAATTACAATTTTTTCGTATCCTTGTGTCCGAATCACTTCTTCTACCGCTTCTATCAATTTTCTGCCATATCCTTGGAATTGAAATTTAGGAACAATTGCGACTCTTTCAATTTTTGCAAAGTCTGAGTGGGTGGTGTTGATCCTCGCTGTTCCTATACCGTTACCTTTCTCTGCAAGCAAAACATACTGATACGTTTTGCCAGCTTTTTCATCAAATTCAAGTTCAATGGGAATTCCTTGTCCAATAACAAATGTTTTCTTCCGAACTTCATAAACTAGAGCCAACTGCCAAACTTGGTCAACAACATAAATTTCCAACAATAAAAATCACCTCCAAAAAAATCCGCCCTTCTCTATCTTCATAGAGAAGGGCGGATTTTCCGTGTTACCACCTTCATTTATTGCTTCTTCACAGAAACAACCTCATTAAGTACATCACAAAAAATGCTTTATACTCAGTATTTTTAACGGGTACTACCGTCAATAGCTCATGTAACCACACTTGCCATTGATTGCTCAAAGACCATTTTCTTCTTGTTTCTTTCATCTATTCGCACCAAACATAGACTCTCTTTGCAAACAAACAAGAATACTTATCTTATCAATGCATTCTTTTGATATTTCATTTCTTTAATTGAATACTAGAATAGCATTGATTAGAAAATAATGATAATTGGTAAATTTTATCATCATCTATTAATTTTTATTATGGATAAGCCTGAATAAGAAAAGCGGACAAGTCCGCCTTGGCCTATGAAAAAAACTGATGAGCCACTTTCTTAGCCGTTTTTTAAACTTATGACTCTAACAGCGGCCTCATTATTTGCATCAATATCTCTGAAGAATAATAGTGCCATTGGCTCTCCCACCTCTCTAACTTCTTATCCCTTTTCCTGTATTAATCAGATAGTAACACACCGAATAGACAATAATAATAAACAGAACCAGAATCATAAGCGAAACCATAATCGGCACATCAGTCGTCCCCAAGAACCCATAACGGAAAGCAGAAATCATATAAACAATCGGGTTTACTTTTGATACGGTTTGCCAGAATGGCGGTAACATCGAAATGGCATAAAATACACCACCTAGATAAGTTAATGGTTGTAATACAAAGGTCGGTACAATCGACACATCATCATATGACTGTGCAAAAACGCCATTTATTAGCCCAGCTAGAGAGAAAAGAATAGCCGTCATTAATAATGTCAGAATAACAATTAACCAAGAGAAAACATTCAATGGAACAAATAATAACGAAATAATGGTTACCAGTGTACCCACCAGCAGACTTCTTCCCAATCCTCCTAGGACAAATCCCCAAATAATCACATGCGTCGGCACTGGGGCTACTAATAATTCCTCAATATTTTTTTGGAATTTTTGTGAGAAAAATGATGAAGAAACATTTGAGTAAGAACTCGTGATAGCTGACATCATGATTAACCCTGGTACAATAAACTCCATATAAGAGAATCCACCCATATCGCCTATGCGTCCACCAATCATTTTTCCAAAAATAACGAAATACAATGATGTGGTGATAACAGGTGGTACCAAGGTCTGTACCCAGATACGCAGGTAACGGTTTGTTTCCTTGATCGCTAAACTTTTTAGAGCTGTAAAATAAAGACTAAACATTTCTTTCCTCCAATTGGTGCTTTTCTTCTGTGATTTTCAAAAATAGTTCTTCTAAGCGGTTTGATTTATTCCGCATCGATAAGACTTTAATCCCTTGATTACTTAGTTGATTAAAGATGTCATTGACTCCTTGATTGCGTTCAACCTCTACTGTCAGCGTCAGGTCATCCTCAAATTCATAGCTATAGCCCTTGATTTCAGGTTTATAGTTATAGGCATCCAAGTCGAAAATAAACGTTTCATACTGTAACTTAGAAAGAAGTGATTTCATACTTGTATTTTCAATCAATGCACCCGATTGAATAATCCCAATATTTCGACAAAGCATTTCAGCTTCTTCTAAGTAGTGAGTGGTTAAAATAATCGTTGTCCCACTTTTATTCAATTCTCTTAAAAATGCCCACATATCACGTCTTAATTCGATGTCCACACCCGCAGTCGGCTCATCTAAGATCAGTAATCGCGGTTCATGCATCAGCGCTCGAGCGATCATTAAACGACGCTTCATTCCACCTGATAGCATACGGGCACGAACGTGTCGCTTCTCCCATAAACTCGATTGCTTGAGATACTTTTCACTCCGCTTAAGTGCCTCCTTACGTGAAACACCGTAATAACCTGCCTGATTAACTACAATTTGTTGAACCGTCTCAAAGGGGTTGAAGTTAAACTCCTGAGGTACCAAACCGATTTGCTGCTTTGCCCGCTCTAAATCAGTATCCAGGTCATAATCAAAAACTTTTACTTGCCCTGATGTCTTGTTGACAAGTGATGTAATGATGCCAATGGTGGTTGATTTGCCAGCACCGTTAGGCCCCAGTAAAGCGTAGAAGTCGCCTTCTTCTACAGCCAAATCAATCCCTCGTAGTGCTTCAACACCAGTCGCATATACTTTTTTCAAATCTTTTATTTCTAATGCGTATGTCATTTATTTGTTGTCTCCTTATGATATTATTCCTTATTTTAACATGTATTTGTCTTCTATGTGCGTCATTTAAAATAAAAGGGATTTAAGCGTTGTCCCTGCCACTATTAAGTCACGTTTGGGACTTTCACTCTTTAGAGTGTACCAATGCTGGGTAAACAAAAAGACGTTCACTTTGTTTGAACGCCTTTTTGTTCGATTGTCTCCCCACACCCAATTCAATTATCACCGAAACGGTAATGTGGTTTTTCAGTACTTTTTTAAGTTTTCTCTTTCTCCTATAAGTACGACCTGCTGGGAAAAGTATTTAGATTTGAGAACCTCTATAGAACATTTCTTTGTAGCAATACTGTACACTCCAAATGTAATTTCCCATCTCAAGCTTGCACTTTTATAAAAAAATAATATTCAGCTATACAACCTTCTTGATAAGCAACGTTAGTTGTTTCCGATATTCGACTCCCACTCATTTCACTGGTTTTTGCAGCAAGCTCGTAGTGTTCGATAGGCATTCCCATTGTACTAACATTGTTCGAGAACATTTGCTTCACAGGGTAAGCCATGACAAGTCCTTGAAGCTTTTTAAATCAAGATTCTACTTACATCCCTTTCAGCAAATTGACCATTTCAATCGCTGAGACTGCTGAATCATATCCTTTATTTCCAGCTTTCGTACCGGCACGCTCTATGGCTTGTTCGATATTATCTGTCGTCAAGACCCCGAATATTATTGGCACTCCTGTGTTCATTGAAGCCGTCGCTACTCCTTTTGAAACTTCTGCACATACGTAATCATAATGCGATGTCGATCCTTTAATTACTGCTCCTAAAGTGATAATGGCATGATACTTTCCTGAAGCAGCCATTTTTTGTGCAACTAAAGGAATTTCATAAGCTCCCGGCACCCATGCGACCGTAATTTCTTCCTCTAACATGCCATGTCTTTTTAAACCGTCCACAGCTCCGCTTAATAATTTTGATCCTATAAATTCATTAAATCGTGCAATAACAATACCAACTTTTATATCTTTTGCAATTAATTGTCCTTCAAGTATGTTCATTTTAATACCACCATTTATGTTATTTTTTTAATACTGAATACTTACCTTTTTTCTTAATAATTCAGATAATGATGCATTTTTTCTTGCTTGGTCTTTAGATAGCTTTCATCTTCTGTAAAAGCCTCCATTTGAAGCGGAATTCTTTCTACAATATCTAAACCATATTTATTCATGCTTTCTACTTTCAAAGGATTGTTGGTCATCAGTCGTAGTTGCGAAACACCTAAATCATCAAAAATTTGTTTGCATTCATAATATTCTCGCAAATCAGCTGGAAAGCCAAGCGCCAAGTTAGCTTCAATTGTATCGTGTCCTTGATCTTGTAATGCATAAGCTCTTATTTTATTTACCAAACCAATTCCACGTCCTTCTTGACGCATGTAAATCAAAATCCCTCTTCCTTCATCAGCAATACTTTTCATTGCTGCATCCAACTGTTGTCCGCAGTCACATTTTTTAGAACCAAATACATCTCCTGTCAAACATTCTGAATGAATACGACAAAGTACCGGTTCACCCTCACTGACTTCCCCCATAACCAAGGCGATATGGTGCTCACCACTTACCTCATGTTCATAAGCATAGATTTCAAAATCACCATATTTAGTAGGTAACAGTGCTTGAGATTGGCAGAAAATAACCTGTTCTTTGATTTTACGATACTCAATTAAATCAGCAATTGTACCGATTTTTAACTCATGAAGATTAGCTAAAGCCATTAAATCATCTCTTCTTGCCATCGATCCATCTTCATTCATGATTTCACAACACAGGCCAACAGGTTCCAAACCTGCTAAACGCATTAAATCAACCGTTGCCTCTGTATGTCCATTTCGCACCAGTACACCTCCATCAACCGCTTCTAGCGGGAACATATGGCCGGGCCTTCTAAAATCTTCCGACTTTGCATCCTTGGACACCAGCTTCATAGCCGTCAGGGACCGTTCTCCAGCTGAAATACCTGTTGTAGTATCCACATGATCCACTGAAACAGTAAATGCAGTCCCGTGATTATCTGTACTATTTAGGCTCATTTGAGGCAATGCTAATCTTTTTGTATAGCTTTTAGGCATTGGCATACAAATTAGACCTTTGGCATAACTAGCCATGAAGTTTATATTTTCTTTAGTAGCAAATTCAGCAGCACAAATGATATCTCCTTCATTTTCTCTATCTTCATCATCCACTAATATAATGTTTTTCCCTTCTCTTAAATCATCAAGCAATTCTTCAATCGTATTAAACATGTCCCTCTCCATTCCGTTCTAAAAGAACCCATTCTCTCTTAATAACTCCGCTGTTACTTGTCCCTCTTGAACATCCTCTTTGGAATCCAATCCTAGTAACTTCTCAACATACTTTCCAATCATATCGCATTCAAGGTTTACGGTATCACCCATTTTCTTTTGTAATAGGATTGTCTCTTCCCCTGTATGAGGAATAATAGAGACTTTGAAAAACTGATCATTCACCGTGACTACTGTCAAACTAACACCATCAATGGCTATGGAACCCTTCTCGATAATGTAACGCAATAATTCCGGAGCTGTTTCAATCGTAATCCAAACGGCATTATCGTCACGCTTCAAGTTTCTAATCTTCCCTGTTCCATCGATATGCCCGCTAACTATATGGCCGCCAAGTCGCGTTGCCAAACTTAATGCTCGTTCCAAGTTCACGTAACTTCCAGGTACTAATTCCCCTATGTTAGTCCTGTTCAAGGACTCGGACATGACATCTGCCTCAAAAAAATCATTTCCTACTTTCGTCACCGTCAAACAAATACCATTTGTGGAGATGCTATCTCCGATACGAGTACCTTGTAATACTTTTTGTCCCTTTATTTTGAGTATCGAGGATTTTCTACCTCGTTTAATTGATTGAATGGTTCCCACTTCTTCAACAATTCCAGTAAACATCGTATTCCTCCATTCAATTTTTTCTCTTTATTTAGCAATATACCCTTCCACAAATAAATCTTCCCCGACCATCACAGCTGTCATCCGTTCAATTTGGAATACATTTTTTAATGAGTGAATCCCCGCTCCTTCTACAGCAGTCTTAGCCTCTTTCCCTCCGATTATTTTTGGTGCAATGTAAAATTGTATTTTGTCCACAATCCCTTCTTCCAAGGCTGAAAAATTCAGAGTTGCCCCACCTTCTAACAAGATACTATCGATGCCCCTAGCGCCTAATATATTCATTAATTCTCGTAAATGAACTCTTCCGTGTTTTTCTTTTGTTACAATCACTTCAATACCCATTTGTTTTAACATGTCTATTTTTTCTTTACGAGCTCTTCTTGTGGTCGCCACTATTGTCTTTGCTTCATCTTGTTGAGTTAGTACCTTTGAAGTGCTTGGAATCCTTAGCTGACTATCGACAACAATTCTAATAGGATTACGACTGTTCGTTATCCTGGAGGTTAGTCGAGGATTATCTTTGATAACCGTTTCTACTCCTACCATAATTCCCGATAGTTCGTGGCGCAAGGAGTGCACTTGTCTCCTGGATGTTTCGCCAGAAATCCATTGAGATTCATCAGTCACTGTGGCTGTCTTTCCATCTAGAGACATCGCGTTTTTCATAAACACAAATGGTTCTTTGGTAACAATGAATTTCATGAAAATCTCATTCAATTTTTGGCACTCTTCTTCTAACACACCTGTAACCACTTCAACTCCATTGCTACGAAGTTTTTCGATTCCCTTTCTTGCAACTAGCGGATTGGGATCGAGTGTCCCCACGACTACTCGTTTGATTTTCTTGTCTACTAGTAAGTTAGAACAAGGAGGTGTTTTCCCAAAATGAAAACAAGGTTCTAACGTCACATACAACGTTGCTCCAGCCACATCCTCTTTTGCAGATTCAATAGCATTTACTTCCGCGTGAGCCTGCCCATATTTTTGGTGGTATCCCTGCCCGATAACTTTTCCATTTTTCACTATTACAGCACCCACTAAGGGATTGGGAGATGTCCAACCTTTCCCTTTTTTTGCTAAGTTCAGTGCCATCCTCATATATTGATCATCCAATCATCTCACTCCTTCCAAAATAAAAAAGCCCTCAAGATTTTATCTCAGGGCTTTTGTCATTCTGTTTGTAAAGACACCACAAATAAATCCATATACTTTCGCATGTGGTTGTTGTTCTTTTAAACTGACGTCTTCTTTCATCCAGACTGTACTGTCGGCTTCGGAATCTAACCGAATCTGCCTCGCGGCTCGTGGGCTTTACCACCGGTAGGGACTTGCACCCTGCCCTGAAGACTATTTAATTTTTATGTTACTATACAAAAAAAGCTCCAGAATTTTATATCCAGGGCTTCGGCTTATAGTTAAATAAGACTATTTAATAATTGCTTCACAAACCCATAATCGCTACATGTTAAAAAAAGGTTGTGGGTATCTTAACTTCTCTGCAACTATCCTGCCTTCGCTTTATCCAGACTATACTGTCGGCTTCGGAATCTAACCGAATCTGCCTTACGGCTCGTGGGCTTTACCACCGGTAGGGACTTGCACCCTGCCCTGAAGACTATTTTTTGTAATGTCAGGATATATCGAAATACAATAGATGTCAATATCTTTTCCTTTAATTTTCTAAACTGTTTGCAAAAAACATACATACTTAGCCCATCTGACAGCTCTTTAAAAGCTGATCGGCGAATGTCCATATCTGAGTTCATAGATAGCTCGGGGAGTAGTTAAAAGGGGTCTCAGTTGCGCGAGTGCTTTCTCAACCGCAGATCTAATTTCACGTTTTTCGGTAATAAATTTCTATTAAAGACTCCTTCATCCGTTATGATATTCTTAGTTATTTTCCTGTACTCTTTAATAAAGAATACAAGTTGAGTCTTTCGAGAATAGTTTATTTTCTAAATTAGTTTTATAATCGACATAATTTTTTTATCAAAAGATAGTTATTTTTTGAGAACTGTAATACAATATAAAGATAGCGACAAACAGTCTAGGAAAGGAAAAGAAGATTGCACAGCCTTCTTCAGCGATTAAAATGATTAACTGGTTTAAAAAATGGCATATGGAAGCCACCTTTATTTATGAACAAGATCCATCCTGTCAAAGTGTCTGGGAAGCTTTCTTTCTTTTCCCCAGTATAAAAGCACTAAAGAAACACCAACGCGCACACCATCATTATTTGAAAAAACGCTATACTTATGCTAGATGGCTATCTGAACGTGCTAAATTTCAAACGGGTATTGAAATACATCCTGGCGCATCGATAGGAGACAACTTATTTATTGACCATGGTATGGGCGTTGTTATTGGCGAAACAGCCATTATCGGTGACCGTGTGAAGCTTTATCACGGCGTTACATTAGGTGGAACCGGTAAAGACAAAGGAGTTAAACGCCACCCAACAGTGGAAAATGATGTTGAAATCGGTGCAGGTGCGACCGTTTTAGGTAATGTCACCATTGGTCACCATAGTAAAGTGGGTGCCGGCGCAGTTGTTTTAGCTGACGTTCCGCCCTATTCCACGGCGGTTGGGATGCCTGCCCGCATTATTCCACACGATGAGAGACGGCAGTTAGATTAAAATTAAATAAAAATAAATTTGACTCTTTCTCATTATTTTGTTATATTTCTAAACAATATCAACAGACAGTGAAAAGAAGAGTACAGTTATTTAGCCTCCATAGCGAGTCCGGTCGGTGAAAAAGGATGAGGTCAACTAATTGGAAGTGCATCTTGGAGTCACATCATCGAGCGAATAGCCAGATGGTGTCGGGACTTGCCCGTTATCGCAAACTGCTATAAGTATGTAGTGGAATGAGATGGAACAGCAATTGTTCCATACGATTAAGGTGGAACCGTGAAGATGCTTCTTTGCCCTTAAAAACAGTGATTGGACTGTTTTTAAGGGCTTTTTTTCTGTCAAAAAATAATAGATAGAATGGAGAATGAAGATGAGAAAATTAGCGTTATCAGTATTGGCATTAGTAAGTTTGGTATTAACTGCTTGTGGATCAAGCGGTGCGTCCGAAGAATCGAAAACAATTACAGTTGGTACCTCTCCTGGCCCTTATAGTGAATTATTTTTAGATCATATCGTTCCTATTTTAGAAGAAGATGGGTTTCAAATTGAGGTTGTTGAATTCTCAGACTTACGCTCAGCTGACGTTGCCCTTCAAGAAGGTGCGGTTGACGTCAATGTTGATCAGCATATTGCTTATATGGAGAACTTTAATGCAGAAGCGGACGCTGACCTGACTGCTATTACGCCAATACCGACTGTGCCAACTGGCCTTTATTCCAGCTCGAAAGATAGTGTTGAGGAGATTGAAAAAGGTGACAAAGTTGCTATTCCAGACGATGCGTCTAATGCGGCACGCGCCCTTCTCTTACTTGAAAAATCAGGTTGGATTAAATTGGATGAATCCGTTGAAGCAATGTCGTCAACAACTAGTGATATTGTCGAAAATCCGTATGAACTTGATATTATCGAAATGAGCTCTGCACAAATTCCTCGTTCACTAGATGACTTGGATTACGGCGTTATTCCAGGGAGTATGCTCTATGCAGCAGGTATGAGCTCGAATGATAGTTTGCTCAACGAAGACATTTTACCTCACCTTGTTTTACACGCTGTTGTTGATGGTAAAAATGCCGAAACAGATTGGGCAAAAGCCATTGTCGCTGCCTATCAATCTGATGCCTTTTTAGAAAAAATGGATCAAGTTAATGCTGATAATTATTGGTTTATTCCTGATGAATTAAAATAAGGATAACTACTTTCATAAGCTATTTTTAAAAGCACACAAAAACAGGTTCGGACGCGGTCCGAACCTGTTTTTTTAGTTTTCTTCACTTGTAATATCAATGACTTTCATCAAACGCGTTAGATTTGAACGTTCGCTCTCATCCAAGGTTCGCTCAATATAAGCAATCGTATCTGTTAAGTTTGGAATCGTCATATGCTCCAAAGAATTCACACGACGTCTTGTGCGCTCAATTTCATCAGCCATCATTTGACAGGTCTTTTCAATTTCAGCCAATTGGAGCATCAACGGCAAAATATCATCCAGGTCAGTTAGCGATTGGTCAAGCTCACTCGTTGTATTAACGAAACCATAAGAGAAATCTTCTTCGCCATAATCATCGTCGTACTGTTCATTTAAAACTGGGACATCCATGTTCATAATCGTTTTAAAGTTAACATCCAAACCAACCTTTTGCATAGGAATGGCAAATGATTCCTCTAAAATATAATCGGGAATCGTACTAGATGCCAGCACATATTTCTTCATTCCTTCTTGCAAGGTTTGTTCCATTTTTTTGCGTAGACGTTGGTTATCTTTAACAAGAATAATAAATTGGCGAACAAGTTCATCTTGTTTATCTTTTAATAATTTGTGGCCTCGTGTAGCAGTATGAAGTCTTTTTTTCAAACGACTTAATTCCATCCTTGTGGGATTTATATTCATAACTGCCATTATTCATCGGACTCCTTCTCGGTTGGAAGATACTCATCAATGTATTCTGACTTAATCCGGCTCAATTCTTCCTTCGGTAAACTCGCCAGTAATTGCCAACCTAAATCAAGTGTTTCTTCAATACTTCTGTTCGTATCAAAACCTTGATTTAAATACTCAGACTCAAAACGATCAGCGAAGTGAGCAAACTTACGGTCAATTTCAGATAAGGCTGATTCCCCTAAAATAATCGACAATTCCTTAGCTGATTTACCGTCTGCATATGCTGCATAAATCTGGTTCATAGTCGCAGAGTGATCCTTACGCGTTTTCCCTTCGCCCGTACCTTTATCCTTCAACCGTGATAAACTCGGCAAAACATCAACAGGCGGCATAATATTCTTCTTGTAAAGATCACGCGAAAGAATAATTTGTCCCTCTGTAATATAGCCTGTTAAATCCGGAATTGGATGAGTCTTATCATCATCTGGCATCGTTAAAATCGGAATTTGTGTAACCGATCCCTCTTTCCCAACTAAGCGACCTGCACGTTCGTACAAGGTTGCCAAGTTCGTATAAAGGTAACCCGGATAGCCACGACGACCAGGAATCTCACGACGAGCCGCTGAAATTTCTCTCAGCGCCTCACAATAGTTCGTCATGTCCGTCATAATAACCAACACATGCATCCCTTTTTCAAACGCAAGATATTCCGCTGCAGTTAAGGCAATACGCGGCGTCGCAATCCGTTCGATGGCTGGATCATTCGCCAAGTTTAAGAATAAAACAGAGTGATCAAGCGCCCCTGTTTTTCTAAACTCTTCCACAAAGAATTCAGATTCTTCGTACGGAATACCAATGCCAGCAAAAACAATCGCAAAGTTTTCTTCTTCACCACTTACAGTTGCTTGACGAGCAATTTGAGCTGCCATTTCATTATGAGGCAAACCTGAAGCAGAGAAAATCGGCAATTTTTGTCCTCTAACTAATGTATTTAAATGGTCAATAGCTGAAATTCCGGTTTGAATAAATTCATCCGGGAAGTCACGCGCCATAGGGTTAATCGCTTCACCATTTACATCCAAGCGTTTGTCAGGAATAATTTTAGCACCGCCATCAATAGGATTACCTAAGCCATTGAAAACACGACCTAAAATATCTGGTGAAACGCCTAGCGTTAAACTGTTCCCTAAGAAACGAATTTTTGAATCTTCCGCACTCAAATCACTAGTTCCTTCAAATACTTGAACAACGGCTTTATCCTCATTAACTTCTAGGACTTGTCCACGACGTAATTCGCCGCTTGTCGTTCTAATTTCAACTAATTCATCGTATTTAATACCTTCTACACCTTCGACTACAATTAATGGACCAGCAATCTCCGATACTGACCGATATTCCTTTAGCATCATTCATTGCCCCCATTCTCTATAATCGTTTGAATTGTTTGTTGAATTTCTTGCTGAATATGATCAAGTTTATCCAATTCGTATTCGTGAATGTACTTGCTGCGCGCAATCTTTTCACGTAATTGAACGGTACCCTTTATAATTTCATCGTAGTAAGCACCTAAGCGAATTGCTTTTTGCATATGGTCGTTAAAGCTTAAAATATTAGAAATCATCTTAAATTGCTTTGTACGAGACGTATGCGTATCAACGTCATCAAAGGCATTTTGTTGCAAGTAGTCTTGACGAATCGAACGAGCCGTTACCATAGTGATACGGTCCTTTTGAGACAAGGAATCGATACCGACTAATTGGACGATTTCTTCTAAACGGCTCTCCTCTTGCAGAATAGTCATAGCTTTTTCAACCAGTTCTGACCACTCATCACTAATCAGCGAATCCACATAAGCATTTAGCTCATCTTCATAAAGTGAATAAGAATCTACCCAGCTAATAGCAGGGAAGTGACGTTTCTGCGCTAAGGCACTGTCTAGAGCCCAGAATACTTTAACGATTCGTAAGGTATTTTGAGTAACAGGTTCAGATAAATCTCCACCTGCTGGCGATACCGCTCCAATGGCTGTAATACTGCCTTCTCTAGGCTCTTGTCCGAGTGTTTTAAAACGTCCGGCACGTTCATAGTATTCAGCGATTCGACTTCCTAAATAAGCAGGATAGCCTTCATCACCTGGAATTTCCTGCAAACGACCACTCATCTCACGCAACGCTTCTGCCCAACGTGACGTTGAATCGGCCATAACAGCAATACTATAACCCATATCACGGTAGTATTCAGCAATCGTAATTCCTGTATAGATGGAAGCTTCACGAGCAGCAACTGGCATATTCGATGTATTCGCGATTAAGACCGTTCTTTCCATAATCGATTCACCTGTTTGTGGATCAATTAATTCCGGGAACTCATTAATAACATCTTTCATTTCATTACCGCGTTCACCACAACCAATATAAACAACAATATCCACATCAGACCATTTGGCGATCTGATGCTGAACAACTGTTTTACCAGCTCCAAATGGCCCTGGTACAGCTGCCGAACCACCCTTTGCTACTGGGAAAAAGGTATCAATAACGCGTTGTCCCGTTACAAGCGGTTGCCCTGGTTTCATTTTTGTTTTAAATGGTCGAGGCTTACGAACTGGCCAGCGTTGTAGCATTTGAATGGCTTTTTCGCCATTTTCTGTTTTTATGAGACAAATATCTTCTTTAATCGAATAGTTTCCTGCCTTGATTTCTGTAATCTCTCCAGAAACATTTGGCGGAACCATCACGCGGTGTTCAATTGCTGTTGTTTCTTGAACAACACCGATGATATCTCCTGTTTCAACATAATCGCCAACAGCTTTTTTAGGAATAAAGGTCCATTTTTTCTGCCAGTCTAATGGCGAAATGGAAACCCCTCTTTCTAAATAGTCACTGTTTGTTTGCGCCATATATTTATCTAAGGGACGTTGAATCCCATCAAACATCTGTGATAACAAACCTGGCGCTAATTCAACCGATAATGGTGCACCGGTTGTTTCAACAACTTCTCCTGGCCCAATACCTGCTGTCTCTTCATAGACTTGGATAGAAGCAATGCCTTTTTTTAATTCAATAATTTCTCCGATTAATCCTTTTTCACTAACTTTACAAATTTCATGGATTTTTGCACCTTGGAGTCCACTGGCAGTTACTAATGGGCCTGAAACTTTTAAAATTGTTCCGATTGCCAAAACATCTCCTCCTCGCTCTTTGCAAACTTTTCTAGTCTTCTAATATGTTCATACCGATTGCTTTTTCGACATTTCGTTGAATACGATCCATACCAATCCCTAAGCTCCCGGTACTACTCGGTATCGGGATAATGGCTGGTACAGGCATATGATCGTACTTTCTAATTGTATCTTCAAGCTGCTCAGCAATACGTTCTGTCACAAAAATGACGCCGCATTCTTTCGCTAATGCTTCAATTTGATGCCTAGCCTCTTCTAAATCCGTTACTGGATAAACGTCGATGCCTAGACCTTTAAAGGGCAGGATTGAGTTCTTACCACCCAGCATTGCAATTTTTTTATACATAGCTATCACGCATCCGTTTTCTTAAAATATCTTCCGGTATTTTATTAATTTTTCCGATTAAGATAATCCGAATGTTCTTAATTTCTGTTTCTTTGGCATAGATATAGCCCATGATGGCAGTTGGACCAAAGGGAACAATTTTGTTTTCTCGGTAACGTTTCATGAGAAAATTATCTTTAATCAAGTCGAAGTCATTTAAGGTTTTATGCTCTTGAATTTCTTCGTAAGCTTGATCAATCAAATTTTTAAAAGGTGTGTCCCTTAAGTAATCCACAAAGTCATCCAATGAGCTGTGAATGCTTTCTAATATGTTGTCAACTGAGAGTGTACCTCCGTCAGCCAGAACAGCGCGTAAGAACCCTTGTCCACGCTTAATTAAATAAGCGCGTAGTGTCGTCGAGATATTAAAAATATCAATGTTACGCTGAATCAGCTGGTCAAACTCGGGATAACCTGCTTCCTTAGCTAAAGTTAGCATGTGCACCCAGTAGTGGTTATCGAAGATAATATCAATTCCCACGCTCTCATTGTAATCTTCAATATAATCCGATACTTCTTTCATACAGATATTCATTTGTTCATCAACATGTTCGCTTCTTCCAATATTAACCAGTTCTTTTAAAATACGAATGGGAACGGAGCCTAGTGGAACAAGTAAGTGTGATAAGTCTTGGTTGATATACTTTTCTTTTATTAAGACTTTTAAATTTTGATAGTCATGACGCAAGGTAAAGTAATCAATGACACGGCGGTCTGGACTTATCTCATACAATAAATCGTACATGTCCTTTTGTTCAGCTAGAAGAACATCTTCAAAATCATGAACGGCGGTGTCTTCATAAATATGGTTACCATAAGAGCTATCTCTCAACATGGTATAGACATCGTCTGCATCCTTTGCCGTTAATAAACGTTCCAAAAAGCTATCAGGAAAGAGTTGGATTTCATATGTTCGGATTCTAGTATTGACAGCACTAAATTGAATATCCTTCATTCTGTCACTCCTATTAGTCTTCTAAGAATAGTAAATCAAGTAATTGACTGCTCAACTCTTCTTCAGCATTTTGCAATAATGATTCAAATAAGAAGTTGTATTCGATTGTATCTTGTTTGAGTAAAAAGCCACCACGACGCGGTACAGCTACTTTAGCAACTGATAATTCAATATCAGGCTGAGCAAAGGTAATCCATTTCTCAATCGTTGCTTTATCAGCGTACTTTTCACTTTCTTCACCTAAAATAAGCTGGACATTGCCACTTAAAGCAGATCTCTTTAAGCTCTTTTCTAAAAAGGCAGTGAATTCTGTTTCAGACATATGTTCAAATGACTCCAAGGCTTCTTGGAATAACTCATCCAATAAAGCTTCTTTAGCAGCCAATACTTTAGCGCGAGATTTGATATGTAAGTCAGACACTTCCAAACTCATTTCTGCTCGAATTTCTTTTTCGTAGGCAGCTAATCGCTCTTCTTTTTGTTTAGTCAGTTGCTTTTTACGCAATTCTTCTCGGCGCTCAGTCTTTTGACTAGCGTCCTTCAGATAATGCTCTTGTCTTTTTTTAGCATCTTGAATGATTTTATCGGTTAATTTTGTAATATCTGACATAGTGAACCTCCTAATTCATTGCTAGTAAGAAGGAAATAACAAACCCTAAAATACCGTACGTTTCCATCATGGCAACGTAAATAATACCTTTTGTAACGTGTTCTGGTTTTTTAGCCAAAATTTGCATAGCTGCTGCTGCACCACGACCTTGCCAAATCCCACCGATAATCGCAGTGAAGGAAATTGGTAATGTTGCGATAAACAAATACACGCCTCTTTCGAAGGTGACAGGTCCAGCTGTCATTTCAATAAAAATTAAAAATGAAATAACGAAACCGTATAACCCTTGTGTTGCTGAAAGTAACTCTAAAATGAGGGCTTGACCAAACTTTTCAGGCTGTTCAGCAGTTAGAGCTGCTGCAGCTTGAGAGGTTTGTCCGATACCGATTGTTGATCCGATACCCCCACAAATTGTTGCCATTGCAACACCAAGTGCTGCAAAAATAGTTCCACCATGTGTATTAAAAAATTCTAACCAGTTTTCCATTTAGGATTTTCCCCCTTGAATTTCTTCTTGTTCAGAAATAACTTCTACATATTTTTCATTTGACTTCATCGGTTTAAAGGCACGTCCGCCACCTGTATAGAACTTCCCAAAGAACTCCAGATATTGAAGTCTGATGCCATGAACATAGGCACTTAAGTAACTTAGGAAAATATTTAAACCGTGTAAGACGATAAATAATAAAATCCCAACTGTAAATTTAGCTGGTGTTGGTAAGTAGCTAATAATCAGGTTAAAGGCTGCGGCGATACTACCACCGGCAACACCTAATGCCATCAAACGCGTATAACTCACTAAGTCTCCTAAGTAAGATGTAATATCCATCAAACCATAGAGTCCCCATCCAATTTTCCCACCAATGGTTTCTCCATCGAGACTGCCTCCGATAACTACCATCACTAAACTGACAATGATACCACCTACACCAATGGTTTGTAGGCCTGGATTGTTTAGGATCATCATTGCTAATACAATAACGACAACACTAATTAAAAATAAAATCCATGAACCTGCTTGGAAAATTGCTTTAGCCTTTTTGTCTCTCATCTTCCATTGAACATAGAATTTCAAGAACAGACCAAACATTAATTGCATGTAACCAAAGGCTACCGATACAACTAATATTTCTGTAATATCAGTACTTCCAGATAAGAGTTGGAATGATAGCTCATTTCCGAAGAAGTTTCCGTAAATCAATCCCCATAAAACAGTAGCTAACGCTCCTACTTGGAAAAATGATAATGATTGTCGCATACCTTCTTTAAAATGAAAGAAACGTTTCGCTATGAAAATTGCAAAGAATAACAATAAACCATAACCAAAATCTGCTACCATCATCCCGAATGCTAGTGCATAGAACGGTGTCATCAATGGTGTTGGATCTAATTCATCATATTGTGGCAGACTATACATTTCTACCAAACTTTCAAACGGCTTAACAAAAGCATTGTTACGTAGCAAAATAGGAACATCCGCTACTTCTTCTTCTTTTACTTCTTGGAATTCAATATAATAATCTTCACCCGCAGCAGATTCTACTTTATGAATCAGTTGATCGGCATCTTTAGCAGGTACCCATCCAGACACACTCATTGTATACTTCGATTCCAACATATACTGGTTGCTCTTTACTCTAATCAGTAAACCGTCAAAGTATTCCGCAACTAGTCCTAATTGGGTGTAGTCCTTTTCCATTGTTTTCAATTCTGCTTTAATCGTTTCTTCTTCTTCTACTAATCGCTGTGTTTTCTCTTTTAATCCGAGTAAATCATCAGCTGGTTTCCCATCGAATGGGTAGTAATAGTCTTCAAATCCAACCTTTTTCAAATGGGTTCTTACTTTTGATTGACTGTCTTTATGAGCAAGAATGAGGACATAAGCTGTGGTGGCAGTATGATGAATTGTTTCCATATAGGTATAAGGAATAATGCCGATTTCTTGTGTCAGGTGAGTGAGTTCGCCACTCGGAATGGTTCCCAGTAAGCCGACTGTTTGATGAAGCTTTTCCAATTTTTTGGGTTCTTCATCAAAGTAACGCCATTCATTTAAATCAGCTTCTTGAAGCGCTAATTCACGACGTTCTTGGTCGATAACTCTTAATCGTTTGTCAAAGTATTTTAGTTTTTTACATGTTTCTTCCCAGTCATAATCATTCATATGTTGGGCAAGTTGCTTAATAGTGTATCGCTCAATAGGCTGACGCAGATTCGCAATCA
The DNA here is from genome assembly GCF_011100465.1 of Jeotgalibaca arthritidis. NCBI lineage: Bacteria > Bacillati > Bacillota > Bacilli > Lactobacillales > Carnobacteriaceae > Jeotgalibaca > Jeotgalibaca arthritidis. The sequence goes on from NZ_CP049740.1 coordinate 469,029, forward strand.
TACCTTTTTTAGGAATATACTGATTTAAAAAATTTCTAGACCAGTCAAGTTCATTAATATGTGCTTCAATTTCACTTTCTCGCGGATGATTTTTCATACGGTTAAAGAGCGTTGATGTCTCTGTAAAAAAGTGCTCTGCTGGAAACAATTCAATATTTTGGAAATCTTGTAAATTCTCCATAACCGTTTCATAGTACGTTGAGAAAGTAATGATGTTAAATTTTTGCATTTTAAGTATGGCCATTTTTATCCCACAACCTTATCTACTATGATGCTCAATGCTTTTTCTCGCATTGCCGGAGTAATCGTTTTCAACTCTTCTTCTTTTTTATTCATTCGCTCTATTAGCGGTGTCTTCAAGCGATTTAGTTCATCGGCATATTTTTGGCGAATTTGTTTTTGTTCGTCTTTTTCTTCTTGCAACAAATTCTTTTCAAACAGTTTGATGTCTTGATCGCTTTGTTCTCTTTGCGCCTTCACTTGGTTTTCGGCATCTTGAATTATCTTAGCTGCCTGTTCCTCTGCAGCTGCTAATTGTTGAATCGCATTTACACTCATCTCTATCCCTCACTCTCATTACATGTCATCTTACTTGTCCTTGATTTTTCTTAAAACTGATCATCTCTAGCAGGATATTTACGGACAAATAACCTATATTAAATCATAACGGAGACTTTTTCTATCGTCAATGCAGAATATTAATCTTTAATCTTTTTTTAAAAACTAGTTTAGAATTGACTATCAAAATCAAGCTACCTATTAACAGTTTAGCGTAAATAGAGACTGATGAACAGAAAGAAAGGCAAGTTGTTGATTATTTTCAATTAATCAACAACTTACCTTTATTTTTTTATGAAGACACGGTCTCTTTTTCTGCTAATTTCTTTTGTGTGATAATCGTAATAATTTGATAGACCGTTGCCAAAACTGGAACGCCAAGTAACATACCGGCAATACCACCAACTCCACCACCGACTGTGACGGCCACCAATACCCAAATACCTGGAATTCCAATACTCGTTCCCACCACTTTTGGATAGATTAAGTTATTTTCCAGTTGTTGGAGAATGACAATAAAAATCAAAAACGCCCACGCTTGTGTAAAGCTTTGAGACGCAATTAACACAAAGCCTACTGCCGCCCCAATCCAAGCTCCAAACATTGGAACTAGCGCTGTAAAACCAATAAAGGTTCCAACCGTTACAGCATATGGAAACCTAAAAATCGCCATCCCAATAATGCACAAACTGCCAAGAATAACAGCCTCAGTTACCTGTCCGACAAAGAAATTTGAAAAAGTTTGATTCGTAATTTGAATCAAAAAGCTCAAATGACTATACACACGCTTCGGAAGAAAAGCAACACCTAATAATCTGGTTTGTTCTTTCAATCGTTCTTTTGTAGCCAGTACATACATAGCGAATGAAAAGGCAATAACAAACGTAAACAAGCCACTAGTTGCGCCACCAATTAAATAGATGGATGATGCCAATAGTTGGTTGACACTATTCGATACAAAATCAATAGCCTGCCGCGCCAAGTCATTAAAATCAGCCAACAAGTTATCCCCAACAAATTTTTCTAATAGTTCCGTATCACTTTCCATAATAAAGTTCTGGATTTGCGTCACTAAAACAGGTATCCCACTGACAAGGCGAGATATAATAGTCGCAATCTGTGGCACGATTAAATTAATAATTAAATACAAGACAGCCACTACTATTATAATAGAAGAAAGTATACTAGCTCCACGCGTTAGTCCTGCCTGCTTTTCTTTCAACTTCTTCAAAACAGAACGCTCTAAACGAACGACAATAATGTTTAGAAGATAGGCAATCAATGCCCCTATAAACAATGGCGCCGTCACATCCATTAGTAACCGAAAAATAGCGATAAAATAATCAAAGTATCGGTATAACAGCAATAAAAAGAAAATGACAAATAAGTACGATAACACCCTAATATCTAATTTTTTCATGTTCATTTCTCTACCCCATATCTGCAAATCATAATAAGCAAAGTATACCTTTTATCCCCATTGAAAAGCTAGTAGTTTACGACCTTTAATTCTCTTCCTTACCGACTTATGATAAAATAATAGTAGAAAAGAGGGACGACTATGGAATTTAATCAGCATTATACGCAGAAACAAACTCAAAAACAGCAATTTATCCCTAATTTAGTACAAGGCATGGAAATGCTCCAACTTAATCGGATGGAACTGGACACTTATTTAAACCGCGTGATGTTGGGCAATCCTTTTATTGACATGAACTTGGCTGACCCCTTAAAGATTTCAAGTAAAAAATTATCTCATAATGACCTCTCTCATATCATTGAGCAGACCTCCGTTTACGAAGCCTCTCTCCATGACTTTTTACATGAGCAAATTTATTTACTCTATCGTGATACCCCATTACGTCAGCTAATGTTTTGGTGGGTAGATCAACTCGATGAACGTGGCTATGTGACAAAAAACTTAGATGAAGCGAAGGCAGAAACGAACGCTAGTCAGATTGAGCTCTTAGACAGCTTAACCCTTTTACAGCAATTGGATCCGGCTGGCATCGGCGCACGATCGATACAAGAGTGTTTAATGATTCAAACTGAGCGTATGGATTTTGCGCCTGAAATAGCTTACTTAGTTTTAGAAGAGCACTACGATGAGCTTATTCAGAAAAAATGGTCAGTTATCGCAGAGGACTATGGTGTTTCCCTTTCAGATATTGAGGATGTTTACAGCTTTATCCAACGATTATCGCTATCGCCTGCAGAACACTATGAGTCACGCTCAAAGGCAACGCCTTATATCATACCTGAACTGATGGTAGACCTCAATGATGGCCAGCTTGTCGTAGCAGAAACGCGTTATAAAACGCCACTACTGACACTAAATGTGGCCTATTTAGATGAGATGAAAGCAGTCGATGACAAAGAAGTTCAGACTTATGTACGAACTAAAAAGCAAGAGTTCGACCAACTTCAAGCCAGTCTCATGAAACGAAAAGACACTATTTTAAAAGTCGGCACTGCCATTTTGATGCACCAACAGGATTTCTTTCTTGATCCTAATAATCATTTAAAGCCCTTGCAGTTAAATGATTTAGCGCAATTATGTCAACTGAGTGAATCGACCATTAGTCGAACAGTCAGAGACACCTTTGTCCAAACGCCTCGAGGTGTGTTTGAGCTGAGGTCCTTCCTTTCACGTCGTATGGAAGGCTTTAATCAATCAAAGGATGAAGTGATGGAGCATGTGAAACAGCTAATTGCTGACGAAGACAAGCACAAGCCCCTATCCGATCAAAAACTGGAACACCTTTTAAAAGAAAAAGGCATGACAGTATCGCGTAGAGCAATTGCTAACTACCGAAAACAACTCCAAATTCCGTCATCAACCGATCGGAAAATTAAATAACACGTGTTACAGAAAACAAAGAAGTATAGATACTGATTAGCGAAATCGCTAGTGAAAAGGTGGACATTATTTTGAAAAAGGTTGCATTTATTACAGACAGCGGAAGTGGAAAAAGTATTGCAGAAATCGAAGCACTAGGTTGCTACAGCGTGCCGCTACAGCTGATGGCAGACAAGGATAGCTATAAGGAATTTGAAACCATCTCCTATGACAAGGTTTATGAAATCCTGGGAGAAAATAAAGTCATGACGACTTCCTTGCCAGCAATCGCAGATATTGAGCAACTATTCAGCCAGCTCAAAGAAAAAGGATACACTGATATTTTTGCTGTTCCTATTTGCAGTGGCTTAAGTGGAACAATCAACGCCATGTATACAGCTGCCAATAGTCTAGAATTAGGCTTTGACTATGTCGACTCTGGTACAACAGCGGTTATCCAGCTTTATCTTTTAAAATTAGCAAAATCCTTACACGAAAAAGGTATTGATTTCCCTCAAATCAAAGAAAAATTGATGGAAGTCGTTGATCATGCCAATACCGTTTTAATTCCCGATGATTTAATGCATCTGGCTAGAGGCGGTCGTTTATCATCAACCAGTGCTGTCATCGGTAATTTGATTAAAATCAAACCTGTTTTGGAAGTAAACTTAAAAACAAAAGGACGCATTGAAGTCTTACAAAAACTTCGTACCTTCAAACGTGCCTTCCAATATGTGATTGATGAAATGGCTGAGGAAATAAAAGATGCTTCCGACCACTATCATATTGTTGTTGCCCATGTGGATGCTGTTGAAAAGGGTCAAGATGTTCTCGCAACCTTAAAGGCTAAATTCCCTCAAGCAACTACCGAGTTCATTGACCTCGTGCCAACCGTAAGTTGCCATACTGGATTAGGCTGTATCGCACTTCAATACTTTAAAAAAGTAGATTAATCGAAAAACACGCGCTCACGAGCGCGTGTTTTTGTTTGATTAGGTCGTCATTTCTACTAAAAATCTGAACTTCCTCCAACTCAGATCCACCACAAAAAAAAACAGGTATTTACTTTTGAACGTTCTCAAAAGTAAACACCTGTTACTAATTATTTTCCAAAAATACCTAAAACGTAACCGATGATACCTACAACGAAGATACCAAAGATAATTGTAATTGGGCTAACTTTCTTACGAAGCAACCACACACATAGTAGTGTTAAACCTAGTGGTGCGATACCTGGTAATAATGAATCTAATGTGTTTTGTAGTGTTGTCACTTGTTGAGGCTCAATACTCAAACCTGCTTGAATTTCACCAACAACATTACGTAACATATCGCCAGAAAGAACACCTTCGTTGGCAGCTTCTGCAACTGCTGCGAAGTTAACCATGTCTTTTTCATCAACGTCAACTCTACTTAAAATCATTGGGAAGTTCATGTTTGTCCAACGAGGTACTAATACCCCCATAATGAACATACCAAGTACAGATGCACCTTGTGTTAGTTTTTGCATTAATCCACCAGCAAGGTTTTGTGCGATGTTACCACCTTGTACATAACCAAACTCTTGTGAATACCATAGGAATGCCATACGAATAATATTCCATGCTAGGAAGAAGATGATTGGTCCCATCCAGTTTTCACTTAAAGCAAGTGATGCTGCAAAGGCACCTAATACCGGACGTAGCGTACCCCAGAAAATTGGGTCACCCACACCAGCCAAAGGTCCCATCATCCCAATTTTAACCCCTTGAATAGCGGCGTTATCGATTTCACGACCTGCTGCTTTTTCTTCTTCAAGTGTTAGTGTTACCCCTAAAACTGGCGACGCTAAATAAGGATGTGTGTTAAAGAATTCCAAGTGACGTTTTAAAGCTTGGGCACGGTCTTCCTTAGTTGTGTATAATTTTTTCAAGGCTGGAATCATTGCATAAGCCCAACCTACGTTTTGCATACGCTCAAAGTTCCATGATGCTTGTAGGAACTGACTTCTCCAAAAGACTTTTAATCGATCTTTTTTAGTTAATTTGTAGTTATTTTCAGTCATTATTCATCGCTCCTTCTTAGTAATCGTTTAAGATGTCATCTATTGGGTCGCCGCTTCCTGAGTTTGAAGAGCCACCGCTAGATTGGTTGAATTCTGGTGAGAATTGTAGGTAAAGTAACGCTAAAACAACACCGATAATCCCCATTGCAATTAAGTTCAAATCGCCGACTGCTGAAATTGCGAATCCTAATGCAAAGAATATCCACAATTTTGGTGTTGCCATCATGTTGATAACCATTGCATAACCAACTGCAACGATAAAGCCACCCGCTACAGCTAAACCACCAGTCAACCAGCCAGGAATACTATTCAAAGCGTTTGTTACTAATTCAGCTGGTACAGCTAAAACGATTGCTGCTGGAATTGCAATACGCAACCCTTGTAGCATTAAGGCACCGATGTGGAATAATTCAACGCCACGGAATGAGCCTTCTTCTGCTTTTTTGTCAGCACCGTGAGCCATTGCTACGGTTACTGTACGAACAAACATCGTCAATACTTGACCTGCTACTGCCAATGGAATCGCTAGTGCAATCCCTTCTGAAATACCTGCTCCGTGAACTGTTACTAAAATAGCTGATGCAATTGATGCTAGAGCTGCATCCGGTGCAACCGCTGCACCAATGTTCATCCAACCCAATGCGATTAATTGAAGTGTTCCTCCTAGAAGTAATCCTTCTAGCGGTTTACCTGTTACAATACCGATTAATGATGCCGCGATAATTGGTTGGTGAAGTTGGAATTCATCCAAAATCCCTTCCATTCCTGCGAAAAATGCTACGACTAAAATTAAAATAACCATAATAATATCCATTTATTAACCCCTCCTTGTTTCTCTATTACTTATCAAAATTTGCTTTTTTCAATAGATCCCAAAGATTTCTTCTTTGGTCTGACGGCACTTTACGAACATCAAATTTCAATCCTTTGTCGCGTAAAGCTGTTAAGGCATCCACATCTTTTTTATCAACTGATAAAACGTTGCTAACCATAATCTTGCCTTCAGAGTGAGCCATCGAACCGATATTAATTTCTTCCAGTCCAACGCCACCTTCAACAACACGTAACACGTCTGTTGGGTTTTCGAATAACAGTAACGCACGTGTTTTACCAAAGCGTGGATCATTCCAAATATCAATCATTTTTTGAATTGGAATAACGTTTGCTTTTACGCCTGGAGGTGCTGCTTGTGTAATCAATGATTTACGTAAATCATCCTTAGCAACTTCATCTGATACAACAATAATACGTGTTGGCTTAATATCTTTAGACCATGCTGTTGCCACTTGACCGTGAAGGAGACGTGAATCAACACGTGCTAAACCGATATCAATTTTTCCACTACCAACAACAGTTCCTTCTGGTAAAGCTTGTTGGGGTTCTGCTGTTGCAGCTGCTGCTTTAGGTTCTTGATAAAGTTCTTCTGGTTTTACTTTAATGTTTTCTTTAGCAACTTGAACAATTGCTTTGGCAATATCATGTGATTTTTCCATTGTGAAACGAGATGTAATTGCTTCAATTAACATCGGTAAGTTAAGCCCTGCGACGATTGCCCATTGATCTTTGTTTTGATCAAATAGTGTATTCGCTTGATTAAAGGGTGTTCCTCCCCATAAATCTGCTAATACTAATACCTCACTTGTTTCGAAGCTTTCCGCAGCTTCTTCAATTTTACGACGAATGTCATCTGGGCCTTCGCTCGGCTGTAATGTTACAGCAGCAATATTATCTTGCTCCCCGATAATCATCGTAGCAGATTGAAGAATTCCAGCGGCAAAGTCGCCATGGCTTGCTAAAATAATTCCAACCATCCATTTTCCCTCCTATAAATAGTTTCCTTTTTTTAATACATCCATCAACAATTGCTTGCGATCACTCGGCACCTTGCGGATTTCCAATTCAATGTCTTGTTTATCCAAGGTTTTAAAAGCATCAATGTCTGTTTGATCCACTGAAATAAAATGAGTGACCATTTGTTTTCCATCCGTAAATTTCATCCCGCCGATATTAACAGTATTAAAATAAACCCCATTCTTATAGGCTGTTACCACATCAGAAGGATTGGTGAATAGGAGCATGACTTTAACATTCATAAATATCGGGTGAAAATAGACTTCAATCAATTTGTCCAATGTGACCACATTTGCTTTAACATCTGGCGGTGCTGCTTGACTTAACAATGCCTTTTGGATTGGATTAGCGGCTACTTCATCACTAACAACGATGATGCGACTAATGCGCGTGTCTTTTGCCCATGTGATAGCAACTTGTCCATGAATCAGTCGATCGTCTATCCTTAGTAATTTAATATCCATACTAGTCTTAAAAAAAAGTCTCCTTTCTATTTTTTGGGCTTATTGTATGCCCTTCACTAATCTATATGCAAAAAGCGTGCCAACTTCTGTAAATTGAAAGTGTGTTAAATCAAGCTTTTCGATAATACACAAAAAGATACACTAGTTACGCAACATAATTAGTGTATCTTTTTGTGTTTTTTATTCGAGTAGTGTATCAATATCTTCCATATCACCGTTTTCTTTTTGAATGAAATAAGCGATATAGGCATGCTCTTGACGTGGAATTTTTATCGCCAACGCATGCTCGAAACTTTTGATGACATGCTTAACATCCGCATCCACCTTTAATTCTTGTGCTGCCTGATGATTAGACAAAGTATCATGATGGATAAGACGTTCAATCACACCTGCCATGTGGAGCGATAAATTAATATGAAAGGCATAGCCAGTTTCAGGATGCAATCGTAATTCATGGCAGTCTTCCGCAAATTTCCAGATAGGATTAATAAGCTTGCGCGCATTTAAAAATGAATAATGTTCTTCTAAGAAATTTTGAATCAAACGTTTCGCGGCAGCTGGATCTTCAATCGCTTGAGCAGGTTGTACGTCTGTCAATTGATTGATTTTTTTCAACACGTATTCCGCATCCTTTTCAATAAAGTGTTCGAGTGGAATAAATGGAGCTGATAGCTTAGGATCAATGACTCCTGTTGTTGCGACAATCGTATAGCGCTCTTGCCAAATTTTGATGTTGTGGTTTAAGTCTGGAATAGAAGTTGTTAGTACCTTCAGTGGATTATTGACTTGTTTAGCTAATGGTTTCTCAATCATTTCCTTAAGCTTTTGAGCCGTCCCCTCGCCAGTTGCGCAAATAGCAATAACAACCGGTGCTTTAGGTAAACTGTTGAACTTATTAGTCTTTTCAGCTGCAGCTGAAGAATAGCCATTGAAACGATCAATGGTTTCATGCAAGAGATCAAGGTCGGCATCCACCAACGATGCTTTCCGTGCCGCCTCTAAGACCATGGCTGTCGACACCATCTCAACCGTTCGAATCCGTACGCCCGTTTCTTGGGTAAGCTTCTCTTCAAAGGTCGTTAACGACCCCATATCAACCATTAAGAGTACGCCACTACCTTCATTAGCCTTAACAACGGCTTGTTTAACTTTTTCATAGGTTTCAATAGGCGACATATCGAGCGGCATATCTACTGCGATAATACCTGTCATCTCCAATAGTTCTTCTGCAACACTAGCCATACTAGTTGCCGTTGAATTGCCGTGCGTCACAATCACCACACCAATTCGCCCAATCTCCTCTTCTTCTTGCAAGGAAACGAGTAGCACAGCTAAATAATAAATTTCGTTTTCCGGAACATCCACATTAAAGTAATCTGCAATACGCTGTTTAAGGAAGCGGGCAATGTCAATTTCTTTTGTATAAGATACAGCCATTTCTTTAATGCGCTCATTAAGATTACGACTTTCACCCGCTTGTATTTTATTTAGCAATGAGCTGATATGCAGACTGATGGCATAGATGTAGTTTTGCTTAAAGCGAGTCGCTAGTTTCTCTTCAATATCAACCGCTACTTCATGGACAAATTGAAGTACTTCCTTTGAGACCACTTCCGCTAAACGTGAATCCGTCTCAAAAGAAAAGCCATGATTACGGTAAAAGGACTTCAAATGAACATTAATATCTGTCGAAATGTATTGATTAATTGATTCCCGGTCTAGTCCCTCTTCTTCCAATAAAGCGGCCTTATCACCGATAATATCATAAAGGTTATACGGCAGCTCATAAGCGTCCGTTTTCGCTTGATAAAAGGGTTCGTTTGGATAAACTGTCAGCTGCGCTTCAACAATCTTTGATAAAGCAGAGCGGTAACGGCTATTTGAAGGCTTGCCGACAAGATAGGCTTGAATTGACTCAGGTAAGTCACGAGCCGTCAGATCAATTTGCTCCTGGTTAATTTGATTCATAAATCCACGGGCACAGACGAGTTGAATAGCCGATTTTAATTGCCCGATGTTACCGTAACCCACACTAGCGATTAAGGCTTTGACAACATCTTCCGTTAGCGTAATTTTCTTTTGAATGCGTGTTGCCTCTAAACTGACGAGTAACTTAACCAAATCCAATTGTTCTGTCACTGACCGTTCTTTAAAGGAAGGCAGTTGAATGACAAGCGGAATCCGCCTCATAAAGGTATCTAAGAAAGTCGATTTTGGATCTTCTGTCGTTGCACAAACAATGCGGACATTAGCAGAACGACTTTTACCAGACTCGCCCAATCGGCTGTACATCCCCGTATCCATAAAGTAAAAAATCATTTCCTGACCTTCTGGTGGAAGTCGGTGAATTTCATCGAGAAAGAGCATGCTATCATCTGCTTGCTGAATCAAGCCTTCTTTAGATGAGCTTGCTCCTGTAAAGGCACCTTGGCTGTAGCCAAATAAGTGACTCATCAACAATTGTGGATTATTAGCGTAATCAGCACAGTTAAAGACAATCAGTTCCTTATCGGATGAGATAATCTGATTCGACTGAGCATAATCAAACATAGCATGAGCAAAATATGACTTTCCTGAACCGGTAGGCCCAGTAATTAAGGTATTTAAGCCTTTGGGTGGGTATAGAACCGAAGCTTTCGCTTGGTCGACCGCATTCTTCATGCTCCCATTGGCCCCAATCATGGTTCGAAATACATCATCAGGTTTACGCGTTGATTCTTGATTAGTTATGTCTCCCTTAGCGTTTTCCTTATAGCTCGGTACATGCTTACTTAATGGCTGATGAGGCCCTTTTATAAGACTGTAATAGCGTACAGGGCGACCTTCCGTTTTTCCCAGTTTACCTTCTCTTACTAATTGATTTAAGTCTTTTGATACGTTACTTCTTTGAATATCAAAGGCGTCGGCCACCATTTTGGTTGTGACACCTTGTCCCATATCAATTTCTAAATCTGTTAATGATTCCGTCTTTTCTCTGATAAAATTAAAAATACGATCAATCCGATTCAATGTGTATGCCTCCTCCAAAAAAGTGTATCGTTATCGCTAGTATACACTAAAGCAAATCGATAAAAAAGCTGAAGCGAGTCGCTTCAGCTTTCTAAACTTATAGAGCAGCAATTTTTTTACGCTCTGTTTCCGTTAATTCAAAATCAAAAACAGCTAAATTATCTTTTTGACGCTCAGCATTATGAGATTTTGGAATGGTAATCATACCTAAATCAAGTTGGTAGCGAATAACCACTTGCGCCCATGTTTTATTGTAGGCTTTTCCAATTTCAGTTAGAATCGCTCTTGCCTCATCTGTTGTGCGAGATAATGGACCCCAAGCTTCTGGAATAATCCCATTTTCAAGTGAATAGGCAATAATCTCATGATTCCATTTTCCTGCGTGTGATTCAATTTGGTTAACAGCTGGTTTAATACGGGCGTGTTCGATGAAGTAAGCTAGTTGCTCTTCGTTAAAGTTAGAAACACCGATTGCTTTTAAGACTCCCTGATCCACGTATTTTTCTAGAACGCGCCATCCTGCTAGCATGTCTTCTAAAGAATCCCATGGGTGGTGGACTAAATAAAGGTCGATGTAGTCTGTCTGCAATGCCTTTAGGCTCGACTCAACTGCTTTAATAATCGCTTCTTCATTCCCCATATAGTCTGGTTCACCAGGAATTTTGGATGTTAGGAAAAAATCATCGCGATCAATGCCGCTCTCTTTAACTGCTAAACCAACGACTCCTTCATTACGATAGGAAATTGCCGTATCAAAATGACGGTAGCCTGCTGTAATAGCAGATGCTAATTCGGTTGTATCATTGTTAATCGCTCCCATATAATTGCGGTCTTCTTTTCCAAAGGTATTCGTTCCGCTCCCGATAACTTCAATCTCAAGGCCGTTATTCAATCTAATCAATTCCATCTGTGCATCCCTCCGTCTATTCATTAATCATGATTATACCATTAAAGGCAAAAAAGTCAGTCTAGGGCATCCCTAAACTGACTTTATAAATAGTGACTTTCTTTTGTGGCTCCAATAATCGGTGCCACGACTTGTTCGTTCTGAAGTAACCAAGCTAAAGCGATTTGCGACCTTTTTACACCAAGTGATTCAGCGACCTCAGCAACTCGTCTTACAATCAGGCGTCGAGCGGTTTCAATATATATACAAAAAGAGCTTGAGATATCGTTATCCCAAGCTCTAGCTTATTATTTCACTTCGCCAATTGGTAAAACTGTTTTACCATATACTTCATTTAAAACTTGTGCCATAGCAGCGTAAATCGCTGTAAAGCCACAGAAAATACCTTCATAACCAGCGATTGTTAAAATCAATGCTGATCCAGTAAAGTTTCCAATTGCTAACAAGAAGAACAAAAGTGTTAGTGTTCCAAAAACAACTTGTAACGCACGGTTGATTTTCAATGTTCCGATGAACATAAAGAATGTAAATAGGCCCCACATAAATAAGTATGCTGCCATAGACAATGAATCAGCTGCTTCACCGTAGCCCATCATTGGCAGAATATTTAATGCGACTAATGATAGCCAAAAGAAACCATATGATGTAAAAGCAGTTGTTCCAAATGTATTGTTTTTCTTGAATTCCATGATGCCAGCAACAACTTGTGCCAAGCCGCCATAGAAAATCCCCATTGCTAAAATCATAGCATTGAGAGAAAAGAAGCCTGCATTATGAATGTTTAATAAAATGGTTGTCATACCGAATCCCATTAAGCCAAGCGGTGCTGGGTTTGCAGTAATTTCACTGAATAATACCTTTTTATCTTTTTCCAATTTCCATAACTCCTATAACTATTGTTGTGCAAGCACACTTCTTGAATTATAGTCAGTCTTTTGGTAAAAAGCAACACAATCTGGTATTTTCAGTAACAATATTTATTTAGGGGTTTTACAAAAATACCTATTCACTCTCCGATTCATCATGGTAATACAAATCAACTGTAAAGCTACCATTGTAACTATTATTTTCTACTTTAGTAAAATTAAATGAGTAAATATTCCAAATTCGTTCGCCATTAGTCAAATCGGCAATCAAATCTTTCATATTGTCAGAATGGCTAGCAACAATGTCGACTTGATAGCTACTCTTGAAATAATGCCCTTCAATCTCTGTTATTTCTTGAGGATCAGATGCTCTGCTTATATTTTTTAGTGTGACTTCATTGCGTCGAGCCGATTTTTCCAATATTAAGAGTTCTTTATCAATTTGCTCCCCTTCTGGAAGAAAATTATTCGTTTCTTCATACTGACTTTGGTAATCGCCTAATAACTCTTCATCAGCCGGATAACTTGCAAGCAAGGATTTTTGCTCTTCCACAATCCGACTGCTGCGGTCTGCTTGTTCCTTAACATCTGCTAACAAGTTATTTTCACCATAAAGGAACACAAGAACCAACGTTAATACCATGATTAACAAAATTGAAATAGATAGTCGATTCCATTTTAGTTTCATGGCTATTCCCCCTCTTCAATTGCTTCTTCATTTAGATCGACTCGCAATTCTGCTAAGAAGAGATAATCACTCTCTGTTTCTTCCAAACGAACAAGTTGGACTTTAGTGACATAATCAAGCTTAGAAAAGCGATCAATCGCTGCTGAAATATCCGTCATTCCACTATTTTCCAGAACAAAGGTCACTTGATTATCTGTATTTAATGAAAAAGTCAGTAAGTGATCAGATTGATCCGCCAACTGATCATTGAGGCCTTGGATAACCGTATTAATCGGATATTGGTTTTCTTCAAAATAAACCTGGTCGACCAGCAACTGCTTGGTTAATTGATCATAACTTTGCATTTGACGTGCCAGTGCTAATTGATCCGCTTCTTCTAGTAGCCAATATTGATTGTCCTTATCAATATTCACATAGTTTTGATAAGAAAAGAAAAAATAGAGCCCTGACAAAAGTAATAATACCGCAAATAAAGCCGTTAAAAGATGGGGAAGAAAATTGGTTTTCTTTTTTTCAAAAAAGTTTAATTCAAACATTTATTTCCCTTCCCCTTTCTTTGGCTTTAATATCGATTTTTTATTTTTTAGAGTCAAACCATACAAGGGCAAGAACTGATTTTCCAAAGGCTCCTCTGTTGATAATTCATGAATCGGTAAATTGGTTCGTTCAGCTAACTGGTTTTTAATGAGATCGAGATAGGGAAAATCTCCCGTCAGTACAACATCAGTCACACCAGATTCACCATTCAAAACAGAATATCGGTAAAAATTAATAAACCGTTCTAATCCATTCATCGACTCACTAATATCATCTTCTAACTCGCTTCGCTCCCCGTTCCATTGCCATTCACCATTTTTACCTAATTCCCATAAGTTAGCTAAGCGAATTGCTTTGGCATGACGAATCACTTTTGGTAAATGATTATGATAGACAGTAATTAAATTATGGCATGGATGCCATTGCAGTAAGAGAATATGTTTGTTGTTATCGAATGACATCTGATTGATGAGAACACGATATAAACTTAAGGATGAAATGTCAGCGATATGAGGGATAAGACCACTATTCTCAATGACTGTCTGATAGTGATGAATAACGTCTGTCGCATATAGAAGTAACAAGACTGTTTGCTTGTCATCGTCTTTCTCTACTTGTTCAAAATGAAAACTTGTCTGAGGGAAAGGTGAGCGGATAAGGTGATTCAAATGAAGCGCGATATAATCTTTTGCTTCTGCTTGAGTTAATTGAGCTGGTATTTCCTCTTCACGAACAACAATATAATCATTTGGTAAAATAATAGCTACCTTAGCATTTCGCCATTTCTTTTCAGCAACCAGCGCCTTCAATCGATTCTCAACTAATGCTGGATTTATTATTTTCCCTTCATATAAAATAGCTGTATCAAACATGATGTAATCTTTTTCCATAAGCTGATTACTCTGACTATCGACAGCTAAATAACGGATTGCTTTTTCCATGAATTCAATGTATAAATGTGGTTTTTTCCTAAGTAACATTGTTCACCTCCAAATATAAACACTAGGCTATCCTATTAAGGATAAATACCATCTAATAATTGCTGGTCCATAAAAATAAACGGTCATAGCCGCTAAGCTAATATAAGGTCCGAATGGGATTGCTGTTTGGCGACCTGTTTTGTTGATTGTCATGGTGATAAGGCCACCTACTACACCGTATAAGGTTGCTAGAAAAAAGAGTAACAGAAACGGGATAGGTTCAAAAATAAATCCTAACAGGGTTAAAAGCTTCAAATCACCCGCTCCCATGCCTCCCTTAGACAAAACTATGATAAGGAATAATAAGAAAAAGGCTAAGGCAGCACCGATTAAGGATGGCACTAGTTGATTTATTTTTAAAATAATAAATAGAGGGGTAAAAAATAATAAGAGTTTGTTTGGAATTTTCCGATAACTTAAGTCTGCTACTGTAACAGGAATAAGCAAACTGATTAAGACGAAACCTAAGATTAACGCTTTCGACCAACCAAAACGGATAAAACTATAAGCTGCTAAAAGGCCTGTAGCTAACTCCATAATGGGATAGAGCCATGAAATGGGCTGTTTACATTTTCGGCACTTGCCGGCTTGAACTAGAAATGAAAAAACAGGAATGAGTTCTGTCCAAGTCAACGTTCTCTGGCAGTTGTCACAGTATGAGCGATCTTTTGAAAACAAATTATCTTGAGGAAGTCTCAAGCCAACGACATTGAAAAAAGAACCAAATACTAGACCGTAAATAAAGACAATTAAGATTGTTAAATCATGCATATAAAGTCTCCTATAGGCGAGAGTGGGAAAAAAGGCGTTAAGCCCCGAACCTTCTAACGCATACCATATCTGTAAGTAGCTAAAGCTACAACGGCTATGGCAACTGGAACGAATAAGCTCAGATGGTCGCAGACCATCTGAGCATTAGTCGTGAAGTGGACGTCGGGACTGCCTTTTGAACACATTTATGTTATTTCAAATAAATTATCATAATTTTCCAACTCTGATACTTTAATTAGATCCACTCCCGGATTCACTGGCGGTTGTATCCGATCCTGTAATATTGAATGTTTCTTTTCCAGTTGTTTCATCTGTTTCTATAGTAACTGTATATACTTTTGTCATTTTTTTATCTTCAAGGAATCCCTTCTCTTTTAGTGTAGTTGACGTCACTTCATCACCATGATTCTCAGTTTGTAAAAAATATAGTTGAGCAGCATCTAAAACTATTGATTCTTGATTTTTTTCAGTTGCCAGTTCTGCATTATCAATAATCTTCCCAACTCCCGGAACAGCAATAGCCAAGATAATTGCTAAAATAACAATAACCGCTAAAAGCTCTACCAATGTAAAGCCTTCTTCTTTGTTTAACAACTGTTTGATTCTGTTTCTCATTTCTTTTCCCTACCTTTTTTTATTTTTTTTAGATATATTAACTTTGCCAATCACTCACCATGACTGACAAATTTTATCTACACATTTAAGGACTTGCTATTAAATCCCTTCCATCATGCCAAACATCGGCACCACAATGGAGAGCACAATCACACCTACGATAGCCGATAAAAAAATAATTAATACTGGCTCAATAAGAGATTGTAGTTTTTCAGATGCTTCTTCTACTTCCCGATCATAAATATCAGAGGTCTTTTTCAGCATTTCATCCAGCGAACCACTTGCCTCTCCAACTTGAATCATTTGAACAATCAAATGGGGAAAGAACCAGTGATTTTCCATAGGCTTAGCAAGTGACTCCCCTTGCTCGACATCCTTTTTGGCACGTTCTAACACATCCTGTACGATCCGATTTCCGACTACTTCACTCGTCGCATCTAGTGACTGTAAAATGGGGACAGAACTATTGATTAAAGAACTGAGTGTTTGGGTCATGCGAGCAAGAATGGTCTTTTGAACAAACATCCCGATAATGGGAATCTTCAACTGTATGTAATCAAAATAATAGGCTGTTTTTTCATGTTTACTGAGGTAACTTAATACTAGTATAAGGGTTGAAATAGCTATCAAAACCAACGCCCAGTAACGTTGAAACCATTCGCTTAATGAAAGAACAATCTGGGTGATGACAGGTAATTCCTGACCCATTGATGTAAACATATCACCAAAGATAGGAACAATAAATACCATTAAGAATGCCGTAATAAGTAATGCTAACACACCCACTACCGTTGGATAAGTCATTGCTGTGGATACCTTTTGCTTAATCCGATACTGTTTTTCGTAATAAGTCGCCATTTGATTGAGCACATCTTCCAATTGCCCACTCACTTCAGCAGATTGAAGCATATGAATGAGTAAGTCGGGAAATAGTTTGGGATGTTTTTTCATCGCTTCTGAAAGCGACACCCCTTCCTTTACATCTACCGATACATCTTCCAAAACTTGTTTTAGCAACATATTTGTGGACTGATCCGCTAATAAATCAATTGCATCTACTAGTAGAATTCCCGCACTAATAAGAGAAGAGAACTGACGTAGAAAGACGATAAAATCCTTTGCCTTCAAACGTGACCGAAAATTGATTTCTGTATTTAATAAGGTGTTCAATGGCTCCACTTCAAAAACAATTAAATCCATTACGCGCAAATCTTCCAAGGCTTCTTTCTTACTGATACTATCAATTTTCCCTCGCATCAACTTACCATCTTTTGTTTTAGCCTTATAAGCAAATACTGCCACGAATCGTCATCCCTTCTTAGACTAGTCAATATAGTGACGGCTAATGCGCTCTTCTTTTACTAGTCGACTAATACTCATATTCATCGAATGCATACCATGTCCTGCAGAGGTTTGTAACACATTTTGAATCTGATGCATCTTCTCCGTTCGGATCAAATTTTTAACGGCGCTATTGTTAATTAGCATCTCTGTTACAGCAGTTCGACCCTTGCCATCTAGCGTTGGGATTAATCGTTGTGACAAAATACCAATTAAAACATTTGCTAGCATCATCCTAATTTGATCCCTTTGTTCGGCTGGGAACACATCAATCATCCGTTCGATACTGCTTGCCGCATCAGATGTATGTAGCGTTCCTAAAACAAGGTGCCCTGTCTCCGAAGCTGTAATTGCAGTGGAAATGGTATCCAAATCGCGAAGTTCTCCTAACAAAATAACATCGGGATCTTGTCTTAAACTGGCTCTTAAGCCATTTTTAAATGACAACGTATCAAAACCAACCTCTCTTTGTACAACAATTGACTGCTTATGATTATGTAAGTATTCAATCGGATCTTCTAACGTAATGATGTGTCGCGTCATCGTCTGATTCATATAATCGATCAGAGCAGCTAGTGTCGTTGTCTTCCCACTTCCTGTAGGTCCTGTTACTAGAAATAAACCATGTGGCTTCTCAACTAGTTTTTTTATTACATCAGGAATGCCTAAGGTTTCAATTGATGGTATATCGGTCGCAATGATTCGAAATGCCAATGACAACGAATTTCTTTGATAAAAGGTATTTACCCTAAAGCGTGAAACACCATTAATGCCATAAGAAAAATCCAATTCGCGTTTATCTTCTAGAACTTCCCACATTTCAGATGTGATGATTTCTTGGGTGAAAGAACGCGTCATATTGTACGTTAGCTTTTCATCCTTTTGAGGAATTAACATTCCATTTATTCGATAAACTGGCGGCGAACCCGTCGTTAAATGCACATCTGAAGCCGATTTATAAAAAGCATCTGTCAGTATCTCATCTAATGACCTCATTTTCTAACCTCTAATCCCCCGCCGATGCAACTCTTAGAACTTCTTCCAAGCTAGTCTTTCCGGCTTTTACTTTTATTAATCCGTCATCCAACAGGAAGTTAACACCTTTATCTCTTAAGTGTTGCTTCAATTCTTGGATACTAGCACGATTCATCATTAAAGATTTTAGGTCCTCAGTCATGACAATCAGCTCGTGAATAGCCATTCTGCCTCGGTAACCTGTATGTTGGCAAGCATCACAACCTTTACCAATTGTCAGCTCTTCGATGGTTTGACCATGACGTTCAAAAATTTCCTTTTCGGTTAAACTCGCCTTACGTTTATAGGCACAGTCTTTACAAATGGTTTTCACCAATCGTTGAGCAACAACACCGCTCAAGGCAGACACAATCAGATAGGATTCAATTCCCATATCGAGTAACCGCGGTACAGCTTCAATCGCACTATTCGTGTGGAGCGTACTAAATACCAAGTGACCGGTTAGAGCAGCTCGAACGCTATTTTCAGCTGTTTCGCGGTCTCGTATTTCACCAACCATAATGATATTAGGGTCTTGACGTAAAACAGATCGTAATCCCGCAGCAAAAGTTAAACCAATTGAATTATTTACTTGTACTTGATTAATTCCTTCAAGCTGGTATTCCACAGGATCTTCGATGGTAATAATATTGCTTTCAGCATGATTTAATTCGTTAATAGATCCATATAAGGTTGATGTCTTACCTGAACCCGTTGGACCAGTCAACAAAATCAATCCCGATGGTTGCTTTATTAGAGCCTTGTAACTAGCTAAAATATCTTTTTCTAAACCGATGTCGTCAACCTTCTTAAAGATATTTGACATATCCAGTATCCGAATAACCACCTTTTCTCCATAAACAGTCGGTAAAGTAGATACCCTCAAATTAATTTTCTTACCTAGAACGGTGGTATTGATACGGCCATCTTGGGGTAACCGTGTTTCAGTCACATTCAGCCCCGCCATAATTTTAATGCGTGCGACTAGTGAATTCATCAGCAATTTTGGTAAGGGTCTCTCGCTTCTCAACAAGCCATCAATTCTATACCTCACCATGACTTTATGCTCCGTTTGATCAAGATGAATATCAGATGCTCTCAGTGAGACACCTGTTTCAAGCAACTGGTTAAAGACTTTTACAGCTGGTGCATCTTCTCCTTCTACATATTCAACGGATACTTCCTCTGAATCGTAAAGGCGGTTAATGGTTTGTAGCAAGTCATCGCGGGTTGCGATAACGGGTTTAACAACATGACCGGTTGAAAACTCAATTTCTTCAATGGCATAAAAATCAAGCGGATCATTCATCGCAACAATGAGATTCGATTGTTCCTTACGAATGGGCAATAAGAGTTTGCTTCTTGCAAAATCTTTTTTTATTAATTCAGTTAGAGACACATCGATTGGATACTGATATAACGAAACGCTTTCAAGTTTCAGTTGAATTTCTAAAACATCAAGGAGTTGTTTCTCAGTAATATAACCTTGCTCAACGAGAGCATCACCCAATTTTTGTTGGGATTTTTTATGATTCAAAGCTTCCATAATTTGAATTTCGGTTACAAGGCTTGCTTCTTTCAGCAAGTCGCCCAGTTTTTTCTTCTCACGGTTCGACAAATTCTCACTCTCCTTGTGTTTCAATGATAGGCCCTGATTCGATGAGATCCTCGAGGGTTGGTGATACTGATTCTCCCGAAGCCATTAGAAAACCTGATGTATCAATCTCCTTATTAAATTCAATAGTCCCTTGACCGTTTAATTTTATCGTTTTTGCAACGATTGTACCATGAATAGAATAGTGAGAGCTCAATTTAACCTCGGCATATGGTGCAATCATCACCATTTCAGAAGGTCCGTTGAAGTTTCCGCCAGAATATGAGACTTGACTGCTATCTGTTAAGAAAACACCATTGATAATACCTAAGTTATTAATCGTTACCTCTTTTACTAACGTCATACCAGACTCATTGTTTAAATATGATCTATCATTTTCTTTATCATGTTGTTTCATGTTTTTTCCTCGTATAAAGAATAATTTTAATATTAGAAAATGATTATTGTTGTGATTATTGAACCAATTTATTAAAATTGTATTAACTTAAAGTATACGGTTTCAGAAGGTTACTGTCAATACCTTTTGTTTATAAAAAATATAACATAATATATTAGATTGTTTTTATACAAAATCATGAAGGTAAACGCATTTATAATCTGAAATAGAATTAACATTTGTTTGTGGCTAATAAACCTATTTATCTGCTTAAAAAAGACAATAAAAGCAGGGCTGAAATTGAATGATAGCCCTACTTACTTAACAATTTATTGACAACAGATCTGTTAGTTTATAAATTTCTGATTATGCGATCTCCTCACCCACATATAATTGGTTTCTACCATTTTTCTTAGCATGATACATACTCTCATCAGCACGTATCCATGATCGATTTAAACTTTCATGAGGTCGAACATGAACGAGCCCCACCGATACTGTAATAGAGACTGTAATATCTGGGTTTATAGGAATCGGCCTATTAACAACGTTATCCATAATATCTGCCATAACCAATTCAGCTTCGTGAAAGGACTTATCGGTTATAATTACACCAAATTCTTCTCCACCAATCCGATAAATACTCGTTTTAGAGGTTGAATAGGCATTGAATACTTGTGCGATCCCCCATAGTATTTTATCGCCAGCATCATGGCCATACTCGTCGTTATAGCTTTTAAACCAATCAATATCCAAAACAGCTATGCTAATTGGTGTTTCACGGTTTTTTTCCAAGTCCGTTAAACGTTCTCTAAATTTTCTAACATTTAAAAGTCTTGTGAGATAATCAAAATCTGTTCGCTCCCTCATTAATCTCAAATCTCTCATAAGCAGATAGACTACACTAACCGTAATATAAGTCGGAACTAATACTATTAGATAAAAGAAAAAGGCATCCTTTATATCTTCCACTGTATGAAGGATGCTGATTATTTCTATTAAAGCATTATACGAAACTAAAATAATGAGCTGCAAGAATTCGTTTATGTTCTTTCTTTCCATTATTTTAATTAACTGGTACATCATGAAGGTGACAAGAAAAATCATAAAAAGGTGACTAAGTGGTTGTGTCACATCTTGAAAAAAGAATCCATAGACTGATAATAGCAACATAGTGGGTAATGTGATCTTCCAGCCCAGATACATCATTGAAAAAGAATATAAAATATAGCGGAAATCAATCTCGACACCCATAAAAAGAAAAGAAATTTCCAACAAGATTATTCCTAATAGGGTTTCAATTAAAACAAAAATAACCTGTTGTTTGTTAGAATAATTGGCATCTCTAGAAGAGCGATTAAAAATCCGATAATACAAATAAAAAGGCGTAACCAATACGGCAATATTGGCTATACTAATTGCAAGCATAACAATCTCCTTTAATAGTAATTATTTACGAGTGACATTATTAAAATTCACTACATAGTTAAGCACTTTTGTTTAAAAAAATCAATACGCTTTCTTTATTTAAGATTTCCAATAATTGTATATCCTCGTGCTATAACTGATTAAGTAGATCATTTAAAGCTTTTATCATTGTTTAAATGTGTCTAGTTTTCGACTAAGTAGTTATCCTTTTCACCAAAATATAATCCACTTGCTCATCATCCCCCATAAAAAACGAATGTGCTCCTCTTCGCTCAAATCCCATTTTTTCGTAAAAGGCTTGAGCCGGATAGTTATGTTCCCAGACTCCTAGCCATATTTCATCTTTGCCATATTTTTTGGCTAAAACCTCAGCATGTTGAATGATTTTTTTGCCGTACCCCTTACCTTTGAAAGCTGGTTTAATATAAATTCGTTCCACTTCCAGCGCATGTAAGTTATCACTCTCGCTTTGGGCTTCATTCATATTCAACTTACAATAACCTGCTAGCTCGTCATGTTCATATAGAAGGTAAAAATACGAGTCTGGCGTTTGAATTTCATTTTTCAATTTTTCTAAGTTGTAGGCAGCCTCTAAATAAGCGGTCATGTTCTCTTCAGAATTGTGTTCATCAAAGGTATCTTTGAATGTTTCGATACTAATTGCTTGTAATAAATCTAATTCATTTAATGTACATTGCTTTAATGTTATAGCCATAAGAGTCCCTCACTTTTGTTTGATACTATTTAAAATAATCATTTTATCAATTTTTTTCAATATAAAAGCCGTGGATCAAAAAAATAAAAATGCCCATTTTTTTGATTCACGACTATTCTCTCTCATTTAGACTCTATTCCATTTCGAATGAACCTGTATAAAGTTGATAGTATTCACCTTTTTGATTAATCAATTCTTCGTGGTCACCACGTTCAATAATTTGACCTTGTTCCATCACCATAATGGCATTGGAATTACGAATAGTAGATAGACGGTGAGCGATAACGAAAACTGTTCGTCCTTCCATTAAAGCATCCATACCAGTTTGAACAATGGTTTCTGTTCTCGTGTCAATACTTGACGTTGCTTCATCAAGAATTAAAACGGGTGGGTTTGCAACTGCCGCTCTAGCGATTGCTAGTAATTGACGTTGCCCTTGAGAGAGCGCCCCACCGTCACCGGTTAGTTCTGTATCGTAACCATTTGGTAGTTGACGAATAAAGAAATCCGCATTAGCCAGCTTAGCAGCAGCCACAATTTCCTCATCCGTTGCATCTAAGTTACCATAACGGATGTTTTCCTTAATACTTCCTGAGAATAAATGAGTGTCTTGTAAAACAATTCCTAATGATTTTCTAAGAGCTGATTTTTTGATGTCCTTAATATCAATACCATCATAGGTAATTGTTCCCTCTTGAATATCGTAAAAACGGTTAATCAAGTTCGTAATGGTTGTTTTACCGGCACCAGTCGCACCAACGAAGGCCAGTTTTTGACCAGGTTTAGCAAATAAGCTGATATTATGTAACACAGTTTTATTTTCATTGTAGCCGAATGTGACATCTTTGAAGCGTACATCACCGGTTAGTTCTGTATAAGTCGTTTGCTTATTGGATGTGTCTTTCCAAGCCCAATGACCTGTTCGGTGGCTGACTTCTTGGAGACTGCCATCTTCACTCTTTTCAATATGAACCAATTCAACCGTTCCTGTATCTTCTTCTGGTTGTTCATCCAACAATTGGAAAATACGTTGAGCCCCAGCCAGTGACAAAATAATGGCATTGAATTGTTGCGAGATTTGAGCAATCGGCATGGTAATGCTCTTTGTAAATTGAACAAATGAGGCAATACTACCAATTGATAGGGTTGTTACACCGGTAATAGAGAAAACACTCCCCACTACTGCTGTTAACAAGTAAGTAAAGTTACCAATATTCCCCATAATTGGCATTAAGATATTAGCGTAAGTATTCGCTTTTGTCGCATTTTCTCTTAATTCTTCATTTAAATCGGTAAAGCCTTTAATGGCTGCATCTTCATGGTTGAAAACTTTAACAACTTTTTGTCCTTCAATCATTTCTTCAACGTAACCGTTCAACTGCCCTAGAGCTTTCTGTTGAATACCAAAGTAACGGCCACTTTTGCTACCTAATGAACGAATCACAAAGACCATAATACACACCATAAATAATACAAATAGTGTCATTGGAATGTTAATTAATAACATCGCAAAAATAATAGATATAATCGTAATCAATGACGCAAAAATTTGTGGCACTGATTGGCTAATCATTTGTCTCAATGTATCAATATCATTGGTATAGTGACTCATGATATCACCGGTTGCATGGCTGTCGAAATAGCGAACGGGTAGCTTTTCCATATGCGCATACATATCATCGCGAATATCTTTCAAAATACCTTGCGCAACTGTTACCATCGTCCGATTGTAAATGTAAGTAAACAAGGCGCCCGTTGCATATAAGCCCGCCATCAGGATAATGATACGTGCTAAATTAGAAAAATCGGGTGTTTCTTGCAAGGCTAAGGGTGCAATGTAATCATCGATTAAGACACGGGTAAAACTGATTCCAATTGCGTTTGTTCCTGCACTCACGATAATACTTAATACAACAATAATCAGTCTTAACTTATATTCTTTTCTAGCATAAGTAAATAATCGTTTTAAAATTTTCAAGGGACTTTCTGTTGGTTTCATTGGTCTATTCTTCACTGATAGTCCCTCCTTTTACTTGTGAATCGTAAACTTCTTTGTAAATGGCATTGTTGACAAGCAACTCTTCGTGGGTACCAATACCGTCAATCTTACCTTCATTTAAGACAATGATACGGTCTGAATCTTGAATGGAAGACACGCGTTGCGCCACAATAATTTTTGTTGTATCAGGAATCTCTTGGGCAAATGACCGTCTAATATAAGCATCTGTTTTCGTATCAACGGCACTTGTTGAATCATCTAAAATCAAAATTTTAGGTTTCTTCAATAAAGCACGCGCAATGGTCAACCGTTGTTTCTGACCACCTGATACGTTTGTCCCACCTTGGTCAAGGACTGTTTCATAGCCTTCTGGGAAAGCTTGAACGAAGCCATCTGCTTGAGCAAGATTTGCGACACGTTTAATTTCATCGTCGGATGCGTCCTCGTCTCCCCAACGTAAGTTTTCAGCGATTGTACCAGAGAACAGCGTATTTTTTTGCAGAACCATGGCAATTTGATCACGTAAGGTCACCAAATCATAATCTTTAACATTACGTCCGGAAACAAACACTTCTCCTTCAGTTACATCATAGAGACGAGGAATTAATTGAATTAAGGTACTCTTACCACTACCTGTTCCACCTAAAACCCCAATCGTTTCACCAGATTTAATCGTTAAATTAATATGAGATAAATCTGCTTCTTCTGATGACGTATTATAATTGAAGCGAACATTTCTAAATTCAATATCACCATTTTCAATGGTTGTTACAGCTTGTTCTGGGTTTGTTAAGCTTGCTTTCTCATTTAATACTTCAGCTACCCGTTCAACAGACGCTTCTGAAATCACGATCATAACAAAAATCATTGCCATCATCATTAAGCTGCTCAAAATTTGCATCATATAAGTGATAAAGCTCGTTAATTCACCTGTTGACATGGCGCCACCAACGACTTGTTTCGCACCAAACCAATAAACAATCAATAATGTTGAATAGATAGCAATTTGCATAACAGGTCCATTTAAAGCGATCATTTTTTCTGCTCTCATAAAGAGTGCTTTAATATCGCTCGATGCTTCTTTAAATTGTTCAATTTCTCGGTCTTCACGGACGAATGATTTCACCACACGTACACCATTGATATTTTCTTGAACAGTACGGTTTAAGCGGTCATATTTTTTAAAGACCTCAATAAAATAAGGGTGGACTTTGTAAACTAACCAAATTAAGAGGCCACCGATAATCGGAATCACAAAGACAATTGTTAATGATAATTTCAAGTTCGTATAACTTGCCATAATAAAGGCAAAGACAATCATAAATGGCGCTCTAATAATTGTTTTAAGAATCATTTGGAAAGCCATTTGAATATTTGTAATATCCGTTGTTAAACGGGTAATCAAACTCGATGATGAGTATTTGTCGATATTGTCAAAAGCAAACGTTTGGATATTCTCGTAAACATCTTGACGGATATTAGTTGAGAAACCCACTGCGGCGTCAGATGAGAATTTCCCTGCTAAGACACCAAATACCATTGATAGGCAGGCGATAATAAACATTAATGCCCCTATCTTTAAGACATACTGGATGTCTCCTGTTAATAAGCCTCTATCGAGCACTTTAGCCATTAGAAATGGAATGAAAATTTCCATTGATACTTCTAAAGCCATAAATAGCATCGTTAGAAATGACGGCTTTTTATATTGCCGAAGCGATTTCGCTAACGTTTTATACATGTTTCAGTTTCTCCCCTTTTAGTCTTGCATATATTCTTTTTCCATCGCTTGATAGATTTTGTGAATGGTTTTGATGGTGGTTTCGATATCCTCTTGGGGGATCGTACTCAAGACCTCACTATTTTTCTTGTGGAAGTCGTAAATCAAGGCATGGTAAGTTTCCAGTCCTTTTTCACTTAGGCGGATATTGACAACGCGTTTGTCTTTACTATTTTCTTCCTTAATGAGATACCCTTCTTCTTCCAAAGTCGTAATGTTGCGGGTGATACTCGGCAGAGTGACATTGATGGCTTCTGCGACATCACTCACGCGAACTTCGTCCAATTCTAAAGACAAATCATAGCAAATCTTGATGATATAAATATGGCGCTTCTGCAATTCCGCCGGCGATTCTGGTAGGAAGTGCACCGTGCGCTTCGCAACTATACACGCATCAATATAGTCTTCTGATAATTTATTAGGCATATCTTACTCCTTTCAAATCCTTTACCTCAGATAATTACCTCAAGTAAGTATATTAGCAAAAAAAAGAATAAATAGAAAGTTTTTTCTACTTATTCTGGAAGACATTTAAGTCCACTTTTCTCTTTTTTCTAGTGTTTGTTTGACCTCATCGATAAAGGCTTTTCCAATCGCAGTCAGTTTCCTTTTTTTATTCGTAATGATACCGAGTGTATGCGTTGTTGAATTTTCAAGTGGTTTTAACACGATGTGCTGGCTGACAAAGCCATTCACAATCCCTAAGCCTGATGCATAGGCATCTGATTCACATAAAAGGTTCATTAATGTGCCTCTGTCATTGGTAAAAATAACCGGTTGGCTATCATCCGCTTCGATTGGATCTTCATTAAAGTCGGGGGCTGTTTGGTTTTCTTGGCTAAAGCGCACTTGTGGATAAGCTAATAAATCCGCTCGTTTAATGCTTGTTTTGTTAGCTAAAGGATGGTCTTTTCTCAAAAAGATACGCGTTGTAAATTCTCCTAGTGCTTCAAATTGTAACTCTTCTTGCTGAAAATAACGTTCTAAGACACGACGATTGGTTTCATCTATATATAAGATTCCCAGCTCACTTTTAAAATCACGGACATTCTCCAAATTTTTTTGAGTCGTTGTTTCAACGAGATGGAAATTTTGGTATTCCTCTTTAAAGGATTCGATTACCTTTAAAAAAGGTTGCGATAAGAAATCATAGCGTTGAGTAGTAATAGTAAAGTCTTTTTTGAAATTAGTCCGATAACGGTGCTCCAATAAATCAACTTGATCGAGTATGCGATTGGCATAAACTAAAAAGTCAGTTCCTTCTTCCGTCAAACTAACGCCAGACTTAGAACGGATAAATAATTGGGCGCCTAATTCGGTTTCCAAATCCTTCATAGCGGTTGAAAGACTGGGTTGGGTCACAAATAATTGCTTAGCTGCTTCACTGAAACTGCCTGCTTTGGCGATGGTAATCACATAACGGCATTGTTGGATATTCATAGGCCACTCCTTCATTAGATTTTGATTAATTTCATACTAGCATAGCCAAAGTAAATGTCAACGCATGATTGCCGACTTGACTAGACCATTTGTCGATAGCGGTTGGCTGTACAAATTAGTTATCCAAACTTCTAAGTGGGCATTATTTATTTTGCCAATTATATCTTGAAGGGACAATGGGTTTTGAGGTGCTCCCTTTGGAATGTCCACCGTTGCTGTTAGTTGGCTGCCATTTTTTCGTTGAGCCGTAATGGTTACTTTTCGACCAGTCGGCGGCTGAGCTGGCAAGTCGTAGCGCCGTTTAATGCGCTGTAAGTCCTTATGATAGGCGGCTGGAACAGTTTCCCCTTCGAATAAATGGCTTTGAATTTTTCCATAAGTCAGCACTTGCCACACCACATACTCAATCGAAAACTTGCCTTCCATGGGTGTTTTGATTTCGGAATAGCGAAGTGCTCGATCTTGGTTAGGTGAGAAATGGATGATCACTTCCTCCAAGTCAGCCATTTTGCCGCCTTGTTGAACAATCAGTTCTGCTGCATCGTGACCCGTCATGGCTGCTGAACAAAAGGGATGACGCTTAAACCACAATCCCGGCTCCAGAATTTGGCCAGGCGCCAACCAATTGTTAAAGTCGAGTTCAACTGGTTTATCTAATAAAGCTGCAAACCAACCACCCTCTTTTGAAAAAGGATCGGTATTGGCACTAATCTGAGTTCGACTCACCAATTCATGGGTGAAGACTGCCTGCTTAGCTGCAAGGCCAGCATGAAGTGGCTTAATGTCACTGCCAAACTGAAAGGCCATCCCCATAGACTCGGTGGCAGCAATTGATAGCAGCCGATTTAATTTTTGACGAGGGTACTGTTTAAAGCAGCCAATTGCAGTAGCGGCTGCAATGACACCTAGTACCGATGTTGCGTGCCAACCAGTCGTTTTCAAATGCGGATTCATGACTTGACCTAATAACCCTTCAACCTCTAAGCCTATGACGTAACTTTCGAAAAAGTCATCCCACCGATCGTGAGACTCAACGGTTGCTAACAAGGCAGAAAAAATCACTGCACTCGGATGGCCTTGCACATGGGGATGAACATCATCGATATCTAAATAATGAGCCGCAAAACCGTAAAATAGTGCCGCTTCTTCTGGCGTTAACTGATAGTCCGTTTGAATCGGTTGAACTGGCGATTGGTCACGGTGGTAGGCTTGACCATATTCGCGAATAACCGGTTCATTTAATGCCATCACGTACGACGCTAGATAATCAGTGAAAGCTAAACGAGCTTGGCTGATTAAATGGTCTTTTTCTACTATTGGTTCTAGAATTTTATCTAGTAGACGATCTGTATTCGAGCTTGTCATAGCAGGATTCCACTCCTTTAAAGTATGGTTTTTTAGTCTAGAGTGAATAGAGATGGATTTTGAGCGTTCTATTCACTCATTTTGCTATTTTGAGTGAATAGAAATCGATTTTGCGTGTTCTATTCACTCATTTTGCCGGTTAGAGGAAGTTCGGGCGTTTTTTTGATGCTGAAGTTCCTCACTTCATCGTTTGAAGGAAGTTCAGACGAGTTTTTACTGCTGAAGTTGCTCGATTAGCTGTTTGGTGGGACTTCAGAGGACTTTTTACCACTGAACTTCCTCCATCTCATCCAATTAATAAAAAAATGAAAGAAAGATGGTTGAACGATTCGCTCAATCATCTTTCTTTTCATCTTAAATGCTTTACTCTACTTCTGCGGTAACATCAATACCATAGTATTTTTCAGACAACTCTTTAATGGTGCCATCTGCTAGTAGGTTTTGTAGTTCTGCATCAAACTCAGCTAACAAAGCTTCGCCTTCTTCTGTTTTAGCAAATGGGAAAGCAACTTCGCCGCCAACTAAATTTTCTGGTAAAACACGTAGTCCTAAGCCATCTTTTTTAATAGTTGCTGCTAGAACTGCTTTATCTTGAATGTAGCCAGCTACTTGACCTTTTAAAGTATCTTCTTGTGGGCCTTCACGTGTATCGTAGTGACGAGCATCGATATTCAAACCTG
The DNA here is from genome assembly GCF_011100465.1 of Jeotgalibaca arthritidis. Classification (NCBI taxonomy): domain Bacteria; kingdom Bacillati; phylum Bacillota; class Bacilli; order Lactobacillales; family Carnobacteriaceae; genus Jeotgalibaca; species Jeotgalibaca arthritidis. Next base: position 498,911 of record NZ_CP049740.1, read on the forward strand.
TTTCGGCAATATAGGTTTCAAGCTCTGTCAATTTGTTACTTCCAGCAACGGCTCCAACTGTCTCATTATCTAAGTCAAAGGTACTTTGGTATTCACTATCTTCTTTAACAGCAATTCCTGACGCTGTGTAAGCATAAGGCGTTGTAAAGTTAACATTTTCTTGTCGTTCTGGTGTAATGGCAAAGTTATTCGCAATAGTGTCCAACTTACCAGCATTTAGTGACGCCAACAAGCCGTCAAAGGCTGCTGTTGTCCAGTTGATTTCATAGCCTAAATTGCCAGCAATAGCCTCAATAACTTCAACATCATAACCAACTAATTTATTATCTTCCATATAAGAGTTGGGAAATGATTGACCTGTCGCTCCAATTTCTAGAACAATTTTTTCTTCCGTTGTGCCAGCCACATCTGAACTCGCTGTTTCTCCACCATCAGTTGAGCAAGCTGCTAAACCACCTACAAATAAAACCGCTGCTGCACTTTTTAATAACCCTTTTGACCAATTCTTCATCAAATTCCCTCTTTTCTTTTTTTAAATAGCACTTGCTAACTCATCTTTTGTTGATAATAAAAACTGTTTGGTACGCACTTCTTGCGGATGGTTAAAGACATCATCGGGATGGCCTTCCTCAACAATTAAGCCATTGTTCATAAAAATAACCCGGTCAGCTACCTTTTGAGCAAATTTCATTTCATGGGTCACGATCACAAGCGTAATATTTCGTTTAGAAAGCTGCTCAATACTTTTCAAAACTTCACCAACTAATTCTGGGTCCAACGCACTCGTTGGCTCATCCATAAAAATCACTTTTGGATCAACAGCCAAGGCTCGGGCAATACTCACACGCTGTTGTTGCCCACCACTCAAAGTCACTGGATATTGGTCGCGCTGAGCCGTTAAGCCTACTTGATCTAGCAACTGCTCGGCAATGGCAATAGCTTCTTTCTTTGTTTTCCGTTTACTAGATGTTAATGCCAACGTCACATTTTCAATGACTGTTTTATTTTTAAAAAGATTAAAATGTTGAAAAACCATGGCAGACTGCTGTCTCAAGTCATAACGATTTTGGTTAGTTAGTGCTTTCGTATCTACCAAGACATCGCCAACTTGAATGGTGCCTTCATCCGGTTCTTCTAATAAATTCAAGCTGCGCAACAAGGTTGATTTGCCTGAACCACTCGGCCCAATAATAGCGACAACTTCTCCTTCTTTCACTTGGAAGGACAAATCATTCAACACTTTATTAGCTCCAAATGACTTCGATAACTGCTTTACTTCTATCATAATAGCCTTCCTTCCTAGCGTTTATAAGCTTTTGACAAGTGTTTTTCTAACACATAAGCCAAGCGTCCAACAATAATAATTAAGGCCCAATACATCAACCCAACCGTTAAATAGGTTTCAAAATAACGCAAGTTTGAGCTGGCCATTAGTTTTCCTTGGGCGAAAAGTTCGGTTATCCCCAATGTAAAGGCCAATGAGCTTTCCTTAATTAGTGAAACAAACACATTGGTTGTGCCAGGCAAGGCATTCACAATGGCTTGTGGTAAAACCACTTCTTGATAAATTTTCCACTTTTTCATACCAACTGCTAGTCCTGCTTCAATTTGACCCTTGTCAACTGAATCCAAGCCTGCTCTAAAAATTTCGGTTAAATAAGCTGATTCTTTGAAAGAAAACGTCAAAATAACCGCATAAAGGGCATCTAAGGAATTAAAAGCCGGGAACAATTGTGGTAATCCAAAATAAACAATAAAGAGTTGAACGACTGTAGGAAATCCTCTAAATAGTGATACATATAAACCTGCTAAAGATGCGATTATTTTATTCGGCTGACGACGGAGAACCGCCATCACTAACCCTAGAATAATTGAAAAAATCATCGCCGTAATAGAAATCAATAAGGTGACCGGTACAAAAGGAAGAATCCCTTTGGCTGCATCAAGTAAATAATGTAAATCAATCATGCCTTGCTATCACTTCCATCCTGAAAAATAATCTAATGCTTTTTCTGCCAATGTACTGAAGTAGCGCGCTGATACCAGTAAGGCATCTTCATTTAAATGGTATTCTGGATGGTGCCAATCACGACTACCATCAACCCCCATCCACACAAAAAAGCTTGGTAGCTTGCTTTGGTAAAAGGCAAAGTCTTCACCGCCAGCAACTTGCTTGGCTTCAACGACTTCGTAGCCCCAATCTTTAGCAGCTTCTGTTACAAGTGTTTCCAATTGGGGATTATTCTCAACAACTGGAATATACGGATACCAACGAAAATCAATGCTCGCTCCGTAAGCTTCCGCAATCCCTTTTGCCGTTCTCTCCATTAAAGCAGGAATCTCATGGCGTGCTTCTGCTTGGAAACTGCGAACCGTTCCTTCTAAAAAGGCCTTTTCTGGAATCACATTCCATGCACTTCCCGCATGGAGTTGAGTAACACTTAGGACTGTATTATCAAAAGAACTGGTATTACGGCTAATAATACTTTGGAAGGCTGTGACAATTTGCGATGCCACAACGATTGGATCAACGGTTGCATGAGGAATTCCTGCATGACCACCTAGACCAATCACATCCAGTTCAAAGCGGTCCGCACTCGCCATCAGCGCACCACTGCGCACACCAACTGTTCCAACAGCCAAATCTGGTTTATTATGCATACCGAAAATAGCCGAAGCACCTTCTAAGGCACCACTTTCCACGACTAGTTTAGCGCCTTGCGCAATTTCTTCTGCCGGCTGGAAAATAAAACGAACAGTTCCCTTTAAGTTTTCTTTGTTTTCTTCTAACAAAAGAGCCGCTCCAATAATAGAAGACGTATGGAAATCATGACCGCAAGCGTGCATGACCCCTTGGTGTTTCGATTTAAACAAGGTATTCACTTCTTCAACAATTGGCAAGGCATCAATGTCGGCACGAATGGCGATAGTCGGGCCTTCTAAGTCACCAACTACTTCAGCAATGACACCCGTTTCTAACCCATAATCACGGATAGCGATCCCCGCTTCTGTCAACCAGCCCTTGATTCGTTCGGTTGTTTCATATTCTTTCAATGATAATTCAGGATACTGGTGTAATTCTCGGCGATAATGCACCAATTTTTTAACCAAGTTGTCCGTTCTCAAATCAACTGCCACTAGACTTCCTCCTTTGGTTCAACTAACTGAAATTCTTTTTTGAAAAATAAAGTCAGATGGCCTTTGCCCAAGTCTCTCTCGGCGAACTTTTGATAGCCTTTTCGCTGATACATCATGGCCAGCCATGGATGTTTGTCAGCTGTTCCTAGTGTGACAGCTGGGGCTTTCAGTTCCTTAATGAGGATTTCTTGTTCGAGCCAATCTAATAAATCATTGCCAATTCCCTGTCCACTAAAGTCTGGGTCAACCGCAAACCAGCCAATATGGGGAAGAACTTCTGGTCCCGGATTCGGTCCCCAAGGTAGCCTAAGCGAAATAGTAGCGATTAAACGACCATCGTCTTCTAGGACATAGCATAAATTTTGTTGAATGTGACGAGTCACTAAGTCTAAATCAGCTGTTGCTGCTGCAAAGTGAATTCCCAAGTCACGAATGGGTTGGTAAGATTTTAATAGTAAGTCTAAAAAGGCTTCGGCATCTGCTAATGTGGTTAATCGATACTCTTTCACATTTATTCTCCTTAATGGGTAGCCTGATAAGCCTCGTATTTTTGTAAAATCTGGTCCACTTTTTGTGGTGCAGATCCTAGGTATTGTTCTGGATCAAGCGCTTGTTGGATCTCGTCGGCACTCAAAACAGCTAATACCGCTTTGTTTTTCAATAAAATATCACTGAATTTTTGCTCGCTCTCAAAGGCTTCCATCGACAGTTCATAAACGAGATGATGGGCCGTTTGCTTGCCCATTTCTTTGGCTAGGGCGAACATGACTTGTTCAGACAGCAAGAGGCCGCCTTGTAAGTTTAGGTTGCGCAGCATGTTTTTGGGTTTAACGATTAAGTCTTTCAAAACAGCTTTGGTTGAAGCTAGTTGGGATGATAGGAAGATACAAATTTCCGGTAAGGCAATCCACTCGGCACGCCAAGACATAGCATCGCGTTCGTGCTCAACAATAAGGGCTTGTTGTACAAGGCCAACACTTGCTAAAACTGGTTTAGTTAAGCTGACAATCCCTTCTAGGGCTGCTGGATTGCGTTTATGCGGCATGGTGCTTGAGCCCACTTTTCCTTTTGAAAAAGGTTCTTCTAGTTCATCAATTTCAGTTCGCATCAAGTTATAAAACTCGTTAGCTAATTTACCGAGTGTCCCACTGATAAGACCTAAAATATTCACATATTCAGCAATGCGGTCTCTGGATGAGTGCCAGCAAATATCCGGCGTATCAAGGCCTAGTCGCGTCAATGTATTTTTCTCAACTTCGGGTCCTTGCTCACCAAATGATGCGTAAGTTCCAACTGCACCTGCTAAAACACCTGTAAAGACGCGATTTTCTGCTTCTTCTAAACGTTCTAGGTGACGCAATACTTCACTTAAAACAACTGACAGTTTAAAGCCAAATGTAGTTGGTAAAGCTTGCATCCCATGAGAACGACCGGTCATTGGTGTATCACGGTAGCGTTTAGCCAAGTTGGCTAGTTCAGCGGCAACGTCTTGCACATTTTCTTTGATAATAGCGTTGGATTCTTTTAGTTGTAAAATCACACCTGTATCAACAATATCTTGTGTCGTTGCGCCGAAGTGAACGTATTCGCCCTCTTCTCCGCTCAAGCGTTGTAAAGTATTAATGGTTGCCATTAATGAATGCTTGAGAACAGCTCCTTCTGCTGCAACTGCTGCAATATCCACACCTTCTGCATTAGCACTAGCAGCGATTTTCTCAGCTGCTGCTTGAGGAATTAGTCCTAACTCACCTTCTGCTAAAGCTAGTGCTGCTTCAATATCAAAGTGTTTTTGCAGGCGGTTTTCATCCGACCAAATTTGTCGCATAGCTTCTGTACCAAAGTTATTTTTTAACATCATCATATCAATTACGTGTGAACCCATTTTTTTCAACTCTCCTTTAATCAAAACGACAGCCCCTCCTGCTCTACTTTCATAGAGAAGGACGGGACTGCCGCGATACCACCTTCGTTTGTTGTTTTCTCGCAAAAACAACCTTCATAAGTATATGTTTATACTCTGTATGGTAACGGATACCGCCGTCAACAATGTTGATTACTCCAAGACCATCTTCAGTTGCGTCTTTGATCCGTTCTCACCACCACGGACTCGCTTAGCAAAGCTCGTCAACTTACTCTTCTTATCATTGCATCTATCACTTATTCACTTATTAATGATAAGAATAACACCCATTAAAAATTAATGATAATTGTTAAAAACTATTAATAGCCATTAGTTTTTTTTATGGATAAGAAAAGCGGACAAGTCCGCCTTGGCCTATGAAAAAATAGGAAATTTGACCCTGAATTGTCAGGAGACTTCACGCTTCAGCGGGTTAGTCGAATGATATGCGTTAGCGAGCAGCGAAGCGCGAAATGGGGCAAATTTATCTTTTTTTCACTAGGTCAGGACTTGGGAGCTAGACATTGATGGCTGAACTTATAATCCCCTAGTCTATAAAAAAACTAGAAGTTTCCTTCTAGTTTCAAAATGGGCTTATTCAAAATCATAAAGGACTGTAGATAGGTAGCGCTCGCCGTTATCTGGAAGAATCGCTAATACTTTTTTACCTTTACCTAGTTTTTGGGCAATATCAATGGCTGCTTTAATAGCTGCGCCGCCTGATACACCAACTAAAATACCTTCTGTTGTGCCAACTTTACGTGCGATTGCGATAGCGTCATCTCCAGCAACTTTAAGGACATCTTGGTAGACAGCTGTGTTTAATACTTTAGGAACAAATCCAGCTGAGATACCTTGAATTTTATGAGGTCCCGGTTGACCACCTGATAAAACCGGTGACTCTGCTGATTCAACAGCATAAATTTCAATGTCAGGATAAGCTTCTTTTAAGACGCCGCCTGCTCCTGTTACCGTTCCACCTGTTCCAACGCCTGAAATGAAGGCATCTGGCCCATCTTCACCAAACGCTTGAACAATTTCTTGACCCGTTGTATTTTTATGAACCGTTGGATTTGCTTGATTATCAAATTGTAATGGTAAGAACCAACCATTTTCTTCTGCTAATTCCGTTGCTTTTTTAATCGCACCGACTGTTCCGTCAGCACCCGGTGTTAAAACAAGTTCTGCACCGTAAGCTTGAATCAGCTTGCGGCGTTCAATCGAAAAGGTGTCCGGTAAAACGATAACCACTTTGTAACCTTTTACGGCTCCAACGAAGGATAAGCCAACGCCTGTATTACCAGAAGTTGGTTCTACAATGGTTCCACCCGGCTTCAAGAGTCCATCTTTTTCAGCTTGTTCAATCATTGCTAATGCAATGCGGTCTTTAACCGATCCAGCTGGGTTATAAGATTCAAGTTTAACGTAAACATCTGCTGCATCTTCTGGTACAACCTTGTTCAATTTTACAATCGGTGTGTCGCCTGTTAGTTCAAGAATATTGTTTACAATTTTAGCCATGGTAGTTCCCCTTTTCTATTAGTTAACTTTGTGTCGAATGAATTAGACTCATTATAACATGACTGAAACCGTTAGTATCATTGGAAATACTAATCACATATCATTGATTTACTTTATAGATGTCGATACAACTTTAAAAAAAGCCCTGTATCTTACATTCACACCCCTAAATGTCAGTTACAGAACTTTTTGAAGAGCTGTAACTGACATTTCGACTACCAAATGTGACTTACAGCCAAAAATATGGAGCTGTATCGACTCTTTCTCCATATAAAAAGCAACTTAGTTTCCCAAGTTGCTTGTCTACCCTACAAAATACAAAATGATGTCATACCAGATGGGCACCTCAACCTGATCCGCTTCTCAGTGGCTTAAGTTTAACTCGGTGACAAGATAGCCTGAATTTGGCAAAGCTAGTAACCATACTATTAAGCCGATGATGAAAATAATCGTTCGAATCACATACATAAAAGAAAGCTCAACATACGTTCCCATATAAGACAAGATAATCGCTAAAATCGTATTGCCGACTAGAATCACAAATGGCATAATCGATAAGTTAATATTCCAGATCATTGGTTTGTATACGTTGGTTTTATAAATAAAGGGCCGAATACGAATAGTGATGTAAGCAAAAAGATTAAGCAAGAGAACCGATAAAAATAAAGAAAGACAGTCCATCCTGTTACCTCCTTAGTTAACGAACTGATTGCAAGGCTTTTTTCGCCAATTGGTCAGCTAATTCATTATAGGTAACGCCACTATGTGCTTTTTCTTTTTTAAAGTGAACGGCAATCTGATTTTCTAATTCTCTAAACTGTGCGATATAGTCCTGCGATACGGGCTTATTGGCACGCCAAAGTCCTCTTGCCCACTGTTCAATTCCCATATAATCATAGCGGATATTGATAGCTTTGTAGCCTTCTGCAATTGCCCACTTAATGGCTGCAATCGAGCCAAAGACTTCTCCCGCAATTTGGAAACTTTCCACATAGCGAGGGTTAGAACCGGCTTTGTAAAATTGTTTGACCACCTCGCTATTTTTTACCATCACAACGCCATAACTGTAACGATTTGACTGACGGTCAAAAGACCCATCGACATAAGCTTCGATTGTATCGTCTGCCGTCCAATCAACAGCAGCTTGTTGAGGAGGATTAATATAATCCTTTGCCTCTTGTTCTGTCGTAAAAGATTTAAATTGTGCGCCAGAAAATCCAGCCACTTGTTTTTGTGCGTCTGGCCATGTCCGATAAATACCCGGTTGACGCCCTTTTTTTACTGCATAAAATTTCCCTACCATATCATGACTCCTTAATTTTCAACTAAAACTGCTGATTTTTTCTTTAATAGTGTTTCGTACATTATAACCATAACAACTAAAATAGCTCCCAAATAGAAGGGAAATAGACCTGGATGAACATAATTGGCGATTAATCCAAATAAGGCTGTGGCCGTTAATGCCACACTTATAGCTGTTACCTTTCCAGTTCCGAATTTGCGCGTTAATCGGTCACTCTGCAAACTCGATAAAATAGTACCCACTGAAATAATCATGGCGATGCCTCCAGCAAAAGAAACTGGTACGCCAAACTCCTGGTATATAGTTGGCCATGCCGACCCTAACAAGGCATCGGGTAAGCCTAAACTAATGAAACCCAAATAAATAATTGCTAATAATAATTGAACCATATCGGATCTATTCTCCTATTCATCTTTTTCAATACGTCTTATTCTACACAAGCATTTTTAGATAAACAACCGTTAAGACTAGTCTTTTAAGCATTAAAAACCGCTAGCTCCATTCGCTAGCGGCATATTCTATTCATTAGTCTGAATCACATCAGTTGTCCGATAAATAAATATGAACTTTAGAGGGGTCAGGATATTTCATATGACAAGCAGCATTGACTGTTTTTAATAATAACGGAACATCCTCATTATGGGTCACAATTAGGACATCAATGTCAGGGTAGTCACCATCTTCTACAAGAGGTTTTTCAATGCTTTTCACTTTATTTTTACTCCAGATTAAAATAACTGCGGTAACGTTCGAAACAATCTCGCTTAGCCACAAGGCAATTCCGAAACAAATTGCAAATAACGATTCCGACCATGGTAGTGTGTACATTCCACGCCAGACAAGATAAATAACAGATAAAACAAAAGCGAGCAAATAAACGAATTTTTTATACGTTTTTGAATTTGGCACATACTCACCTCTTAAAAATAATAGTCTTTTGAATATAATAACTGGCAAAGAATAGACCGCCATCAACGACAGCCTTGATTATTGCGGTATCTACTTCTTTAAACAAAAGATGTAGCAAATAAACAAATAATGCCGATGCTGATATTTGAACGACAACTAAACTAAAATAGTGAAGCATGCTGTTTTTAGCAGCTGACGAAAAGACAAATCGACGATTGACATAGTAGTTAAACAATGCTGATAAAAAACGCGATAGCAGCGATGCTATAAAGATAGTGGATAAACTAGTATGGGGTAAACTATGCATAAAAAAAGCATAGAGACTAATATCGATTATAAATGATGCGCCTGAAGAAAATAAATACTTAAAAAAAGTTCTCAGCACGACCGCACACTCCTTATTTGATTGACACTTTAACGCTCGCAGTAAATTCTTACTTGGTTTCGGCCATTATTTTTTGCTTGATAAAGGGCTAAATCGGCTAGATGAAGAGCATCTAATAAACTACCCTCCCCTTCCTGACAGTTCTCAATACCCGCAGAAAACGAAATACCACTAACTTGCTTGTTAGAGATATTGAAGGCATGATGATGGATTTGCACCCGTAAGGATTCTAATGTTTCATAAATAAGGGCTATAGAAATATCCTCAAAAATGATACAAAATTCTTCGCCACCATAGCGATACAACTTATAATGGTTTGAGCCAACGGTTTGACCCAGATATGCCTCCATCAATTGAGTGAATTCACGTAATAAATCATTACCAGCCAAATGACCATGCTCATCATTGAAGGCTTTAAAGTGATCAATATCGATCATAGCAATTGACCGATTCATCGGTACTTGGTTATAAATAACTAAATCCTTGTTGAATGTATAGAAATTATATGCACCCGTTAGTGAATCTCGCCTGCTGCTCAGTAACTCATCAATCACTTCTTTCTCTTCTTTCTCGATGAGTTGATGAAGCCAAGTAAATCCCCCCATTAAAACAAAAGACCCTAATAAAACAAGCACTAACTGATACCATTCATATTCAACTTTATGGTAAACCATCATAGCTGATTTTGGGGATGCCACCATAGTTATGACATAAATCAGATAGAATTTTGTTTTATCGGCAATAACGTTTATCTTGTCTAAAACGATCATCACTATCAGCAAGAACACACTAAATAAAATCAGATAAACCATGTGCTCTCGATTTGGAAGATCGACTAAAAATAAATAAAACCAGACCATTACAGGTGTCGCAATTGTCAAGATTTCCCCAATTTTCCTATTAAAATAATAATAAAAGAACAGCGCAAACGCATAGTGATAGGTAATAAAACCAACTAAGTTCATCGAAAACGAGAGAACAAAGTAAAGGTAAGTAAAAATTAAAATCGTAATCAAGAAAAACTGAACTTCTTTCCGTTTAACCGCCTTCTTGATACTTTTCAAAAATAGATCAGCTGTTATCAACAAACTGGCGATCATCATCGGAAGAAAGAAACTAATTAAAATTAATTGTTCGACTATCTGGTTCACGTCGTTAAACAACTCCTAACTAATAGTAATAAAGACGCATCTTGTCGACTCATTTTACCCAAAATAAATTGGGAAGTATAGCAAACTTTCGTTTATTTCGTAAGAAAAGCGGACAAGTCCGCCTTGGCCTATGAAAAAATAGGACATTTGACCCTGAATTGTCAGGAGACTTCACGCTTCAGCGGGTTAGTCGAATGATATGCGTTAGCGAGCAGCGCAAGCGCGCATTGGGGCAAATTTATCTTTTTTTCACTAGGTCAGGACTTGGGAGCTAGACATTGATGGCTGAACTTATAATCCCCTAGTCTATATAAAAACTCCCATGTATCACGGGATACTTGGGAGTGACTGGCATTCTGTCGCTTCTGCAATTGAAATTTTGTTTCGTCCATTATTTTTAGAATGGTAGAGTGCTGAATCTGCACGGTAGAAAGTTGTTTTTAAATGCTCATTTTCTTCTTGTATTGCTATTCCTGCTGAAATGGTTATTTGAACATGCTGATCATTTTCCAATTTGATTGTCATATCTTCAATTTCCTTTTGAATAGAGCAAGCCAATTCAACCGTCTCTTCTTGATTCGTTCCAGACATGATAATGGCAAATTCTTCACCACCTACACGATACAATTTTCTTGAAGATTCAATGAACACCTGAAATCTTTCCGCTACTTCTTTTAGGACCACATCGCCAACATGATGACCAAACTGATCATTAACTGTTTTAAAAAAATCAATATCTAAAATAATCAAAGAGAAGGGGTCATTTTGTTTTGAGAGATGCTCTAAATCATCTTCAAAGCTTTTTTTATTATAAAGATTAGTCAGATAATCTGTATGAACCAAGACAACCATATTTCTAAATTCACTCATCAGCCCATACAAAATAAATGCCAATAAATAAGTGTAGCCAACCAATAAGATAGCTAGGTAAGTCGCCTTTTTAAAGTCATCAAAAATCAAAAATATCATTATTAAACTCGTCATCAGACCGTATGAAATTAACACAAACAGATGTCTGAATTCATCTACCTTTTTAGAAAGCCAACTGTCCACGAATGGAAGGGTTATCATTAGTAGCAGGGAAAAAGCGGACGCCACAATGGCTGAATCATTGTAAGGAAACAAAAATCGACTTATTGTCACTAAAAACATCACCGGCGTTGTAATTTGCCAACCTAAATACTTGATTGAAACTGCGTAAAATACAAAACGAAAATCAATCCGTATTCCTTCTGATACTGTCGCGAAGTTTAGTAATAAGAGACCCGTTAGCGTTTGAATAAAAATATAAAATAGTTTCTTTTGAAGAGTTAATGACTTTGTATTAGTAAACTCATAACTTGATTTAAATAAGAAATAACAATTTAAGACCAGGATTCCTAGATTTGCAGCTGTTTGACGAAGCATCTTTTTCCCACCTATCTGATTAACTCAGAACCACCAAAATTGCTTACTGTTCTATAATATTAAAGTTACATAAACAAAGCTAAAAAATCAACCATTTCTTTTTATTTTCAAACAAAAATAACAGGCCTCAAAATAAGAGACCTGTTCATGACTGGATTAAAGATGATCGCCTTTAGACCAATAAAACCCTTGCTGTAAGCGAATGTTGTTTTCAAGTAATGTATTTTTAACGAATGAACTATCTACACCTTCTACAATAAAAGTAAACTTTTGTTTTTGAGCGACTTGAAACCAAGCTTCCAAGAAATTCAAAATCATTTTTAAGTCTAGTTTTTTAAACGGCAGTAATGAAAATTTACAACATGAAATAAAATCCCTGTTTTCTAAAACGAGATCTAAAGTATTTTGACCGCTCCCAATGTCGTCAATAGCGATATCATAACCCATATCTGCAATCCTTTTGATAGAATAATTGAGGTTATAATCGTTAGAATGATGTCCATGTTTAAAAATGGGAACATGTTCAGTTAATTCAACTTTTAGTTGCTTGTTAAATGGCTGCATATTTTTTAGAAATTGCCAGGTTGATGCGTGGACTAACTGTTGCGGATGAATATTAAAATCAAAATGAACATCAGGATAGCGCGGCAAATAATGCTTCAATTCCTGTTCATACCAATTCATCAACAGTTGGTTGCTACTTTCTTCCTCTATAAACTCAGAAAACAAGTCGTTGGGAAAGCGTCCTGTTTCTCGTGAACGTAATAATACTTCATAGGCATAGAGGTCACTTTCTGTTTCAGAAAGAACTTCCATAATCGGTTGAAATACAAGATAAAAAGACTGAATTATTGTTTCAACTTCACTTCTTTCTCTCACTCAACATTCCTCATCTTTCTTTGATTCAAATAATTCTCAGATTATTTGGGATCCATTAATGACATAACTGTCATCGGCTCAATGCTATTATCGGTTTTTTATTGCAAATGTTAATAAGATTGCTAACATTAGTCAACATATCGTCAAAAACCCATATGTTTATAAAAATATTAGTGGATTATGTCGGTCAATACTACCACAGCTTACGGATCCAATTGTAGCTCCTCATCTAACATTTCCTCATTAAGACTATCTCTTAGTGCTGACTTTAATTGAACAGACTGTATTTAATCAGAAAAGTTCATCACAACCTTGTAGCGCTAGCCGTTTTTAATGCGACTTTGAACAGAAACAGCCTCATTAGAAGTGATCACTTGATTTCCGGTTAAAGACAAGTCATCAATGATGGTTGTATAAAAAGTCCGCTAAAAAATCACAACAAGCTTTCCATATTGCTAGAAAGCTTGTTGTGATTGTATTTATAACGATTTAACTGATTTTCTTATTTAGAGTCTGCTAGAGCAACTGATACGATTTGCCATCTGACGTTCTGATAACATCCATGCGAATACTTATGAGAGACGGTGTCATGTAACGGGCCATTTCAGTATCATCGAAACTGACAACTGAGATATCTTCTGGAATATCTAGTTTGGCTTCATTAACAGCTTTATAACCCCACACTGCTAGAGGTTTCATCAAGGTTCAAAACACGAGAAACGCTTGCTGGTAAAACGCCGGCGATTCTCAAAGAGTGGTGTGGAAATGTAGTCAGCCTTGATTTATGCGGTAGAGTTTTAAGGAAAAACCTTCAATCAAATTAGCTAAAAAGACGTTCAGATTCTTTTTTGTCTCTGAACATCTTTATTTCTTGAGAATAAAGATGTTTGGAGTAAAAAACAGTACTGAACATCATTTTAGAGTCTGAACATCTTTCTAGCCTTGTTTCATTTCAGCCTTACATCCTTGCACCCTTGAACACTGCCTCTTATTTCCATTTCAGCATCTATCGCATTCAGCACTTCCCACTTTTTCAGACTCCATTCTGGACCGATTAACGTGTCTCTTGGTGCGTCCCCTGTCAGACGATGAATAACAATCTCTTTCGGAATCATCTCTAATTGATCACATATCAGCTGGACATAGGTATCCATGTCCAAGAATTCCAATCTTCCTTGAGCGTAGTCTCGAACCATTTTTGTGTTCTTCATCAAATGCAATAAATGAAGCTTTACGCCTTGAATATCCGAATCTTCAATCATTCGTTCCACATTTTCCAGCATCATTTCGTAAGTTTCACCCGGTAAGCCATTAATTAAATGAGTGCAGACACGAATGTTATGGGCACGTAATTTTCTCACAGCCTCCAGATAGGTCTCATAGTCATGAGCGCGATTGATTTTCTCACTTGTTTCTTCATGAACGGTCTGCAGCCCGAGTTCTACCCACATATACATTCTTTCGTTCAATTCGCTTAGATAAGCAATAGTCTCGTCTGGCAAACAGTCCGGACGGGTAGCAATCATGATACCGACTACTCCTTCTTCGTTGACCACTTGTTCATAGCGATGTCTCAAAACTTCAACTTCAGCATGAGTATTTGTGAAGTTTTGAAAATAAGCAATATATTTAGTAGTATTCGGCCATTTTTCATGCATCATGTCGATTCCTTTTCTAAGCTGAACGGGTAAAGGATCCAATCTACTTTGTGCAAAATCTCCTGATCCAGAAACACTGCAGAACGTACAACCGCCATGTGCTACTGTTCCATCTCGATTAGGACAATCAAAGCCCCCATCTAAAGCTACCTTAAATACTTTTTCACCAAATGTTTCTTTTAAATGTTCGTTCCAAGTATGATACCGTTTCTGTTGTTGCGTTTTCATTCTGTCACCTCGTGAAAAGTTTAACATGTTTATCCAAGAATGAAAATAAAGTTTTTAGAGATTTATATCATGATTCATAGGATGATTCCCTTCTTCTAATTTTTCATAATACGCTTGCATTTCTTTTTCCTATTTTTTTATCGGTCCTTCCTATTTTCTTAATGATTTTAGCTGAATTGCCACCAAAAGATGAAGATAATCGAAGGTTATTTATTGATTTGAAAAATGAAATTTCCTCATCCTTCGTCACTTGGAGAATCCACTAATAGGTGTCCCACAAGGTAATGCATGTATTCATGAGCTTGTTCTAGGCTTATTGGTTGTTGTTTTAAAAAGATTGCCTCTAAAATCAACATCACGGTATTACTAAAATGGTCTGCAACCAATTGGAGAGGCACATTTTTATTGTCAAAATCAAGGTATTCATAAAAAATTTCTTGCATGATTTGTTTTAAGTATGCACTAAAATTATTAATTAAAGGACTATTGATGGGATTATTCCTGAAAATACCGTTCAATAATTCGCTGTGATCCATAAATAAATCGTAAACACGATCGAAAAAGACTGTTAGTATCTTTTGAGAAGAATTAGAAGAAGTTTCTTCAATCTTGACTTCGCGACTCAATAGATACCAACAATAGGTTAACAAGTCATACTTATCATCAAAATAGTTATAGAATGTAGCGCGAGGAAAATTACTGATTTCGCAAATTTCATTCACACTAATGGTCTCAAAGCTTTTTTTTGCTAAAAGTGCAAACATCGTTTTGGAAAAAGCTTCCAGCGTTCGTTGTGCACCACGCGTCGGCTTTTTAGATAAATCATACTTCATTTTTTCACGGCCCTTTTGCATTTTTTTATTTCTGTCTAAATTCAAACAGATATAAAATTTTGTTTCTTGCCTTCTATTCGAATACAATTTATCATGAATTAGTTGATTTTGCAAGTGTCTAAAAATGTGCTATTGAAAAATTTTATACTTGTGAAAAAACATAGCTATATTGATGAAATGAGGAGATATTTTATGATCAAAAAGGAATGGGAGTTTATTTGGAAACATAAATTTCTTTTGGTTGTACTAGGTGCCGTTGCGTTGATTCCGGCACTTTATAATTTGATTTTTTTAGGAGCATTATGGGATCCTTATGGAAGTGTTGAAAATTTGCCTGTAGCTGTTGTAAATAAGGATCAAGCGGTAGCCTTTCAAGAACAAACATTGGAGATTGGAAATGAATTGATAACCAACTTGAAAGAAAATGAGAGTTTGGATTACCATTTTGTTTCTGCTGAAGAAGCAGAAACAGGACTATCAAATGGTGATTACTATTTAATTATTACCATTCCAGAAAACTTCTCTGAGAATGCTACGACATTATTAACAGATAATCCGCAAAAAATGGTGATCGATTATCAAACTTCAGAAGGTCACAATCTAATCGCCTCTAAGATGGCAGATTCTGCTGTGACTGAATTAAAGAACCAAGTTTCTGCAGAAGTTACTGAAATGTACAGTGAAACACTTTTGAAGCAATTCGATAAAATCGGGCTAGGTATGACAGAAGCAGCAGAGGGAAGCCAAAAATTAGAAGATGGTACTGCCAAATTAACAGATGCCTCTCAAATGATTCAAGAAAATCTAGAAACATTAGCCGCTCGTTCATTGGAGTTTTCGGAAGGCAGCCAAACACTTCAAGCTGGCTTGCAAGAATACGTAACGGGTGTTGATCAAGTAAATGATGGCGCTAATCAATTAACGAGTGGGATTCGTTCACTGTCCAGTCAACTTCCAACATTAAGTTTGGGAATGGGAGATTTGAGTTCCGGTGCTCGTTCATTAACTTCAGGGATTCAACAGTATACAAATGGCGTTGATACAATCAATAGTGGTACATCACAATTAAACGATGGTCTTAGTCAAGTGGTGGAACAAACGAAATCTTTTCCAGACCAAACCAAAGAGCTAAATGATGGTGCTCAAAAATTAGCTGAAAGTTTACAAGCAGTGACTATGAGTGCAGAAGATAAAGAACAATTAACGAATTATGTTGTGGGTGTTCAGTCCTATGTTCAACAAGTCTCTCAAATTCTTACCGACTTGGATTTAAGCAGCTTAAATAACAGTGACCAAATCACCGCCTTCTTCCCAGCTATCAGCAATGATTTAGCACTCATGCAGGAAAGTATTTTTCAACTAAATGCTAATTTGGATGCGGCTAAAGATACGCTCAAAGTTAGTTACCAAGAAGATTTGGCTACGAATGCAAGCGCAGTTATACAAGCTTTGACAGAAAGCGGCTTATCTTTAACAGATGAACAAAAATCTTTGGTTCTGTCAACCATGCAAAATCAGATGAGCAATACAGAAGCAGCTGCGGATCGTTTATCAATCGATACTTCAGGAATTATGTCAGCCTTAAGCAGCTCACAAGTTGATCTGCAAAATCTTGCTAATGCTTTGTCTGCTCTAGAAAATATCCCCGTGGACAAAGTCAGTGAACTAAAATCCGGAGCTGACCAATTGTCTACTAGTAGTTCCGCAGCAACAACAGCTTTGACTGCTGCAATCAATGGTTTATACAATATCCAAATGCAAGCAGCACCTGCTGCTCAAGCAATCGCTGACGGAACCAGTCAGTTAAACAATCGTATCCCTGCTTTGGTTGCTTCCTTACAACAATTGCAGGCAGGTAGCCAATCTTTGGAAGACGGGACGAGCCAACTAATGCAGAACTCTCCAACTTTAACAGAGGGTGCAACTTCCTTATCTGAAGGGCTATTAACCGTAAATGATGGTATTCCAGCATTAAATGAAGGAGTAAACGCCCTTTTGACCGGATCAAAATCATTATCAGCAGGCATCGAGGAGTTAACTGAAAACAGCGATCAACTTGTTTCAGGCACGAGTCAGCTCACTTTGGGAGCATCACAAATCGCTCACGGCAGCACACAATTGGCAGATGGCGAAAAGCAAGTGACACATTCGTTAAGAGAAGTGAAAACGGGACTATCACAATTGAGTGAACGTTTCTCTGCAAGTTCTGAACAAATTCAGCAAATCAATACCGATAAAAAATCGGCTAAGGCTGTTTCAGAACCTATTGAAACAATGCATGAGGATAAAGCCAGAGTTGCAAATAATGGTACCTCGATGGCGCCTTATATGATGTCTGTAGCATTATTCATCGGTTCATTAACTGTCAATATGATGTATGATGCTTTCGATCCAAAGAAAAAGCCAAGTTCAGCTATCGGATGGTGGGCAAGCAAGATGTCTGTTTTAGGGATTGTTGCTATCTTGCAAGCTGCTCTTGTATTCCTTGTTTTAACAAATATTTTAGGAATGACTACCCTCCATCCCTTGAGAGTTTTCGGTTTCTTGATTTTAGAATCATTGACGTTTATGTCAATCGTAACGCTGTTCAATCTTTTATTAGAAAAAGTCGGTTCATTCGTCATGCTGCTTTTCATGATCCTACAATTAGCAGGTTCAGGAGGAACTTATCCAATTGTTTTATCAAATAACTTCTTCCAAAGTATTTACCGGTTCTTACCAATGACCTATGCAATTGATGCCTTGAGACAATCTATTTCCATTGGAGGTACAATAAGAGCAGATGTTTTTTTATTTGTAGCATTATTACTAATAAGTAATATCTGCATGATTCTCTTCTTTACTCACAAAAAGAAACAGCATTTAGAAACAATTTAATTTAAGACGTTTTAAAATTCAGAAAGGTTTCTTTGATGGAATGATACGGTAAAAATACCTTATCGTTCCATCTTTTTTACTTTTTGTTATTTATCGCTTCTACTATGGTAGTATATAATTAAAAAGAAGGTGTTATTATGAAAGTTGTCTTTCATATCGATGAATTAGAGAGATGGGAAGAAACTACAAAAAACGTCAAAAACCTGGTAAAAATCGCTCCAGAAATAGACACTGTCATTTTAGTCAACGGAATCGCAATCAATGGATTTCTAGAAGAGAACCATCTCTCCTTTATTAAAATGTCTGGAGTTCACTTTCATGCTTGCAATAATGCTCTCCATGCTAACAATATAACGAAGGAACAGCTTCCAGAAAATGTCGTTATCGTTCCAGCAGGTGTACTTGATCTCATTGAGCTTCAAAATGCGGGTTACGCCTACATCAAACCATAATAATCAAAACCACCAGTGTGAACTGGTGGTTTGCTCTTCGGCTGAAAGCCTCTATTGCCGGCTTGGGCCTGAAAGGCCTACTGAAAAGTCTCCCTCCTGCACCACATTCACGCGCTGATTCTAAAGAATCTCTTATTTTTTCTTATTCTTTTCTCCGGTGAATGGATCAAACTCTTCAAAAAGCGTCAATTGATCACTCATATAATCATCTTTCAGCTGATTTCGAATAGACGCTTGAATCTGTTCTTTATTCCGGCCCACGGTGTTCACAAAGTATCCACGACACCAGAACTTCCGATTACCATACCGATATTTCAAATTGGCGTGCCGATCGACTATCATTAAGCTACTCTTACCTTTCAAATAACCCATGAATTGGGAAACACTCAGCTTAGGCGGGATACTAACCAACAGGTGGATATGATCCCGACAAGCATTTGCTTCATGGATTTCGACACCTTTTCGCTCGCAAAGTTCGCGAATAATCTGACCGATGCTTTAGAGGTACTTTCCATAAATGATTTGTCTTCTATATTTTGGGGCAAAAACAATATGATACTGACATCTCCATTTGCTGTGTGCTAAACTATTCTTGTCCTGCATGGGACGACCTCCTTTTATTGTGAATGTGCCGGTCGGGAAACCAGCCATATTCTAGCATAAAAGGAGGTTTTTTTGCCCCACGCTGGAAGCTCTTTGGAACCCCCGGCGTAGCCAGGGGTTTTCGAAAAACACAAATAAGAAAAGCGGACAAGTCCGCCTTGGCCTATGAAAAAATAGGAAATTTGACCCTGAATTGTCAGGAGACTTCACGCTTCAGCGGGTTAGTCGAATGATATGCGTTAGCGAGCAGCGAAGCGCGCAATGGGGCAAATTTATCTTTTTTTCACTAGGTCAGGACTTGGGAGCTAGACATTGATGGCTGAACTTATAATCCCCTAGTCTGCCAGAAAAAAATACAGAACCCCCTAGTATAATTAGAGAGGTTCTGCATTCCTTTTACTTAAAGGCATAAAATTCATTCCATTTTTCTTCATAAGCTAGAATGAGGTCTTCATAAGCCATTGTTTCGGTAATATCATCAATACCACCTAATAGTTTATGACGCCACTCATCTTCAATGGAGAAGGTGTATGACTTGCCAGCTGCTCGAACAACTTGCTCTTCAAGGTCAACGGTTACCGCTTCATCACTCGCTAACTGAGCCAACTCTTGTCGGTCAGCTAAGGGTAACGTCAACGCTAATAAGCCATTTTTTAAGCTGTTCATATAAAAAATATCACTAAAGCCACCCGCAATGACTACACGGAAACCATAATCATTCAGCGCCCAAACGGCATGTTCACGAGACGACCCACCAGCAAAGTTATCACCTACAACAAGAATGGATGCGTCTTTTCGATCTGGATGATTGAGAATAAAATCTGGATTGTCAAGGCGAGGATCCTTTGATAGATAGCGCCAGTTATCAAATAGAAATTCGCCGTAACCTGTTTTTTCAATACGATTTAAATGGGCACTCGGTAAAATTTGGTCGGTATTAATATTATCTTCCATAATCGCTACCGATTTACCGGTATGAACGGTAAAAGCTCTCATAGTGCTGGCACCTCCCTATCGTCTAGTCGCGTATCATAAAAATATCCTTTAACAGCTGCTAAAACAGCCATAGCAGGACTACATAAATGTGTGCGCGCATCCTTGCCTTGTCGGCCTTCAAAGTTACGGTTGGTTGTGGAAGCACAATGGGTTTTGGGTGGGACACGGTCAGCATTCATAGAAATACAAGCCGAACACCCCGGCTCTCGCCACTCAAACCCTGCGTCAATAAATTGCTGAGCAATCCCCATTTTTTCAGCGGCACGTTTAACCGGCCGACTACCGGGAACAACCCAAGCTGAAATGTGATCCGCTACTTTACGACCTTTAATATACTTCGCTCCCTCAATCAAATCTTCCAGACGTGCATTGGTGCATGAACCTATAAAAATATACTGTAGCGGGATATCTGTCGCTATCATACCCGGCTTCAATTCCATATATTGGTAGGCACGCTCATCGTTATGGTCACTAATCTCTGGAAATGCTTTTCCAATTGGTAAACCCATAGCTGGCGTTGTTCCCCACGTTACATAAGGGGCCAATTCAGATACATTGATTTCTAAAACATAGTCAAAGGCAGCATCCGGATCGGAATACAGAGTCTTCCAATATGCGACGGCACGGTCAAAGTCTTTCGGCGCCTTAGGTCTTCCTTTTAAATAATCAAAGGTTTTCTGGTCTGGTGCCACCAAGCCATATTTAGCTCCGAATTCAATCGCCATGTTACACATGGTCATGCGTGCTTCCATCGATAGACTACTAACAGTGTCGCCATAAAATTCAATGGCATAGCCGGTCGCAAAATCCGTGCCATAAGAATGGATGAGATGAAGCATGATATCCTTGGCATAAACACCATTCTGTAGTTGCCCGGTAATTTTGATGCCCATATTTTTTGGTTTCTTTTGCCAAAGTGTTTGTGTCGCAAAAACGTGCTCCACTTCTGAGGAGCCAATCCCGAATGAGATAGCTCCAAAAGCACCGTGCGTGGCGGTATGGGAATCGCCGCAGACCACTGTTTTACCAGGTTGCGTGGCACCTTGCTCCGGTCCAATCATATGAACAATCCCTTGCCCTTCACTCCCATGATCCATCAGCTCGATACCAAACTCTTGGCAGTTTCTTTGTAAGGTTTCGATTTGTTTTCTTGAAATCGCATCTTTAATAGTAAAAATATTTTTAGTCGGGACATTATGATCAATAGTCGCAATGGTTTTGTCGGGAGCTCTTAATTTCCTGCCTTCTAAGCGTAGACTCTCAAACCCTTGAGGCGTAGTAACTTCATGAATCATATGCAAGTCAATATATAACAGCTGGGCATTGCCTTCTTCTCCCGTTAACACATGTTGCTGCCAAACTTTGTCAAATAGTGTTTGCTTCATTAATGATTCCTCCTTACTTTCCTTTTTAATGTAATTGGGCTTTAGTAGTATTCACCGTGGCGGTAATCCCATGAGTTATAACCATCAGACAAGTGCATCATAATACGTTCAACATCCAACCCTTTACGGATTAAAACAGGCGCTGGTGTAACAGAACGTTGGTCACCTTGGTCAGGCACAAGCTTTCCTTCTTTATCAACGAAAGAAATCATCACACCTTGTTCGTAGCGTGTTTCAACTGTTTTTTCTGGTTGAATCGAACGCACATAGTCGTCGCCTTCAATAATTAAATCTGCTTCATTTTCAATACGTTCACCAATTCCAGCAACCACACCACGGTTTCCTTTTCCAGATGGATTAGCAGAACTAGCAAAGAACATGCCGTTTCCGTCACTCCAACGCGCTGCGGCAATTTGTTCACCAGGAACGCCAAATTTAATAACAAAACAGCTTGTGTCGCGAACGTCAGTCATTAATTCAGACGAACCATCATTTGGAATATACTGTTTACCAGATTCTTTCCAAGGTAAGATACAGCCTAGCAACACATCTTCTTGCCAACATTTTTCATAGAATTCGCGAATAGCAGGAGTCATTTCAGCTAAAGCATCCAATTGCTCAAGCGAGCCAATTAAAACAACGCCCGGTTTGTTACGGTTACGGTTTTTAGCTGAGAATTTGCGCTCTAGCCCCGCTCGATCTGTCGTACCAATGATATACCCTACTTTTGTGGGACATACGATTGTTTTTCCGCCTGTTTTTAATAGTTCAATTGCCTCAGTTTGTGGTGTGCCGTTCCATTTTACATATTTGTCTGCTGTCATCGTTGTTATTCCTCTCTATCTGTAGTGTGATTGTTATACAAAAATAACCCCCGACCTGTTGCTAAGTCGGGGGTTTATAGTTGCATAGAACGAAAGAACTGATACATGTCCTAGATTCTTATCCATTGCCCGCTTAGATGTCATTTTTGAAAAAATAATCTTTACAGCAAGCATGGTCATTAAGCTCCTTATAAAGACTAATTCTACAAGTCTAATAACGCGCTTAATAATAAAATATCCAAGATGTTGATTGCTTTAACCGAATCCATGTATCTATTCTCTCCTTCCCTTTTATTAATATAAGATTATATTAATGATAATCCTCTCACTTGTCAATGGTATTTTTAATTTAATTTTAATATTCTGGGAATAAAACGGAATAGTGATTGTTTTGCGTATTTTATTATAGGAGGTGTTGAAATGCTAGATAAATCAGATTATTTAACTAGCTATGATTATTTAAACAAACGATTGACAGAAAATGACCCACATTACCTACGCCAAAAAGATGGATATGACGGTGAGGCCTATCTCTTCGCTAAGCTTAAACGTTGCTCGTTTCCTATGCTAGTCTGCCATGATTTACTTTTATCACGTGGCGTCACGACTCAGTTGGATTTTGTCATTATTTTATCTGATCGTATTTTATTATTGGATGTCAAACATTACAAAGGCAGTTACACTTACCAAGACGGCGAATTTTACGACCGAAAAAAAGAGAAACTCGGCTCAAACCCACTCATTCAACTCCACCGAGCGAGTAATGTGCTGGAGGCTATTCTGAAAGATGGCGGCATCAACATGCCGATTGAACGGAAATTAATTTTTACCCACGAGCAATTTTGCTTGTATGGCAATCAACCCGATTTACCTATTGTGTTGCTGTCGCAACTCGTCAACTATTTCAATTATCTGGAGAAGGTCTCAGGGCCTTTGACTGACTATCATCATCGGATTGCCAGCTATTTAGAAAATATAAAATTAAAGCGTAATCCTTATGAAAAACTGCCAAAATACTCTTTTGACTCTTTGAATAAGGGGATATTCTGCTTAGACTGCGACAAGACCTATACCATCAGTCGCCATCGAAATTTAGTTTGTGACAAGTGTGGCTGCCGAGAAAGCAAGTCTGTAGCGGTAAGCAGGATGATTGCAGAATTTGAACTACTTTTTCCAGATGTCAAACCTAGCCCAAAGTTGCTAAAAGAGTGGTGCGGCGATTTAGTGAGTATTGAACTTGTCGGAATTGTTTTAAGAAGATGTAGATGACTGTAAAAAATTTTAGGACTAGTTTTAGGCTGTTTTATAAAAAATAAGAGGTTCAAAGCTTGTTTAGTCGCTGAACCTCTGGATTCTTAAAAATTTAAGAGCTTCAAAGATTATTTAGCCACTGAACCTCTGGATTATGAGGAAATTAAGAGGTTCAAAGCTTGGTTAGCCACTGAACCTCTGGATTCTTAAAAATTTAAGAGGTTCAAAGCTTATTTAGCCGCTGAACCTCTGGATTATGAGGAAATTAAGAGGTTCAAAGCTTGGTTAGCTACTGAACCTCTGGATTCTTAAAAATTTAAGAGGTTCAAAGCTTATTTAGCCGCTGAACCTCTGGATTATGAGGAAATTAAGAGGTTCAAGGGCAATTCGTACGCTGAACCTCTCTTTTTTTGGCTGGCGCAAGCCTAGTCGAGGCACTCACCTTATTTATTTAAAAAAAAACAAAAATAGCTGCTCCCATTAGGAAACAGCTATCCAATAGCGTTGAGTGATGCGATTGTTTTCTTGGCGTTCATCTTCTAGCTGGCCGCCATTGTGTTGAATGACTTTGGCAGAGGCGATGTTGTCTTTGTCACAGGTCAAAAGGACGCGGTCAATACCCCTCGCACGGTAATGGTCTAGTGCCAGATGAAGCAGCTGGCTAGCATAGCCTTTACGGCGCTCTGACGGTTTAACGCTGTAGCCAATATGGCCGCCAAACGCCAATAGATAATCATTTAACTCGTAACGGTTATTTACCATTCCAATAATGGCCTCGTCTTCTTTTCGGACAACTAAAAAAGTATCAGACAATACTCGGTCAGCTGGCACGGTTTCCTTTTTCTGGAATAATTCGATTTGATCTAACCAATCATCGTAATTGTCATAGTCAGCTAAGCCAGATGTGCCATCCATGGAGTCGTTTGAATCAATAAAAGATTGTCGATAAGCCATGACATTATCGCGGTCTGCTCGTGTTGGAAAACGCAAATATAATTCTGCCATATTAAACATGGTCCGCAATATATCTGACTAGTGCTTCTGATTTTTCCCAGCCTAAACATGGGTCAGTAATCGACTGGCCAAATACGCTTCCTCCCGGTTCTTGACGGCCATCTTCCAAGTAACTTTCAATCATAAAGCCACGAACATATTCCTTAATGTCTTCGTTCCAGTCACGGTTAGTTAGAACTTCTTGAACGATACGAATTTGCTCGTTGTAGTTTTTACCTGAATTATCATGGTTCGTATCAATCATAATAAACGGATTTTTGAAGTTTCCTTTTTGGTAAGCCTTAATTGTTTTTACCAAGTCATCGTAATGGTAGTTAGGTACAAATTCTCCAGCATCGGTTAAGCCACCACGTAAAATAACATGTGCCAATGGGTTAGAGCTCGTTTCTACTTCTGCACCATTGTACATTAATTCTTGTTTTTGTTGGGCTGCATAAACAGCGTTGAACATCACATTGATATTGCCGCTTGTTGGATTTTTCAAACCGGTTGGATGGTCAATCCCACTTGCGACAAAACGGTGCTGTTGGTTTTCAACAGAACGCGCCCCTACAGCATGATAGCTCACTAAATCTTCTACAAATTGTAGATTATCTGGGTAAAGCATTTCATCTGCTGTTGTCAGACCCGTTTCAGTAAGCACTCGTTTGTGCATTTTACGAACAGCTACCATACCACGAACTAAGTTAATTTCGCCTGCAGGATCTTGTTGGTGCAATAAACCTTTGTAGCCATCGCCATTTGTACGTGGCTTATTAGTATAAACGCGTTGAACGATAAAAACTTTATCTTTTACTTCATCCTGTAATTTAGATAAACGTCTCGCATACTCCAAGACTGCGTCCTCGTTGTCTGCGGAACAAGGTCCCATGACTAATAAAAAGCGCTTGTCTCTACCTTCAATAATCGCGCGTAATTCTTCATCTCGTGCTGCTTTTTTAGCAGCTTCTTTTTCTGTTAATTTTGAAATTGATTTAACTGATTCCATATTAATATTTTTACTCAAAGCCGTGAAACTCATTCCATAACCTCCCATGAGAAATTCTTTCATCTATCTTAACAGATTTTAATCTTAAAAGGGGAAATTTCTTGTGAATTATTAATATTTCTACAATTGATGGTGGCCTGGCTCAATTTCTAGCACTTGATCGTCAATTTTCACCCAGATTGTTCTTTCATTAGGGTTGTATACACGACTACCATCAGCTGAATAAACTAAGCGTTTAGCATCTTCTAAATAACATTTCATTTCAATACTACTCACAAAAAAGAGAAAAAAATTAGGCGCTTGCACAAAAGTAATGCAGTGTGTGCCACCGCAAGGGGATAGTTACTGGATAGTTACTGGATAGTTACTGGATGGTTTTGGAGAAATTCAGAGGTTCAAGAGAGTTTTCGTGGTTGAACCTCTATTTTTGGGATAATTAAAGAGGTTCAAGCTACTTTTCGGTGCTGAACCTCTGGATTCTTTGTAAATTAAGAGGTTCAAGCCACTTTCGAGCACTGAACCTCTGGATTCTTTGTAAATTAAGAGGTTCAAACTACTTTCGAGCACTGAACCTCTGGATTTTTTGTAAATAAAGAGGTTCAAGTACATTTCTGCAGCTGAACCTCTTTATTATTGTTGCCATTCTTCTCTTAGGATACCCATTCGAATCGAGTCATAGTATTCGCCTTCATAGAATCGGACTTTTCGAATACGTGCTTCCATCTGCATCCCTAACTTTTCAGCAGCACGTATCATGCGCGCATTTCCTGACCAAGTCGTCAAGCCAACATGAGCAACCTCAACCGATTGAAAAACATGATCCATCCACATTTTCAAAGCACGCGTTCCTATTCCTTTGCCCCAATTTTGGCCTTCATGAATAACAATCCCCAACTCTAGCCAATGCTTTTGTTGATCCTCAAAGTAATAAGTCACTACTCCGATTAATTCATCATTCAGACAGATGCCCCAAATATCTTTTTCATTAATCCAGCTAGTTGCTTTCGTTAAAAAGACATCGTAAGCGACTGCTTTATGTGGAAAATAAGGCGCATCCCATTTTTTCCATTCGGGTGCCTCTTCCTTATACATTAATTCCCATAGGCGTTTCAAATCTTTATCTTCAATTGGACGAATCGTTACTTCTTTATCTGTGTACATTGGTTTCCTCTATTCTAATTTCGTATATTTAAAAATCAATTCGCCGTTCGGATCTTTTTCGTTGATATAGCTAAAGCCAATACTTTTATATAAATAGTGGGCAGCGTGATTGGTTTCGATGATACTCAAATAGATAGTTTGAACATCATAGAGCTTGCTAACGCGGTCAATTAGCGCTAGCATTACGGCTCGCCCAAGTCCCTTGCCCTGATAAGCTTGATCAATTATTATTCGGTCAATCCATGTATCCCGATTAGGGCCAAACGACCCATACATCGCAAAACCGACAAGCCTATCATCAAAGTAAATCGCTACAGTCTGCCACTCTTCTACTTCTTCTGCCTCTGTAAGGCATTCTGCTACAGATTCAATAAACTCTTCTTGCTCTTTTTTTATACGAAGTGATTTGACCGCTTCTTCGTTCGTTTGATCAATAGCCTGAAATAGAATCGATGACATAGTCAACCCCTCCTTTATTTAACAATGGCGCAAACATGAACATCCCAGTGTTGACCTTTTATTTTCAAAACTTTTTGATGCGTGCCTTCATAGGTCATACCAGCCTTTTCCATAACTCGTCTCGATCCAATGTTTTTAGTCAAACATTTGGCTTGAATACGAACTAAATCCATTTGTTGAAAGCCAAAACGAATCACTTCTTTTGTAGCCTCAGTCATCAAGCCTTTTCCCCAATAGGCTTGTGATAAAGCATAGCCAATCTCAGCGGTTTGATGATTGGGCTGCCAGCTTACAAAATCAATGGTTCCAATCAATTTACCTGTTTCTTTATGTTCAATTCCCCACGGAGCAAGCACCTGATTTTGGTAACGATCTAACACGAAATCCACAAAAGCTTGTGAATCAGCCAGTGTTTGATGAGTCGGCCAAGTGGTGTATTGAGACACTTGATCGTTGGAGCCGTATTCATAAATGTCTGAAACATCTTCTTTTTTTAACTTTCGAAGAATGAGTCGGTCTGTTTCAAGTTGTGGTAAATCGCTGTAGATCGCTTTGATGTCCATGTTTGCTTCCCCTTTATATTAGGTTTATTTTACCATAGCTGTCTGAATATTATGGAGTCATCAAACATTTTTCTTGCTATTTTTAAAATGCTCTAGTATATATGGTTGTTGATACGTATTTAGCAAATGGTCAAACAGGCTCGTTCAGTAGTCAACCAGAAAGCTGGAGCATAGATGAGATGCGCCTAATGGAAATCGCCGTTCTCGCAAATGATGCAACGATTAGTGCTGATGGCAATGAACTAGGTGATCCAACTGAAGTTGCTATGGTTGCCTTTAGTCAAAAATTAAAGCAGTCAGCTGCTGACTTGCGTGATAAGGCACCGCGTGAAGCAGAATTACCCTTTGATTCAGAAAGAAAACTAATGTCTACCCGTCATACGATAAACGGCGAGCCTGTCTTACTTACAAAAGGCGGTCCCGATGTTATTTTCAACCGCAGTCAATCTGTCTTAGTAAATGGCGAAGTTCTGCCACTTACGCCTGAACGCTTGGCAACCATTCAAGAACAAAATGAAGCCTTTGCCAAACGTGCCCTTCGTGTGCTAGCTATGGCTTATAAACCACTATCACATGACGGCGACTTGTCTTTTGATGATGAAAATGAGTTGATTTTTGTTGGTTTACTTGCCATGATTGATCCGCCTCGTGAAGAAGTGTTTGCTGCCGTTGAAGCAGATGATTTAGCTTTAACCGGAAATGAACTGGATAATTTAAGCGACCACGAACTCGATTCTATTTTAGAAAAAGTATCGGTTTATGCACGTGTATCGCCCGAAAATAAAATCCGTATCGTACGGGCATGGCAACGAAAAGGTCATGTTTCAGCTATGACTGGCGACGGCGTCAACGATGCCCCTGCTTTGAAACAAGCCGACA
Source organism: Jeotgalibaca arthritidis (assembly GCF_011100465.1). Taxonomy (NCBI): domain Bacteria; kingdom Bacillati; phylum Bacillota; class Bacilli; order Lactobacillales; family Carnobacteriaceae; genus Jeotgalibaca; species Jeotgalibaca arthritidis. Next base: position 527,675 of record NZ_CP049740.1, read on the forward strand.
TCGGGATTGCGATGGGAAGTGGGACTGACGTAGCAAAAGATGCCGCAGCTATGGTCCTAACCGATGATAATTTCGTCTCTATTATTAAAGCAGTTGAAGTTGGTCGAAATGTCTTTGCCAATATTAAAAAAGCTGTTGCCTATTTATTCGCAGGTAACCTAGGTGCGATTATTGCGATTATTTTCGCCTTAATCATGGATTGGGCTAACCCTTTTACCGCCATCCAGCTCCTCTTTATCAACTTAGTGAACGACTCTTTCCCTGCTATTGCGCTAGGAATGGAAAAAGGTGAACCAGACGTGATGTCACGCAAGCCGCGTAACCCTAAAGAAGGTATTTTTTCTTGGGATACATTGGTTTCAGTCATTTACCGTGGGAGCTTGATTGCAGTGGCTGTTATCATTTCCCAGTTTATCGGCCTGCAACAGTCGCCACAACTAAGTGTCGCAATGGCCTTTACAACTTTGATTCTATCTCGTACCTTGCAAAGTTTTCCAGCTCGTTCGAATTCACAAACCGCTGTTCAAGCAGGCTTCTTCTCTAATAAAGCCATTCTAGCAGCAGTTGGATTATCACTTGCTCTTTACGGATTGACTCTACTCCCTGCTATTCGTAGTATTTTCTCAATCCCTGCAGCAATTGGTTGGACCTCATTCAGCATTGCAGCTGGCCTAGCCGTTGTTGCCGTTGCCTTAATGGAAGCAACCAAAATGGTGATTCAAAAGAAAAAAGCCTCTTATTAAAAATAGGAGGCTTTTGCTTATTCATTTTTACTTATGCAAAATAGGAGCTTTGCGCATAAACTTGCCGTCGTTAGGAGCAGTTGTTTTATGCTTTACTTTGCCGCTACTTTTTTTGCTAGCAATCAGTGCTTGCATTTTCTCTTTTTTATTCATTATATACCCTCTTCTCAATAACTACATATGCCTTCAATAGTATAGGGGTAAAAAGTGGTCGGCGCAAGACAAACTTTATGTGAATCATCTTAACGTTTTGACTAGTTCAATCTCGGTAAAATGTCGAGTAGAGGCATAAAAACGAGTCAGTCGACATCTTTTGCAATAAAAGTGTCGAGTGAGACCATTAAAGATGCCCTACTCGACACATATTTGCATTTTTATGTCGACTGAACTAAAAAACAATAGCCACTCGCCATTTCAAGCTATTTTCAAACCCGTTTCATCATATTATACCAACGGACTCCTCCATGGCTTGAATCCGATAGGCCATGATTAGTATAACCTAGGCCTTCATAGAAGCTAATTAGCTCTTCTTTACAGGTCAGTGTAATTCCGATTATTTCGTGTTTTTACGCCAACTCAAACAATCGTGTCATCAGTGATATAAGCTTGGCTAATAACTGGGCCGTTGACATAACCTAGAATCACGCCGTCTTCCACGGCTACAATAAAACTATCCGGAATGACAGTAACACGTTCGATAAAAGCTTGTCGTGAAGCTGCTTCTTCTGGCGTAAAGCCGTCATTTTCAATGGCTATTAATTGCTCTAACTCTGCCAACGCGACCGATCTAACAATCATTTCGTTTCTTCTTTAAAGTAGTCAGCCACATAAGCTTTAAATAAGCGAGCATCATCAAAATAATGATGGGGTTCATAGGAAAAATCGAGCGTCTGGTAATTTTTCAGCCACTGCACACCAACCGTGTGAACACCCGCATCCAACCCAGCCGCAATGTCTGCATCACTATCCCCAACAAAAATGACATCCTCTTTCTTCAGTTTTAAATTGTCCAGCACCTTAAAAATACCTTCTGGATGTGGTTTGGCTTTCTCAACATCATCGCCGGTAATGATATAATCGAACAGGTCAGCCATTTCTAATTGTTCTAACGAAATATCTAAACTTCGACGAGCTTTACCGGTTACGATAGCCAGTAAAAAACTTTGCTCTTTTAAATAAGCCAGTAAGTCAGTCCCGCTTGAGCAATCGCTCGCAATTCCTTAGCCCATGTTAGCCATTTTTCTTCATTCAAGTCTTCACCTCGTTTTACTCGTTATCTGCTTTCTATCATACCATGATAGCTAATAAACCTGCATGAACAAAAATAGCTTGAGACATCGTATCGTCTCAAGCTACTCTTATCGATTAAACAATTACTTTCAAGTCTGCGAATCGATTAATTCGCTAGCATATTCTAAACAACAAGATACATCAGTTTCTTTAAACATTGAAATGTCATTTTCATGCTTGATAAAGAGAAGGGGTCTTTGCTTATTTTCTCGGTTTTCTGGACATAGAAGGTCGCCCCATTTGTTTTGATTTTAGGTCTTCCAATACGAATTTTTGAAAAGCTCTTACCCACTTTTGGATGGAGGAATTATCAGATATATCCTATTTATTCGCCAAAGCTTTATAGCCTAACTGGCCATTCAGATAGTACTATACCTGTTGTAATTTAAGTGCGATTTTTTATTTGAGGTTTTTTTCTATTATTCCGCTACACATCTTACTAATGTTTCCTTAATAGACTGTATGACATCATGATCTTTTATTCCCAACTCTAGCATTGTATCAGCTGGATTTATATACAAGTCTTCTTCTTGCAATTGACCCATTAGTGAGTAACGAATACCATGCTCTAATCCTTTTTCTGCTGAATGCTTATCAACTTGTTCGTAAGATTCTCTTATCTGTTCAAACGGGACGACAGCAACTTGAGTGGTATCAGACTGACCAAGAGCCTCAACCATCATTTTGTAAAATTCTTCAAACTTCATATTTAAAGCTGAAATAGCATAAGTCTTACGATGCTTGCCATTCTCCATTGCCCCAACTGCTGCTTCAGCCACTTGTTCTACTGTAACCATAGCAGTTCCACCTTTTAATGATGGAAAAACAGGACGTCCTTTGATTTGATCAGTGAACATTTTCCATAACGGCATTCTTCCAGGCATAGTACCGAAAATATACGGTAAACGTAAACTCATGACGTCCATTGCTCCCTCACCTTCAGCAAATGCTACTTGTTCTTGCAATAAACGAGTATTGGGGTACCCTTGATTTTTTAAATCATATTTCCCATCAAAACGCTCCGCAAACTCAGAAAAATATGAACCGTAAACCACAAATTTCTTCACACCCGCTTGTCTTGCTAAACGAGCTAATCTTTGAGTTGGTAGGACATTTGCTTCATAGAAGAATTTTAATGCTGGCTTTACTGGTGTAACTCGTTCATCAGCGCCTGCTGCGTACATAAAACCGCTACAATCAGAAAGCATGTCAATAATTTCTTTATCTGATAATTGGTTAATATCACCTAATTGAATGTCAACCTGACTTGGGAATAATCCTTCTGCTGGCATAGGTGGTAATGCCATTGTCTTTACTTCATAACCACGTGCAAGCAATTCCTTCGTTGTATAGTAACCTAAAAAACCTGTTCCACCTAAAATAAATACTTTTGACATAATCTAATCTCCTTTTCTTGTTATCTTATTCACATATATAGTATAATGCATTTAAAACTTAAAAAATCATCATAATTCCGCTAAGCTTTCACTTTTATTAGATCAGGAGTTGTACTTTATGTCTAAAAATTATCCTTATGTTAGTGGTCATTATTTTTCTGAAAATTTTCGTCCACAAGACCTTCTTTTAACTTATGAGACAGTTGTAAAAACCGAAAATCGGTTATTTTGTAATGAAGTTGAATTCATTTTTATTATTTCCGGAACGGGGCATATTGATATTAATGGTAAGCTATTTCCTGTAAGAGAAAATCATCTCATCCATCTTTTGCCCTATCATATTCACCGCTTTGTTCTTGATGCTGGTGAATCGTTGACCATTTATCGTATTCGTTTTTCACTTGGATTGTTGTTACTTTCCTCTGTTAATGAGAAACATTATTTATCTCATGTTAATCACCTCGACTCCATAATATCAATACTACCTTTGCCGGAAAGGAAAGTTAATCTTTTGACTGCACTGTGCGAAGACGTTTTATATGAAAAGAAACATGGTCATACTTCCTTTGAGAATTTACACTTATCATTAGTCTCATTTATTTCTTATACCATACAGACCGTTCCTCTCGTCACCCCTGCTGTGAAACCATCTGCAGAGAGATGGCGCTGTTTGGAATATATACACCTTCATCATCAAGACGATTTGACACTTGACCTTGTAGCAAAGGCCCTATCTCTTTCGTTAGAAAGGGTTCAAGATGAATTAAAAGAAGCAACACATTTTACATTTAGTCAATTACTTAATCAAGTTAGGATTCGCAATGCCACTGCTCTGTTACAGTTCCCTGATTTAACAGTCCAGCAGATTGGATCCATATGTGGCTATAAATCCAATGCTAACTTTTATAAACAATTCAAAAATGTCCATAACCAGACTCCTAATGTTTACAGAGAGCAATTGAATAGTCAGAATCAACTGATTGCTTATAATGACGCTTGGGACGTTGCCCTATATATATTAGAGAATTGCTTATCTCCTTTAACATTAGAATCCTTAGTTGCACAAACTCGCTTTTCTGAAGACAAGATCAATGAGCTATTGAAGAAAAAGTTTGATCTAACGTTCAAAGAATTATTAAATTTTCATCGTGTGCAGATTGGCAGGTTATTACTTTTGAATCTACCATTGAATGTCACTGAAGTTGCCTTAAAAGTAGGCTTCCTAGACACAAATACTTTTATTCGGAACTATAAGAAAGTCTTTCAGATCACACCTCACCAAGAGAAAATGCTAGCAAGAAAATAGACAAATGCTTTTCATGTGGATTGTTTTATTCAATCCGATATAATACCCTTACAGGAAATTATTACATGAGTATTAAGAAAAAAGATTATAAATCGCTCGCTACAGACATCATTGATTTTGTTGGGGGTGAAGAGAATATTAATCGTGTCATTCATTGCATCACACGCTTACGTTATTATTTAAAAGACGAAACGATTCTAGAAAAAGAGAAACTCGAACACTTAGATGGTGTGATAGGTATCGTTGAAGCAAATAGCCAATTCCAAGTCGTTGTAGTGCAAGCAGTCGATGACATTTATGATGAAGTGATCGCAGGAGTCTTTCGAATTAATATGTGGAACATTATAGGTTCGATTATTGAGCTGCCTTCCTATATTGACCCAGTTAATGGCATCACTTCATATTTTTTGGTATGCTGTTTTGGTTACCGCTGTGACACTTGCTTTGGCGTTTATTCTTACTTACATTTGGGGCTATAATGACAACATGTCCATGCTAGAAAAACGGGAAAAGCCAAAAAATCCTACAAAAACAAAATAAATAATTAGTCTTTCATTAAAAAAACATTCAAAAAGTAAACTTAAAATCTACTTTCTGAATGTTTTTTTTAATGAATGATATGTGCTATAGCTATGGTTTCATTTACAACAGAATTCACTATCATATAAAAAATTTATTTCATGCATTATTTATGGCTTTACAATGATCTATCTAACTTTTTTCATTCTCCATTCAATTGGGTGAACCCGCCAATCAAACGCCAGGGAAAAGTCGCTTTAATTTCGATCCAGATTTTAATTTGTTAGCTCTATCAAACTTAGTTAGGCTGTTGCCTTTAGCTAGGTGGTCGTCGTGGTGCCGATGCAGTAGGACTTCCAGTCAATAGTCCAGACGCTATACTTAGTTATTTATTAGTAAAATCATTCCACAAAAATCTCAAACTAGACTCTTTTGGGGTGGCGATTGATGGATATAGATGATTAGTTATCAAGCAACAACTCATCTAAATCAACGATTTTAATGGTCTTTTGGGAAAGCTGTTCAATGAGTCCCCGTTCTTCTAAGTCTTTAAATTTGCGGCTGATGGTTTCGGGAGTGGTTCCCAGGTAGGAAGCTAAATCTTTTTTGGTCATGGGTAAGGTAACAGTTGGGCTATTGCCACTATCCTGACCAACATTCTCAGCTAAAAATGAGATAATGCGATTTTCAACCTGCTCAATTGCAACTTGGGTCGTTTGTTTTTCTGACTCTTTCAAGCGCATCGTCAGTTCCGATAGAATCTTCAATGAAATCTGCGGATAATCGACGAGATATTTTTGCAAATCCTCTCGCTTAATTAAGCAAACATCGGTATCTAGTAGAGCTTCGGCATAGTTTTCATGGCGGCTCGTTGCTTGAAAAATAGCTAATTCACCTGTAAAGTCACCCGGATTCAATATACGAACCAATTGTTCCTTGCCTGATTCCGACAAATGGTACATCCGAACTTTTCCCGAATGGATAATATACAACGTATCTCCCCCTTCGTTGGCTCGAAACAGGATTTCTCCTTTCTTCAAATGACGGGACTTGGCAGAACGGGCAATAATAGCCATTTGCTCATCTTCTAAGTGATTAAAAATCGGTACAATCCGAACACAGGGTTCATGGTGGTGATGGCAGTGTTGGTCTTGATCCAAAATAACATCTCCTTTTTTTAAACAACTCTACTCATAGTATATTCTATCTAATTCCGACAACATCTCAACTGTTTTCTCATAGGTTTGACAAACATCGTCTGGAACACTGTAATCATGCGTAATCGTTCTAAGTCGATTAAATTCCTCATTTAAATAAAGCTGACCCTCTGCTACGTTTGTTATTTTTTCTCTCATTGTTTCAAAGAGCTCTCTTATTTCAAAAACTTCTGGATGGTGGTCGCCATGCGCACGCTTAATCGCATGAGTATATAAATCTAGTGTCTCATCATATTGATTCATTTGGTTAATAACTGTTTTTTCAGACATTTTTCTCACTCTTTCCTTGTCATTTAGGCTGGCTTCAGTTTGGATTTAAGCACTTGATAACCTGATTTTTCAATGGCTTTTTCAATGTCAGCTAGTTCGATTAAGGCTGAATTGAAATCTAGACGTACTTTACTCGCATTAAACAGCACTTTAACACTGGATTGGTCAACACCTGTTAATCTCTTGACGGCATTCTCAATCTTTTGCATACAGGATGGACAGGCTAATGTTTCCAGTTGAATAACTGCTTTTTTCATGTGGCATTCTCCTTTATTTCTATCTGATAACCCCATTATAAATGAATTGAATCGATAAAAAATTGACCCACATCAAGTTTGACACCTTTATTCACCGATACCGTAATAAGCGCATCCCATTTAAGATAACGACTAAGATACTAGCCTCATGCACTACCATGCCAATCGACATCGTCATCCAGTCACCAAACAAGACACTCCCTAGCAAAATCAAAACTACGCCAATAGCTATGGCGATATTCTGCTTCATGTTCCGCGAAATAGCTTTAGCTAATCCGAGTGCATGTGGTAATCGACTAAAAATTGAAAATGATTAGATTATCTAACACAAACCGCCCAAAAAAGGCCATCACAATCAAGATTCCCCCAACCAAGGCTATCTGATTCTTTTTAGTTAATACATATCTTTGCATGATGTTTCTCCCCTATTCCGTTTGTTGTCTGTTGTTAGCTTTAGTATAGAGGGTTGGAGGGGGATGGGAATTGATGGGGGTCAAGTTATGGGAAGTTATAAGAAAAGCGGACAAGTCCGCCTTGGCCTATGAAAAAATAGGAAATTTGATCCTGAATTGTCAGGAGACTTCACGCTTCAGCGGGTTAGTCGAATGATATGCGTTAGCGAGCAGCGAAGCGCGCAATGGGGAAAATTTATCTTTTTTTCACTAGGTCAGGACTTGGGAGCTAGACATTGATGCCTGAACTTATAATCCCCTAGTCTACTAAAAAACACTCCCAAAATCGGAAGTGTCTTCGTCCATATTCTCAATCTATTCATTCTCACCAACAACCGTAAAACGTTCATTGATGTGTTGTGAGTTTTCTATTTCATCCAAAATAGCAACAGCGTAGTCTGCATAGCTGATGTAGCTCTCCCCTTTTGAATTCACAAGGAGTTGGTCTTTGCCTGTTTGATATGTTCCTGTTCTCTTTCCGTCTGCATCAAATACGGCAGATGGACTAATAAATGTCCATTTCACATCCGTTGTATTTTGTAGCTCAGCGAAGTTTCTCGCTTGCCCGTTCGCAGTTGGTTTAAACACATCTGGAAAATCTGGTGTATCAATGACACGAAGCGTCTTGTTTTCGTCTACATACAAGCTTCCTGCTCCACCAACGACAATGATTCGTGTATCTGTTCCCTTAACAGCTTCAATTAGAGCATGTCCTGCATCCACGTGAGCTTGTTCTTCACCGATAGGCGCACCAAACGCATTCACGATAATGTCAAACTGAGTGGTATCATTTTTTGTCAGACTATAAATGTCCTTTTCAATCACAGCAACTTTTGTATTTTTTACTTTCGATTTGTCTCTGACAATCGCTGTAACTTCGTGCCCACGAGTCGCTGCTTCTTCTAGTATCAACTGTCCTGCTTTTCCGCTAGCTCCAATAATTCCAATTTTCATGTTTCTTCCTCCCACTTACTTTTAGTACAAACCCTAACTTGTAATCATTATAGTTACAAGCTAGGGTGATGTCAACAAATCACGTTTTTTACGCTATAATAGACTTGTAACTAAGAGAGTGACAGCTTTTTGATAGAAAGGAGACTAATTATGTCGATTAGCAGTAGATTTTCAGTTGGCATCCATATACTCACACTAATTGAACTTAATAAAGATGACATCAGTTCGTCAGAACGTTTAGCCAAGAGCGTTAATACCAATCCAGCTATGATTAGGAAGATTATGGGTATGCTAAAGAAAGCACATTTAATTAGCGTTCGCCCCGGTGTAGCAGGAGCGACGCTTGTAAAGGGACTAGCTGAGATAAGCTTGCTTGATGTTTATAAAGCCGTTCATGTTGTGAAAGACAATGAATTGTTCAGCATCCACGACAATCCAAATCCCAACTGTATCGTTGGCAGAAATATCCAAGAGACGATTGATCCTATTTTTATTAGTGCTCAACGTGCGCTCGAACAGGTTCTTGAAACGACTACCCTTGATCAAATTGTCGATGATGTTCTTAAAAATGAAGCACTAAAGGTTGAAAGTGAGCATTGAGTATCGCTTAAGGAGATTGGTTATGACGATTCGAAAAATGAAAAAAGAAGATAATTCAAAAGTAAAAACCATTATACAGCGCTCATTAGAATCACTTGGACTGGCAATTCCTGGCTCAGCCTATTTTGACCCGCAACTTCATGATCTGTACACTTATTATAATGATTTAAGCCATGCCAACTATTGGGTCGTTGAACAAGACGGCGACGTTGTTGGTGGCATTGGGATAGCGCCCTTCAATAATCACACTAATATGTGTGAATTACAAAAACTATATTTAAGCCCACAAGCACAAGGTCTCGGACTCGCCAATCAATTAATGGAAACTGCCCTAACATTTGCGGCTACGCATTATGATATGTGCTACCTAGAAACCATGCAGCAATTAAAACCTGCTTGTTTACTTTATGAAAAATTTGGATTCACATTGTTAAAAGAACCCCTACCTGGGTCAGAGCATTCAGCTATGGATGCTTGGTATTTGAAGGAGTTCTACGGATAAATTGAATTTCGTTAAAGTAATTTATTCCAAATCAAAAAGACACCTTGCCAAAACTGGAAGGTGTCTTTAACGTATAATCGACTAACAATTTTTGATATCATTAGCAAACGTGTAATAACACGGCTTATTGTCATAGTAGATTTCTTCAACAAACTTAATTTTTTCATCAGGTAGGTTTTCTATAATTGCTGGCGGGACAAAGTAGGCATTCATTGGTTTGTAGTGATCAAACAAACTTGTACCACACTTTTTACAAAATCCTCGAGTTGCATTAGGAGATGAATCATATGTCCCTAAGTTTTCTCTCGAAATATAAGTGATATCATCTTTAAATTCTAAACTGGCAAATCCAGTAGATCCTGTTAACTTACGACACATTTGGCATTCAACGCTCCTTGAGTAAGCCTGGATGTCCATCTGATAATGCCGTTTCAGAAGCGACTTACAAAGCTTTTAAGACGGAATTTGTGAGTCAATATCAATTTGAAACGATGGCACACTTAGAATTAGAATGTTTTGATTATGTCAATTGGTGGAATCATCATCGGATCCATAGTTCTCTTGGTTATAAAACACCAATTGAGGTACGCTATGCGGAGGTTGGCGTAGCGAACCCTTGATAATGAGCAAGAATCGGTTACCTTCTGTTCGAGCGGCTTATTTTATTCAAAGTGAGCACGCCGCTAAGAAAACCGATTTGAGGGGGCTCGTTGTCAAGGGCAACTGGATATGGTGTCATAAACAGACCTTATAATTTTTGTCTAGAAAAGTGTTGCCATTCCATCAAATAAATTAATCAGCTCCTTACTATCCATTCACACTCTCCCTTATAATTAAAAATGAGATTAGCTCTACTTCCTCTAGACTAATTTCTTCTTGCGATGTTGTTAAATGTGTTCCCCCAGGAGTAAAAAGAGACATGCGTCCAGTCTCTTCACGCTTACCTTTAATAGCTTCCAATGCTTTAGTTAGCAATAGTGAATATTCAGTCGTATTACTACCATCTTTTGTTTCTTTGTTGAAAGAATCCACTATATCCTGAAATACTTCCGTCTGATTTTGCGTCCTTTAACTGATTTATTTTTTGGCTATTATTAAATAAAAAACAATGCACATAAAATATATAAAAATCCTTGAACAACAGACTTGCGTCCATTATTCAAGGATATCCTTTTAAACAGATTACTCGATATCAAGTTCAATGCCTTCATCTAAAGTTTCTGAGACATACTTGCCATCTTTTTTCCGTTGCTTTACACACTCCGTTAGGAGGTATTCAATTTGTCCATTAATTGAACGGAAATCATCTTCCGCCCAAGCCACTATCTGTTCATAGAGCTTTGCAGAAACTCTAAGCGGGATTTGTTTTTTGGCACCCACTAATAAAGACTACCTGAGTTAACAATTGGTGAAACTTCACTGTTGCCGCATAAGACTACCAGTAAGTTCGACACCATTGCTGCTTTTCTTTCTTCATCCAATTCGACGACATTGTTTTCTTGAAGTTTATCTAAAGCCATTTCGACCATTCCTACCGCACCATCTACAATCATCGCTCGTGCATCAATTAAGGCAGAAGCTTGTTGTCTTTGTAACATCGCGGCTGCGATCTCAGGCGCATAAGATAGATGGGTAATTCGCGCTTCAATAATTTCAAGACCTGCAAATTCAACGCGTCTTTGGATTTCATCTTTAATACGACTTGCTACAACTTCACTTGAGCCACGTAATGAACCATCATCCGGTTCACCGTCTCCAGTCGTATCGATTTCAAAGTTTGTATTTACATCATAAGGGTACTGACGAATAATGTTTCTTAAGGCTGAGTCTGTTTGAAGTGATAAATATTCTTTAAAGTTATCAACATTAAACACCGCTTTGGCTGTGTCATTCACTTTCCACATGACCGCAATCCCAATTTCCACTGGATTCCCTAAATAGTCATTGATTTTTTGTTTGCTATTATTTAAAGTCATGACTTTTAAAGAAATCTTTTTGTTTCCTAAGTCAAGACTAGCCCCTTCACTACCCGTATTCAAAATGGAGCGATTTTCTTCTTTAACGTCGCCACTTTGACTTAATTTGGTATTGGCTGCCGGGTTAAACGTTTGAGAGAATGGATTAATAAAGTAAAATCCTTCGCCTTTAAGTGTCCCAATATATTTACCAAATAATGTCAGCACTAATGATTCTTGAGGTTTCAATACTTTTAGCCCCAATAACATAATCCATCCAAGCACCAAGTATGAGATACTGGTCACTAATAAAGCGACATTCAGTGCATTGCCATCCCCTTTATCAAGAACATTAACGTTCACGATAAATAAAACAATTGAAACTAAGAGTAGAACAAAATACAACCCTAGTACAAAGAAACCTTTATTTTTGCCTTTTAATTGAATTTCTTCAATGTTATCGCTCTGGCTGAGCTTTTTCTCAACTGTATTCATATTCTCTCCTCTAAAATCTATTTGATATCATTATGATATCAGTAAGAATCTCGTCTGTCAATCCCTAGAAGTTAATATTTGATTAAGAATCTGCCAATTAAGATGAAAGTTTTAAGCTTTTTAAAATCCGAAATGGTATACAGGGAATACAAAGAGAGCGATTAGACTAGCACCATGCTTACCTTGGAATTAAGCAAAAAACACCCTACCGATCATACTCGATAAGGTGTAAGAACAGGGAGTGGATCTTTCAAACAGAAATTACTTAAGGTTGATTGATTGACTGATATTGCTTAGAGGTAAACTCACGCTCTGTTAAATATTCACTCAAACTATAATAACAAACCTCCGCCACTGAGAATAATGCAAAAGTCACAATCGCCCAAATCGCTCAATGTCGCGTGAATAAATATAGTCATATTCAATTTGAAAGCAATGCATATTCAGTGCCAGACTATTTGGTGGGTCAAACGGTTCAATTAAAGGTCTACCATGACTACTTTGTCGTTTATGCCCATCACACCGAAGTCTGCCATCTACAAAAGCAGAAGCTATCACCGATGCCATTGAAGCAGATTGGCAACGCCTGAATCGACTCTATGGATTGGAGCGTGTGTATTCATGATGATTGAAGAAGCAGCCAGAGAATTAAAGTTATCTTATACGAGAGAATATCATGACAGCTTTATTAAAGAAGTGAATCAACGGGGTTTAAACTTCGAGGAAGCCTTAACAGAATTACTCACAGAAGAAGTATCGCACCGACGTAACCGCAGTTATCAACGGCGAATCACTCAAGCCAAGTTTCAACAAAAGAAGTATTTAGCTGATTTTGATGATACAGTCTTTCCTGAAACAAGTCGTAAGCAATTGCGCGTATTGACCTCGCTCGAATTTATTAAGCGCAAAGAAAATGCGATTTTGATAGGCAATCCGGGAACCAGCAAAACACATTTTAGTATCGCCATTGGGATTGAAGCCTGCCTGCAAGGCTTCAATGTCCAATTCGTTAATGCCCCTAACTTAATCATCCAATTAAAAGAAGCGGTGACCCAGAGTCAATTTGTCCGTTTTAAACGTCGCTTTGAAAGTGTCGACCTTGTAATTATCGATGAATTAGGTTATTTATCTTTCGATGAGTCGGGGCAGAACTCTTATTCAATTTACTATCCAACCGTAATGACAAAGGTTCAATTATGATTACAAGCAACTTAACCTTTGATCGCTGGCATGAATGTTTCAAAGATACAACCTTAACAGCAGCCCTCGTGGACCGTCTCGCTTATCAAGCACATGTCATAGACATGCGAGGAGAAAGTTACCGCATTAAACAAACTAGCTCTTGGATTGATTCCATGACAACTAACTAGACCTAGCATAGTGGCCCCATTTTCAATAGCAAGCTGGACCCTTTTTCAGTTGACATTTACAGCTTTATGAACTGTAATTAATTTTTCCATACACCACACCCCTATTATAAAACTAATATTTTGAATTCAATAAGGGTATACTCTAAAATTATGCAGGTAGGAACGACCATTTTGACAGAATAGAGAATAGGAAAATACAATCTATTAAAAAAACAAGTGAGGTACAGATGGTAATAGTTGATATGATCATGCTATATTAAGTTACTGTCTCTTAATCCAAACTTCTTGCCACTCAACTTAAAACACTTAAAATACTCTACTTTAAATAGTTACTTCGTTCCATAAAAGACCTCTGTAAATACTTAAAGAACAGTATTTTAATAAACTATGTATATCTATGTAGATTACTTTCACTTTCCCAGCGTACTTCTCTTTAATCGCATGTAAAGCAAGCAAATTATTTCCTTTAATAATCAAATTATCGGTATCTTCATTAAATTCTATTACCGTTGATTCACCCGTTTCATCAAATCGCTTACTGTTCACAAATACTTTCTTATCAAATAATCGGTCAATCTCATCTTTTTCAATCACTTCATTTAAAAAAGCATCATCATAGCCATCTTCATTATCTTCTTTTGTCATCGCAGCTGTTAAAATCCCATCTTTAAACGGAAAATCTAATACCACATCCTGACTGTCCTCTAAAAATTTACCTTTAAAAGCTAATCCAATACGATTTTCGTATTTCGTATAACTCGTATCCCAATAATCATTATAAAGAATAGCCTCTTCCAATTGTTCAACCTGAAATAATTTTTGTCCTGCAACTTCTTTAAAAAAATGCTGTTTAATAAAATCCACTTTAAATAATTCTTCAAGCAATACTTCATCATAATTCCTTAAATCATCACTTATTTTTGACCGATTTAATTCTTCACCTACAAAATACTTCTCGCCAAAATAAGCTAAAACTTTTTTTAATTCATCAAAGAGTCTTGGTTCAATTTTCACTATACATTCTCCTCTATCACATTTAATTTCTATAACTTCTATTTTACACTAAATCTTAATCAAAACAGACAAAAAAAGAAATAAGGATAAAGGGCTGTACACCGCTTTTCCTTATTCCCTCTCTTCCACATAGTTTTCCCATTTATGGAAACGCTCGAAAGTCCGCATATCTTCTCTATCAAACTCACCTTGTTTATAAGTATTTTCAAACTCAACTTTTGAAAAAAAGCTATTGGCAAAATTAGAACTACCCAGCACGACCTTTCATGGATTACGGGATACTATCGCATCGTTTCTATTTTCAAACGATATTCGATTGGAATATGCTTCAAAGATGTTAGGTCATTCAAATCTGCAAACAACAATGAATTATTATCTGGACAATTCAGAGACTAAATACAAAAAAAAACACCTTCCAACAAGTTGGAAAGTGCCTTGAACTGTATAATTGAATGGTACTCGATTTCTGTGAAATCTCCGTCCCATACTGTATCCGTAAGCGAATGAATTCGCAACGGCTGCAGCAATTAACGTTTTGAGAAATATACAGGTAAATTCTAAGTGTACCTAATCCATTGGAATCCCTTTATATCAACGTTTCATGCATTTTCAAATTGATGAAAATGTATGAAAAAGGATTGAAAATGATATTACTTGAACCAATTTGAACCAAAATGATGCTAGTTGAATACAATCATCCTAATTCAATAACATAATAACGTAAGATAAACAAACTTATTTCTAGTAAAACATTTATACTTATCGGTTAAATCTATTAAAGCTACCAACCAAATTTGAATCGATGACTCTTCCTTTACCATGATAATTAGTTAAATCAATATTTTTAGAGAATCAATTGAACATAAACGACTTATACACCATGAAGTCATCACTGAAAAAAGGGGAACAGTTACATACATTTCTAGAAGTTTCTCCAGATCGCTTGTATAAAGGATATAGTGCTGATTGTAAAATACAATTATTAGATTTCCGTAAAAACCTGTTTTATATAAGAATTTAATTAATTTTCAAATCTTATATACTACAGCTTAATCAATCGATCACCTGACTGTATCAAACTTGTATCATGGGTGACCATTAGTACAGTTTTTCCTTCACGATTTAATTGGTGAAGAGCCTCCATCACCATCTGCCCATTTTTGTGGTCAAGCGAGCCCGTAGGCTCATCTGCCAAAATAAGCTGGCAATTTTTCAGACGTAGTCTAGCTAAAGCGATCCGTTGCTGTTCACCGCCAGAAAGAGCATATACCTTCTGCTGCAATGTATCTTCCAGACCAACTGTCTCAAGAGCTTCTTCTATGGTCATATCCGTTTTTCCTTTCGGATGGACCATTTCCAAGTTTTCTTTAACTGTTTTCTGTTCTACCAAAGCAAAGTTTTGGAAAACAAAACCTACCGTATCTCGATAGTACATTTTAAGATTTTTCGTATCTGTAATATCCAGGTCATTGACTCTGATGGTGCCAGTAGATACAGGTTCTAACCCACCAATCATATTTAGCAAAGTCGTTTTGCCACAGCCGCTTTCACCAGTAATGATTACAAATTCACCCTTACCAATACGGCAATTATAATCATCAAAAACAACCTTATCTTCAAATGATTTACCGACATCATAACATTCAATAAATGTTTGTTCCAAACTAAATTCCTCCCTTCAATACCTTTTGGATTTGTAAGCAATCATTTTTTCGGGTCAAGTAGAGAAGAATGCCGATATCTAATAAAAAGACAAGGATACTTCCCCAAGCTAAATAGTTAATCATGCCAATATTTAAGATTGATGCACAAACGAGTGCACCTACAAAAGAAAGTCCACACAAAATACTGGTCAAAAGGAAAAAATTTTTAAAACGCTCAAATAAAGAAAAACCCATTACTTTTTTAATCGTCAGTTCCCGAGCATTCGATTCATAAGCCATTCTTAGTGCAAGGATAGAAATTTGGACTTCCAAGATAAGGACCAGGACTGTTAGTATAACAGCTATCAACAGACTTCTATTTTGCAATGACCATAGACCAGCAAACCAATTTTCTACATGAATAACTGTGAATTCTACTAAGGGTGACTTGATGGCTTCCCCGGAAATTAAATGGCTGAACTCAACAATTTTTTCTGGTTTGTGTTTCAAAGTTGTAAATTGCATGAGATAGGCAAAATTGTAGGCAATGAACCCATTGGGATGGTCGGCTTCTCTTAATTCATAAGTTACAGGGTAAACCGGCAATGCTCCATAGTCATAGGTATCCAACAAAATAATTGGATTTTTAATCTTGTATGAGTACTCAAGTTCCTCATTATGGCCTTCTGCAATGACAGACAGTCCCTCTTGGTAGGTGAATACACCTGCCAAGTTATCTGTATCTAAGCCAAGGATATTACCAACTTCTAGGACCTCATTTGCAATTTCAGATTGATTTGCACCTTCAGGAACCAAAATATAATTGCCCTCATTTTGGTTAAGGAAATCCCACTTCGGAATCTGGTCCTTATGGGGCACTAATCCGGATAAATTAGCAAATGTATATTTGTCTCCCCATTTTGGTGAAACCTCGGCATGAGATTGATAACTTACTAGAGATAAACCGAGTTCACGATAACCATATCGCATGAAATTATCCCGAACTTGATCATCTGTACTAAGAGGAGGAGTATTTTCAAAAAATCCATCTCCAAATTCCATTTTTTCATAGTCATAAGGATAATCAATATCGATATGCACACGATTAGAGTTTGTCGAATAGTAGTCTTTTTGTTGATAAAGCTTGATGCCCTCAACTAGTAAAAGAATTGTAACCGATAATACAATTGCCGTTAGAATTGCAATGGCTCCTTTGATGACAAGACTGATTCGCAAAGCTTTTACTGATGAGGCAACAGATTTGATTTGTAAGTGTTTTCCGATTCTCATACCTAACGCTATAATTAAACCATTACTAAAAATTAAAATTAAAAACCCTATGAACGATACGTTCCACCTAAACAAGGAATTCGTAAATGGCAATAATAATACCACCGCTGCAAGAGCGGCAATACTAAATCCGACGGTGTCTGCTATAAACTTTTGAATCATTATTCGATTTGAATCTGCACCTAAAATGATTCGAATATGTTGCTCTTTTTTGCTATAAACGATGTCGTAATAGGTGAGCAATAAGGTGGTTATGATTAACATAAACCAAAGTGCTGCCACAACTTTTTCTGATACATCCAGCATTGGGCTATTTTGAATACTACCAGAGTACTCGACCATCTCAGGATACACCATTGGAAAGAGATGCTCTGCCGTTTGCCCGATATACCAAACGTTCTGTAATTCTTTCTCTGTTGTTTCGGCATAAGGCTTGAATACAAATGTTGTTTTTCCAGAGAAGAAAGAAGAGGTTGTCCCTTGCTCAATTCCCCAATCTGATTTTAAATTTTGTTGAACAGCTTCATTTCCGTATACCGTAATCGTACGCGAAAATGCTCCTCCATTTTCCTTCTGAATCGTAAAGGCTTCTGCTTCATATTTCTCTGCTTTATCTAAAATCGTTTGACGCATCTCATCTTCTGAATCCCCGGTTTCTAAATAGTAAGCAACTTGCACGTAGCGATCTTGAAAGTTTTCAAGAAAGAACGTATGACTTTCTCCGACAAATAAAAATCCAGCGAGAAACAGAAAAAACGCAATCATTGTTTTGGCTTTGGTCATATTATTTCTCCCACAGCAATTCAGCATGCTCTATGACAGGTTCCCAATTATTCCCTTGGTCAAATATTTCCATCGAATCAAAATCTGCGTAATAAACAACATCGATATCATCTAATGATGCTAAAGAAAATATAAAATCTTGCTCGTTTCTAGAATCCTTTCCATTAAACAACTTCTTGGTAGGAGAACTTGAAATGGTTTTCGTGTAATGTAAAAAAACAGCCCTTTTTTCTTTACCGTCAATTTCTACTGTTAAGGGACCGGCAACATGAACACTATAATAACCTTCTCCGTAATAGTGAGAAGCAAGTCGGCCATCATCCTGCAATTCAATTTGAACGAGAGAGTCCGAATAAGGGATAAGCGTGTCATGATGGAAGACAAGGTAATTAGCTCCAAACAGTATTAAACCTGTCAGTAGAACGGATAATCCTGAAACCATCAATTTTTTATTGCGCCATTTCCTTTTTAAATTTTTAATCATGGGGACTTCCTTCTCGACTGGAAGATATAGCTCCCGTTTCATAAACGCAACTTCTTTTTTGCATTCCTCGCAGTGCTTCAAATGTTCTTCAACCATTTCCCGTGTATCATCACTGACAACCTCATCAACATAAAGGGGTAAAATGTCCTGAATGATATGGCAGTTAATCTCTTTCATCATTTATCGCCTCCGTATACTCTACAATTTGTTTTCTTGCCCTGTGATAGGTCACCCTGGCCCATCCAGAACTTTTCCCAAAGAGCGCACCAATTTTCGCAAAGGGTAATTCTCCAAACACTCGTAGCGAAAAAACTTCTTTATAGGGTTCTGCCATCGTGTGAATGAATTGGTGGATGACAAAGGCATCTTCTTCGTTCGTTAAACTATCTAGCAGGGTGACCCCTGTATCCGGTACGTCATTATAAGAATCAGAATGAATCAGTCTTTTGTTTTTTTTGTGATGGGAAAAATACGTATTTCTAGCAATAGTAAACAGCCAAGCCCGGATATCTTTGGATCCATCGAAACGATCAATGGACTTCAATGCTTTAAAAAATGCTTCTTGTGTGATTTCTTCAGCTAAACTTCTATTACCGCATAAGGATGTTGTAAACAAATACACATCCTGAAAGTAGAGGTCATATATTTCCTCAAATTCCATGCCTTTTCACCCCCTTCACTCTATTAACTCCCGAACTTCAATTACGTTACAAGTTTTTTGTAGATATTTTTATAAAAAACTACTAAAGCTTACATTTATTAAATGACAAATACAAATATATCTTGAAGAAAAAAGGGAGTTGTTTCTCCCTTTTAAATATAGCCTCTTTCTTTCAGGCTAGTAAAACTGTTATCACTATTTACTACTAAGTGATCAAGCACTTCGATGCCTAGTAACTTTCCAGCCTCGACTAATCTTCTTGTAATGTTAATATCTTCCGTCGATGGTGTAGGATCTTATCAAGAGTAAATTACAAAAGAATCATTTAAATCAATACTTTCACTTTGAATACATGTATTTGAAGTGAAAGGTAATTATTTCAAAAATAGTAAAACCTGTATCTTAAATTACTTAATAGTAACATAAGATACAGGCTGATTTTTATTCATTGTTATTTAACTAAAGCACCCGTTAGTTCAATAAGCTTTTCGTTCATAAATATGAAAATAGTATGTATAAGGATTTTTTTCATCTGTTATTCCTTGTGTAACAGATACTTCGCTCCACTCTTCATAATTCACTTCTGGAAAGAATGTATCTCCTTCAAATTCGTAATGAATTTTTGTAATGTACATTTTCTCAACATATGGTAGAAACAAATTATAAATTTGTTCTCCCCCGAAAATGAAAATTTCCTCTTCGTTATTACATATCTCAAAAACATCTTCTATTGAATGGACAATTTCACAACCATTAAAGCTGAAACCCTTATCTCTTGTCAGAATAATATTTCTTCTTCCAGGTAATGCTCTTCCGATTGATTCAAGATTCTTCCTTCCTAATATAATTGGATATCCCTTTGTAGTATTTTTAACATACTCCCAATCCTTTGGGATTCTCCAAGGTATGTCATTCTCTTTACCTAATACCCTATTCTTATCCATCGCAGCAATTAAAGAAACTTTCATATATCACACAGCCTTTCTTAACTATTTTACCATTTAATTTCTTATTCCTTGTTAAGCTATCCTGCCCCGTTAGTTTAAGTGCATCCTTTCACAATCTGTCTACAGATTAATAATTAAAACTACTCTTTATTATACAGATCTCCATATAATTTTTGAATTTGGTTCTGTAATTTTTTATTTTCTTTTTCTAATTCCATAACTCTTCTTTTTAAGGTTTTAATAAGGATTTCCTCCGAACGAGAACTTTTCTTGGGTTTTGAGACTACATTTGATGTTATTTGACGCTCACGAAGGGATTCTATTCTTTGCCTAATATCGTGTTCCTTATAAAGCCATGATTTAGAAACATTAGCTTCCTTTGCTATTGAATTAAAATTAATAGCTTTACCTTCAATCGAAAATTTAGAAATCGCTTTGTCTACTTTTTCCCTTGTCTTTTGTGATTTCTGCTTCGCCAAACGTACAATTTCTGTTGTATTTCTAACTTGTTTATCCATTGATAATTACCCCGTCAAGCTTCCAATGATTTGTTCTAAACGCTCTTTAACACGGCTATTAGTCTCTATTTGTCTTTGCCATTGTTTATCCTTTGCTATGGTTAATAACTCTTCTGTACGCTCTAACTGTTCTTCGTGCTGTGGTAAGAATTGCTTACTGGTACAGAAGTGAGTGCAATCTAAGCATGCATTCGCATGTGGACAACCACCTGCTATTACTGGCAATCTACAATAACCATTTGGAAGCACTTGTGCATTTATATTTTTCTTGAACCATTGAAGCTCTACATCATCGACTTCACTATCATCATCTAGATTGAGCACATCTCCATTATTGGTAACCAGTTTTTCTTGAAATTTAGTAAATTCATTTTTTAGAGTTTCATCAAAGATATGAGCGTATCTGCTTGTCATTTCTGGGCTTTCATGTCCCAAAAATTTCTGCACAATATGCTGGGGCACCCCGTTGTTAATCATTCTTGTTCCTACTGTATGGCGAAAGGCATGGGCATGGAATCTATAAATCTCGCCTGATTTATCCACTATATTTTGCTCATAAGCTAATTTATTTAATTCGCCTCTAAATGTTTCTTGTTTTAATGGCGATCCATCTTTTCTTGGAAAGAGGTATTCACTATCTGGAAATTCCTCTGAAACTTTATCTTCCCGAACTTTAATAAGTAAAGCTACCTCTTTAGATATTGGAACTATATGCTCCTTTTTCATTTTCCATTGATAATACTTTAAAAAGTAATCTCCATCTTTGTCCTCTAATAGACAGCCTTTTTTCAAGGTGCACAATTCACTTATCCTCATTCCACATTCTTGAACAATCATAGTCATCGTAGCTATATATTCGGGTAATTTATCAAGATGACTGTTCAATTGCTCTAGAACGAATTCGTCTATAAAGCGAGGTTTTGCTCTTGGTATTTTCGGATAGTCCTCGGGATAAATTAATAATTTGGAAGGAACATCATCCCATTCTAGCCTATGAAGGGTACTAAATAGTCCTTCCAATATAGAGATCCTCCCAGTTATTGTACTAGGTTTTATCCCCATCATGTTTAGTTCACTTAAATATGCTTCAATTTCCACTCTCGTTAATTGGTGTACTCTCTGAACGTGTTTAAACTTTATGTCCAGAAAATTAAAGAACTCTTTAAGTTTTTGGGCAATATCACTTACATAGGAAAAGCTATCCATGTTCAATCTTAACTTACAATATCTTTTTACAAGCTGTTTAAAATATGTATTCCGAAACCCTTTAAAGTTAATTGTATATTCATATTGTGTTGGGTTAACCTTATCATCTGGCAAAGGTAAGTTTCGTCTATCCCAAACGTCTTTATCCCACTCCTCTCCATCAAAATAAAAATCCTCATAAAACTCAATAAATTGTTTTAGATTAGTAACATAGTAAGAATTAGCTTTTACAGGTGTTTTTTCTTGATTAGCAGTAATCTTATAATTAGTGGTGGTAATTCTAACACCCTGTTTTGTCAAATATGTTCTATACTCCGTCATTGCTTTATCAATAGGAACTTCAGTAATTGAAGTAATGCTGGGATACTTTAAATCTAAAAAATCCAACATTTTATTAATTACTGTTCCTTTTCTAATCCAGACAGTTTTTGCATTCCATATTCTATTGTTTAAATGGTAAAAATAAAAATATTTCAATTCTGTTCTTAACCACAGATTTTTAACACGTTCAAAACGAACCCAACGATTTCTTAAAGCAGGATTCTTACTTAATTCTATGGCAGAAGGATGTGGACATTTTCTTATATCCCAACTATTATTAGCCCAAAACCCTTGCATTTCTTCATTCATTACAGCTATTTTTTTGCTGATCTCACTCTGACTGATAATTTTCCTTTTACTAGAAGCATTCATTTCTTATGCTCCTTTCTCTCAAGGTATTTATTAAACTCATTTTTCATATCCTGATCTGAAAGATGAACATAGGTATTTAACGTTGTCTGAACATGTGCGTGACCTAATCTCTTTTGAACGAACGCAACATCCCATCCTTCCCTAATTAGCTGCGTTGCGTGAGTGTGGCGAAGCATATGCGATGTAAATTCTATTCCAGTCCTTTTAACTATTCTTCTAACTAGATCAAGAACACTTTGGTACTTTAGTGGTTTCCCAAAATAGCCTTCTTTTAAGGAAATAAAAACATAGTCATGCTCCAATTCCTCACTATACTCATATACCAAGTAATCTGTATAAAGTGACATCAGTTCTTTACTCACATGTATTGTTCTTTCCTTCCTTAATTTAATATAAGCTTCATTAACATTAACATCTCTAGGTGTTAAATGGATTTGATTGTCCCAAGTGGCAATATCTTCAAGCCTAAGCGATAACACTTCACCGATTCTTAAACCACCCTCATACATAAGCATTAAAATTAACTTATCTCTTTTCGTATGACAAGCGTCAATAATTTGCTTAACTTCCTCTGCTGTCAATGTTCTTATCTGTTTCTTTTTAACCCTTAACTTTAAGACATTCTTTTGGTATCTACCCTTATTAACATGATGTAAAAATCCTTTGAAGTTTCTTCCCTTTGCTTGTTTAAATACATCAATTGATTTAAATTCTCCTAATCTACTTAAATAATCAAGAAAACTCATAACGGCATTTAAAATTGTATTCACTGTCGTTTCTTCTCTTATGGCTTCTTTTGACTGAAGATCAATTACATTATTTGCTGTTGGATATCTCAACCAACCTACGAAGTCTGCTAACAACTCAAAGTTAATATCATTAAGAATAACGCCTCTCTGTTCCATGAACTCATACAGCAACTTTAAATGATAGCAGTATGCTTTAATGGTATTAGGAGACTTACCAGTATTATCTAAGTATTTAATAAATTTCATTACTGGTTCAATTAGCTGGTATTCTTTATCTAGTAATAAATACAATGGATACGGCTTATTCTCCACTTCTATCCTTTGAACCCTCACACACTCCCCCCTCTTTAAACACTTTAAGTACTACAAATTATAAACCTTGTTAAATTTTATTTAAAGTAAAATCTCCCTTTAACATCTCCTCCTAAACTACTTTAACTACTATTATTTATTATACTATGGTTAAAATATCACCGCTTGGATGCTGATGTGCAACAATGACACTTGCTGCATTATTTAGTATTGCTGATTTAAACACTTCACGTGGATGTACAATCGAAGCATTCAACGAACCAACATGACAGCGATGAACTGCGATAACATTGTTTTTCGTATTTAAACACATAACAAAGAATACTTCACGATCATCACGACCTATAAAGCGAGATGCTACCTTTGCTCCATCTTCTGGACTACGAATAATGTAATCTACTCCTTCTTCTGCCTCGCGAATAATTTGTTCAATGCGAACAATCTCTAAAATAGTTTCCATGTAGATCAACCTCTCTATGAATTTTTGACCTTTTTGGTCACCACATAGAAAATTTCCGCATCGATTAATGTCAAGTGGCGTAAGTAGCAAAGCTATCAAGTGATTCGTATATGTTTTGGGGAAGCCCAATGAATTAGGGTGCGTTAAAAGCGTCATTTACTTTCTTACGCACCCTTATCCTACTTGGCTGACTCATAACATCCGAAGAACGAAGACCCTTTACATAATCGATAATGCGTCCTTGCTTTACGGACGCATTAGGAGATTACAATTAGGAGAGCTGAAAAGGAAAAACGACAATATATTCTATGTTCAAGTGTTTTTTATTTCATTAATAACGCTATTCTTCAAATAGTTTTTTCTATCGAGTCTGAAACCTATCGGACCTTCATCATCCTCAATCATTTCGAATGGTTCTGCATAACCATGAATAAGTTCTCCATTTGTAATCCATTCTTCTACATCCTCATTTATCTTCTCTTTATCAAACAACTCATCAACGAGTGCATTAATGAACTGCTCTTTGACTCTTACCTTTTCCTCTTCAGTTATTGTAGGAAATCTATTTTCTTTTCTAAGTGCATATTCAGTTATAATAACTCTTTTGTCATAAACACTTTTAGGCACTTCCTTATCCGACCATCCCATAAGCACTTTATTTAAACTAACCCAATCTTTATCAATCATTGTTTTACGATCACTATTAAGCAGTTTTTTTATTCTGTCCGACCTAAATTCAATAATTTCTTCTACAAAATCGATTTGGTATGTTCTATTTTTATTTCCACCTCTTAATTTATCATAATATACAGATATATCTTTTCCTTCATCTTCCTTTTCATCATAAAACTGTTTAAGATAACTACGCCATGTATCTGCAGTTACCAAATGATCGTCCTCGTTTTTCCCCTCAAATGTGTAATTAAACTTAAAGTCAATCAAATGTAATATTTCATTAGTCGTTAGATACTCTTTGTTCAGAATTTCTTCATACATACTATCTACCTCTTTCAATTTTACTTATATTTTAACACGAATAAAAAGAAATAACGATAAAACATATTGAAAATCTCCAATTTAAAAGGGATTCAGATGTTTTATGAAATGCCATATAATAATATTATCAGGAAACAAATACTGATAAATGGCTATATAAACTCAAAAAGGAGGTGATTATCTCGCTATACAAAGTGCTTAAAACTGATACACAAGATTGGTCATATGTACACGCTCCAAGTATCACTAATTTTTTGACGGAATATCAATGGGCATTACGAGAAAAACTCGTTTATAGCAGTATTAAACTGCTAAAGAGTTACAGACTAAAAGGTTTCCCCCAAAAAGAGACAGTACCTTTACTGTTAGGTTTATGTAGCCTTGAGATTGAAGATAGTAGTGAATTGAAAGAAACAATTGAAGTTCTTGAAGATTTATTAGAAAGGACTTTTAGTCAATCAACACATTGGTTTTAAAATTAAATCAGAGAAAGAGGTTATGCACAATGCCGATTGCAAACGCATGGGTTTTCACCGAAACAAAGTTTAAAGCAGAGGAATTTCTAAACAACACAGGAAATATGTTCAGACTAGTTTCACAACGACCGTATGTAAGTAAAAAAGATCCAAATGAGAAAGGCGTTACTTTAACTCTACAAATCACTAAAGATGACACTGATTACGGTGTGGATAAAAAAACTGGATTTAAACGGGATAATAACATCTTAAATACATTTGATGTAACCGCCCTAAACAACAAAGAACGTATCGATATTCAAAAAGGGGATTATCTCCGCTTGCTAGACTTTTTACCAGAAAAGTCATTTGTTATTGGGTTTGATTTAATACTTCGATTCAAAGACGTTGAGAAAATCAATGTTAAAAAACAATAAATTGTCGACAATCAGAAAACAAAACGGAAGATTCTTTTATGGCGTGTGCTTTCTGATTGCTATAGGAACAATAGTAATCCACTACGTTGACTCCCAGTTTAATTTGGGAGTCAACAAAAATATTTACATTCTGTTCGTTAGCATTGTAATCATCTTATTTTTGATACAAATTATTATTTGGTTAATTCGTAACAAAGCACATAAAGGCATTAGGAACGCTATTCGCTATTACTTTACCATTTTAAAGTTGAGAAGAGCATTTCTTGATTCCAATTATTATAACAAAAGGTTTTACTTCAATAATGAAGTAGTTGATTTACCAAAAGTAAAAGTTATATTCTCTGATAATTACACGCAAGGAAAACTCTTCATTGAAAACATCAACATTAATAAAGATATTAGTGATGTAAATATTTCCTATGCTCTAGGTGATTTTGTAGTTGACAGGGCTTATTTATCTAATGATGAAAATTATCATGTATTTGAAATTTACGATTGTAATATCGCTCAACAATATGAATTTAACGACTTGGATGAATTACGTGCGCAGACATCCCATTTGGATGAATACACATTGCAAATTGATAAATCAATTGTAATACCCTTACACGGAACTTTACTAGTTGGTCAAACAGGATCTGGAAAAACATATGCACTTTACTCCCTTATCCTGCAAATGATAACTAAAAAAGTCCATTATAATTTATATTTTGCTGACCCTAAAAACTCAAGTCTGGCTGTTCTTGGAGATAAAATATCAGAGGAGAATACCGCTACTGATATCGATGAAATAATCAAGTTACTCCAGTCATTTGTTGAAAAAATGGAATCTAGAAAAGTTGAAATTAAAGAGAAACTAAATACAAAATTGGAAGCAGATTATGCTCACTTTCAATATGAACCTCACATTTTTATATTTGATGAATTTGCTAGCTTTCAATCGGTTATTCAAACTCTAGAAAAGAAAAAACGTGATGAAGTGACGAAATTGTTATCCCAAGTTATTTTACAAGGTCGTCAGTTAGGTTTTTTCTTATGGATTGTGATGCAAAAATCTGATGCATCTTTACTACCTACTAATTTACGTGAAAATCTTCCAGTGAAATTTGTTCTTGGTAATGCTGAAAAGCAGACTTATGTAACGGCATTTGGTACAGGAGTAGACATACCAGAGAAGGATTTCCAATTAGGGCAAGGTATCTTAACTTGTCCAATCGTGGCTAATACACCGAGAATTTGTCACTTTAGTTATTTAGATTTTGACATATTAGAAGCTGTGACTCACTTAAGATCGTGAGCGGGGGTTATGTAATAACCCCCGCTCCGCAAAACTAGAATTTCACTTCGGTTATTGATATACCAATGTTTATTGACTTGAAAGGAGTGATTTTATTGTTAGATGTTCAAGTCGATGAATTCACGCTAGTTCTACAATCTACAAAAAGACCTAATTGTATTGAAGAATGGGAAGGTATGGCAATCAGCATTATTAAAGAGTTTGTCAGATTGTCAAAGATCGAAACAGTATTAGGCAAGTTAGAAGATGCGACACAATCACTGCCCCAGGGATATTCAAATGGTTTTAGTTGTGAAAATGCAACGTACTATTTTGCAATAGCATATCATACGGATTTTATCCAAATGGGAATTTGTATAAAGTTCTCTGCTCATGCTTGGATGGAATATAGAAAGGAATACGAATCATCATTTGGTGATTCGATACAGATTCACCAGTTTCTTGAAAATATTAATAATAATGCTTCATATACTTCTAGACTTTCAAGAATGGATATTGCAATTGACTTTATTAATGAAAAAGTAAATGTAAACACGATTTACAATCAGTTTTCTAAAAAAAATCAAATCGTTAAAACTGGTACAGGAAGAAGAAATCACTCAATTTTATCGGCAATAACTAAAGATAATATCACATCAACTTTTTATCTGGGCTCGAAAGGCAAAAATATCAAGGCTTTATTAAGGGTTTATGATAAGAAGAAAGAACAAGTTGAAACGATGGGTGTTCGTTATGAGGAAGCTATCCATTATGATTCTTGGGTACGCTTTGAAGCAGTTTTTAAAGGTACTTACGCACACGATTTATCAGACGAACTTGAACAAATAAAAAGTGATACAGAACTAAAAGATTTGCTCGTTTCAGCCTTAACTGATCGTTATCAATTTTATTATGCTAAGTCTGACAGACTAACGACTTACAGTAGGAAAATGCTAAATTTGCTTAATCAAAAAAGCTTTATGTTTAGTTCCCCTTCACCGCGGTCGAACTTATTAGAACAATCGCAAAAGCACATTTTAAATGGATCAGGATTATTTCCATATCTATATAAAGTTTGGCATATCTGGGGAGATGAAGGATTAAGGAAATGTTTAGCATTTCTTTACGATGAATTTGAAAATTATGAACCAAATGATGATGTCATGTTATGGCTAAAAAAGTATTCTGTATTATATACAAAACAAGGTTATCCGTTCAAATAGAACAATTAGGTAATTTTGCAATAGATAATATTAAAATTAAGGGAGACGATGCCTTTATGAGCATAAATATGACGACAACAGACTACCCATACCTTTTAACTCGTGAACAAGCATCCCGCTTTCTAGGTATAGATCCAAAATCATTTGATAAATACATTCGTTCCCATGATGACCTTGAACGTTTTATGGTAGGTAGACAAGAACGGTACACAATGAAATCTTTAACAAGTTTTATTGAAGCACGATCCATTTAAATGATTGGTAGTTGATATTATGCTAGTTACAGAATACAATACAGTTGTATTCAACTAGCATCTATCAACTATTTTTATGAAAGGAATTGATAGCATGGCTAGTATTGTAAAAAGGGGAAAATCATACAGGGCACAAGTTTCTTTGTACAAGCATGGACAGCATAAAAAGCTATCCAAAACATTTTCTACAAAAAGAGAAGCAAGACTTTGGGCTTTAGAAATGGAATTAGCTAAAGGGGAAGGCAAGGAACTTGCCCACAGAACAACAACATTTGCGGATTTCTTCGAGAATTGGATTTATCTTGTAAAAGTAAATGATGTTAAAGAAACGACATTTCAAAATTATGTTCGTACTTTAGGTGTTATTAGAAACTTATTTCAGGATATCCAATTAAAAGATCTAAATGACATTGTTGTTCAGAAGAAAATTGACGAATATGCGAAAACACACTCACGAAAAACAACACATGAAGTGCTATTGAAAATTAAGACCGCATTACGTGATGCATTTGCTCGTGGATATATTGCAAATGATTTTGCTCGTTTAGTAAAAACACGCGGTGAAAACCCACCTAAGCGAAACAAAGCTTTATCTATTACTGACTTTAAAAAGCTTCGTAATCACGTCCTACAGCATCCAGAAGATGAATTTAACCTACTTGTATTACTTGCACTAGAAACGGGTATGCGACGTGGAGAGCTATTAGCAATACGACCAGAGAGCCTTTATGAATATGGAATAGAAGTTAGGCACTCGATTAGTCCTACTTCTGATGATACTTCACTAAAAACACAAAATGCAAAACGTGATGTTTCTATTAACAAAGAAGTATATGAGCTAATTCGTAACATACCTGTTAAAGAAAATGGTTATATCTTTAGTTTTGGAGGTTTTAAACAGTCGGAACAATTAGCGGAGTTATTGAAGAAATTAGATATTAAACAGACAACGTTTCACGGTTTAAGAGACACTCATGCATCATTTCTATTTTCTCAAGATATAGATATTGCATATGTATCCAAACGATTAGGACACATAAACATACAAACCACACAGAATTATTATCTGGAATTAATGCCAGAAAAAAAGCACCAGCAAGATTGAGGTGACCCCTTAAAGTTAGACTTTATTAGCGAGACAGTTTCGGCTGCCTCGCTATTTTTATGCAGCCTGAAGACTAAGTCTGTATTGCACTGGACTTAGCCATCCAAGTTTCTCTTTAATTCTCTTTTCGTTATAGTAATTTATGTATCGTTCAATTTCCGACTTCAATTCCTCATAGCTGTAATACACGACACCATAGTAAATCTCTTGTTTAAGCAGTCCAAAGAAGTTTTCCATAACGGAATTATCATGGCAGTTACCTTTTCTAGACATACTTTGAAAAATACGTTCTTCCTTAAGCCGGTTAGAGTATGCTCTCATCTGGTAAGCCCATCCTTGATCTGAATGGAATGTTCGGCGATAAGAACAATCTGAGGTTATTTCAATTGCTTTATCTAGTGCATCCATTACATTCTTGGCCGTAGGATGCTTAGCAATACCATAACTAAGAATTTCACCATTACACATATCCATAAAAGGATCCAAATAAAGCTTGTGCATTGTCATATGGCCTTTTGAATCTACTTCATAGTATTTAAATTCAGTTGTATCAGTTGTAACCTTTTGATGCGGTATATGTGTATTGAATCGCCTACGGATTCTATTAGGTGCCACAATACCAACCTTGCCTTTGTACGAGCTGTATTTACGACTTTTACGTGTAAATGAGGTCACCTGAAGATTGAGTTTTTGCATTATTCGCTGGACTTTTTTCTTGTTAACATGAATTCCCTGATTATTTAATTCGGCTCGCATGCGTCGATATCCATAATCTTTATTATCTTCATGTATTTTTAGGATTTTTTCTTCGAGTTCTTTGTCAGGATTATCTCTATCAAATCTTTTTTGCCAATACATGTAGGTAGCTTTAGGGAAGCCAACTACAGCGAGAATATCTTTTAATTTGAATTCTCCTCGGAGGCTGCGGACGATTCTCGCTTTTTTTTCAGAAGAGCTTCCTCCTCTAAACGCAGCCTCCTCAGTTCTTTTAAATAAGCATTCTCGATTTTTAGTTTTAAGAGTTCAGCTTCAAGCTGTTTAACATGCTCAGTGCTTGTATCAACAGGAGCTGAATCATCTTGGTGTTGTATATTTACAGCCTTACCTGATGAATTCATTTTAGCCCTTCTTCCACGTTTCTTATCTCTTAAGGCATCAGGACCAGCCGCTCTATAATCATTTACCCACCTGGCGATAAGAGCATTATTATTAATCCCTAGTGAAAGAGCCAGTTCCTGATAAGATACCTCACTTGTTAAATAAGACTCTACCGCACCAAGCTTAAATTCAAAAGAATAATTTTCGTTCTTTCTTGAACGTTTTAATCCATCATCACCTAGTTCTTCGTAGTAATGTACCCAATTGAGAACTTGTCTTCTGTTTTTTACTCCATATTTTTCTGCTAAAAAAGTATAACCTCCTTCGCCACGTAAATATGCATCTACAACTTTCTTTTTAAACTCATAACTGTATACAGCCATAAAAATACCGACCTCCAATCGTCAGATTTTTGGTCTAACTTTTGGGGGTCGGTACAGATGCCGATGCTTTAAATCTGTTAAGTGCTTTATAAGGTTCAAGCTGATTTGAACCAACTTGAACCAAAAAAGCTCTGTAAACACTGATATATCAATGTTTCTATTAACGTTTTGAGAATTGAGAAGCTTTACGAGCTTTCTTAAGACCTGGTTTTTTACGTTCTACCATACGTGGGTCACGTGTTAATAGTCCAGCTTCTTTTAGTGGTGCACGGAAGTCAGGATCTACTGACAATAGTGCGCGAGAGATTCCGTGACGAGCTGCTCCAGCTTGTCCAGTGAATCCACCACCGTTAACGTTCACGTGAACGTCGTAGCTACCTAAAGTATCTGTAATGTTTAATGGTTGTTTAATTACTTCGTACAAGTAAGGGAATGGAATGTAATCTTCCATTTCTTTCTTGTTGAAGACGATTTTACCTGTTCCCGGTACTAGACGTACACGAGCAGTTGAGTTTTTACGGCGACCAGTGCCGATGTATTGAGCTTGTGCCAATGTGTTTCCCTCCTTAAATTAGGTTTGTGATGTCTAAAACTTCTGGTTGTTGTGCTGCATGTGGGTGAGTTTCTTCACCGTATACATGTAATTTTCTAAACATTTGAGATCCTAGAGCGTTCTTAGGAAGCATTCCTTTGATTGAGTACTCTAGTAAACGACGTGAGTTTTTGTCACGTAGTTCCCCAGCAGAAACTTGTTTTAGTCCACCAATGTAACCTGAGTGGCGAGAATAGATTTTGTCTGATGCTTTTTTACCTGTTAATTTAACTTTATCAGCGTTAATAATAATTACAAAGTCACCTGTGTCCACATGTGGAGTGAATGTTGGTTTATTTTTTCCGCGTAGGATTGATGCTGCAATTGTTGATACACGTCCCAAAGGAATGTCAGTTGCATCGATCACGTACCATTTGCGTTCGATTTCGTTAGCTTTAGCCATATATGTTGTACGCACGTTTGTTTCCTCCATATTCTTATCTGAATGTTTGATCCATCTTGAGTTTCCGGGGCTCATATAGTGGGGCAAACAATACCGTCTTATATCTTACCCCAGACTTGCCAATTTGTCAAATAAAAATCGGTATTTTTTTGCGAAAAAGCACTTAGTTTTTTGCTTGTTTTATCTCTTCCAAAAACTGCTCATCGTAGTAAACTTCAACCAGGTACAATCCCTTGCCGTCTGCGGTTGGACCAGCTTCATTGCGGTCATTTACCGCGAACAAGCGGTCAATTTCTTCCGGCTCTTTTAAGCCATCTGCAATCTGTAAACAGGTACCCACAAAAATGCGAACCATGTTATATAAAAAGCCATTACCTACAAAGGTAAAAACAAGCTCATTTTGAGCTTCATCAATCTCAAATTTGGCTTCATAAACCGTTCTTACTTTGTCTTCTTTAATGGTTTTAGTGGAACAAAAGCTGGTAAAATCATGCTTCCCTACTAATTTGTCCAAAGCTTGTTGGAGTTTATCCAAGTTCATTCGGTAGGGATGATGAAGGGTATACTGACGTTTAAAGGGATCAGCAAAGAGGTTTAAATCAACTCGGTACATATATTTTTTACCTTTAGCTAGGAAACGTGAATGAAAGTCATCTGACACTCGTTCTGCTTGAACAATCGAAATATCGCTAGGCAACAGGCTATTTAGGGCGCGTTGCAAATGAACGGGCTCAATGTCTACTGGGCACTCAAAGTGAATGACTTGCCCTAGTGCATGAACGCCAGAGTCGGTTCGACCAGATGCTTCAATTAAAATAACTTGCCCTTTGAACATTTTCTTAAGGGCTTTTTGAATGACTTCCTGAACGCTGATGCCATTTTTTTGAATTTGATAACCGACATAGCGGGTACCATCGTATTGAATAATACATTTATAACGTTGTGCCACCTTGAACCTCCTTAATAACTATAACCATCTAATCAAAAAGGCAGCCCCGACAGCCGTTTCCCGAACACTATTCGGTCTAACGAGTCGGGCCTACCTTTTTATACGCTCATTTATCCTCTTAATACAATAAGTAATACGGTCAACAACCCAAAGCTAACCATCGCCATAGTGTCGCGGTTTTGCCAATGGAGTTGACGGTATTTTGTTCGGCCTTCGCCACCTTGGTAACCACGCGCTTCCATCGCGTTAGCTAATTCGTCAGCACGGTTAAAGGAACTTACAAACAGCGGAACCAAAATAGGTGTGACTGCCTTCATTTGTTGAATAATATTGCCTTCTCCAAAATCGACTCCTCTTGCTCGTTGGGCATTCATGATTTTGGTTGCTTCATCCATCAATGTCGGCACAAAGCGCAAAGCAATTGACAACATCAAAGCAATCTCATGAACTGGCATTTTGAAGCGTTTCAATGGTCCTAATAAGGTTTCAATCGCATCGGTTAAGGATAATGGCATCGTCGTTAAGGTCAACAAGGTCGACATAAAAATAATTAAGACAAAGCGCATAAAAATAAAAGCTCCGTTTAATAATCCAAAGGAGGTAATATTAATAATTCCCCAACTAAAATACGTTTCCCCACCGGTTGTAAACAACACTTGCAAGACAACCGTAAAGGCGATTAACCAGATCAGTGGTTTTACACCATTAAGAAACACTTTAAAAGGAATATCCGATAAATAGACACATAAAAAGGTAAATAAGGTCATGGCTAAATAAGTCAGCCAGTTATTAGCTAGGAAAATAACAATAATAAAGTAGAAGGCACCTATTAGTTTAGCACGTGGATCCATCTTATGCACATAAGAATCGCCTTGGATATAACGTCCAAATAGTAACTTATCAAGCATCCAACCCACCTTCTTCCTTCAGCTTAGCCACAATCACTTCAGCTAATTTTTCTGTTCCAAGTGGTCTTAAATCGCCAAATTCAATGCCTGTTTTCTGGCTAAACATTTGCATGAATTGCAAGGATGCCGGTAAGCCTAATTGCTTATCCACTAGCCACTGTTCATCCAAGAAAATCTCTTCTGGCGGTCCCATCTTCACAACAGTTCCTTTTTCCATAATAATAACATGGTCTGCATAAGTAGCTACGTCATCCATTTGGTGAGTCACTAGCACAATCGAAATGTTTTGTTCTTTATGTAATCGGTAGAACATATTCATAATTTCACGGCGACCAGCAGGATCAAGCCCAGCTGTTGGCTCGTCTAAGACAAGAACTTCTGGATTCATCGCTAAAACCCCTGCAATAGCCACACGGCGCATTTGCCCACCGGATAGGTCAAAGGGTGAACGCTCCATAAACGTCTCGTCTAGGCCTACTAATGGCAGTACTTTGCGAACTGTTTCCATAGCTTCTGCTTCTGAGACACCAAAGTTCATTGGTCCAAAGGCAATATCCTTAGCAATGGTCTCTTCAAAGAGTTGCGATTCAGGAAACTGGAAAACAATCCCTACTTTTTTACGTAGGAATTTCAAGTTTTTATTGCTTGTTTCCTTAGTAATCACACGGTCTCCGATTGTAACGCTGCCTTCTGTTGGTTTTAACAGAGCGTTTAAATGTTGGGTTACCGTTGATTTCCCACTTCCTGTATGGCCAATTAAAGCCGTATAGGAGCCATCTGGAATTTGCAAGCTAACATCATAAAGAGCACGACTTTCAAAGGGTGAGCCGGCTGAGTAAGCAAATCCTACATCTTGGAATATAATGTCCATAGCCAATCCACCATCCCTTCTTCAGTCAAGTATGTTTCAGGTACGTCTAATCCTTGACGTTTTAATTGATATTTCAATTTTTCTGGGAACGGAATATCCAGTCCCATATCAATAATATCTGCTCCTACCGCAAAGATTTCCTCTGGCGTTCCAATTTGTTTTAATTGGCCTGCCTCCATAACAAAAATACGATTCGCCTTAGCAGCCTCGTCAATATCATGGGTAATGGAAATAACCGTTAAGTTTTCTTCTTCCTTAATTCGTTGAATGGTTTCAATAACCTCACGGCGGCCTTTTGGATCGAGCATAGTCGTTGCTTCATCTAAAATAATAATATCTGGTGCTAGTGCAATAATGCCTGCAATCGCAACCCGTTGTTTCTGCCCACCTGATAAACGAGCAGGTTCTTTATCTAAAAATTCAGACATATTAACAGCCTCTACTGATTTTAAAACACGCTCTACCATTTCTTCGCGTGGTACACCGATATTTTCTAAACCAAAGGCAATGTCATCTTGAACGGTTGATCCGACAAACTGGTTATCGGGATTTTGGAATACCATGCCGACTTTACGACGAACATCCCATACCGTTTCCTCTGATAGTGTGATGCCACCAATCACAACGTCCCCTGATTTGGCCTCAACAAGTCCATTAATAGTCTTAGCTAGTGTCGATTTACCTGAGCCGTTTGGTCCAATAATGGCAATCCATTCTCCTTTGTTGATTGAGAATGAGACATCATTTAAGGCAGGACGTAAATCGTCTTCTGAGTATGTAAAAGTTATCTGATTTAGTTGGATTATTTCTTCCATTGGATACCCTACTTCCTTCTGCTTACCATCTCTCAATTTATACTAATATGAAAGAGCCAAGTAATCCTTTATAATTTTATTTTCACTTATCTAGTATACTGGAAAGTTAGTAAAAAAGCATCAGGTGTCTTGTCACTTTTAAGAAATTTTCAATCCTGTTTTCATTTCTGACAGCCTTATTCCTTAATCCCTTTTAATGGATTAAGTTTTTCCATAATCGCTTGGCGTTGGTCATTTAGAAATGGTGGCAAATCTAACTCTTTACCTAGGTCTTCCACAGCTCTATCCACCGTAAAGCCAGGATCATCAGTGGCTAGCTCAATCATAATACCATTTGCTTCTCTAAAATAGAGACTCTCAAAATAAAAACGGTCATGACGCGCAACCACTTTAAATCCAAAATCAGTAATACGCTCTTGCCAATAGTCCAGTGCCTGCTTATCTTCGACACGAATAGCGATATGGTGAACACTGCCCTTGCCTGGTTTCTCTTTTGGACCGTCTTGCTCCACTAAGAGAATCTCACCATTCATTTTTCCTTCTTGAGCTTGGAAGAGAGCTGTATTTTCGGTCTGATAGACCTGTTGATAAGTAAACAAATCTACTAAGACTAGCTTAGACGCCTGTAAGCTTTCCACAGTCCATTCTACCACTGCCATCCCTCTAATCTGATGGTCGTAGGGAACACTTGATTCTTCCCACGATTCCCAAAAATCAGCTTGTTGACCGTCTCCAACGATAAGCGCTAGGCGTAACCCTTCAAAATCTTCAAACAAAATGGCTGGTCGCTGTGTATAAGTCGTTCTTCCACTGTGAATGACACCAAACTCATCAAAACGATCTTGCCAATAGGTCAAACTGTCTTCCTTATCCACAATTAATCCAATCCGTGTCACTGCATTAGTCCCTCTATGCGTTTGTCCCAGTTTTTGATTTTCAAAAAAGGTTAAATCAATTCCTGGACTAGCTGTCTTATCACCAAAAAAGAGATGATACATTTCTGGGTTATTTTGATTAACGCTCACTTTAGCGCGTCTAAGTCCTAATATGTTTTGATAAAAGTCTGTGTTTGCATCGCCACTTTTAGTCATCATAGAAATGTGGTGGTGTCCGAGTATGTGTGTCATATTATCCCTACTTTCTTTTTCTCCTCTTTATTATAGCACATATTTCGAATTCGAAATAAAAGAATCCAACAAAAAAAGACGAGCACATTGGCTCATCTTTTCTGTTGAACGGGATATTTGGAAATAAGAAAAAAAATAGAGCTGAACATTTAGCGTCCATCTCTTATAGATCTACAAATGGTGAGCCACTAACGGAAATCATACGATTTCCGTTAGGGTTCACGAGCTAGACTTTAACTTCTCAACCAATTGGGAGTAATCAACATCGTAGCGCTCTTTTCATCTGAAAGATAAATAGTTTTTATTAAACTAATTCAATGATAACCATTGGTGCTGCGTCTCCGCGGCGTGGTTCAGTTTTCATGATACGAGTGTATCCACCTTGACGTTCTGCATAACGCTCAGCCAAGCCACTGAATAGTTTTTGCAATGCTGTTTCGACAACGATTTCTTCGTTTTCTTCACGAACATCAGCAACTTCGTTACGTACGAACTGTGCAGCCATACGACGAGCATGCAAGTCTCCGCGTTTACCTAAAGTAATCATTTTTTCAACAGTTTTACGAATTTCTTTAGCGCGAGCTTCAGTCGTTACGATACGTTCGTTGATAATTAGATCAGTCGTTAGATCGCGTAGCATTGCTTTTCTTTGAGAACTTGTACGTCCTAATTTACGGTAAGCCATTTCTGGAAATCCTCCTTTGCTGCAGTACTAATCATCTTGGCGTAAACTTAGCTCAAGTTCATCCAACTTGTTTTTCACTTCTTCAAGTGATTTACGTCCTAGATTACGCACTTTAATCATTTCTGCTTCTGATTTATTAGTCAGTTCTTGAATCGTATTGATTCCTGCACGTTTCAGACAGTTATATGAACGAACAGACAAGTCTAATTCTTCAATTGTCATCTCAAGCATTTTCTCTTTTTGAGTCTCTTCTTTTTCTACCATTACTTCAACCTTGCGAGCTTCGTCAGTTAGATTTACAAAGATGTTTAAATGCTCTGTCAGGATTTTAGCAGCTAAACTAACTGCTTCCTCTGGGCTTACTGAACCATTAGTCCATACGTCCAAAGTTAATTTATCATATACGTTCTTTTGACCGATGCGAGTATTTTCAACTTGATAATTTACTTTATGTACAGGAGTAAAAATCGAGTCAACTGGAATAACACCAATTGGCATGTCTTCCGTTTTATTATGTTCTGAACGAACATAACCACGGCCATTTTTTGCATCCATACGCACATGGAACTGTGCACCTTCAGCAACGGTACAAATATATAAATCAGGGTTTAATACTTCTACATCACTGTCGTGATTGATATCAGCAGCAGTTACAACTGCTGGACCTTTTACGTCAATCTCGATTGTCTTGTCTTCATTGGTATAGAATTTCAAAGCCAATTGTTTAATGTTTAAGATGATTTGAGTCACATCTTCTAACACACCATCAATGGTTGAGAATTCATGCAGAACGCCATCAATTTGAATAGTAGATACTGCATTACCTGGTAATGAAGATAATAAAATACGACGTAATGAGTTACCAAGTGTTGTCCCATATCCCCGTTCAAGTGGTTCTACAACGAATTTGCCAAATGTAGCATCCTCGCTGATCTCAATCGTTTCAATTCTTGGTTTTTCAATTTCGATCATATGTCAATTTACCCCTTTCAAAACGGTTCGTTCATCCTAGTGAGTCCATTGCGATATAAAACTTCTGGATACAAAAGATGTATTATACCCGACGGCGTTTTGGTGGGCGACATCCGTTGTGTGGAATAGGAGTTACGTCACGAATTGCTGTAACTTCCAATCCTGTTGCTTGTAGCGAACGAATAGCTGCTTCACGTCCTGAACCAGGACCTTTAACTGCTACTTCAACGCTCTTCATGCCATGTTCCATAGAAGCTTTTGCAGCAGACTCTGCAGCCATTTGTGCCGCGAAAGGAGTTGATTTACGAGAACCTTTGAACCCTAGCGCACCAGCTGAAGACCATGAAATTGCGTTTCCATGTACATCTGTAATCATAACAATAGTATTATTGAACGTAGAACGAATGTGAGCAACACCACTTTCGATATTCTTTTTCACACGACGTTTACGAGATACTTTTTTAGCCATGAAGTGTTAACCTCCTTCACTTATGAATTATTTTTTCTTACCAGCGATTGCTTTTGCAGGACCCTTACGAGTACGTGCATTATTTTTAGTGTTTTGTCCGCGAACTGGCAAACCACGACGGTGACGGATTCCACGGTATGAACCGATTTCCATCAAGCGTTTGATGTTTAAGTTAACCTCACGACGCATGTCACCTTCAACTTTTAGTTTGTCAACTTCAATACGGATGCGGTCTAACTCATCGTTAGTTAAGTCACGAACACGAGTTTCTTCTGAAACGTTAGCGTCTGCAAGAACTTTCTTAGCAGTTGTGCTACCAATTCCATAAATGTATGTCAATGAGATAACGATGCGTTTGTCACGCGGAATATCTACTCCAGCGATACGAGCCATTTAATGGCACCTCCTTATTATTATCCTTGGCGTTGTTTGTGTTTAGGATTTTCACAAATCACCATAACACGGCCATTTCTGCGAATTACTTTACATTTCTCACAGATTGGTTTTACTGATGCTCTAACTTTCATTATTTTTCCTCCTTTAAAATGATGGAGTGTAATTATTTGAAACGATATGTTATACGGCCGCGAGTAAGATCATACGGGGATAGTTCCACCGTAACTTTATCACCTGGTAAAATACGAATGTAGTTCATTCTAATCTTTCCAGAAACATGCGCGAGCACAATATGGCCGTTTTCAAGTTCTACCTTGAACATTGCATTGGGCAACGTCTCAGCGATTACTCCTTCAATTTCAATAACGTCGTCTTTCGCCATCTTCTTACCTCCTCACATTATTTCAAGCTAATTAATTACGATTTGTCTAAGCAATATTATTTTACACTAACTACAATATTATAGCATAGTATCAAGCTTTTGCAAAGAAAATACTTACTATTAATCAACTATATTAACCAATGATGTCTTGAACTTCTTGGAATAAATCTTCGATCTCAGTTTCACCATTAAGTGTGTGGAGTAAACCTTTTTCAGAGTAAAACTCAATAATTGGTTTGGATTGTTCTTGATTAATGCGAATACGGTTTTCAACTGTTTCCGGCTTATCGTCTTCTCGTTGATACAGGTCAGTGCTTCCGCAACGATCACAAACTCCCTCTACTTTTGGTGGATGGTTAAGTTTGTGGTATGTCGCACCGCAATTACGGCAGATCAAGCGACCAGTCAAACGAGCCATTAAAACATCTGGGTTTACTTCAATATTGATGACAGCATCAATCTGACGACCCAATTCAGTCATAATGTTATCCAAAGCTACGGCTTGGTCCATTGTGCGGGGGAACCCGTCCAATAAGAAACCATTTTTCGTATCTTCTTCTTGCAGACGTTCCTTAACAATACCATTTGTCACTTCATCAGGAACAAGTTCACCTTTGTCCATAAAAGACTTGGCTTCTAGTCCTAATGCAGTTTCATTTTTCATTGCCGCACGGAACATATCTCCAGTAGAAATATGTGGAATACCATACTTGTCAATAATACGTTCAGCTTGTGTTCCTTTCCCTGCTCCAGGAAGTCCTGTAATAATCAGGTTTTTCTTCATTTTTACTCGTCTCCTTTTATACAATTGCAAGTGTGTTCGGGGCTAACCCCGTACACATCTTACTTTTGAATAAATCCTTGATAATTGCGTTTCACCATTCGTCCTTCAATTTGTCTTGCGGTATCCAATGCGGTTCCGATAACAATTAAAAGACTAGTTCCACCAAGAGCTAATGAGTCTGGTAGGTTCCATAATGCAGAAGCAACAATAGGCAAGAGAGCAATCAATCCGAGGAACACAGCGCCAACTGTACTTAAGCGCATCAACAAGCTTGTAATATATTCTTCGGTTCCTCTACCAGGGCGAACACTCGGGATGTAAGCTCCTGACTTTTGTAAATTCTCGGCCATTTTCTCAGGGTTAATTTGAATTAGCGCATAGAAATACGTGAACACGACAATCAGAATTGTATAAATAGCAGCTCCAATTGGTTCACGGAAATTGACTAATGTATTAACCACTTGATACCAAGTTGCCTCACTATGATTCGCTGCAAAGAATCCTAAGATTGTTTGCGGAGTCATCATGAATGAACTGGCAAAAATAACCGGAATAACTCCAGCAGAGTTGATTTTTAACGGTAAGTGAGCTGCTTGGTTTGACCCAGTTGCTCGTTTAGAATACTGAACTGGTATTCTTCTTTCCGCTTGTTGAATATAAACAACAAAAATAACAACTAATAACATTGCTACAAGTAAGGCTACTGTAAAAATGATGTTGGTTGTCAGTTCACTTGAATTGACAAAACGATCTTCATAGAAAGTAATTAAATCGGCTGGAATACGAGCAACAATACCAGAGAAGATAATCAGAGAAGTTCCATTACCAATCCCATTCATTGTTATCGCATCACCGATAAAGATTACTAGCATCGAACCTGCAGTCATAATCAACGCTATCATGAGATAGGTTTCTAATCCTGGGTTGCGAACTAATCCTAAGTTGGATAATTGGTTAAAACCAATTGAAATCCCGA
Source organism: Jeotgalibaca arthritidis (assembly GCF_011100465.1). Classification (NCBI taxonomy): domain Bacteria; kingdom Bacillati; phylum Bacillota; class Bacilli; order Lactobacillales; family Carnobacteriaceae; genus Jeotgalibaca; species Jeotgalibaca arthritidis. Next base: position 569,318 of record NZ_CP049740.1, read on the forward strand.
TTGATTGTACAAATGCAAGAACAACTGCTAAGTACTTTGTTGCTTGATTCAACTTCCTTCTACCAACTTCACCTTGTTTAGACCATTCCGTGAATTTCGGAATAATATCCATTTGTAAGAGTTGAATGACAATAGAAGAAGTGATATAAGGCGAGACACCCATTGCGAAGATAGAGTACTGACTAAGTGCTCCACCTCCAAAAGTGTTCAATAGGCTAAATAAGCCTATTGATGCCAAGTTTTGAATGGCACCCGCATTCACACCAGGTACAGTAATATGAGTTCCGATACGGAAAACAATCAACATACCAAGTGTAAAGAAAATTCTGTTTCTAATGTCCTTCACCTGAAATGCATTTTTCAGAAGCGCAAACATTAGATCACCTCAACAGTTCCACCGGCAGCTTCAATCGCTTCTTTCGCTGCTTCGGAGAATTTATGAGCTTTAACGTTCAATTTCTTCTCAACCGCACCTTTTGCTAAAACTTTGATGCCGGATTTTTCATCACGTACAACGCCGCTTTCAACAAGTAATGCCGGTGTTACTTCTGTACCTTCTTCGAAACGGTTTAAAGTATCTAGGTTTACAACAGCATATTCTTTACGATTGATGTTTGTAAATCCACGTTTAGGGATACGACGGAACAATGGTTGTTGTCCACCTTCGAAGCCTAATCTTACTCCACCACCTGAACGAGCTTTTTGACCTTTATGTCCACGTCCAGATGTTTTTCCGTTTCCTGATGAAGATCCACGACCTACACGGTTACGTACTTTACGAGATCCTTCTGTTGGTTTTAATTCATGAAGTTTCATAGTAACTGGGCACCTCCTTCGTTATAGATTGAATTATTTAACTTCTTCTACTTCTACTAAATGGCTAACTGTGTTAATCATGCCTTTGATTGCATCATTAGCAGGTTTTACAGCAGTTTTACCAACTTTTGTTAATCCTAAAGCCTTCAAAGTATCTTTTTGGTTTTGAGGACGTCCAATTGAGCTACGTACTAAAGTAATCTTTAATTCTGCCATCTTGTATATCCTCCTTAACCTTTAATTTCTTCTACGGATTTACCACGTAATGCAGCAACATCCTCGATTTTTTTCAATTGTTCTAGACCATTAACAGTTGCACGAACCATGTTAATTGGAGTGCTTGAACCTAATGATTTAGAAGTAATATCAGCGATACCTGCTAATTCGATGACCGCACGAACAGGACCTCCAGCTGATACTCCAGAACCGGCAACAGCAGGTTTCAACATTACGTTACCACCGCTATAACGACCGATTACTTCGTGAGGAATTGTTGTTCCTGTAATTGGTACTTCAATCATGTTTTTCTTAGCAGCTTCGATAGCTTTACGGATTGCTTCTGGAACTTCGTTAGCTTTCCCTGTACCGAAACCAACATGTCCATTTCTATCTCCGACAACAACTAAAGCAGCAAAACGTAATTTACGTCCACCTTTAACAACTTTAGTTACACGGTTAATCGCAACAACGCGATCTTCAATATCTAAATGAGTTGGGTCAATATATACCATATGTAGGCATCCTCCTTTTCTTAGAAATCTAGTCCGTTTTCACGGGCAGCTTCAGCTAATGTTTGTACACGTCCGTGGTATAAGTATCCTCCACGGTCAAATACTACTGATTTCAAACCTTTTTCAGTTGCGCGTTCAGCGATAACTTTACCTACAACTGCGGCTTGTTCTGTTTTAGTAGCTGCTTCAGATGCATCTTTTTTACTTGAGGCACTTGCCAGCGTCACACCCGCTACGTCATCAACTAATTGAGCGTAGATGTGTTTGTTAGAACGGAATACGTTCAAGCGTGGGCACTCAGCAGTACCAGAGATTTTTCTTCTTACGCGAGCATGTCTTGACTGGCGTGTTTTGTTTTTATCTGGTTTATTAATCACAATTGTCACCTCTTTTATTTAAGTGTATTAACTTGCTTTAAGAAGAAACTGGCTATTATTTACCAGTTTTACCTTCTTTACGACGGATGATTTCGTCAGAGTACTTGATACCTTTGCCTTTGTATGGCTCTGGTGGGCGTACAGCGCGAACGTTAGCTGCTAGAGCGCCAACTTTTTCTTTGTCGTAACCAGAAATAGTGATTTTTGTATTAGCGTTAACTTCTACAGTTACACCTTCTTCTGGAGTGAATTCTACTGGATGAGAGTAACCAACGTTCAATACAAGTTTGTTACCTTGTAATTGAGCACGGTACCCAACCCCAATTAATTCTAGATCTTTCTTAAATCCTTCAGATACACCAACAACCATGTTGCTGAATAGCGCACGAGTTGTTCCGTGAATAGATTTTGTGAACTTTTCTTCGTTTGCACGAGTAAATGTAGCAGTGTTTCCTTCTACATTGATAGTGATTAGCTCACTGAAAGTTTGTGTCAATTCGCCTTTAGGACCTTTGACTGTTACTGTGTTTCCATCTTGAGCAATGGTTACGCCAGCTGGAATTTCGACTTGTTTATTACCAATACGACTCACAGGGCTGCACCTCCTTGTTTTAGTTAGGGTAGGAAGAATGGATTACCAAACGTAAGCCAATACTTCTCCACCAATATTTTTAGCTCTTGCTTCTTTATCTGTGACAACACCTTCAGAAGTGGATACGATAGCGATTCCTAAGCCGTTTAATACGCGAGGAACTTCGCCGCTTTTCGCAAACACACGCAAACCTGGTTTAGAGATGCGTTTTAGTCCAGTGATAACACGTTCGTTATTTGCACCATATTTTAAGAAAACACGGATAACGTTTTGTTTGTCGTCTTCAATGACTTCAAAGTTTTTAATGAATCCTTCATTTTTAAGGATCTTAGCGATTTCTACTTTCATATTAGAAGCAGGAACTTCTAGGCTTGCATGGCGAACCATGTTAGCGTTACGAATACGAGTAAGGAAATCTGCGATTGGATCTGTCATAACCATTAACATTTACCTCCTTCTTACGGGTATGGCTGATTACCAGCTTGCTTTCTTCATGCCAGGGATTTGTCCTTTATAAGCTAGTTCACGCAAACAAATGCGGCACAATTTGAACTTACGGTAAACAGAATGCGGACGTCCACAACGTTCACAACGTGTATATTCTTGCGTTGAGAATTTAGCTGGGCGTTTGTTTTTAGCGATCATTGATTTTTTAGCCACTTAATTTTGCTCCCTTCGCTTATTTTTGGAATGGCATTCCTAATTGAGTCAATAATTCTCTTGATTCTTCATCTGTGTTAGCAGTAGTTACGATAACGATATCCATACCACGTACTTTGTCAACTCTATCGTAGTCAACTTCAGGGAAAATCAATTGTTCTTTAACACCTAAAGTGTAGTTTCCACGTCCATCAAAAGAACGTTTGCTAATACCACGGAAATCACGTACACGTGGTAATGAAACTGTTACTAGTTTGTCTAAGAATTCGTACATTCTTTCGCCACGTAAAGTAACTTTAGCACCAATTGCCATACCTTCACGTAAACGGAATGCAGCGATTGATTTTTTAGCATGAGTGATAACTGGTTTTTGACCAGAGATCAATGTTAGCTCTTCAACTGCTTTTTCTAGATTTTTAGCGTTTGCTACAGCGTCACCAACACCCATGTTGATAACAATTTTTTCAACTTTAGGAACTTCCATGACAGAAGTGTAGTTGAATTTTTCCACCAATGAAGGTGTGATTTCTTTTGTATATTTTTCTTTCAAACGGTTCATCTAAAAGATCCTCCTTCCTTCAATGATTAGTCGATAATGTTTCCAGTTTTTTTAGAAACACGGACTTTCTTATCGTCTTCAACTTTATAGCCTACTTTAGTAGGTTCACCAGTCTTAGGATCAATCAACATTACATTAGACACATGAATTGGCGCTTCTTCTTCAAGAATACCACCAGTCAAGTTGCTTTGTGAAGCTTTACGATGTTTCTTCACAATGTTAATGCCTTCAACGATCACGCGGTCTTTTTTAGGTAGAGTTTTTAGGATCGTTCCTTCTTTACCTTTATCTTTACCAGTAATCACTTTAACTTTATCGCCAGTTTTTACGTGCATGAGTTGTTGCACCTCCTTCAATTCTTACGATTCTTACAATACTTCTGGAGCTAGAGAAACAATCTTCATGTAGTTGTTGTCACGTAATTCACGAGCAACAGGTCCAAAGATACGTGTTCCACGTGGGCTCTTGTCATCACGGATAATTACGCATGCATTTTCATCGAACTTGATGTATGAACCGTCTTTACGGTGTGCACCAGTTTTAGTACGAACGATAACAGCTTTAACAACTTCACCTTTTTTGACAACGCCACCGGGTGTTGCTTGTTTTACTGTTGCAACAATAACATCACCAATGTTTGCGTATTTACGGCCAGATCCACCCAATACTTTAATAGCTAAGACTTCTCTTGCTCCTGAGTTATCGGCAACTTTCAAACGACTTTCTGTTTGGATCACTTTAGTATCCTCCTTCCGGATCAGGAATTATTTCTTGTTTTTTATAAAAATTAGATAATCACAGACTCTTCTACAATCTCCATCAAACGGAAGTTTTTAGTAGCAGATAGCGGACGAGTTTCCATGATTTTTACGATATCACCAAGTTTTGCTTGATTGTTTTCGTCATGTGCTTTGTACTTTTTAGAGTATCTTACACGTTTACCGTATGTAGGATGGTTTTTGTAAGTAGATACTTCTACTACAATTGTTTTATCCATTTTGTCAGAGACAACACGGCCTTGGTAGACTTTACGTTTATTACGTTGTTCAGTCATTTTTTAGTACCCTCCTTTGCTGAATTACTGATTTTGCAACTCTTGACGCAATACTGTTTTAATGCGTGCAATTGATTTGCGAACTTCTTTAAGGCGGGCAGTGTTTTCAAGTTGCCCTGTAGCAAGTTGGAATCGTAGATTGAAAAGCTCTTCTTTGAATGCTTTTTCTTTCTCAATCATTTCAGCAGTGGATAAGTCTTTGATTTCATTAGCCTTCATTCGATTCACCACCAATTTCTGTACGTTTTACGATTTTAGTTTTGATTGGCAATTTATGAGATGCCAAACGCAAAGCTTCACGTGCTACTTCTTCAGGTACGCCGCCAACTTCAAACATGATTTTGCCGCGTTTTACAGGAGATACCCAGCCTTCTGGAGCACCTTTACCTTTACCCATACGAACACCAATAGCTTTAGATGTATATGATTTGTGAGGGAAGATTTTAATCCAAACTTTCCCACCACGTTTCATGTAACGAGTCATAGCAATACGGGCTGCTTCGATTTGACGGTTAGTGATCCATTTTGAATCAACAGCTTGCAAACCAAATTCACCAAAAACAATTTCTTTTCCACCTTTTGCTTCTCCGCGCATTTTTCCACGGAATTCACGACGGTGTTTTACACGTTTAGGTACTAACATTGGTTATTTCCCTCCTTTCTCAGATTTACGTTCTGGCAATACTTCACCACGGGAAATCCAAACTTTAACGCCTAGTTTACCGTAAGTAGTGTCAGCTTCTTCCCATGCATAGTCAATGTCTGCACGAAGAGTATGCAAAGGAACAGTTCCTTCAGAATGAGTTTCTGAACGAGCCATATCTGCTCCGTTCAAACGACCAGAAACCATAGTTTTGATACCATGAGCTCCAGCTCTCATTGTACGTTGGATAGCTTGTTTTTGTGCGCGACGGAAAGCAACACGGTTTTCTAATTGTCTTGCAATTCCTTCTCCCACTAATTTAGCATCCAAGTCTGCTTTTTTAATCTCAACGATGTTAATATGAACACGTTTGTTTGTTAAAGTGTTTAGAGCTTTACGTAGTTTTTCTACTTCAGATCCACCTTTACCGATAACCATTCCTGGTTTAGCAGTATGGATTGAAATATTAACACGGTTAGCTGCACGTTCGATTTCTACGCGAGAAACAGATGCTTCTTTTAAGTTAGTTTCGATATGTTTACGAATCTTTAAATCTTCATGTAAGAAATCAGCGAAATCTTTTTCTGCGTACCATTTAGCATCCCAATCACGGATAATGCCAACACGCATTCCTATTGGATTAATTTTTTGACCCACAGATTATCCCTCCTTCTTTTCTGATACCACGATTGTAATGTGGCTTGTACGTTTCAAAATTTGTGAAGCGGATCCTTTAGCACGAGGACGGAAGCGTTTCATTGTTGGTCCTTCGTTCACATAAGCTTCACTTACTACCAAGTTTTCAATATCTAAATCATAGTTATGTTCCGCATTAGCAATTGCTGACATTAACACTTTTTCGACTGCAGGTGATGCAGAGCGTGGTGTAAATTTCAGAATGGAGATTGCTTCTCCAATACTTTTTCCTCTGATAAGATCCACTACTAGACGAACCTTACGAGGTGCGATACGGACAGTTTTAGCAGTTGCTTTTGCAGCTGTAATTTGTTCTGCCATTTTAATTCCTCCCCTCGTAATTAACGACGACCTGTTTTCTTATCGTCAGCCGCGTGTCCGCGGTATGTTCTTGTTGGAGCGAACTCCCCTAATTTGTGTCCTACCATATCTTCTTGAATGTATACAGGGACATGTTTTCTTCCATCATATACTGCAATCGTTTGGCCGATGAATTGTGGGAAAATTGTTGAACGGCGTGACCAAGTTTTAATAACTTGTTTTTTCTCGCTCTTAGCAGCAACTTCCACTTTCTTCATAAGATGTTCATCGACGAAAGGTCCTTTTTTCAAACTACGACCCATGGTGAAGCCTCCTTTCGGTTCTCTTCTATCTGTATCATACATTTGATTGTATTAATTATTTTTTACGTCCACGAATAATTAATTTGCTAGATTTAGCTTTTTTATTACGTGTCTTCATACCACGTGCAGGTTTGCCCCATGGTGTCATTGGTGATTTACGTCCGATTGGTGCTTTACCTTCACCACCACCGTGTGGGTGATCGTTAGGGTTCATTACAGAACCACGCACAGTAGGTCTCTTACCTAACCAACGATTACGTCCTGCTTTACCAATGTTAATCAATTCGTGTTGTTCGTTACCTACAGTACCAACTGTTGCACGACAAGCTGAAAGGATCATACGAACTTCGCCTGAGTTTAAACGTACAAGAGTGTATTTGCCTTCACGACCTAATACTTGAGCGCTTGTACCAGCAGAACGGATTAATTGTCCGCCTTTACCAGGTTTCATTTCAATGTTGTGAATGAATGTACCAACTGGAATGTTTGCTAATGGCAAAGCATTACCAACTTTGATATCTACTCCCTCACCAGATTCAATCTTTTGTCCAACTTCGATTCCTTTTGGAGCAATGATGTATGCTTTAACTCCATCAGTGTAGTGGATTAGTGCAATGTTAGCAGTACGGTTTGGATCGTACTCAACAGCTTTAACTAGGCCGATTACGCCATCTTTGTTACGCTTGAAGTCGATAATACGGTAAGCACGTTTGTGTCCGCCAGCTTGATGACGTACTGTGATTTTACCTTGATTATTACGGCCAGCGTGTTTGCTTTTCTTTTCTAGTAACGTTTTTTCAGGAGTTGTTTTTGTGATTTCAGCGAAATCTGATCCTGTCATGTTACGACGACCGTTAGTTATCGGTTTGTATTTCTTAATCGCCACGTTATATTCCCTCCTATATATTGATTTGGGTATCTATTTGTTTTATTCTTCGTCGAATAATTCGATTGTTTTTGAAGCTTCTGTTAAAGTAACAATCGCTTTGCGGCGTTTTTTAGTATAGCCTTGGTAACGGCCCATACGTTTAAGTTTTCCGCGTACATTCATAATATTCACGTTTTTAACTTCTACATCAAACACTTTTTCAATTGCTTGTTTTACTAGAGTTTTATTAGCGCGAACATCTACTTCAAAGGTATATTTCTTCTCGTCCATTGCAAGCATAGATGCTTCCGTGATGACTGGGCGTAAAATAACATCATGTAATTCCATTATTGAAGAGCCTCCTCTACCTTAGAAAGAGCAGCTTGAGTCAATACAACTTTGTTATGAGACACGATGTCAAGTACGTTTAGTCCGTCTGCATTGATAACAGTTACCTTTGGAAGGTTACGTGCAGATAATACTGCAAAGTCGTTATCATTTTCAACAACTACTAATACTTTTGAGTCTACATTCAAGTTAGATAACACTTGTGCAAATTCTTTTGTTTTTGGTGCGTCGAAAGTTAGTCCTTCAAGTACTAATAAGTTTCCTTCTGTAACTTTCTCAGAAAGAACTGATTTAAGTGCTAAGCGACGAACTTTTTTGTTTAATTTATATTTGTAAGAACGAGGTGTTGGTCCAAAAACCACTCCACCGCCAACCCATTGTGGTGAACGGATTGATCCTTGACGAGCACGACCAGTTCCTTTTTGACGCCATGGTTTACGGCCGCCTCCGCGAACTGCACTACGGTTTTTAACAGCGTGCGTTCCTTGTCTTAATGACGCGCGTTGCATAATGATTGCATCAAATACAACACTTTCGTTTGGTTCGATTCCAAAGATTTCCTCGTTTAGTGTTACTTCACCATTTTGAGTACCATCTTGTTTAAATAGGGTTACGTTAGGCATGTTTCTCGTTCCTCCTTTCTATATTACTTATTTAGCAGCTTTACGAGCTGATTTGATTTCGATTAATGATTTTTTAGATCCCGGTACATTACCTTTGATCAAGATAACGTTGTTTTCAACGTCAACTTTAACGATTTCTAGGTTTTGGATAGTAATGCGTTTGCCACCCATTTGCCCAGGTAATTTTTTACCTTTGAAAACGCGTGATGGATCAGACGCTGCACCCATTGAACCAGGACGACGATGGTAACGAGAACCGTGAGACATTGGTCCACGAGATTGTCCGTGACGTTTGATAACGCCTTGGAAACCGTGTCCTTTAGATGTACCAGTGACATCAACGATGTCTCCTGCTACGAACATATCTACTTTAAGTTCTTGTCCTACTTCGTATTCTCCCAGCTCAACATCTTTGATTTCTCTAATGAAGCGCTTAGGAGCAGTTTTTGCTTTTGCTGCATGACCTTTAGCAGGTTTGTTAGTTAATACGTCACGTAAATCTTGGTAACCGATTTGTACCGCTTCGTAGCCATCTGTTTCAACAGTTTTAACTTGTAATACTGCGTTTGGAGTAGCTTCGATAACAGTTACAGGCACCAATTCTCCGTTTTCTGTAAAGAACTGAGTCATACCTACTTTTCTGCCTAAGATTCCTTTGGTCATGGTAACACCTCCGTTGTTTTATTAGTTAGTTTATTTTTGGGTTAACGATAAATTATAGTTTGATTTCGATGTCTACGCCAGATGGTAGATCAAGTTTCATCAATGCATCAACAGTTTTGCTTGTTGGGTTGATAATATCAATCAAACGTTTGTGTGTACGCATTTCAAATTGCTCACGAGAATCTTTGTATTTATGCGGTGAACGAATCACTGTATACAATTGTCTCTCTGTAGGCAATGGAATCGGACCTGAGACAGAAGCTCCTGTTCTCTTTGCAGTTTCTACAATTTTATCTGCTGATTGATCCAATGCGCGGTGTTCATATGCTTTCAAACGGATACGAATCTTTTGTTTTGCCATTTTGTTCCCTCCTTCGTCAAATGTAACTCATAAGACTAGCTCCACGAAAATTTTCCGGCCTCACCCGCCGTGGCAAAGCGTCCGGGCGTGTCGCAACCTCTCGTTTCATCACTTGGCGTCCTCAAATAAGGACCCCTGTGCTTTTTACTTCTGTAAATTTCGCACTTCATTAGTATACAGACTTATTATATAATTTGCAAGCTTTTTTCAATAAAAATTTATTTGTTTTTTGTTTTTTCTCAACTTGTTTTATTTTGCCTGTTTAGTCCCTTTAAATCAAGTTTTTCGCATAAAAAAACAGGAAGATTTTGATTATAAAATCAACTCTCTTCCTATTATATATGATTATTTTATGACCACTTTCTCGCGAACAGCTTTATTTTTCTTTAAACGCTGCTGATGTCCGTAAATTCTTGGTGCTAAATAGCGGTCAATTGCGGGAGACAGAGCATTCATAATTAAGATAGCGATACCCACTCCACCAGGAAAATTAAATAGCAATCGAATGATAGCAGTTAACAATCCTGCTCCAAGCGCATAAAGTAGTTTGCCATCTCTTGTTAAGGGTTGGGAACTGTAGTCTGTAATCATGTAAACCGCAGCAAAACATGCTGTGCCACTTAAAACATGGGTCATATAGTAATCAAATTGAAAGCCACCAGCAATTGAGGTTGTTAAAGCCAGCGTAGCTAAATAGATTATTGGTAAGTTTGGTGATATCACCCTTTTTATGATGAGATAAATCATCCCTATTAAAATCATTAGCTTGGATGTTTCGCCTATTGGGCCACCTAAACCGACACCTAAAAACAAGTCTGTTAAACTTGGTATGCCTTCACTGGGCAAACTTGTCGTCATATGACCAATATATTCTAATGGTGTTGCTGTAGAAACGATATCCTCTCCCGGCAAAACCCAATTGGTAATCCATGGCGAAAAGAATACCTTTAACATTACCCGAGCAGCTACCGCTGGATTAAAGATGTTACGGCCAATCCCTCCTCCAATTTGCTTGACGATTATAATCGCAAATATACTCCCTACTGCGATCGTCCATAAAGGAGCTGTTACCGGTAGGCTAAGTGCGATTAACATACCCGTAATGACCGCACTCAAGTCTTTGATGGTTGATTTTCTACGTGCTATTTTTTGGAAAAGGTACTCTGATAATACAGCCGTCACGACGCCAACGATAAGCATGACTAATACATGCCAACCAAAAAAGTATATAGCTGCTGATGTTGGGAATAAGAGTGAAATAATGACTTGCAGCATCACCCACTGAGCAGATGGTTTTGCATATAAATGAGGCGATCGGCTAATAGATAACTCTTTTATTTGATTCATTTTACTCTACCCCGCATTCTTTGTTTTAATGGCTGATTTGGCAGAGCGAATATTATCTAAGAGCGGTATTTTTGATGGACAAATAAACGAGCAATTGCCACATTCGATGCAATCCATGGCTCCTAAACGTTCCGCTTCATTGATATCTCCTCTTTCATAGGCGTTACTAATAAGAATAGGTTGTAAGTTAACCGGACAGACATTTAAGCACTCTGAGCAACGAATACAATCCGTCCGCTCTTGATCTGTCACTTCTTCAGCTAATAGAAATGTGATAACTGAACTCCCTTTAGTAATGGGAATATCGGCTGAATCGATGGCAATCCCCATCATAGGTCCGCCATGTAATAGTTTAGCTGGCGGGCTACTAAAACCACCACATTCTTCGATTAGGCAATTAATCGGTGTACCTATACGAACACGAAGGTTCTGAGGTTGACGAATAGCTTCTCCTGTGACGGTTGTTACTCGTTCAAAGAGTGGCTTTTGCTCTTCAATTGCCTCATAAACGGCGTGGGCAGTCGATACATTGGTGACGAATGTCCTCACATCAGCAGGTAAGCCTGCTGATGGCACCTCTCTACCGGTTAGCTTCTTTATTAATACTTTTTCTGCACCTTGTGGGTACATGGTTTGTAGCACTTTTATTTCAACATCAGGAAAGTCCTTTATAGCTAATAATAAGGCTGTTTCGCAATCTGGTGTATCATCTTCGAGGGCAATGTAGACGCGTTTGGCAGCAAGTAGGTTTTGCAAGTGGCGGGCTCCTTTTACGATTGTTTCAGCGTGCTCAATCATCATACGATGATCACTCGTTGAATAAGGCTCACACTCTGCGCCATTAATAATAATGGTATCAATTGGCTTATGCGTTTGAGGTGATGCTTTTACATCGGTTGGAAAGGTTGCTCCTCCCATTCCTACAATACCTGCTCGGCGAATCATCGCTAGTTTATCTGCTGAGCTTTCTAACTTTTGCTGTTTAAAAAAAGCTTCGTCTTTATCGTCTTTAAAATCATTTTGAATAACGATTGCTTGGTGAGGACCCTTAACGGTTTGACGACTTGATATCGCCATGACCTTTCCAGAAACCGAAGATAGCACATTGGCAGAAATGCCACCATCTGCTTCTGCTAAAAGGCTGCCAATTTTTACATAGTCGCCTACCGAAACAACTGCTTTAGCAGGCTTTCCGATATGCATATTTAAGGGGAAAATGAGCATATCCGGTACTTTAGCTTTTTTTATTGGTAATTGCTCTGTTCGTTCTTTTCTCTCTTCAGGAAAAATGCCAGCTAAACTTCGCTTGAAATGAAAATGTAATTTCATAGTCTTCAGCCTTTCTTAGTGTGGCTCGAGTGTCAATTGTCCCTTTATTAATAGATAATATCATTATAAATAAAAAATTTTTCAGTGTAAAGTTATATGTGCAATATGGGATGTCAGATACAGCTCATTTGATTGACCTGCATCGACTGTTTCGACAAAAAAAGACTAGAAGTCTTTCGACCTCTAGTCTGTTAGCTTGTTATTATTAGGATAGCGGTGATTGATCGATTTCATGATCAATCTTTTTTTCTGCTTCTGTTTTCGGCGCTGTATGAGCGACCTTATTGCTTTCTTCTTCAATTTTCTGATCTAATTTATCTAATTGACGCTTAGCAAAGTCTTTACCACCTAGTCCAAAGGCTAGTGCAAAGGCAACTGCTAAACCACCAATAATAAATAAGAAAGCTGTACTAACAATTGTTGAAGCAAACTCTAATTGATCTAAGGTCATGAAGATGGCTAAGACAAACAAGATGTACTTCACTACTTCCCCCATCATCATACTACCGGTTGAATCTTTGATGAATGATGATAGTGCATTACCGCCGAATAGTCCTAAAGCTAAAATAACTAGTCCAATTAGTACAGATGGTAAGTAAGCAATAATCGCTACGCCAATACTGTTTAGAACGGCAAGGTTTAATACGTTCAAAGCTTCTACAAAAAAGAAGACAACAATAACCGTTTGAACAACTTTAGCAATAATAGTTGAAATCGTGATAGTCGAGCTATTCGATGTATTTAAATAGCGTGAATAACGATCGATTCCTGAACTTTCTAATAAGCCTTCCAGTAAATCACCTACAAATTTAGCAATTAATCCTCCAGCAATTAGCAAGATAACCGCTACAAGAATATTGGGAATAATCGCTAGTACTTGATTTAAAACATTCACGATTGGCTCTGAGATTGAGCGAATGGCTAATGTTTCGAGTGCCATAGTAATAACTGGAATGAGAATAACAACGAATACTGTATTAGCTAATACTTTAGCGACTGTATAACGTTGCTTCTCGACATCTACTGGTGTAACATTAGATGCTTTTGCTGTATATTTGCGAACATACTTATCAATGTTCACCGTTTCTAATAGATTACGAACAAGTTCTTTGACAAACTTAGCAACAAAGTAACCAATTGCTAAAATAACAACTGCAGCAAATAAGTTTGGTAAGAATGCCAAGAATGAATCAAACATATTCGTAATTGGTGATGCAATATTGGCTAGACCAATTTGAGCGAGTATTCCTGGAATAAAGAATAACCAAATCAAATAGTAAAAGACTTTAGCAATGGATTCGATAATACGGTTGCCATCTTCAACTGACGATGCCACACCCCATTTCGTTAACTTCTGGTTAAAATTAATAGCATGTAAACCTTTAGTCAACGCCTTCTTAACCACACTTGCAATAAACCATGCCAGAATAATTAATAAGATTGCTCCTAATAATCTTGGCAGTACACCTACAAATGATAACCAAATACTTTCTAATGAATTTGTAAATCCATTCATGATGAATTCCCCCTTATATTTTTTTAGTGTGAATCTATGCTTATTATAACGAATATTTACCTAAATCTAAAATGATATCCATTTAGGCCATTTCGTCTCAACTAAAACAAGGATATTTGCTTTTAATTCTGATAAACAAAAACCCTTTTCTAGATAAAAATGAGCACAAAAAAAGGAAGAGCAAATGCTCTTCCTTTAGAAGTTGTAATGTTATTATGCTTTTTTTAAAATTAAGCAGTAATTTCAGAAACAACACCAGAACCAACAGTACGTCCACCTTCACGAATAGAGAAACGAGTTCCTTCTTCGATAGCGATTGGTTGGATCAATTCTACTGTGATTTTAACGTTATCGCCAGGCATTACCATTTCGATACCTTCTGGCAATTCTACAACACCAGTTACGTCAGTTGTACGGAAGTAGAACTGTGGGCGGTAGTTAGTGAAGAATGGCGTGTGACGTCCACCCTCTTCTTTAGAAAGTACGTATACTTCTGCAGTAAATTTAGTATGAGGTGTGATTGTACCTGGTTTAGACAATACTTGTCCACGTTGGATATCTTCACGTTGAACCCCACGTAGCAATGCACCAATGTTGTCTCCCGCTTCAGCGTAATCCAACAATTTACGGAACATTTCAACACCAGTTACAGTTGATTTTGTAGTTTCAGTTTCGATACCAACGATCTCAACTTCATCCCCAACTTTAACTTGTCCACGTTCAACACGTCCTGTAGCAACAGTACCACGACCTGTAATTGAGAATACGTCCTCAACAGGCATCATGAATGGTTTGTCAGTGTCACGTTCTGGGTTTGGAACGTAGTTGTCTACTTCTTCCATCAAGTCTAAGATTTTTTGTTCGTATTCTGCTTCGCCTTCTAGAGCTTTCAATGCAGAACCAGCGATAACTGGAGTGTCATCACCAGGGAAGTCGTATTCTGACAATAGGTCACGAACTTCCATTTCTACTAATTCTAATAACTCTTCGTCGTCAACCATATCAACTTTGTTCAAGAAAACAACGATGTATGGAACACCAACGTTACGAGACAATAGGATGTGCTCGCGAGTTTGTGGCATTGGGCCATCAGCTGCAGATACTACTAAGATAGCGCCGTCCATTTGAGCAGCACCAGTAATCATGTTTTTAACGTAGTCCGCGTGACCTGGGCAGTCCACGTGAGCGTAGTGACGGTTAGGTGTTTCATATTCTACGTGAGACGTGTTAATTGTGATTCCACGTTCTCTTTCTTCTGGAGCGTTGTCTACTGAAGCGTAGTCAACAGCTGCTCCACCGTAATGTTTAGCTAATACAGTTGTGATTGCTGCAGTTAATGTTGTTTTACCGTGGTCAACGTGTCCAATAGTACCAACGTTAACATGGGGTTTAGAACGATCGAATTTTTCTTTTGACATTTCTAAATTTCCTCCTCATATTGAGTGTTTTTATTTTTATAGACTACTGCATTTACAGGTCCGCCTATCATAGTAAAGTATACCGATTACGGACCTAAAATGCAATATATCATGTTATAGAATGAAGATTACTCTTCTGAAGAACCTTTACCGCTTTTAGCGATAATTTCTTCTTGAACTGACTTAGGAACAGCTTCGTAGTGGTCAAATACCATTGTAAATGTACCACGTCCTTGTGATGCTGAACGAAGTGTTGTTGCGTAACCGAACATTTCTGATAGAGGAATGAATCCTTTAACGATTTGTGCGTTACCACGAGCAACAGTTCCTTCAATGCTACCACGACGAGCGCTAAAGTGTCCCATAACGTCT
This sequence comes from Jeotgalibaca arthritidis, assembly GCF_011100465.1. Lineage (NCBI taxonomy): Bacteria > Bacillati > Bacillota > Bacilli > Lactobacillales > Carnobacteriaceae > Jeotgalibaca > Jeotgalibaca arthritidis. The sequence goes on from NZ_CP049740.1 coordinate 584,914, forward strand.
CCTAGGTACTCTTCTGGAACTGTAACTTCTACAGCCATCATAGGTTCTAGGATTACTGGGTTAGCTTTCTTAGCAGCGTTACGCAATGCTAGAGAAGCAGCTACCTTAAATGCTGTCTCAGAAGAGTCAACATCATGGTAAGATCCGTCGAATAGACGAGCTTTAACGTCAACTAATGGATATCCAGCAAGAACACCGTTTTCCATTGAGTCTTTCAATCCTGCTTCAACAGCTGGGATGTATTCACGAGGAACAACCCCACCAACGATAGCATTCTCGAATGCGAATCCAGCTCCTTCTTCGTTTGGTGTGAACTCGATCCATACGTGACCGAATTGTCCTTTACCACCAGACTGACGAACGAATTTACCTTCAGCTTCAACGCTTGTTTTGAACGTTTCACGGTAAGATACTTGAGGCGCACCTACAGTAGCTTCTACCTTGAATTCACGTTTCAAACGGTCAACGATGATGTCCAAGTGCAACTCACCCATACCAGCGATAACAGTTTGACCTGTTTCTGGGTTAGATGATGCACGGAAAGTAGGATCTTCTTCAGATAATTTTTGTAAAGCAGTACCCATTTTATCTTGGTCAGCTTTTGATTTAGGCTCAATAGCAACTTCGATAACAGGCTCAGGGAATTCCATTGATTCTAGGATAACTGGACGTTTTTCGTCACACAATGTGTCACCAGTACCAGTATCTTTCAATCCAACAGCTGCTGCGATATCTCCAGAGAATACTTCAGGAATTTCTTCACGGCTGTTAGCATGCATTTGCAAGATACGACCAACGCGTTCACGTTTGCCTTTAGTTGCATTTTGAATGTAAGAACCAGATTGTAATGTTCCAGCGTAAACACGGAAGAATGTTAGACGACCTACGAATGGGTCAGTCATAACTTTAAATGCAAGAGCTGCAAATGGTTCGTTATCGTCAGCATGAACGTCGATAACATTTTCTGCGTCTCCAGGTTCGAAACCTTTAATAGCAGGTACGTCTGTTGGAGCTGGTAGGTAGTCAATCGCTGCATCAAGCATCAACTGAACACCTTTGTTTTTAAATGCTGAACCACAAAGTACAGGGTAGAATTCTACGTTAACTGTTGCTTTACGAATAGCAGCTTTAAGTTCTGGAATAGAGATTTCTTCACCTTCAAGGTATCTTTCCATTAACTCTTCGTCTGTTTCCGCTACAGCTTCAATTAGTTTTGTATGCCATTCTTCAGCGATTTCTCTGTATTCTTCAGGAATTGCTTCCTCGTGGTAGTCAGTTCCGTCTTCTGAATCATAGATTTCAGCTTGCATTTCCACTAGGTCAATGATCCCTGTAAATGTATCTTCAGATCCAATTGGCAATTGAATTGGATGAGCGTTAGCTTGTAGACGTTCATGAAGCGTACCAACTGAGTACAAGAAGTCAGCACCAGTTTTGTCCATTTTGTTAATGAAAACAATACGAGGTACTCCATAAGTAGTTGCTTGGCGCCATACTGTTTCAGTTTGAGGTTCAACCCCAGACTGAGCATCTAGCAATGCAACCGCACCATCAAGAACACGTAATGAACGTTCTACTTCTACAGTAAAGTCCACGTGTCCAGGTGTATCGATGATGTTTACGCGATGACCTTTCCACTGAGCTGTTGTAGCAGCAGAAGTAATTGTAATACCACGTTCTTGTTCCTGTTCCATCCAGTCCATTTGTGCCCCACCATCGTGAGTTTCACCAATTTTATGGATTTTACCAGTATAGTACAGAATACGCTCAGTAGTCGTTGTTTTACCAGCGTCAATATGAGCCATGATTCCGATATTTCTTGTGTTTTCAAGAGTAAATTCTCTTTTTGTCATCTGCTTCGTACACCTCTTTCTTTGTATTTATTTAATAAGTAAGAACAGCTGACGCTGCTCTTATCTTATGCACATTATGTAAGACAATCTTACCAACGGTAGTGAGCGAAAGCTCTGTTAGCGTCTGCCATTTTATGTGTTTCTTCACGTTTCTTAACTGATGCTCCTGTGTTGTTTGCAGCATCCATGATTTCTTTAGCTAATCTTTCTTCCATGGTATCTTCACCACGTAGACGAGAGTAGTTAACTAACCAACGTAGACCTAATGCTTGACGACGTTCTGGACGAACTTCGATAGGTACTTGATAGTTTGAACCCCCTACACGACGAGCTTTTACTTCAAGAACAGGCATGATGTTTTTCATAGCTAGTTCGAAAGTTTCTAATGGGTTATTACCAGTAGATTCATTAATGATGTCAAATGCGTTATACAGAATAGTTGCTGCTTTTCCACGTTTACCATCAACCATAAGACGGTTAATTGTGCGAGTTACCAATTTAGAATTGTAAATCGGATCTGGCATTACTTCGCGTTTTGCGACTGGACCTTTACGAGGCATTCTGACTCCTCCTTCCTCAGTTTTCAATTTTAGTTTTAAGTGTTGAGTTTATAGACTCAATTATTTTTTAGGTTTTTTAGCACCGTATTTAGAACGTGATTGCATACGGCCGTTTACACCAGCTGTATCCAAAGCACCACGTACGATATGGTAACGAACACCCGCCAAGTCTTTTACACGTCCACCACGAATAAGAACAACACTATGTTCTTGTAGGTTATGGCCGATACCAGGAATGTAAGCTGTCACTTCTAAAAGGTTAGACAAACGTACACGCGCATATTTACGCAAAGCCGAGTTAGGCTTTCTTGGAGTCATTGTACCAACACGAGTACAAACACCACGTTTTTGAGGTGAGTTAGTGTTTGTTGGAGCTTTCTTGAAACTGTTATATCCTCTTCCTAGAGCAGGAGACTTAGATTTTTCAATCGCAGATTTACGAGGTTTACGAACTAATTGATTAATTGTAGGCATTTAATGTTTCCTCCTTCCTTAACAGGTTGTTCTTGGTCCACACATCCAGGTGGTCCATTTATTTGCAAAAAATAATAAATCGAATATTTCTTCGATTTTTTAAGCACTGTGCTGTTATACAATCAGTCAGCACGACTGAAATTCTTTTCAGGAATCTGTGTATAAAAGCACCTTTGAAATAATAACATGAAAATTCGTATTCGTCAACAGTTTAGACGAAAGTTTTTTAAAACGGAAATAAATCTCTTTTGCGGATTGTATATATGAAGGAGTGAAATAGATGAAATTAAGAAAAGCCATATCTGTAAAAACATTCGAATCTCTCAATCGCCGCATGTCATTTAAGGCTCACGATCAATTCCGTTTTACTAATAGCCAGCTCGGTTCTTCTGGCGAATTTAACTTTGGTAAGTACCTTTTGAATCAGTCTTTTGATTATCTCGCCATTTATGACTCTGAATTTGAAGCCACCCTATGCCCACAGCTTGATTTTATTGTGGTGACATGGGATATGATTTATCTTTATGATATCAAAAACTTTAGCGGTAATTACTATTATGAAGATGGGGAATTCTTTACATCGCAAAAAAAGAAAATACGCAGTCCCTTTATTCAGCTAGACCGCGCCTATGAAACATTAGATATTTTGTTAAGAAATGCTGGTATTCAGTTTCCCATTACGAAACGGCTAATATTCATTAATCCTGAATTTCAGTTGTACGGTAACAGTGATGCGTTGCCACTCGTCACTCACGCTCAACTTAATCGCCATTTTCAATCAATTAAGAATCGATCTCGTAAACTTGACCAACGGCATCACGCTATCGCTGATTACATTGAAAGTAGGCGTTATGAGAAAGATTTTTATGATATCGGTATTTTTTATAGCTACGATCGTTTAAAAAAAGGTGTCTGGTGCTGCGATTGTGTCTGCCAAGCTCTTGTGTCTAGTCATCGGCACTTTCTCTGTCCGGCTTGTCGGCGCTATTATACTAAGACAGAGGCTGTGATGCATTGCCTTTATGAGTTTCGGTTGTTGTTTCCTGAAAAAAAGATCACTTCTGTTCTATTACGGGATTGGTGTGGTCATACTGTTTCGCTAGAGACCACAAGAAAGGTGCTGTCCCGCTATAGCGGCTGAGAAAGCAACTTCAGTTCGATATTTTGTGACGAAGTTGGTTGAAAGCCTGATTTTTCCAACTTCAGGCTTTTTTTGAGAGCTGAAGTTGGTTTTAGCTTCAAAAATCAAAAACCCACCCAAACCGAAACGATTTGGGTGGGGTTACTACTTCATATTAATGGTCGTCGTGCGGACGCATTGTTGGGAACAATAGGATGTCACGAATCGATTGGCTATCAGTAATGAGCATCACCATACGGTCGATACCAATTCCTAGTCCACCAGTTGGCGGCATACCATGCTCTAGTGCTTCAAGGAATTCTTCATCCACACCATGAGCTTCGTCGTTACCTTGTTCTTTTTCTTTCGCTTGCGCTTCAAAACGCTCTCTTTGATCGATTGGGTCTGTTAATTCGGTAAAGGCATTACCGTATTCTTTACCCATGATAAAGAATTCAAAGCGGTCAGTAAAGCGGCCGTCTTTTTCGTTTTTACGTGCTAAAGGCGAAATGGCTGTTGGGTGACCATAGATAAAGGTTGGTTGAACCAGTTTATCTTCAACAAACTCTTCAAAGAATTCATTGATAACATGTCCAACTGTCATATGCTCTGTAACTTGGACATTGTGGTCTTTCGCTAATTGGCGAGCTGCTTCGTCTGTCATTTCAGCCCAGAAATCAACACCAGTTTCTGCCTTAATCGCATCAACCATATGGATGCGTGCATAAGGACCAGCCATGTTTAGTTCTTGGCCGTTGTAAGAAATAGTTGTAGTTCCTTTTACTTTTTCAATAACCGTTGAGAAAATTCCTTCTACTAGGTTCATAACATCTTGGTAATCAGTGTAAGCTGTATAAAGTTCTAGCATAGTGAACTCTGGGTTATGCGTTGTATCGATTCCTTCATTACGGAAGACGCGACCAATTTCATAAACTTTTTCCATACCACCGATAACCAAACGTTTTAGATGCAGCTCCAATGCAATACGCATGTAAAGTTCCATATCTAAAGCGTTATGGTGAGTGATAAATGGACGTGCACTTGCGCCACCTGCCATTGTGTGTAACACAGGTGTTTCAACTTCTAAATAGCCTAAGCCATTTAAGTAAGTACGGATTTCAGTAATAATTTTACTACGGCTAACAAAGCGCTCGAAGCTATCTTCATTACTAATTAAGTCTAAGTAACGTTGACGATATTTTTGTTCCACATTTGTTAGGCCATGGTATTTATCTGGTAGAGGTTTTAATGCTTTTGTTAAATGAACAAATTGGCTTGGTTTCACCGTTACTTCACCGGTATTGGTTTTCATAACTGTTCCAACAACACCAACAATATCACCTAAGTCAGCTTGTTTGAAAATCTCATAGTCAGCTTCGCCTACCTCGTCTTTACGAACGTAAATTTGAATACGGCCTTGGCTATCTTGTAAGTGGGCAAAGCCAACTTTACCTTTTCCACGTTTTGTTACAATTCGTCCTGCAATGGAAACTGAGATTTCTTGCTCGTCAATTTCTTCTTTTGTTAAACTGTCGTATGTCTCATGCAATTCTTGTGACAAGTGTGTGCGGTTAAAACCACTATGGAATGGTTCTACACCTGACTCACGCAAATTTTGCATTTTTTCGCGACGAACGATCAATTGGTCATTCAATTCTTCAGAATGTTTTTCTTGACTCAATGAGGTCACTCCGTTCTGTTCCTATCAATATTCTGTCTTATCTATCTTGCCAAGAAACACGTTAAAATGCAAGGTTTCTTGAACATTTTATTCCTTTGTTTTTAATTAGAAATTAAAAACGTCTCAAACATTCTACCACCTTCGAGCTTGTAATAAAAGGGAAAGATGGTAGCCGTTAAAAAACACAAGCTCGAAAGCTTGTGTTTTTTAGTAGTCGCCATTTGAAATGGTGACTACTTTTTTGCCACTTCCTAGCCGTTTAGCAATTTCAATGGCGCCGGCGATAGCCGCACCACTGGCAGGGCCTAATAGCAACCCTTCGAGACGGGCTAAATCTTGGGTTGTTTGATGAACTTCTTCTAAGCTCACCCGAACAACGCCATTGTATAAGGTTTGATCTAAAAGTGGCGAGAGGTAGTCACCGCTCATACCACTAATTGATACACGTCCAGTGTCATCATTACTCAACAAAGCGGCTTGATTACTTTCAACAGCATACAACTCTACATTAGGGTTAACAGAACGCAAATAACGGCCAACGCCCGTCAATGTCCCGCCTGTCCCTGCCGTTGCAACAAAGGCATCTGGCGAATGACCATCAAAGGCATCCACAATTTCTGGCCCCGTCATCCCTTCGTGAACTGCCGTGTTCGCAAGATTACTGTACTGATTCAAATAAAAGTAACCCTCTTGTTGACTCAAGTCACGTGCTGCTTTAATAGCACCCTCAATTCCCTCTTCCGCTGGGGTTTCGATGATTTCTGCATCGTAATAAGCGAGTTTTTCACTAAAATCTTGACTACTTCCTGCTGGCATCATCAAAATTGAGCGGTAGCCTTTAGATGATGCTAACATCGCTAATGATAGACTAGCATTGCCATCGGTTACTTCTACAACCGTATCCGATGGGCTAATACGACCTTGTTCTTCTGCAACTTCTAAGATATTAAGAACAACTCGGTCTTTGATACTGCGCCCTACATTAAGAGATTCCAGCTTCACATAGACGTCGGCTGCACCTTGTGGGACAAGCTTGGTTAATTTAAATAGCGGTGTTTCTCCAATTAGTTCTGAAATATGGTTAACGACTTTCTTCATTCGTTTTCCTCCATTCTACTTGATGAGATACCCTTTATTTTTGAATGTCTACTAATAGTTCAGTTAATTCTTCCTCTGAGTAGTGGTACTTTTCGCCACAGAATTGACAGATGACTTCTGCACCTTTATCTTCTTTGATAATTGCCTCTAATTCTTCTTTTCCTACTGCTGCAAGACCATCTTTAAAGCGATCATGCGAACAATCACATTTAAATTGTACCGGCATTTTTTCAACAAAGCGAATATTTTCCTTGCCTAAAATACGCTCTAGAACTTCTTCTGGTGTCACACCTTTTTCCATTAAGCGAGAAACAAGCGGCATATCCGCTAGATTTTTCTCAATGGATGTGATCGCTGCTTCACTGGCTCCAGGTAATACTTGAATCATAAAACCGCCAGCGATTTTGATAGAATCATCGGTATCAACTAAAACACTTAGTCCAACTGCTGAAGGAATTTGTTCAGAGTTCGCCATATAATAAGTGAAATCTTCACCTAATTCGCCACTCACTAATGGGACTTGACCGGTAAATGGTTCTTTTAATCCTAGGTCCTTAATGACAGTTAGTAAGCCTTCTGTTCCAACAACGCCACGAACATCTAACTTGCCATTTCCATTTAAAGGTAAGCTAACATGTGGGTTAGTGATATAGCCTTTCACATCTCCTTGACCATTAGCATCAACAATAATGCGGCCACCAACACCATTCCCATTAACAATCACTGACATTTTTTGCTCTGCCTTTAATCCAGTTGTTGCGATTAAAATCGACCCAACCATTGTACGGCCTAATGCTGCTGAAGATGCGCTCCATGTATCATGACGACGTTGCGCTTCGCCTACTGTTTCTGTTGCATCAACGGCATAAACACGGAACTGCCCCTCATATGCTAATCCTTTTACTAAATAATCTGACATTTAATATCCTCCCACGATGGTCTATTTTTCTATTCTCTTCCATTTTACTATAGCTTGTCCAAAAACCAAACGAGACAACTTATAAAGTCAAAAACAGAGCAGGATAGTCCCACTCTGTTTCTTTCTTATTCTTCTGAGTCTTTATCTGATTCTTTTTCTTCACGCTCATCTGCCCAGTTTGAGAAGTAGTCGCCCTCTTCGTTTTCTAAGTGGTCTTCTTTCTCTTTTTGAGCTTGCTCACGCTCCGCTTCTTTCTTCTCTAGAGCACGTTTTGCGTCCTCATAAGAAGCTGCCTTTTCACTTGGATATTCAGTTGCCTCATTTTCAGCAGGCATTCTACCTGTTTCAAATAGACTCTTGATTGTTTTCTCATCCAAGGTTTCAAGTTCAAGCAGTTTTTCAGCAATCAAGTTTAATTGTTCGCGGTGGTCATTAATAATTTGTCGTGCTCTATCATGAGCTTCACCCATCATACGACGCACTTCTGAGTCGATTTGATAAGCAATATCTTCTGAATAAGAACGGGTATTACCATAATCACGGCCAACAAAAACTTGTTGATTCCCTTCGTATTGAACAGTTCCTAGGCGTTCGCTCATACCGTATTCTGTTACCATACTACGGACAAGGGCTGTCGCCTGTTCGAAGTCATTACTTGCTCCAGTTGTTTGAACATTGAAGACAATTTCTTCAGCCAAACGTCCACCCAGCAAACCAACAACTTGTTCAAACATTTCATTTTTAGTCATTAAGAAGCGATCTTCTTTAGGAAGCATAATCGCATATCCACCAGCACGTCCACGTGGCACAATCGTTACTTTATGAACCGTACGTGCATCGCTTAGTACCATACCAACAACCGTATGTCCCGCTTCATGGTAAGCAACCATTTCACGTTCTTTTTTACTGATCGCTTTGTCTTTCTTAGCTGGACCAGCAATCACACGGTCATGCGCTTCATCAATGTCTAAGGCGTCAATTTTAACTTTATCACGACGGGCAGCTACTAGCGCTGCTTCGTTTAGTAAGTTTTCTAGATCTGCACCAGAGAAACCTGGTGTTTGTTGTGCAACAACTTTTAAGTCAACGTCATTTGCCAATGGTTTGTTACGCGCATGAACTTTCAAAATTGCTTCACGGCCTTTAACATCTGGACGACCGACTAAAATTTGACGGTCAAAACGACCTGGACGAAGTAATGCCGGATCGAGAACGTCTGAACGGTTTGTTGCAGCGATAACAATAATACCCTCACTACCCGAAAATCCGTCCATTTCAACTAATAATTGGTTAAGGGTTTGTTCACGTTCGTCGTGCCCGCCACCCATGCCAGCACCACGTTGACGACCAACTGCATCAATTTCATCAATAAAGATAATGGCTGGTGCAGCTTTTTTAGCACTTTCAAACAAGTCACGAACGCGACTTGCACCGACCCCAACGAACATCTCTACGAATTCAGAACCTGAAATCGAGAAGAATGGCACCCCTGCTTCACCGGCAACAGCTTTAGCAAGTAATGTTTTCCCCGTCCCTGGAGGTCCTTCTAATAGAACACCAGCTGGAATACGAGCGCCAAGAGCAGTAAAACGTCTTGGATCTTTTAAGAACTCAACAACTTCAACTAATTCTTGTTTTTCTTCTTCTGCACCTGCGACATCAGAGAAACGAACTTTAACGTTTTTCTTCGAAACGTCTTCTGCCTTTGTTTTACCAAAGTTCATAACGTTTCTTCCACCGCCACCTTGTCCACCGCCTTGTCCCATCATCATATACATGAAGAAGACGAAGATAATTAAAGGCAAGATGCTAAATAGAATACTAATCCAAGCACCTGATTGGTCTTGTTCGACAATCGTAACGTCTGTATTTGCTACGGCAGCTAATTCACCGATTTGTGCAAGGGTTGAGTCATTTGGCAATACTGTCGAACGGAATGCTGTTGTTGTTAAGTTCTGCTCATTGAACAACAACAAATCGTTTGATGAAGAACTACTCTCAACTGTTTTTTCTTCACGGTATTCTCCGACGATTTCCCAAACGCCTGCGCCTGGCTGCATGCTGAATTCTTTCACTTCTTCATTTTCTAAAGCTGTGACAAATTCAGTTGTAGTAATAGTTTGGCTTGACTGGTTCCCGACTCCTCGTGTCATCATGGTTACGACTGCGATGACTGCCAGGAAGATTAGAATCCAAAAGCCACTGCTTTTGAGAAAATTATTCTTTTTCATTTGACCCTCCCTGTCAGATAGTATGCCTTTTGGGCTTATATCCTTTTTTCTCTTATAATGCGATAGTTAATTAATGTATCTTAAATATGATACCATATCTGACCATCTTTCACTATCTCTTTTATTGGTAAATCTCTTCTTTTAAAACACCGATATAAGGCAAATTACGGTATTTTTCAATGTAATCTAAGCCATAGCCAACCACAAATTCATTTGGTACATGAATGCCCACATAATCCGCTTCTAAATCAACCGCACGGCGTTCTTTCTTATCTAATAAGGTTACCACTTTAATTGATTTTGCTTTACGGTGACGGAAGATTTCAATAAGGTAGCTCAATGTACGACCTGTATCGATGATATCTTCAACAATTAATAGGTCACGACCTTCTACTGATGTATCTAAATCTTTAAGAATTTTAACATCACCACTTGATTCAATCGCTGCACCGTAGCTTGTAACATCCATAAAATCTAATTCCAAATCACAGTCCATAGCACGAGATAAGTCCGTCATAAACATGATGGCACCCTTCAAAACACCAATCATTAGTGGATTTTTACCTGCGTATTCTTTTGTTAGAACGGCACCTAATTCTTGCGTTGCCTGTCTAATTTCTTCTTCTGTATACAATACTTCTTTAATATCTGGATGGATCACATCTTCACCTCATCGTTATTTTCAAATACCAGTATTAGGTACTCGTTATTTTCTTGATTCATTTGCTGTTGGCTAGCTTCAGTCAGTAAAACTGACGTGGCATAACCCATAAGCCATAATACTGTTCCATTTGCATCGCAAACCACTTGCGCTCGTTGCCGTTCTTCTTTTGGAACTTTACGGTCAACAAATAATCTCGCAATTTTTTTAGTAAAGGGGTGTTTCGGATTAAGCTGTATCTTATCGCCTGGCTGCCAAGGGCGAACCATTAGCGGCAACTGAACATCAGCCTGTTTAAAGACAAAGCTGACTTGATTTAATTCTGCTCTTTCTAAATCATCATTACTAAATAAAAACAATCCTATTTTACCATTAATCTCTAATTCTAACCATTGATTTAGTTTAAGTTCTTTATAAATGGGCATTTTTTTATGTTCTTTCTCATTTTCAGCACTTCCCCTATGGAAGTAAATGACATTATAGCGTTTTTTAAGCTGAAGACCGCCTAGATTTAATTCGCCTTGAGCCAGGTCAGATTGAATAAATGCTAGGACAGTCGGGAGATGCTTCTTACTGATGAAAATAGACTCTTTTGGACCGATTGTTTCAAAAAAATAAGTTAACACTAGCCGTTGTAGTGCCGGTGTCTCCTCAATAAACAGCAATCGATCTAACTGCCAACCATCTTCATTCGTTTGAAACAAGCGAGCAAAGTGAGTTGTTAATAGCGGGCTTAACAGCTCTTCAATATCTTGTAGCTGTTGGGAAAAGGCTTGAAAATGCTGGCTCGCTTGTTGATTTTCCTGTTTAATAAGCGGAAGAAGTTGATGGCGATAACGATTCCTTGTATAAGCCATACTTTGGTTGGTCTCATCTTCCTGATAAGGCACCCCATTGTCATGACAATAACGGTAGAGCTCGTTTTTTTCATAACTTAGCAGTGGCCGGATAAGCCGCCCATTTCCAAAAGGCCGAACCGCCTTCATCCCACTATAACCACTCAAAGTGCTCCCTCGTGTCAGCTTCATTAGAATGGTTTCCATCTGGTCATCCGCATGATGAGCCGTCAATAGACAACTCGCTTGTCGCTCCTCCATTTGCTCTTCAAAAAATTGATAGCGCACATGACGCGCAGCTTCTTCCCAATTACTGTTTGGATGCTCGCTTTGGTGCCAGTGTCTAACATGACACGGCAACTGATGGAGCTGACAATAAGTCTCAAGCAATTTTAAATCACCATCTGCTGACTCCCGTAAATGATGGTGAACATGTACGACTTCTACTTGTGGACCACCTTCCTCAGCTAATCTGCGAATAACATCTAGTAATGCCATGGAATCAACGCCTGCTGAGACTGCAACAAGGACAACATCTGATGGTAGCCAATAGTGATTCTTTTCATTGTCGCTAGCAATACGCTGCATTAACTTATCCATCTTCTGTCCTCCTTATTTAATAAAATAAAGAGAGGCAGAACGAATGGTCCAAATGACTGTTCGTTCAACCCCTCTTTTTATCAGCCTATTAGCTACGTCTTCCGCCTCGGCCGCCTCGTTTACCTTCAGTATTGCGTTTCAACGATGTTAAGCGATCATCACTATCTTTTAGGAATGCGCTCATCAAATTGTCAAAACTATCTTTTTTGCTTTCTTGCCCTTGAGAAAAACGGTCTCCTCTAGCGTTGTTATCTCTGCTATATGACGTTGTTTTTCTAGGAGCAGGAGCAGGAGCAGAACTACGTTGGCTAGGTTTATACTCACGTTGAGGTCGGGAAACTTCTTCGGTTTTCTCTTCTGCCTTACGAATTGACAACCCAATTTTCCCATCATCTGCTATCGATAAAATTTTAACTTTTACTTCGTCTCCAACAGTTAATACTTCATTAATGTCCTTAATATAACTATCAGAAATTTCACTGATATGAACAAGTCCTGTTTTCTTCTCACCTAAATCGATAAATGCACCAAAATTTGTAATACCTGTTACTTTTCCTGATATAATGCTACCAACCTCAATTGACATAAAAAAAAGTTTCCTCCTTAAGTTTTGTATGCTAATTATAGCATGTTATCCATTATAAATACAGTTGGTTGTCACCAGCGAAGCGCTTTATTCCGCTGATTTCTCCTCGGATATTTCTTTTTCGGCTGCTTTGCTACGATTATCTTCAGGCAAGCTGAAAATAAGTTCGCCATCTTTACTCAAGTAATAACGACTCCTAGCTAGCTTAGCCACATATTCATCATCCTGCAGCAACCCAACTTGAACCTTCAAGTTTTGATTTTCTTCTGCCAATGTAACATTAATTTCTTTTGTCTCCGCTATTTTCCCATCCAAGGAACGAATCTCAAATAAATTCTTGACCACATTGATGCCTAAAGGAACCACCATCAACAAACCTACAATCATAATCGCTAGCAGTCTTCTTCTTGCTTTTCTTTGAAGATTTGTAGAAATTTGTTTTTTTAAGGTTTGCTCTTGTGTGTATGTATTTTTAATTTGAGTAATATTTTGTGTCTTGCCTTGAGTTTTGGCTTGTTTAAAAAACATATGCCAGCCTCCTCATCTGTTTTCTACTATAGCTATGGCCAATTTTATCATATGATTACAGTATAGAAGAAAAGGAAATAAATGTCACGATGAACTTTTACTAATCTTCTTCTGTATGAGCCGTTTCACTCACAATCGTATACATATCTTGCGCTTCATCTTTTTTAGTCGTATCTAAAATTTTATCAATCCGAACGACCAATGTCTTGTTACCAAACTGCAAGGTTAGCTCATCGTCCACTTTTACATTGGCACCTGATTTGGCTTGCTTACCGTTAATGAAGACACGGCCCTTATCAGCAACTTCCTTAGCAACACTACGGCGTTTGATAATACGGGAGACTTTTAAAAATTTATCTAATCTCATTATTTTCCCTCATCTCTTTTTCTTTTCGTTTAATCGCTTGCCACATATCATCAATATCTTGAATGGTATTGACTACATAACCATCAAACACATGCGGATGACGACGGCGTAACTTTTTATTTAGTGTATCTAGTATGTCAGCCATTGTAAAGCGTGATTCCAACTTAGCATAACCAGCATGATAGAAGACTTGCAAAAGAATGTCTCCTAACTCCTCAACCAAGTTGTCTTGGTCATTATTTGCAATAGCTACAGCCACTTCCTCTGCTTCTTCCATTAAATAAGGCAATAAGCTCTCGTGGGTTTGCTCTCTTGCCCACATATCTTTTTCTAAAATCTCATCCATATAAGATTGGGTTGTCGTAAAACGTTTGGTTTGAGCATCACGCTCTAGAGCTGGTAAATAAAGAAGGTCTCCTATAATCTGGTTGCTTTCACTATCTTTTACAGTCAGCCACTGGAGGTTATCAGAAATGATCGCCAAACGGTAATCATCAGGATAATCACTTAGCTTTTTCACATCGAATGGTTCATCACATTGAATAATAACATGACTAGACTGGTCAAGCTGCTTAATTGAAAGAGAAGAACTTTTTAGAAGTTGGAGACCATCAAATGGATCAATTCCTAATTTTTGGCAGAGCTGGTTGATGTCCCGTTTATTTTCTATCATCCTTTGACTCCTTTTTTCAATAATTTCTTTCCGAATGGGAGTGATAGCCATTCTCTAATTGTAAAGAGCTGAACTCTTAAGATATAAACAACAAATACGATAACACCGATTACTACGGTTAATAACGCAACGATACTTGCTTGGCTGCGAGAATCTGATTGGAATAACAAACTGGTCAGCACCCACTTAGTCATAACGGCGGTTATATACAACATTCCAGCACCACCCACTAATTTTAGTAGAAAGTGGTCGGTTCTCCACAATTGTGTCATGGATAACGATAACTTACTCGCTAAGAATATAGCCATGATGACTAACCCCGTCAAGGTTGCTATACTTGCCCCCAGCGTTCCCAAGCTGCTAACTAACCAACTATTCAACGCTAATTTCACCACTAGCCCAATCGCCAGTGCATATAAGGTTAGACGGTATTGGTTTTCACTTTGTAAAATGGAGTGAAAAGCCATGACTAATGAGGCTGCAGCAATAGCCATCACATAAATCGCCAACACCACTTGTCCGCTCCGGTCTCCAAATAACATCTGATTCACTTCTGGAAGAATAGCCAGTAAGCCAACAGTCGCTGCAAGCGATAGTGTTAGCGTAATCCGAATCAGTGATTTGGCTGCATATTGAAAACGATCAGCTTGTCTACTGACAAAGGCTTGAGTTAACATCGGTATAAAACTAGCGGAAAAACCTGTCCCCACTACCATCCCCAATTGAACAAGAGGCTGCCCTCTATCGTAAATCCCTTTTAATGACTTAGCAGTATCCGCATCGATACCACTTTCAACCAATCCTTTATAGAGAGAAAAGGAATCAATGAGTTGAAATAAGACTAAAATGGATGTTAAAAGGCAGATCGTCAAGCCCTCTGTCGCATAGCGCTTCGTTAAT